>CAZSAJ010000045.1:0-22683 GCA_964604835.1 uncultured Acetatifactor sp.
CTGGAAAAAGCCGATGTGAAGAAGGCGTGGCTGGAACTGGTGGATGATCTGGATGTCTGCTCCCAGAAGGGTCTGGTGGAGATGTTCGATTCCTCCATCGGCGCGTGGAGTGTGTTGATGCCTTATGGCGGACAATATCAGCTCACGGAGACACAGGCCATGGTTGCCAAACTGCCTGTGCTGCGCGGCAAGACCGATACCGTCACCATGATGGCCCACGGTTTTGACCCGTATCTGTCCTCATGGAGCCCCTACCACGGCGCCATCTACGCGGTGGTGGAGTCTATGGCGAAGATCGTGGCCTCCGGCGGTGATTACAAGAAGATTCGGTTCACTTTTCAGGAATATTTCCGCAGGATGACAAGTGATCCCGGGCGTTGGAGCCAGCCGTTTGCGGCGCTTCTGGGCGCGTATGACGCGCAGATCGGCTTCGGGCTGCCCTCCATCGGCGGCAAGGACAGCATGTCCGGCACCTTTAACGATATTGACGTGCCGCCCACGCTGGTATCTTTTGCGGTGGATGTGGCAAAGAGCGGAGACATCGTCACTCCCGAACTGAAAAAGCCGGGCAACGTGCTGGTGCGTTTTAGGATCGAGAAGGATGATTTCGACATACCCATGTACGATGACGTGGCGCAGATGTATGATTATATCTTGGGCCTCATGGAGGAGAAGACTGTGCTTTCCGCCTATGCGGCGGATGCGAGAGGCGTGGCTGCCGCCCTTTCCAAGATGGCTTTCGGCAACAGGCTGGGAGTAGAGATTGCGGAAGGTATCACATATGACACGGACTGTGCGACGGGGAATGACTTGTTTGGCAATGCCTTGGGAGATATTCTGGCGGAGGTGCTGCCGGAGAAGATTTCGGAGCTGACCGCTTCCGCGTTTGATGTGACGGTGATCGGAACGGTGATTGAAGAGCCCGCATTTGTCGCAGGGGATGTGAAGATCGCCATGGAGGAGGCGTTGGACGCATGGACCTCCCGGCTGGAGAAGGTATTCCCCACCAAAGCGGTATTGAATCGCGATGCGGTGGACAGCAAATGTTACAGAGCAGACAGCATTTATCTATGTAAGCATAAAGTTGCAAAACCCACGGTGTTTATCCCCGTGTTCCCCGGAACCAACTGTGAGTACGATTCCGCGAAGGCTTTTGAGCGGGCGGGGGCAAACGTGATCACCAAAGTGTTTAAGAATCTGACCGCGCAGGATATCCGCGCTTCCGTGGAGGAGTATGAGAAAGCCATCGCGCAGGCGCAGATCATCATGTTCCCCGGCGGATTTTCCGCGGGCGACGAGCCGGACGGCAGCGCAAAGTTTTTTGCCACCGCCTTCCAGAACGAGCGGATGAAAGAGGCGGTGAGGAAGCTTCTTGATGAGAGAGACGGTCTGGCGCTGGGAATCTGTAACGGTTTTCAGGCGCTGATCAAGCTGGGACTGGTGCCTTACGGCGAGATCGTGGGGCAGACGGCGGACTCTCCCACGCTGACCTTCAACACCATCAACCGCCATATCTCCAAGATGGCCTACACCAAGGTGGTCTCCAACAAATCGCCTTGGTTGCAGAAGGCGGTGCTGGGTGAGACCTACTGTAATCCCGCTTCCCACGGCGAGGGTCGTTTCGTGGCTCCGAAGGAGTGGATCGAGAAGCTGTTTGCGAACGGGCAGGTGGCCACGCAGTATGCGGATTTTCAGGGCAATGTGAGTATGGACGAGGAATATAACATCAACGGTTCCTACTGTGCGATAGAGGGAATCACTTCCCCCGACGGACGGTGCCTTGGCAAGATGGTACATTCCGAGAGACGAGACAGCGCGGTGGCCATGAATATCTATGGTGAGCAGGATATGAAGATCTTTGAGTCCGGCGTGGAATATTTCAGATAGGAGAGAATGTTTATGAAAAAAAGCGAAAGCCACACACAAGTGCTTTTTGCCCCTCATATTGAGAATATTGAGGAAATGGGGGCAAATTGGTACAATCTGGTCATGGATATCACCGAATATCTAAAAGAACAGGGATTTTCCTACATGCGCACGTTGGGATTTGTCAATGACAGAGAGCTGTCGCAGGAGGAATTGGAGGCACTTGGACGGGAGATCGTAGAGTTGGCGCTGGGGCCGGAGAATCTGCTGTATCTGAATGCCAATATTATCGGGGAGATTCATGATATGCGGGAGATGCTGGGACTTTAAAGCTGACAAATGCTTGAGGGCGTGTTATAATAAACATAGTCAGACAGGACTTTTTCTGAGAGAGTTGTTTTCTCGGAATCTGTCCGCCGGGATCCTTATAACGATTTGTGGAGAGAAGGTGTGTATATGTTAGCAGTTCTGATTCCGCTTTTTGATGACAAGATGACGGTGAGTGCATACTCCATTTTTACACAGAAAAATAACTTCCTGTTGAATCCTGCCATGCAGGGCACCGGTCAGCATGACGGCGCCGCTCAGGTGGAAGGGCTGGAGCTGATCCGCAGTGTCGGACTGGAGACCTTGGCGGACAACAAGGAAGTCTTTGTTCCCGTGACCAATATTTCCGTTTTTGCCGATCTGGAGAGCCAGTGCGACGCCGCGCCGGAACGGATTGTCTTTCTGATCGACAACACGATTCCGCCCATCGAGATGTATATCAAGCGGCTTCGTGAGCTCAAGGAGAAAGGATATAAGCTTGCGATACGCAAACTGGCGGTGGCGGAGTTTGAGAATTACCGGGAAGTTTTGTCCCTGATGGATTATGTATTTCTGAACAATCGCAAGATTGCCATCGATAAAGCAAAAATCTATTTCGGAAAGCTTTTCCCCAATATAAAGCTCTGTGCAGGCAATATTGACGATATGGGCATCTATGAGTCGCTGAGACAGGAGGGTGGCTACAGTCTCTACGAGGGAAGCTTCTATCGTCTTCCTGTGGCGAAAGGCGACCACAAGGTAGCTCCTTTAAAGCTCAACTATATTGAACTGCTCAATATTGTCAACGGGGAGGACTTTGATCTGCAGAATGCGGCGGATATTATCGGGCGTGACACGGCTCTGACCATATCGCTGTTGGGCATGGTCAACCGCATGACGGTCAATTCCGGCATCGCGAGCATCCGCCATGCGGCGGCGATGCTGGGACAGAAGGAATTGAAGCGCTGGATCAATACGGCCGTGGCAGGGCAGCTGTATGCGGATAAGCCCAGCGAGGTGACCAGACTTTCGCTGCTTCGGGCGAGATTTGCCGAGAATCTGGCGGGTGCGTATGGACTGGCAATTCAGAAAGACGAATTGTTCCTCATGGGTTTGTTCTCCGTGTTGGATGTGATTTTGGAGAAGCCCATGGAGGAGGCTCTGGAGTTCATGAAGGTAAACGGAGAAATCAGAGATGCCTTGATCGAGCGGAAAGGTCTGCTGGCGCCGGTATATGAGTTCCTGCTGCAGTATGAGTGCGCCAACTGGCAGGAGGTGTCCAGACAGATGGTATTGCAGAATCTCTCCATTGAAGCGGTTCAGCATGCCTACACGGACGCATTGGAATGGTATAAGACGCTGATTGTAAAAAACTAAGGTGAAACATGGCGGATGTGAAGGCCGAATTGACCGGCAGAGATGCAAATTTCAGAGAAGAGAGTTTGAGCGGCAGCCTGTGGAAGGTTCTTTTATCCGTCGGGCTGCCGCTTGCCCTATATCAGAGCCTGAATCAGCTTTTTAAGATTCTGGATACCATGATGGCATCGCATATCGGCAGTCAGTCCGTGTCCGCGGTGGCGTATCTGTCTCAGATCAGTATTTTCCTGAGTTCTATTGGCGCGGGACTTGCCGTGGGCTCCGGGATCAAGATCAGCCGTGCCTACGGGGAGGGCGATTACCGGATGGTAAAGAGGAGGGTCAGCAGCCTCTATGCCATCTGCGTGGCGGTAGGACTGGCGATTCTTTTATGCATTTTCCCTTTTGTGGAGAGATTTCTGGCGTTGGCGGGGACGCCCGAGGCGCTGATCGCGGAGGGCTGCGCATATTTTCGGGTGGAGTTGGTGTGTCTTGTGGTGCAGGTGTTCAATGGTGTGTACATCTGTGTGGAGCGGGCCAGAGGCAATTCCAAGAAGATCATGTATCTGAATTTCATGGTGATTGCGGTGAAGCTGGGGCTGACCGCTTTCTTTGTGTACGGACTGGAGGGAGATTTGGTGATGATCTCTTGGGCTTCTCTGATCTCACAGGCGCTGCTTGCCATGCTCGGTGTGATCAGCAGTCTCAGGGATTCCGACAATGCGTTCGGATTCTCCTTGAAGGCGGTGACTCTGAACAGAGCGGTGGTGGGGCCCATGGTGAGCCAGTCTTTCCCTGTGATGGTGGAGAAGATGGCCTTTGCTTTCGGCAAGACCGTGGTCAATGCCATGAGCGTGGCGTACGGGGAATTGACGGTGGGCGCGTTGGGGGTATCCAACAATCTGGGCGGCATTAACACCAATCCGCAGAACGGGATTCAGGAGGGCGGTGCGGCCGTGATCAGCCAGAACATGGGAGCGGGAAAGCCGGAGCGGGCTATAGGCGCTTTTTGGCGAGTATTGGTGCTGAATCTGATGATCGGCGCCTTTTTTATGACATTGACGCTGCTGTTATTGGATCCGCTGGCCGGACTTTTCGACGGCGGGGATTCCGTGTTTCACGGAATGATTATGGATGTGTACCGATATGAGGCATTGGGAGCGGTGACGCTGGGGATCAACTCGGCCGTCATGTCACTGCTCTACGGACTGGGCAGGACGAAGCTGACGTTAGCCATCAACTTTTCCCGAGTGTTCGTTTTCCGCATTCCCGTGTTGTGGGCCTTGCAGCGATTTACCGAGCTGGGGGCGGAGAGCGTGGGGATCGTGATGTTGGTGAGCAATGTGTCTGTGGGAGTTGTGGCCGCCATCGTGGGAGCCGTGGTGATCAAAGGGCTGCGACGGCAGACGGGTGGTTGTGCCAAGCTTGAAAGCCAATGAAGATGAAACGCTTGACTGATACAAAGCAGGAGAGATATACTGTCAATGAGTGAAGGATTGGATTGTGTGAACGGTTCAAAATATATAAACGGTGGAAAGGACAGTGTCGGCGGCAGGGAACGGATTGCAGACGGCGGTCAGAGCGGGACAGATGGAAGAGAGAAGAATAGAAGGCTTGTGGGATTGCGCATATTGCGGGCAGAAAGGGATCAGGGCAAGATTTGATGCCTGTACGTCGTGCGGCAAGTCCCGGGGGATTGAAAATATTTTTTATCTGCCGGAGGATCTGGAAGCGGCGACTTTGACGCAGGAGGAAAAGGCCAAAACCACAAATGCGCCGGATTGGCTGTGTGAGTATTGCGGTTCCTATAACCGTGCAGATGTCTTCTGTTGTGCCAAATGCGGCGGGGACAGAACTGTGTCAAAGTCCGATTACGGGATGCTTCACAAGCTGACCGGCAAGTTATTTGGCAGAAAGGACTGACCGGCGAGGAGAGAGAACACAATTATGGCAATACAGATTATCGCAGATCTATATGACTGTTCGGAGATCATCGACGACACGGAAGCGGTGCGGGAGGCAGCGCGTAAAGCGATCGAATACGTGGGCGCACATATTGTGGAAGAATGTATTCACAAATTTGAACCGATTGGAATCACTTATTTTGCCATCATCTCCACTTCCCATTTTTCGATACATACATGGCCGGAATACCAATATGCGGCAGTCGATATTTTTTCCTGTAAGGATGAGGTGGCGGATGGGATTGCACAGGTGCTGAAGGATTTGTTTGGCTCGGGGCGCATCCGGATTCAGACTATACGGCGCGATATCAAGGAATAGAGAAGGAGGCGGAATATGTTTTATCGGGTGGGTACGCTGCTCAATATAAACGGTTTATCGGGAAAGGTAATCGGGTACATACAGTATGAAAATCCGCAGGATTCCAACAAACCTTGGACGGAGTACCGTCTAAAAACGGCAAAAGGGGAATGTTGGCTTTCCTGTGATGAGGTTTATGACGAATATTCCATTTCTTGGCCTGCGAACCATGTCAAGGGACGGATCGGCCCGGAATGGCATAAAGTGGACGAGGGGACACAGGTGGTCCGCTCCGCCGGCGGAGACGTGGATGTGGATCCGGGGGAGAGAGCTTCCTTTGTGGAATACGAGGATGAGTCGGAGGATCTCACGCTTTCCGTCGAGATCTGGAGCGACGGAACCGAATTTTCCACGGGTAAGTATATCGAAAAAAGCGATATCGTGGAGACCGGATACGAAGAGCCGAAAAAGCAAATTAATCTGGCGGTTGCGTGGGTGATCTTTGCCTTTGTTTTTCCACCCTTATGGATCATGGGAAACACCTTTTTTGCAAGTCTGAACGCCAATAAGAGCATTGCCAAATATGTGAAGGAATCCGAGGAATATGTGTATGAAACTTCCCTGTCGGGCAATCAGAATCAGAAGGCGACAGTCTATGCTTTCCATATGGAGGCGCCAACGGAGGCGGTCGCCATGGACATTATTCAGGGCATTGAAGGGAATACCGAATCGGTGACCCAGAAGGACGACAAGACGAATGAAGAGATTGCCATTTTGACTGACAAGGAATACTGCCTTGTGTATCATCCGGAGGACGATGAACAGAAAGTATACGTTCAGGTGTCGAGCAGAAAATATAATTATACGTCGGACAATGCCCCTTACCGAAGCTCAAGCGCCGGTACGGCATGGTACCGAAGCCATTATTACAGTTCGGGATACTCTGCGGATTCTTCTTCCTATAAGGGTACGCCGTCGGCCTATTCCATGTATAACGGGACAACGATACACAACATCGGAAACGGTTATTTTGACAGCTATTCCAGTTCCATCCGGCAGGCAAGCATCAACAGCCGGCAATCGTCGAGCGGTGGGCTGAGCAGCGGTAAATAAATGTAAAAATCGGTAATCAAAAAAGGAGAGAAATTATGGTGACAGTTTTAATTGAGACGGCGGTGTATTTCGGTGTGGGACTGATTATGATGATGCTGGGGTATTGGCTGATTGATCTTGCGATCCCGGTGGATTTTCCGAAAGAAATCAACGAGGGGAACAAGGCGGTGGGCTGGGTGTCCGCGGGAATCTATGCGGGTCTTGGCTTTGTGATCCGCTCCGCAATCATCTCCGACGGAGTCGGCGAAGCGATGGAGCTTCTGCAGGGAGTGCTGGACACCGTATTCTATGCGGGCATTGGCATCATCACATTCATACTGGCATATTTCCTCGTGGATCTTGTCAACAGAAAGTTTAACTTCGGCGTTGCGCTGAAGGAAAGGAACGAGGCGGCGGGAATCATGATATTCGGTATTTTCGTGGGAATCGCTTTTATTGTCAGCGGTGTGATCCAATAAACGCCATATCTGTTTTGGGTCTGAGTGAAGCGAAAGGAATGGATTCATTATGAGCAAGAAGTACAGGCTTCTGATGCTGACCACTCTGATTATATCAGGGTGCTCCATGTGTTATGAGCTGATCATCAGTGCGGTGAGTTCCTATCTTCTGGGGAACAGCACCCTGCAGTATTCCATAACCATCGGGCTTTATATGGCGGCACTCGGATTCGGATCCTATCTCTCCAGATATTTCAAGAAAAATCTGTTCAATGTCTTTGTGACAATCGAGCTGAGCATTGGCGTGGCGGGGGGCATAAGCTCCCTGCTGCTGTTCCTGTCCAATATTTACATTTCCAATTATGCGGTGGTGATGTATCTGGAAATCATACTGATCGGTATGCTCGCGGGGGCGGAAATCCCAATCATGACGAGAATCATCGAAGAGGACGAGAAGAACTTGTCTGTGACATTGTCCTCTATCTTCAGTTTTGATTACATCGGGGGGCTTTTGGGAGCCATTGCTTTTCCGCTCCTTCTGCTGCCTCGGCTGGGCTTTTTTGCCACTTCCTTTCTCTGTGGGCTGTTGAATATTACCGCTGCCATCCTGATTTTGCAGCGCTTTGGCGAGCGGGTGGCGCATATCTGGCTGTATCGCGTTCTTGCCGTCGGTATCGCATCAGGGATGATTGTCGGGATTGTGTTTGCGGATAACATCTCAGAGAGCGTGGAGGGAGGTCTGTACCGGGATCAGATTATTTACATGGAACAGACGGAGTATCAGAAAATCGTGGTCACAAAGCACCGGGATGACGTGAGACTTTATATTGATGGGAACTGCCAGTTTTCCACGGCCGACGAGTATCGTTATCATGAAGCATTGGTGCATATTCCCATGAGCGAGCTGAGCAGCCGTAAGCATGTGCTGATCTTGGGGGGCGGGGATGGGATGGCGGTTCGCGAAGTCCTGAAATATGACGAGGTGGAAAGGATTGATCTGGTGGATCTGGATGCGGAGATGATCCGGATTTGTTCCACCAACCCCAATATCACTTCTATTAATCAAAACAGTCTGGAATCGGACAAGCTGGTTATCTACAATACGGACGCGTATGAGTATCTGGAGGATTCCGAGGAACAATACGATCTGATCATTGTGGATCTGCCGGATCCCAACAGTGAATCCCTGAATAAACTGTATTCCAATATATTTTACCGGATGTGCAAAAACCGCCTGAAGGAGGCCGGCGTGATGGTGGTGCAGTCCACCAGCCCCTATTACGCGACAAAAGCATTCTGGAGCATCCACAAAACCATCGAGAGCGAGGGCCTGTATGTAAAAGCCTATCACCTGCAGGTTCCCGCATTTGGGGACTGGGGATTTAATATGGCGGGCAAGCGGGAACTTGCGGAAGATTTGGACTTTGATGTGGACACAAGGTATCTGACAAGGGAAAATGTATCGGCTCTTTTCCGGTTCGGAAAGGATGAGATGGATGATGATGTGGAAATCAATCGTCTCACCAAGCCGGTTTTGATGGAGTATTACAATAAGGCGGTAGATAGCTGGAGGTAATCGGTGTTAATGAAAAGAATATTGTAGGCAGCGTCACAAATTCTGGGGAGACAGGTGTAATATATGTATAATGAAATTGTATTACGGGAGAATATTGACAGCATTTATGAGGAAATAAATGCGTTAATTCGTCAAAAGAAGAACAACGTTAGAATTGTTGTAAATGATGCAATGATTTCACTTTATTGGGGAATCGGAAAAAGATTAGCTCAAGAATTTATGGGTGAAAACAGAGCAGAATATGGGAAACACGTTGTCGAAGAAATTAGCATAAGACTTGCAAACGAATATGGAGCAGGATTTGATAAAACATCAATATCAAGAATGATAAAGTTTTATCAGGAATTTCCGGATTTTGAAAAAGTTGCGACACTGTCGCAACAATTAACATGGTCGCATTTTGTAGAGATATTGCCGATACAAGATGAATTAAAGCGAGAATTTTATGCCACTATGTGTATGAATGAGAGTTGGTCTGTGCGTACTTTGCGTGAGCGTAAAAAGTCTATGTTATATGAGCGTACAGCCATATCGAAAAAGCCGGAGGAAACTATAAAAAACGAAATTGATAAATTGCGGAACGATAGGAAAATGTCTCTGGATATGTTTTATAGAGATCCTTATATGTTAGATTTCCTGGGACTAAAAGATACTTATAGCGAAAAAGATTTAGAAAATGCCATTCTCTTCGAGTTAGAAAAATTTATTCTGGAAATGGGTTCGGATTTTGCATTTATGGCAAGACAGAAGCATTTTGTTTTGGATGGGAAAGATTATTATATGGATTTACTTTTCTACCATAGAACTCTACGCAGACTGGTGCTTATAGAATTAAAATTAGGAGAGTTTGAACCACAGGATAAGGGGCAAGTAGAATTGTATTTGCGATGGCTGGAAAAATATGAACGGGCAGAAGGCGAGGAAAGTCCCATTGCACTTATTTTATGTGCTGAAAAATCACAGGAGACAATAGAACTGATGGAACTGAATAATGGCAATATTCATGTGGACCAATATCTGACCAAAATGCCGCCTAAAGAATTATTGGAACAAAAATTGTCTTTGGCGATTGCAAATGCAAGAGAGCAGCTGGAGCAGAGGAATAAAAATATTCAGTCATAAAAGTGTAATCTATTTTCAAAAAAATCGGCGGGCTAATATTGCCCGCCTTTTTGTTTTGTGTTATAATGAATCAATTTGAGCATAAGACAGCTTTAGTCGGTACCCGGCTCTTTTCGGCTGGAATGCCTGTCCAAGCAGGCAGATAGGAGTACACATGAAGGCATTTTTAATTTTGGAGGACGGCACCGTGTTTGCGGGAACGCATATCGGCGCCGACAGAGAGGTTATCAGTGAGATTGTATTCAATACGTCCATGGCGGGTTATCTGGAAGTCCTAACCGACCCGTCCTATGCGGGACAGGCCGTGTGTATGACCTATCCGCTCATCGGTAATTACGGAATCTGCAAAGATGACATGGAATCTTCGAGACCTTGGCCGGACGGTCTCATCGTGAGGGAGCTCTCCCGCATTCCCAGCAATTTTAGATGTGATATGACCATTCAACAGTTTTTGGAGGAACATGACGTACCGGGTATCGCCGGGATCGACACCAGAGCCCTGACCAGAATTTTGCGGGAGAAGGGCACCATGAACGGTATGATTACCACGGACGAGCATTTTGATCCGGCGCGAATTCAGCCGAGGCTGAAAGCCTACACCACGGGCAAGGTGGTGGAGCGGGTGACCTGCAGGGAGAAATATCAGATCAAAGGAACGACGGAGCTTGCGCAGAACGGTCCTCTGTCGGGACAGGCCTGCTTCGACAAGGAGGCCTATGCCCGGGGAGAGCGGGAGCCGAAACCCGCGCTGGTGAGGCGGCTAAACGGCGCCGGGCTGAAGATTGCGCTGTTGGATCTGGGGGCAAAGGCCAACATTGCCCGCGCCTTGGCGGAGCGGGGCTGTGATGTGACGGTCTATCCGGCGTTTGCTCCGGCGAGCGAGATCATTGCGGACAGACCTGACGGTATCATGCTCTCCAACGGCCCGGGGGATCCCAAGGAGTGTGTGGCTGTCATCGCCGAGATCAAAAAGCTGTATGACACGGATATTCCGATCTTTGCAATCTGTCTGGGGCATCAGCTCATGGCGCTGGCAAACGGAGCCGACACTTACAAGATGAAATACGGACACAGGGGCGGCAACCATCCGGTGAAAGATCTCGCCACCGGCAGAGTCTACATTTCTTCCCAGAATCACGGCTATGTGGTGGATACGGAAAAGCTGGATGAGAAGATTGCGGTGCCCGCCTTCGTCAATGTCAATGACGGTACCAACGAGGGACTTTCCTACACCGGTAAAAACATTTTTACGGTGCAGTTTCACCCGGAGGCATGCCCCGGTCCTCAGGACTCCGGCTATCTGTTTGACAGATTTATTGAGATGATCCGAGGTGGAGCGCAGTCTCATTGTGGGAAGGAGGAGATGTAGGATGCCTAAGAATCCCAATGTAAAACGTGTGATGGTGATCGGTTCCGGTCCCATCGTCATCGGACAGGCCGCGGAGTTCGACTATGCGGGTACGCAGGCATGCCGTTCTCTGAAGGAAGAGGGCGTGGAGGTCATTCTGGTGAACTCGAATCCCGCTACCATCATGACGGACAAGGATATCGCCGACAAAGTGTATATCGAGCCTTTGACCGTGCAGGTTCTGGAGCAGATTATCGAGAAGGAGAAGCCTGACAGCATTCTGCCGACTCTGGGCGGACAGGCCGGACTGAATCTGGGCATGGAGCTGGAGGAGTCCGGGTTTCTTGCGGCCCACGGCGTAAAGCTCTTGGGTACCACGGCGGCCACCATCCGCAATGCGGAGGGGCGTCAGGAGTTTAAGGATCTGATGGAACGCATCGGGGAGCCCTGTGCCGCTTCCGAGGTGGTGGAGTCGGTGCAGGCGGGAATCGAGTTTACCAATACCATAGGGTATCCCGTGGTGCTGCGCCCCGCTTACACGCTGGGCGGTTCCGGCGGCGGCATCGCCCACAATCAGTTGGAACTGGAGGAGATCTTGGAGAACGGCCTGCGTCTCTCCCGGGTGGGTCAGGTGCTTGTGGAGCGCTGTATCGCGGGCTGGAAGGAGATCGAATATGAGGTGATGCGGGACGGCGCGGGTAACTGTATTACGGTATGTAATATGGAAAATATCGACCCCGTGGGCGTACACACCGGCGACAGCATCGTGGTGGCTCCCTCCCAGACCTTGAGCGACAAGGAGTACCAGATGCTCCGCACCTCGGCGCTGAAGATTATTGACGAACTGCAGATTACCGGCGGGTGCAATGTGCAGTTTGCGCTGCATCCCACCAGCTTTGAATATTGCGTCATCGAGGTGAATCCCCGTGTGAGCCGCTCTTCCGCTCTGGCCAGCAAGGCCACCGGATATCCCATCGCGAAGGTGGCGGCCAAGATCGCGCTGGGCTACACCTTGGATGAGATTAAGAATGCCATCACGCAGAAGACTTATGCCAGTTTTGAGCCGGCGCTGGATTACTGTGTGGTGAAGCTACCCAGACTGCCCTTCGACAAATTTATCACCGCCAAGCGGACACTGACCACGCAGATGAAGGCCACGGGTGAGGTCATGAGTATCTGCGACAATTTTGAAGGAGCTCTGATGAAGGCAATCCGCTCTCTGGAGCAGCATGTGGACAGCCTGATGAGCTATGATTTCTCGGATCTGTCCCCGGAGGAGCTGAAGGAACGTCTGGCGCGGGTGGATGATCAGCGCATCTGGGTGATTGCCGAGGCCATCCGCAAGGGTATTTCCTATGAGGAGATTCATGCGATCACTTTGATCGACACATGGTTCATAGACAAAATAGCCGTTCTGGTGGAGACGGAGTCCGCCCTGCGAAAAGGGCCCCTCACCACGGAACTTCTGCGGGAGGCAAAGCGTCTGGAATTTCCGGACTGTGTGATCGCGCGGCTCACCGGGAAAAGTGAAGAGGAGATTAAGACCCTTCGCTATGACAATGGCATCCGCGCCGTCTACAAGATGGTGGATACCTGCGCGGCCGAGTTTGCGGCGTCCACACCCTATTACTACTCGGTGTTCGGCGGGGAGTGTGAGGCCAAGGAGACCGCCGGGCGCAAGAAAGTGCTGGTGCTGGGCTCCGGTCCTATCCGCATCGGGCAGGGTGTGGAGTTTGACTATTGTTCCGTGCATGCCACATGGGCCTTTGCCAGAGCCGGATATGAGACCATTATCATCAACAACAATCCGGAGACCGTCAGCACGGATTTTGATATTGCGGATAAGCTGTATTTTGAACCGCTGACGCCGGAGGATGTGGAATCCATCGTAAATATCGAGCATCCCGATGGGGCGGTGGTGCAGTTTGGCGGGCAGACGGCCATCAAGCTCACGGAGAGCTTGATGAAGATGGGCGTTCCCATTCTGGGCACCAAAGCGGAGGATGTGGACGCGGCGGAGGACAGAGAGCTCTTTGACAAAATTCTGGAAGAGACCCGGATTCCCCGGGCTGCGGGAGGGACGGTCTATACGGCCGAAGAGGCCAAGGAAGTCGCAAACCGACTGGGCTATCCCGTGCTGGTGCGCCCCTCCTATGTGCTGGGCGGACAGGGCATGCAGATCGCCCTTTCCGACGAGGAGATCGAAGAGTTTATGGCAATTATCAACCGGATCGCACAGGATCATCCTATTCTGGTGGACAAGTATCTCCAGGGCAAGGAGATCGAGGTGGATGCGGTGTGCGACGGCACGGATATTCTGATTCCGGGCATCATGGAGCATATTGAGAGGACAGGTGTGCATTCCGGAGACAGCATTTCCGTCTATCCGGCTCCCACCATCGGCAGACTCATCAAAGACAAGATCACGGAGTACACCAGACGGCTGGCCAAGGCTCTGCATGTGAAGGGACTGATCAATATTCAGTTCATCGCACAGGGGGAGGATGTCTATGTCATTGAGGTCAATCCCCGGTCTTCCCGCACGGTGCCGTATATCAGCAAGGTGACGGGAATTCCCATTGTGGATCTGGCGGCGCAGGTGATTCTGGGCAAAAGTATCCGGGAGCTTGGATACGAGCCGGGCTTGCAGCCCGAGGCGTCCTATTACGCAGTCAAGATGCCGGTATTTTCCTTTGAGAAGATTCGGGGCGCGGAGATCAGTCTGGGGCCTGAGATGAAGTCCACCGGCGAGTGTCTGGGCATTGCAAAGGATTTTCACGAGGCGCTTTACAAAGCGTTTCTGGGAGCGGGCGTCAGTCTGCCCAAATATAAGCAGATGATCATCACCGTGAAAGACGCCGACAAGGGGGAGGCCATTCAGATCGGCCGCCGCTTTGAAAAGCTGGGATATACGATCTATGCCACAAGAAGCACGGCCGCGGCTTTGAACGAAGCGGGGGTAAAGGCCAGAAAGGTCAACAAGATCTCGCAGGAGTCTCCCACGGTGATGGATCTGATTCTGGGACACAAGATCGATGTGGTCATCGATACGCCCACGCAGGGGCGCGACAAGTCCCGGGACGGATTTCTCATCCGCCGCACCGCCATAGAGACCGGAATTTATTGTATCACGGCCATGGATACCGCGAGGGCGCTGGTCACCAGTCTGGAGAATGTGGGAAATGAGCTGACGCTGGTGGATGTGGCGACGCTGTAATCACCAAATCTTGTTCCCGGAAAGAGAGTTTCGCAATCACCTAATAGGATAAGGAATCTGCAGTGTTGATTAGAAAGGGCGGAATCTGCATATACTACCAAAGGATTCCAAATTGGCGGAATCGTAGTAAAACGCAGAAAGAGAGGAAACGAAATGAGCCCTGAGATGTATCCCTTTGTGGTGAGGCCGCTGCCTTACGAGTATGATGCGCTGACACCGGTGCTGGACGAAGAGACGCTGCATTTTCACCATGACAAACATTACAAGACCTATGTGGACAATCTGAATAAGACGCTGGCGGATTATCCCGAGCTGCAGAAAATGAGCCTGAAGGAACTTCTGACGAAACCGGAGGAACTTCCGGCGGCGGTGCGCACGCCCATTCGCAACAACGGAGGCGGTGTCTACAATCATGAGCTGTATTTTGATATGATGAAGGGAAGCTGCGGACAGGAGCCCACAGGCGCTCTGGCGGAGGCGATCACGAGGGATTTCGGTTCCTACAGACAGTGGAAGGAACAGATGAAACAGGCGGCGGTGTCGCAGTTCGGTTCCGGCTGGGCGTGGCTTCTGTCGGATGCGGGAGGGAAATTGACCATTGTACAGACGGCCAATCAGAATGTGCCGGATCTGCAGGTCTATAAGCCCCTGCTTATAGTGGACGTATGGGAGCACGCTTACTATCTGCAATATCAGAACCGGCGCGCGGACTATGTGGAGGGCTGGTTTGAGCTGATCCACTGGCGCAAGGTGGGAAAGTGTTATGAGTCCTGACAAACTGTGGGAGAGAGTTGAGTCCTGCAGGGATAAAGCGTGGGCGGAGAGGCAGGAGACCGATCATGAGAGACAGAAGTAATGAAATCAGCATGCTCCATGACACTTTGCAGATACTGGAGCAGGGCTATTATGAAAAACAGGGGAAACGAGTGAATCTGAAACTCTCCCGCAAAGAAATGACCAAAGTACAGGTCCTTTTGCCGGACGATGTGAAGGTTTACAGCAATTCTCCCGAATTTAAGCGGCCTTTTGTGATGGGCGGACGGTGCGGACACGGATGCGAAAACATGGATTCCTTTGCCCTTGCCAGAAAACGCTATCAGGATTGCAGTTATATGTTTCATAGCGGAGATTCCAAGGAAATTCTCGTGCTGAATCTTGCCAACCCTGTGCATCCGGGCGGCGGAGTCCGAAACGGAGCCAGAGCACAGGAAGAGGATCTGTGCAGAAAGAGTTCACTCCTGCTTTCTTTGGAGAGCAGGAGTGCTTCGAGATACTATGAATATAACGAAAGCCTGCGTACCTATATGGGTTCCGATGCGATGATTTTTACACCCAAGGTGGAGATTATCCGGGACGAGAACGGCGAACTGCTGGATGAGACGGTGATTGTCGCCGCGGTGACCTGTGCCGCACCGAAGGTTTCCTTCGGGAAAGATGGTATGAGCGAGGAGGAGTATGAAAAGCTTGTCTATAACCGAATCATGGGGATGTTAAAATGTTCCGCATATTTCGGATACAGGAATCTTGTACTTGGCGCATGGGGATGCGGGGCATTCGGAAATGACGCCCATGTGATCTCGGATCTTTTTTATAAGGCATTAAAGGAGATGAAATACAATGGGCTGCGGGAGGAAGATCTGTTCCGCAGAATTGATTTTGCCGTTCTTGACCGCACGGAGGATCAGTACAATTTTAAGGAGTTTTACAGGAATTTCTCATTTGATAATTTCTACCGTGATGAGAACAGACAGGCCGTCTGGGAGGCGATGAAGCGGATCAAGGCGACCGAGGTTCATCTGGATCAGATCAGAGGGTGTCTGGTGGGCGGAGCCGTGGGAGACGCGCTGGGATTTCCCATAGAGTTCTGGGATGAAGACCGGATTTTTACTACATATGGAAAGTCCGGCCTTACGGAGTATAAGCCGGACGCTGCATCCGGAAAAGCGCTGATTTCTGACGATACCCAGATGACACTGTTTACGGCAAACGGACTTCTCGTCGAAAACACCAGAGAAGAAATGCGAGGAACCGGGGGCTGGCCAAGGGCTTATGCAGCGGGGGCTTATCAGGATTGGCTGCGCACACAGCTGATATCCTATGAGGAGAGCAGGGGGCAGGCGCGTGGAATGCTGCAGGACTGCATCTCATGGCTTACGGATGTACCGGAACTGTATAGCCGCAGAGCCCCGGGCAATACCTGCATGTCCGCGCTGATGAAGCAAAAAAACAGCAAGACGTATATGATGGATTATGTCTCTGAGCCGCAGAATAACAGCAAGGGCTGCGGCGGTATGATGAGGATTGCACCGCTTGCCCTGAAATATCATGATATGAAAATGGAAAAACTTGATATGGAAGGAGCTCAGATTGCGGCAATCACCCATGGGCATTCCCTTGGATACATGACCGCGGCTGTTTTGACACATATCATTAACCGGATTGTATTTCCCAAAGAGAAACTGCCGTTGAAAGAGATCGTTCTGGAGGCAAAAAAGACGGTGGCGGAGATATTCCCGGATGACGGTTATCTGAAAAAACTGGAGGATATCATTGATCTTGCGATAAGCCTTTCCGAGAATGATGATACGGATCTTGCCAACATCAACCGGATCGGTGAAGGCTGGGTGGCGGAGGAAACGCTCGCTATTGCCGTCTATTGCGCCCTGCGCCATCAGGATGACTTTTCCGCAGGCGTGATTGCCGCGGTGAACCACAAAGGTGACAGCGATTCCACCGGAGCGGTTACCGGCAATATTCTCGGCGCATTGCTCGGATATGATGCAATCGAAGAGAAGTGGAAGACCGATCTGGAGCTGAAAGACGTCATTGTGGAAATGGCGGATGATCTGTGCCATGGATGTCAGATGAGTGAGTTCAGGCACTATGAGGATCCGGATTGGATCCGAAAGTATATCTATATGCAATGGAGAGAGGAGCGGCTTCCTACGGAGAATCAGACAGAATTTATTGCCGTGCGAGGAGACATTACTGAGGATCATCATGTTCAGGCAATCGTAAATGCCGCCAATACCAGTCTTCTGGGTGGAGGTGGTGTGGATGGGGCAATCCATCGCGCTGCCGGCCCGAAGCTGCTGGAAGAGTGTCGTCTTTTGAACGGATGTAAGACAGGACAGGCTAAGATCACAGGAGCATATAATCTGCCCTGTGAGTATATCATCCATACACCGGGACCGCATTGGAACGGCGGGAAATCAAAGGAGCATGAGCTTTTGGCTTCTTGTTACCAATCCTGTCTGGAGCTTGCCGTGGAGAAAGGAATCCGCAGTATCGCATTCCCGTCCATTTCAACCGGCGTTTATCGCTTTCCGGTGGATGAGGCGGCAGAGACAGCCGTCAGGACGGCAAAGCGATTTGTGGCTGACCATCCCGGAGCTCTGGATGTGATCAAGTGGGTGTTGTTTGATGAGAAAACCCTTGAGGCATATCAGAGCCAACTGGAACGCTGGATGGTGTCTGAAATCGTCCAGTCACCGAGATTTTATTCTATAAATAAGATGCTCCTTGAAGGAGGAAATTCGTAAGCGCGGGCAAAAACGCCAAAGGGAGATACCGTGAATCAGTGCAATTATCAAAGAGAATTGGAAAAAATATTGTCCACTCTGGGGAACAGAGAGACCGACCCGCCTCGTCTCCTGCTCCACAGTTGCTGCGCGCCCTGCAGCAGTTATTGCATGGAGTATTTATGTACATATTTTCGCATCACGGTGTTTTATTTTAATCCCAATATATCCGCAGAGCCGGAATACCGCCATCGGGCGGCGGAGCAGAAGCGTCTGATTGCGGCCTACAATGCAAAGGGGATGGGATATCCTATAGAGATTGTGGAGGGAGATTATGAGCCCCGGCGCTTTCTGGAGGCGGTGCGGGGATATGAGGATTGTCCCGAGGGCGGCGAGCGCTGTTTTCGATGCTTTGCGCTGCGCCTTGAGGAGACTGCGAAACGGGCGGCGGCAGGCGGATACGATTATTTTGCCACCACACTCACCATCAGTCCGCTGAAAAATGCACGGAAAATCAATGAGATCGGACAGGCGCTGTCCGCGCAGTACGGCGTGGCGTGGCTGCCGTCGGACTTCAAGAAAAAGGACGGATATAAGCGTTCCGTCGAGCTGTCCGAGGAGTATGGGCTGTATCGGCAGGATTACTGCGGGTGTGCGTTCTCCAAGGCAGAGCGCATGGGATGTGTGGAAGCGAAGGAGTACAATCAAAAGCATGTGGAGGCGGAGCCGTATGACTGCCAACTGGAATGTGAAGTTTAGAAAAGTATGAAAAATAAGCCATATTGCAAATTGTGGAAAACTATACTATAGTATTGTTGTGTCAGGGGCAGTTTCTTCCTGCGATAAAAACAAGCAAGAAAAAAGAAACAAGACGGAAATAAAATAGAAATAAAATAGATATAAAACGGATCTATGATAAAGAAGTCATGATCGGAAAGGGATAAATTACTATGAAAAAACTACTGGATGTACTTTCGGAGAAGCTGGGGGAGGCTTTCGCTGCGGCAGGATATGACGCGGCTCTGGGCAGGGTGACTGTCTCCAATCGTCCCGATCTGTGTGAGTATCAGTGTAACGGTGCGATGGCCGGCGCAAAACAGTACAAGAAAGCGCCCCTTATGATCGCACAGGCAGTGTCTGAGAAACTGCAGGGGGATGATACGTTTGCCGAGGCAGTGGCGGTTGCGCCCGGATTCCTGAATTTGAAGCTCTCCGAAGAATTTCTGGTGCGGTATATCGGCGAGATGGAGGCGGACGCAAAGTTCGGACTGGACATGCCCGCCCATCCATCAAAGATTGTCATCGACTACGGCGGACCCAATATCGCCAAGGCGCTCCATGTGGGTCATCTGCGCTCGGCAGTGATCGGGGAGAGCATCAAGCGCATCCTGCGCTACTGCGGTCATGAGGTGATCGGCGATGTGCATCTTGGGGACTGGGGATTGCAGATGGGACTTGTCATCACCGAGCTGCAGGAGCGCAGGCCCGATCTGCCATACTTTGATGAGACCTACACGGGGGAGTATCCGAAGGAGGCGCCTTTTACCATAGCGGAACTGGAGGAGATGTATCCGGCGGCCAGCGCGCGCTCCAAGGAGGATGCGGCGTACAAGGCGAAGGCTATGGAGAATACGTTCAAAATTCAGAGCGGCGTCAAAGGGTATCGTGCGCTGTGGCAGCATATTTTGAATGTATCCGTGGCAGACTTAAAGCATAATTATGACGGTCTGAACGTGGAGTTCGATCTCTGGAAGGGTGAGTCCGACGTGCAGGATCTGATCCCCGATATGGTGGATTATATGAAGGAAGAGGGCTATGCCTATGTGAGCGACGGCGCTCTGGTGGTGGATGTGAAGGAGGAGACGGATACCAAGGAGATTCCGCCCTGCATGATCTTGAAGTCTGACGGAGCGGCACTCTACAACACCACGGATCTGGCCACCATTCTGGACCGCATGAACAGGATTCGTCCCGACGAGATCATCTATGTGACCGACAAGCGTCAGGAACTCTATTTTGAGCAGGTATTTCGCTGTGCCCGCAAGACAAAACTGGTGACTCCCAGTACCGGACTTAAGTGGATCGGCTTCGGCACTATGAACGGCAGGGACGGGAAGCCTTTCAAGACCCGGGACGGCGGAGTGATGCGTCTGGAATATCTGATTCAGGACACGGTGGACGAGATGTATCGAAAGATCACGGGAAACCGTGAGATCTCCTCGGAGGAAGCGGAGAAAACGGCCCGGTTGATTGCCGTGGCCGCATTAAAATACGGTGATCTGTCCAATCAGGCGTCCAAGGATTATGTGTTCGATATTGAGCGGTTTACCTCTTTTGAGGGTGATACCGGACCTTATATTCTGTATACCATTGTGCGGATCAAATCGATTCTGAACAAGTTTAAGGAGCAGGGCGGCAACTTGGCGGAGGCTTCCCTGAGGGCGGCGGAAAATGAGTCCGAGAAAGCGCTGATGATGCAGATTGCGCAGTTCAATGCCATGATGCAAGCGGCCTGTGAAGAGCTTGCGCCCCATAAGGTCTGCGCCTATAGCTATGATTTGGCCAACGCATTCAATCACTTTTATCACGAGACCAAGATTCTGGGAGAGGAGAATCCCCTCAGAAGGAACGGGTTGATTGCGCTGTTGGTGCTGACCAGAGACGTGCTGGAGACCTGTATCGATGTGCTGGGATTTTCGGCGCCGGAGAAAATGTAGACGGAGAGAGATAGCGATGAAGAAAGCAGTTGCGATATTGTTGGCGGGAATGTTATTGTGTGCCGCATGCGGCCGGCCGGAAGGCGAAGATCTGCCGGGGACCATCACTCCGGAGCAAAGCGGGAATGTTGACGGGCAGGGGCAGACAAAGGATCCTGAGCAGCCGGACGAATCCGTGAGTTCGCTTCCCACGGTGACGGTAGAGACCAGACATCTGCTGCGCTATCATGAGAATGGGGAGGTTCTGTTGGCGGAGCTCTCTCAGGATAATATGACGCTTGCGGGCGCGGGGTATGAGAAAGCGGCAGAGGCCGTGAGAGATCTGTTTTATACCGATGAGAAGACACTGGAAGACAGAGTGGATTCCTATGCGGAGATGGCGAAAGAGCAGTATGAGGAGCAGAAAGGGGAGGGCTGGTTTTCCAATTATTCCCTTTCCACCACTTATGAGATCGCCCGTCTGGACACGAAAGTCTTAAGCGTGAGAGGGTGGAGTTATGACTATTCCGGCGGTGCTCACGGAAACGGCGGTCAATGGGGGACGACCATTGATCTTCAGAGCGGTCAGGAGCTGGCGCTCACCCGTCTGGCGGAGGACGCCCCGGGATTTCTGGATAAAGCCCTTGTGCGGGTGATCTCGGAGCTTTCGAAGAGAACAGATGAGCTTTTTGCGGATTACGAGTCCTATGTAAAAGAGAATCTGGAGAGCGTCAACTGGTATCTGGATGCCGCGGGCATCGAGTTTGTCTTCACGCCTTATGAGATCGGCCCCTATTCTTCCGGGAATATCGTGGTTTGTGTGCCCTACGGGGAAGTGGCGGAATATATGAAGCAGGAGTATCTGGAACCGCAGGGAGAGTATGTCAGCGAGCTGCCTGTGGGAATCGAGGCGGCTGCAGACGGAGTCAGTCAGGTGCTCATAGAGACGCGGCAGGTACAGGAATATCTGGATGAGACGTTCCTTCTCATCGACGGGAAAGAGACGACTCTCGGCGAGAGTATGTTTTTAGTGCGCGCCTATCTCATGCACGTGGCGGGCGTGCACGTGGAGGGCGTGCACATGGCGGGGGGAAAGACCTTCCTGATCTATACGAAGGACTGGGCGTCGGATGACTTTGAGACCATTGTCTATGAGCTGACAGAGAACGGGGCGGTGCAGACGGACAGTGTCTGGGCCGAGCTGGACGGGAAAAATCTGAATCCGGCTCAAATGGGGTTGCGGCACACGCTGAATGTCTTCGGTACCTATTTTGCTCCCATACACTATGCCCTCGGCGAGGACGGCAAATTTACGAAGCTGGAAGATGTTTATCCCATCAATGCCGACAGACAGTGGCATCGGCTGGTCACGGTGAGAGAGCTCCCTGTCACGATGAATGCTCAGGAGACAAAACTGCCTGTGGGATCCGCAATTTATATTACGGCGGCGGATGATGCGGGCACGGCGTGGTTTGAGGGAACGGACGCCTCCGGCGGAAGTGTTGCCGGTGAGATCCATTATGAGCGACGTGAGGACGATTATGAGCTCTATATTGACAATGTGAGCGAATATGAGTATTTCGAGTCTCTTCCCTATGCGGGATAGAGTTGTTTGTGGGATGTCCGCAGGACAAAAAAGTTTGTAAAAAATATTGACAAAGTTTGGAGTGCATTGTATACTAACAAAGTCGGTTGTTTTACAGCCTAAAGCGGAAGTTTAGCTCAGCTGGGAGAGCATCTGCCTTACAAGCAGAGGGTCATAGGTTCGAGCCCTATAACTTCCATTCCGGCTTTGGCCGGTCACAGTGTGGCGAGATAGCTCAGTTGGCTAGAGCATACGGTTCATACCCGTAGTGTCGAGGG
>CAZSAJ010000046.1:0-22098 GCA_964604835.1 uncultured Acetatifactor sp.
GCGTGTTCAACTTCGAGGGCGGCTGCTACGCTAAGGTTATCAACCTTGACAAGGAATCCGAGCCCGATATCTACAATGCAATCAAGCGTGACGCCCTGCTCGAGAACGTTACCGTTGATGCGCAGGGTAAGATTGATTTCGATGATAAGAGCGTGACCGAGAACACCCGCGTTTCTTATCCCATCAACCATATTCAGAATATTGTGCGTCCCGTTTCTTCCGCACCTGCTGCGAAGAATGTGATTTTCCTTTCCGCGGATGCATTCGGCGTACTGCCTCCCGTGTCCATTCTGACTCCCGAGCAGACGCAGTATTATTTCCTGTCCGGTTTCACTGCTAAGCTGGCAGGTACGGAGCGCGGCATTACCGAGCCTACCCCCACTTTCTCTGCTTGCTTCGGTCAGGCATTTCTGGAGCTGCATCCTACCAAGTATGCTGAGGAGCTGGTGAAGAAGATG
Organism: uncultured Acetatifactor sp.; assembly: GCA_964604835.1. GTDB lineage: Bacteria > Bacillota > Clostridia > Lachnospirales > Lachnospiraceae > Acetatifactor. The sequence continues at coordinate 459 of CAZSAJ010000046.1, forward strand.
GAGAAGAGCGGCGCCAAGGCTTATCTGGTAAACACCGGCTGGAACGGCACCGGTAAGCGTATCTCCATCCGCGATACCCGCGGCATCATCGATGCAATCTTAAACGGAGATATCCAGAAGGCTTCTACCAAGAAGATTCCTTATTTCAACTTTGAGGTTCCCACGGAGCTGCCCGGAGTTGACACCAATATTCTGGATCCCCGCAATACTTATGCCGATGCTTCCGAGTGGGAGACCAAGGCTAAAGATCTTGCGGACAGATTCGTGAAGAATTTTGCAAAATATGAGACCAATGAGGCCGGTAAAGCACTTGTTGCGGCAGGTCCTCAGCAGTAATGTAGCACGGGAATTCCATAAGCTTCATTCTGTAAGTTTCCATATTTTACAGTTGTAATATGCCGTCGGATTCGATATAATAATAGTAACCTGAAATGCACGATAACCCTTGTTCGTTTTGAACCTACATTTACTTTAAACGGGATTCCTATATTGCCGGATGGCTGTCAGGCCTCCACGGTGGCGCTTGCGCTGTCGGATCGCAGGGGAAGGCAAAAGTTCGGTTGCGGTGACCCACCTAGCATTGCTAGGAGTCAAAAAACAAGGGGCGGCATTTTGGGCATTTCAACACAGACAAAAGAGAGAGCAGTCCGCAAGGACTGCTCTTTTAAGCTAGAAATCTGCGGAGAGGAAACAGTTGGATTGCGAATAGAAGATTGGAACCAATTTAGTCATATGAGCCGCCGGGAGAGAATACGGTTTAAAATGTGGGTCAGCATGTTAGGGATCTTGCTGCTTTTGTTTCTCTTTGTGGGACGGCTGTTAGTGATTCGGCAGGATTCGAAGGAGGAACCTGTCCCGGAGCCTCATACCCCGGTGATCGAGAAACTTCCGAATGTGTGGATCATTGAGGTGGGGGAGGACAATCTGCTGATTTATCGTGACGGCGTGGAGGAGAGCTATGACTACGGGACGGAGGCAGGCTTCTTATATCAGCCCGTTTGGGATGCCAGAGAGCAGGTGGCGGATGTCATTTTGACGGACGGACAGGTGACGGATCTACAGGTTCATGATAAAAAGATGCACGGCGTGATTCTGAGTGCGGATGAGGCTTCCATAGAGGTGGAAGGGTATGGCCGCCTGCCGCTTGCATCGGATTATCGGGGATACCGCATTTACAATACGCTTGCCATGTGCGGCTATAAGGATCTGGCTTTCGGCTATGATTTTGCGGATCTGGTGATGGAAGACGGGGAGATCTGCGGCATTCTCATGGTGCGGGAGGAGACCATGGACTCCGTCCGGGTGTTGATCAAGACGGCGGATTACGCCGGATTGCTGCATGAAGAGGTGGTACTCACGTCGGATACGGACTTCGTGGTCCGCTACGGCGCATATGGGCAGGAGACGGAGGAAGTACATAGTGCCGGCGATGAGATCGTCATCGACCCGGACAGTGATTATCTGGCGGGAGAGCGGTGCAGTGTACGGCCTGCGGCGCTGACGGGCAGGGTGCTTTTGAAGAATGTGAACCGGAGTCAGGGAGTGCCCGGATACAGAGGACATGTGGAACTGATTCGGGAATCGGAGGGCATTGCGGTGATCAATGAGGTTTCTCTGGAGGAATATCTGTATTCCGTGGTGCCCAGCGAGATGCCGGCCTCCTATTCCGGGGAGGCTTTGAAAGCGCAGGCCGTCTGCGCTCGTACATACGCCTACGGCCATATGCAGCATGCGGCCTATCCGGCCTATGGCGCCCATGTGGATGACAGTACTTCCTATCAGGTCTATAATAATATTCTGGAGCAGGAGAGTACGACACGGGCCGTCAAGGAGACCTACGGGCAGCTTTTGTGCACGGCGGACGGCGCTTTGGCGGGGACTTATTATTATTCCACTTCCTGCGGTGTGGGAAGCGATGCCAATGTGTGGAAGACGGAAGCGGCCAAAGAGATCGATTATCTGAAGGCGGAAGCCATCAATGAGACGCTGATGCAGGAGAAACTGATGCTCCGGGAGCAGCAGACGGTAAGCGGTGAGGCCGTGAGCGCCTCCACGCAGGCGGACTTGGGGGAATATCTGCGGGAGGAGGAGCATTTTGCGGATTTTATCACGCAGACCAATGCGGACGATTTTGAATCCGACGAGGGTTGGTATCGCTGGACGTATCAGGTGAAAGAGCTTTCGCCGAAGCATATCTATGAAGTCCTAAAGAAGCGCTATCAGGCCAACAGCAGTCTGGTGCTGACGCTGGAAGACGACGAATATATCAGCTTGGAGCCCAAGAAATTCACACAGATCAAAGAACTCTATATCGCGCTGCGCGGAAGCGGCGGTGTGGCGGATGAGCTGATTCTGGAGACGGATAAGGGTACCTACAAGGTGATCTCGGAACACAATATCCGCTATGTACTTTGCGACGGCGAGACGAAGGTGCGCCGGTCAAACGGCAGCGAGGTGGAGATGGCAAGTCTCCTGCCCAGCGGCTTCTTTATCATAGAGACTGGCAAAAAGGATGGAAATGTGATAGGATATACACTGACGGGAGGCGGGTTCGGACACGGCGTAGGCATGAGCCAGAACGGCGCAAAGGCCATGGCGCGAAGCGGCTACTCCTGCGAGGAAATCTTATTGTTTTTTTATGAAAATTGTACGCTCAAGACAATTTATTCCGATTAGGTAGGGCAAAATTACAGGTTCGATTTTGGCTAGGCAATTACGAAACTTCAACTTTCGTAATTCGAATTGTGCAGATTGTATACTCCATAAGCAGACCCTAGCGTAACCGTATGCGATTTGATAAATCGCTTGTACTTAGCTGCCGTATTTTGGCAGCTTATGTACCGCTACGGTGAGGTGGGAGCGAAAGCGAGTCTGCGTTGGAGTATACAATCTGCACAATGACACTTTTCGAAAATTAGAATTTCACAATTTCCTATTAAGTTTTGCAAGTGAGAGGAGCAGCTTCATGCCGCATAAAATTTACCGGATCTATCTGGATTTCTCCGATAAAATGCGCAAAAAGAATATAGCAGCATATGCGGCCAGCACGGCGTTTTTCTTTTTCCTTTCGCTGGTCCCCATGCTGATGGTGGTCTGTACGGTGCTGCCATACACGCCCATTACCGAGGGGAATCTGGTGGATGCGGTGACGGACGTGACGCCGGAGGCGGTGGATTCGCTGGTGACGAATGTGATTCACGAGGTATACCGGACGTCGGCGGGGGCATTGTCTCTGGCGATCATCGCCACGATCTGGTCCGCTGGGAAAGGGGTTCTGGCTCTGATGCGCGGCTTAAACGTCATCAACAATGTGGAGGAGAAGCGAAATTATCTCTCGATTCGTCTGATCGCCTGCTTCTATACGGTTGTGATGCTTGTGGTGCTGATTCTCTTTCTGTTTGTCATGGTGTTCGGCAACCAGCTTGTGAATCTGATGTTGTACAGGGTGCCGCAATTGCGGTATCTGGTATCTCTGTATATGGAGTTTCGGTTTTTTATTGTATGGGTGCTGTTGATACCGCTCTTTGCGGCAGTGTACGCCTATGTGCCGGATACAAGGCTGAGTTTTCGGGAACAGATTCCGGGGGCCAGCTTCACCGCCGTGGTGTGGAGCGTGTTCTCCTGGGGCTTCTCGCTGTATGTGAGCCGCTCCGGGGCGTACAGTGTTTATGGGAGCCTGTCCATTATTGTGATCATTATGATCTGGATGTATCTTGGCATGTACATTATTATGATCGGGGCCTATCTGAATCAGTATTTTCAGCCGGTAAACCGAGTGCTTATGGGGACGAAGCGGGAGACGCCATAAGGAACTGAATGCGATTTTTGGTATGGAAATTGTCCGGGAGGCCGAGGGAGAACAGCTATAATGCCACGGACCATAAATTCTTTGAAAAGCTATGGAGCGTATATATGAAAGATAAAACCAATTTTTTTACTTGGATGAAAAACAGTAAAGCATGGGTGGCCGGTTGTATTGGAATCATTGCATTGGCGCTGTTTTCGGTTATCTATACTGGCAGTAAAAACAGTATGGCGGATAGAGATGCCGCATCAACAGAACTGAACGATGTGGAAGTTGAGGATGATGCGGATTATCCTGATACTATCCATAGTTTTGTCGAAGATCCGGAATATGATCCGGTCATAGAGAAAGAATTGGTTATTGAAATTGACGGAGACAAAATATATCCAAGCAGTGCGGATAGGAAGGATGAACGGGAAGCCGGGGACTGGGTATTCTTCAGATATATGCTGGAGGAAACTTATGAAACTTATAACGGCTATAAAGAAGTTTATCCGGCTTTATTCCGATATCGGAAAGGTGATTATACTGCTGAGCGCGTCGATCGATGTGCCTGTTATACTTATGACATTGTAGGAGATTCTTTATATTATTTGGAGTCCACAAAAGCTTTTCAAGATCATGGAATATTATATGTATCAAGATTAGACGGAACAGAGGAAAGCATCTTAGAAAAGGAATTGCATGATTTTCAAATTGTGGATGGACAGTATATTTATTATACCTATAGACATGATACGATTGGAGTGGGATTGGAAGGACATGCATTACATAGAATGAATTTGGACGGTTCCGAAAGAATGATAGTGGCCTACGAGGTATCAGGAATAGACATGGGGATAAGCCATTTTGATTATAAAGTGGAAGACGGTTGGGTTGATTGCGGGACATTTAAAATGAAGATCGGAGAGCCGGCCGACGGATATGAAGAAATCGTCTTTAAAGACCTTGGAGATAATGAATATATTTATTATGTGACAAATCGGTTGATGAAAGCGAGAAAAGACGGATCGGAAAGAGTGGAATTGGATGGTGAGGATGATTACCATTACGAAATAGAAAGGATAGAAGGGGATTGGATTTATTATATAAAAGGCGGGAAACCGTATAAAATCAGGACGGACGGTTCCGGAAAAGAAGCGGTGACACACGGATAGCGAATGCTATGTCAGCCTGTGGCTGTCCCGTTTTCAAGCCAGCGCCTATTCTCTGTGCTCTGTCCCCATGCTTCGAGAGCTAATTCGTAGGTAGCGGATACTTTGTCTTTGGTTTCTCTCATTTCTTTCTTTAACTCAATCTGTCCGGTTTTTAATGCAGACATTTCGGACTCAAGCTTATCAAGCCTGCTCTCCATGTTGTCAAGCCGGTTGTCCATGCTGTCAAGTCTGCTGTCCATGCTGTCAAGTCTGCTGTCCATGTTGTCAAGTCTGCTGTCCATGCTGTCAAGTCGGTTGTCCATGCTGTCAAATCGATTGTCCATACCATCAAGTCTGTCATTAATCGGTTGCAGCAATGATGCGATTGCCTGTAGATCTTCGTTTGTCAATGCCATGATATTCCTCCTTTTTTGATTGTGGCTGTCGCTTGTACTATCTGCATATTTGTAGTATACCATGTTCGCAAGCGGCTATGAGAATTATGGTCATTTGGCCGTTCTCTGCCTTGAATGTGGTCTTATTATATCACAATCAGAGTATAAAGTCTATGACGGAATCCTTGAACAACATTCACGAAAATTCACTTGACATTTTCTTCTTAATTCACTACAATAAGTGTCAGTGAAAAGCGAAGAAGGTGCAAAGTAGCGTTTTATCTTCTGGCAGAGAGAGCGGGTCGGCGGCTGAGAGCCTGCTTCAGTTCAGATAAAATGGCGAATTTCCCACCGGAGCTGCCGAGGGAAAGCGGGGAGATGTTGTGTCCCGCCTGTAGTTCGAGCCGGGTCGCGCACGTTATGCGCAGGATGAGTGTCCGGGACACAGACGGTTTCTGCGGGATAGGCGGGAGGCTGTGTCATTGGGAAATAGGGTGGTACCGCGTAAATTGCGTCCCTTGTCGATGAGAGTCGGCAAGGGATTTTTTATTATCATGTTTTATGAATAAAATGCCGCGTATGCGGCGGAATGAGAGGGAAAGATGAAAGCCAGATTAGATCAGATCAGAGAACAGGCTCTTGCACAGATCAAAAGCTGTGACACAACGGACAAATTGAACGAGATCCGGGTAAGCATTCTAGGCAAGAAAGGCGAGCTGACAAATGTCCTGAAATCCATGAAGGATGTGGCGCCGGAGGAGCGGCCCAAGGTCGGTCAGTGGGTGAACGATACCCGTGCGGAGATTGAGCGGGTGCTGGAGGAGCATCGCACCAGAATGGAGCGGGCGCTGCGGGAGGCCCGAATGAAGGCGGAAGTGATTGATGTGACGCTGCCTGCAAAGAAGGCGGAGATCGGCCACAGACATCCCAACACCATCGCTCTGGAAGAGGTGGAGCGAATTTTCATCGGTATGGGATACGAGGTGGTGGAAGGTCCCGAGGTGGAGCGGGATTATTATAATTTTGAGGCGTTGAATATTCCCGCGGATCATCCCGCGAAGGATGAGCAGGATACATTCTATATCAACGGGGATATTCTTCTCAGAACCCAGACGTCCGGCGTACAGGTGCATGAGATGGAGAAGGGCAGACTTCCCATCCGCATGATCGCCCCCGGGCGAGTGTTCCGGGCGGATGAGGTGGACGCGACGCATTCCCCGTCCTTCCATCAGATAGAGGGGCTTGTCATCGACAAGAATATTACTTTTGCGGATCTGAAGGGCACGCTTGCAGAGTTTGCGAGAGAGCTGTTCGGCGAGGACACGAAAGTCAAATTCCGTCCCCATCATTTTCCGTTTACCGAGCCCAGCGCGGAGATGGATGTGACCTGTTTTAAATGCGGAGGAAAGGGCTGCAGATTCTGTAAAGGAGAGGGCTGGATCGAGATTCTCGGATGCGGCATGGTACACCCCCATGTGTTGGAGATGAGCAAGATCCACCCGGACGAGTATTCAGGATTTGCTTTCGGCGTGGGTCTGGAGCGTATCGCACTGTTAAAATATGAGATCGACGACATGCGTCTGCTCTATGAAAATGACATTCGTTTCTTAAAGCAGTTTTGACCGGAGTCTGAAATCCCCACAATTCGGAGTGCGAAGGGGAAGTTTTGCAAATGTCGAAGCAGAAGGTGGAAGCAGCATAAGCCGGAAAAGAAGAAGCGGAAGCAGTAGAAACTGAATGAAGTATAAGCTGAAAAAGCATAAGTTGAAAAAGTAGAGGCTGAAAAAATAGAGGCTGAAAGAATAGAAGCTGAAAAAATAGAAGCTGAAATCAGAAAGGAAGAATTATCATGAATACATCTCTGTCATGGATCAAAGCATATGTTCCCGATCTTGACTGTACCGATCAGGAGTACCGGGACGCAATGACCCTCACCGGAACCAAGGTGGAAGGGTTCGAGAGAAGAGACAAGAATCTGGAGAAGATTGTGGTGGGACAGATCAAGAGTATTGCGCCGCATCCCGATGCGGATAAGCTCATTGTCTGCCAGGTGGATATCGGCGCCGAGACGATTCAGATCGTCACCGGCGCGCCCAATGTGAAAGAGGGCGACAAGGTTCCCGTGGTGTTGGACGGCGGCAAGGTGGCCGGCGGTCACGACGGCGGTCCGCTTCCGGAGGAAGGCATCCGCATCAAGGCGGGAAAACTGCGGGGCGTGGAGTCTAACGGTATGATGTGTTCCATCGAGGAGCTGGGTTCCGACAGGAATATGTATCCTGAGGCACCCGAGGAGGGGATTTATATTTTTAAGCCCGATGTGGAGATCGGCGCAGATGCGGTGGAACTTCTGGGACTGAGGGACACGGTTTTTGAGTATGAAATTACCAGTAATCGTGTAGACTGTTATAGTGTACTGGGCATCGCCAGAGAGGCGGCCGCCACATTCAGAAAGCCTTTTTATCCTCCCGCGGCGAAAGAGACCGGAAACGGCGAGGATGTGAAAGACTATGTCTCCGTGGAGGTTCACGATACCGATCTGTGTACCCGGTACTGCGCGCGAGTCTGCAAAAATATCAAGATCGGTCCTTCGCCGGAGTGGATGCAGAGGAGACTGGCATCCAGCGGTATCCGTCCCATCAATAATCTGGTGGACATCACCAACTATGTCATGGAGGAGTACGGACAGCCCATGCACGCTTTTGATCTGGACACGGTGGCGGGACACAAGATCATTGTGCGCCGGGCAAAAGACGGCGATGAGTTCCAGACTTTGGACGGCCAGATGAGAAAGCTGGACGGCGAAGTGTTAATGATCTGTGATGCGGAAAAGGAGATCGGCATCGCCGGCATCATGGGTGGTGAGAATTCCAAGATTACGGATGATGTAAAGACCGTGCTGTTCGAGGCGGCGGTGTTCAACGGAGCCAATATCCGCAAGTCCGCCAAGCGTCTGGGGCTTCGCACGGATGCCTCCGGCAAGTTCGAGAAGGGATTGGAGGTGCGCAATGCCGAGGAGGCCATCAACCGCGCCTGCGAGCTGATCGAGGAGCTGGGCTGCGGCGAGGTGGTGAGCGGCATGGTGGATGTGAAGGAGCCGATTCCGGCCCTGCGTGAGCTGCCTTTTGAGCCGGAGCGCTACAACAAATTGTTGGGCACGGATGTGAGCGAACAGGAGATGTTGGAGATTTTTGGGCGTCTGGGCATCCGGACAGAGGAGGAAAACGGCGGGACAAAGCTGATTCTTCCTGCTTTCCGTCAGGATCTGATCGGCATGGCGGACATTGCGGAGGAAGTGGCCAGATTTTACGGGTATGACAAGATTCCCACCACGCTGCCAAGCGGCGAATCCACCAACGGGAAGCTGTCTTTCAAGCTGCGCATCGAGCAGAAGGCCAGAGACATTGCGGAGTACAGCGGATTTTCTCAGGGAATGTGCTATTCCTTCGAGAGTCCCAAGGTGTTTGACAAGCTGCTTATGCCCGCGGAGGATCCTTTGCGGCAGACGGTGACTATTTCCAATCCGCTTGGAGAGGATTTCTCGGTGATGAGGACGATCTCCTTGAACGGAATGCTCACAAGCCTTGCCACCAATTACAACAGACGAAACAAAAATGTCAGATTATATGAGCTGGGCAATATCTATCTGCCCAAGGCGCTGCCCGTGACGGAGCTGCCGGACGAGAGAATGCAGTTTACGCTGGGATTCTACGGCGACGGGGATTTCTTTACCATGAAAGGCGTGGTGGAAGAATTCTTGGAGAGCATCGGTATGCGGGAGAGAAAGGAATACCGTCCCGACGCGGGCAAGCCTTTCCTGCATCCGGGGAGACAGGCCGTCGTCAGCTATCGGGGAGAGGAGCTGGGCTTTCTGGGCGAGGTACACCCGGAGGTCTGTGACAATTATGACATCGGGACCAGAGTGTATGTGGCGGTGCTGGATCTGCCCAAGATTCTGCCCTTTGCCACCTTTGACCGCAAATATGAGGGAATCGCCAAATTCCCTGCGGTGAGCCGTGATCTCAGCATGGTGGTGCCCAGAGATGTGCTGGTGGGACAGATCGAGCAGATGATTGTGCAGCGGGCCGGCAAGCTGTTGGAGAGCTGTTCTTTGTTTGATGTTTACGAGGGCAGCCAGATCAAGGAAGGCTACAAATCCGTGGCTTATTCCGTCACTTTCCGGGCCAAGGACAGAACCTTGGAGGAGGCGGATGTGAGCGGTGCCATGAAGAAGATTTTGAACGGTCTGGAGCAGATGGGAATCGAACTGAGACAGTGACAAAACAGCAGGAGCTGTGAGCAGTGTTCCGGGAGATTGAACAGTTTATGCTGATTAGTTTGTTTGGTAGATTAGTGAAAGGACATGGTAGGGAAAATGGAGAAAAAGAATACATGGGAGACCTATGACGCCAAAGATGTGAAGAAACTGGAAAAACTCTGTGCGGAGTATCGGGAGTTTCTGGACAACGGCAAGACCGAGCGGGAATGTGTGGACAATATCGTAAATATTGCGGAGAAAGCGGGCTACCGTGAACTCTCTGTCCTGACCCAAAACGGCGAGGCGTTAAAGCCCGGAGACAAGGTCTACAGCGTGTGGATGAACAAGTCCATCATTATGTTTCAGATCGGCGAGCGTCCTCTGAGCGAGGGCATGAATATTCTGGGCGCCCACATCGACAGTCCCAGACTGGATGTGAAGCAGAATCCTCTGTACGAGGACGGCGGTTTTGCCTATCTGGACACTCATTATTACGGGGGCGTGAAGAAGTATCAGTGGGTGACGATTCCCTTGGCGATCCACGGTGTGGTGGTAAAAAAAGACGGCACCACCGTTGAGCTGAACGTGGGAGAGAACGAGGACGACCCGGTGTTTTTCGTGTCGGATCTCCTGATTCATCTGGCACAGGAGCAGTTGGAGAAGAAGGCGGCCAAAGTGATCGAGGGAGAGGCGCTGGATATTATCATCGGCAACAAGCCCCTTGTGATTGACAAAAAGGCGGATAAAAAGTCCGACAAGGAATCCGGCAAGGACGGAAAAAAGGATGAGGAGAAGGCGGCAAAAGACGCCGTGAAGGAAGGTATTCTGCGCATTCTGAAAGACAATTACGATATGGAGGAAGAGGATTTTATCTCCGCGGAGTTGGAAGTGGTGCCTGCGGGAAAGGCCAGAGAGGCCGGATTTGACCGCAGTATGATTCTGGCATACGGGCAGGACGACAGGGTCTGCGCCTTCACTTCCATGAAAGCCATGTTGGACACTCCCCGGACGGAGCGGACGCTCTGCTGTATTCTGGTGGACAAGGAAGAGATCGGTTCCGTGGGCGCTACGGGCATGCAGTCCCGATTTTTTGAAAATGCGGTGGCGGAGCTCATGAATTTGGCAGATGACTACAGCGAGCTTGCTCTGCGCAGATGTCTGGCCCATAGCTGCATGCTTTCTTCCGATGTGAGCAGCGCTTACGATCCCTCCTACGCATCCAGCTTTGACAAGAAGAATGTGGCTTATCTGGGCGGCGGCATGGTGTTCAACAAATTTACCGGCTCCAGAGGCAAATCGGGATCCAACGACGCCAATGCGGAGTATATCGCCCATATCAGAGATATTTTTGCCAAGGAGAAGATCAATTTCCAGACCGCGGAGCTGGGCAAGGTGGATCTGGGGGGCGGCGGTACCATCGCCTACATTCTGGCGCTCTACGGGATGAACGTGATTGACAGCGGAGTTGCAGTGCTGAATATGCATGCGCCCTGGGAGGCCACCAGCAAGGCGGACGTGTACGAGACCTACAGAGGCTATAAGGCTTTTGCGGCGGGTGCGGATGACGGAAAGATCTGAGCGCCTGGCAGGGAGAGTCCTAAGACCGGGAGAGATCAACAGGGAGATTGAGACATGGAGTTTAAAACATGGAATTAAGAAAATCGGATTTTTATTTTGATCTGCCCGAGGAACTGATCGCGCAGGATCCGCTTGAAGATCGTTCCGCCTCCCGGCTTCTGGTGTTGGACAAGGAGACGGGGGCGGTGTCCCATCATGTGTTTCGGGAGATCACGGAGTATCTGAACCCCGGAGATTGTCTGATATTGAACAATACCAAGGTGATTCCCGCGAGGCTTTTAGGAGAGCGGGAGGGAACCGGCGCCCATGTGGAAGTTTTATTGTTAAAGCGTAAGGAAGCGGATGTGTGGGAGACTTTGGTAAAACCCGGCAGAAAGTGCAGACCCGGCGACAGGCTGATTTTCGGCGGCGGTCTGCTCCGGGCCGAGGTGCTGCAGACCGTGGAGGAGGGAAACCGCCTGATCCGCTTTGCGTATGACGGCATTTTTGAGGAAGTGCTGGACAGGCTGGGGGAGATGCCTCTGCCGCCCTACATAACCCACAAACTGCAGGACAGGAACCGTTATCAGACGGTCTATGCCAAATACGAGGGATCGGCGGCGGCGCCCACGGCGGGCCTTCATTTTACGAAGGAACTGCTGGAGGAGATCGAACGGCGGGGAATCCATATCGTCTATGTGACACTGCATGTGGGACTTGGCACTTTTCGTCCGGTGAAAGAGGAAAACGTGCTGGACCACCATATGCACTCCGAGTATTATCAGGTGACGAAAGAAGCCGCGGAACGGATCAATCGCACGAAGGAGGAAGGCGGCAGGATCGTTTGTGTGGGAACCACAAGCTGCCGCACGGTGGAGAGCGCGGCGGACGAGACGGGACGGGTGCTGCCCGGCTGCGGAGACACGGAGATCTTCATCTATCCGGGATATCGCTTTAAAGTGCTGGATGCGCTGATCACCAATTTCCATCTGCCGGAATCCACGCTGGTCATGCTGGTGTCGGCTCTGGCGGGAAGGGAACAGGTGCTTGCCGCCTACCGGGAGGCCGTCAGGGAGCGATACCGGTTCTTCAGTTTCGGAGACGCAATGTTTGTGCGGTAAACCAGTCGCAAAAACCTTGCGAATTTACCCCATGAATGTTATACTGAGAACACGAAGGTAAATGCGGGTATCGCAGAAAGGGTTGCGAATATGGAAGAGAGAAGAAAGAACAAACGAACGGCTATGGAGTCCAAGCTGTTAATCAAGCGGCTGGACGGTGCGGAACACACGGAGGTTGCCATCGAAATTGTCGATGTGTCCAAGCGGGGCATCGGTTTTACAGCCGATTGTCTCTTGGAGGTCGGACAGGTCTATGAATCCTACCTCACCATTTGGACCAAAGAGGTAATCCATGCGTTTCTGCGTATTGTGCGCATAGAATTAAAAGAAACGGGCTATGTGTACGGTGCAACATTCATCGGCATGCCGGAGACGGATGCCACGAGAATCGAAGTTTATCAAACCTTTCATGAGGGTGAATAACGGATAGTACAGCGAAGGGGGCAGGGGCTATTGTCTGGTATAGACAGTATAGCCTTTGGCCCCTAAAATTTCTTTCGCCTTTTCAATGGAGCTTTCTTCATAAAATTCAATTCTCAGCACACCGTTTTCCGATTCGCGGTTGTGTACAATCCCGATATTTTTAATACTGATCTGATGCAGGGCAAGAATTGTGGCGATGGCTGCCAGCGCGCCCGGCTCGTCCGCAATGTCAATGGTGACCGTGTAAGAGCTCTTGATCGGTCCGCTGGGCGTGTTGATAAAGCTGTCCCGATAGATTCTTGCGCCGTCGAACAGGCCGTACAGCGCCTCAGCGTCGCAGTTGTCCAGTTCCCCGCGCACGGCTGTCAGGGAGCGGATATAGCTGTCCAGAAGGGAGGAGATGTTCTCCGTGTTGGTCAGGCAGATCTGCTGCCACATCTGGGCGGAGGAGGAGGCGATGCGGGTGATATCCTTAAAACCGCCTGCGGCCACCATCTTCATGATGCCGTCCTCGGTGTCGCTGTCCCGCACCAGATTCACCAGCGCCGCTGCGATCACATGGGGCAGATGGCTGACGGCGGCGGTGATATAGTCATGACGCTCATAGTCCAAAACCAGAGGAATGGCACCGAGAGTCTGCACGAGATTGCGGTAGGAGTCCAGTTTTGCACTGGGAACGGACTGGGTGGGTGTAAGGATGTAATAGGTGTTTTCCAGAAGGATCGCCTTGGAATTGACATATCCCACGCGCTCGCTGCCGGCCATGGGATGGCCGCCGATGAAGCGGGATTCCAGACCCATGGACCGAATGGTCTTGTGAATTCCGGTTTTGACGCTGCCCACATCCGTGATCAGACAGTCCGGTGAGATCACGTCTTTGACGGCGGACAGATTCTCCTCGTTTTTCTGCACGGGAGCGCACAGGAACAGATAATCGCAGGGGGCAAAGCGCCCGTCGATACAGGAGAGTGCCATATCGGCCACGCCGTCGGAGAGCGCCGCCTGCAGCGCCGCGTCATTGACGTCATATGCGATGATCGTGGAGCCGGGGAGTTTTTCACGGATGGCTCTTGCAATGGAACCGCCGATGAGTCCCAGACCGATGAATCCAAATGTCTGTGTATTCATAAAAACACCTCTTCTTACTCATTATTGACACTATACCACTTTAAAGCATGAAAATCAACCGATATTTGGGACGGTATTGATTCGGACTTGGCGAAGAGAGGGGAGTACAAGATAAATCGGACAAAATCACCGATAATTACTTGTAATTTATTTTATTATTTAGTAAAATAAACTATGGGGTTTGGAAAATCGGTTGTCAAAATTGGAAAAATTCCTTAATAAGCTGGAAAATTGGAGGACAACGCATGAAAGTTTACACAACTGACAAGATTCGTAATGTAGTATTGCTCGGGCACGGCGGCAGCGGCAAGACCAGTCTGGTGGAGTCCATGGCGTACCTGTCCGGTATTACTTCCCGCATGGGCAAGGTTGCCGACGGCAACACCGTGAGCGACTATAGCAAGGAAGAACAGAAACGCCAGTTTTCGATTAATACCTCCGTCGTTCCGATTGAATGGGAAGGTTATAAAATCAATGTGATAGACGCCCCGGGGTATTTTGATTTTGTGGGTGAGGTTGAGGAAGCGATCAGTGCGGCCGGCGCCGCGATCATTGTGGTGAACGGCAAAGCCGGTATTGAGGTGGGCACCCAGAAGGCGTGGGAGCTGTGCGAAAAATACAAACTGCCCAGATTTATCTATGTCTCCAACATGGACGTGGACAATGCCTCTTTCCGTCAGGTGGTGGCGGATATGACGGAGCTGTACGGCAAGAAGCTGGCGCCGTTCCATCTGCCCATCCGGGAAGATGAGAAATTCGTGGGATACATAAACGTGATCACCGAGACCGGCAACCGCTGGCAGGGCAAGGAAGTGGTTCCCTGTGATGTGCCGGAGTACAATAAGGCAAATCTGCAGCTCTGCAGGGACACGCTGATGGAGGCGGTGGCCGAGACCAGCGAAGACCTTATGGAGCGGTATTTCAACGGAGAGACTTTCTCCGAGGCTGAGATCCGTGCGGCGCTTCGCACCAATGTGTGTGATGGCACCGTTGTGCCCATGACCATGGGATCCAATGTGCTCTGTCAGGGTATTTATACGCTGCTTGACGACATTATCAAGTACATGCCCAGCCCCGAGAACCGGGAGGTTGCGGGCATTAATATGAAGACCAATGAAATTTATCATGCGGATTATGATTTTTCCAAGGCGAAGTCCGCATATATCTGGAAGACTCTGGTGGATCCGTTCATCGGGAAATACTCTTTGATCAAAGTCAATTCCGGCGTGCTCAAGACGGACGATCTGCTCTACAATGTGGATAAGGATGTGGAGGAGAAGATCGGAAAACTCTATGTGCTGCAGGGTAACAAGCCGCTGGAGGTGCCGGAGCTTCACGCGGGAGATATCGGCGCGCTGGCGAAGCTCACTGCGGCCCGCACGGGCAACAGCCTCTCCACCAAGGCCACTACGATCAAATACGGACAGTTTGAGATCTCCACGCCCTATACTTATATGCGTTATAAGCCCAAGAATAAGGCCGATGTGGATAAGATCTCACAGGCGCTGCAGAAGATGGGCCATGAGGATCTGACCTTGAAGGTGGTGAATGACTCCGAGAACAGACAGATGCTGTTGTACGGTATGGGAGATCAGCATCTGGAGATCGTGGTGAGCAGACTTTTGAACGAGTACAAGGTGGAAGTGGAGCTGGCGACGCCCAAGATCGCCTACAAGGAGACCATCAAGAAGAATTCTGATGTGGAGTACAAGTACAAGAAGCAGTCCGGAGGACACGGACAGTACGGCCATGTCAAGATGCGCTTCTCTTCCGCGGACGATCTGGAAGTGCCTTATGTATTCGAGCAGGAGGTTGTGGGCGGCGCCGTTCCGAAGAATTTCTTCCCGGCGGTGGAAAAAGGTCTGCAGGATTCCGTGCTGCGGGGACCTCTGGCCGCATATCCGGTGGTGGGTGTGAAAGCCGTGCTCTATGACGGTTCTTATCATCCCGTGGATTCCTCCGAGCTTGCGTTTAAGATGGCGACCATTCAGGCCTTCAAGAAGGGCTTTATGGATGCGCACCCCGTGCTTCTGGAGCCCATCGCGTCTCTGAAGGTGACGGTTCCCGACGCCTATACGGGCGATGTCATGGGAGATCTGAACAAGAGAAGAGGCCGTGTGCTGGGCATGAATCCGGCGGCGGGCGGCAAGCAGGTGATTGAGGCCGACATTCCCATGAGCGGGCTGTTCGGTTACTGCACGGATCTGCGTTCCATGACCGGCGGACGGGGCGAGTATTCTTATGAATTTGCCCGTTATGAGCAGGCACCCTCGGATGTGCAGGAGAAAGAGGTTGCCGCAAGAGCAGCGCAGGTGGCGGAGAACAGCGTGGACGAATAAAGGACGGTGTGGCGGGAGCTTCTCCGCCTGCCCCGTGGAAAATGCGAGGAAAACACAATGAAGATTCAGGATTTTTGTGATATGACCAAATTTGAGGAAATTATGAATAACTGGGCCAGAAGTACCGGACTGGCTACGGTTGCCGTGGGAGCGGACGGGGAGTACATCAGCGACTGTTATAATTTCACCGATTTTTGTATCAAGCTGACCAGAGGAAGTCAGGAGGGATGCAGGCGTTGTGTGAAAAACGATCAGGAGGGCAAGGGCGTTTATGCGTGCCATGCGGGTCTGGTTGATTTCGGTATTCCCATCACGCTGGAGGACGGTACGGTACTGGGAAGTGTTATCGGCGGACAGGTGCTTCCCGAGAACCCGGACGAGGGGCGGTTCAGAAGTACGGCCAGAGAGCTTGGCATCAACGAAGATGCCTACATTGAGGCGCTTCACAAGGTGAAAGTGAAGACGAGGGATGAGATCGAGGCTTCCGCCAATCTCTTGGGGGACGTTATCAACATGTTTGTGCGGACCAGTTATGTGACCTATATTAACAAAGATCTGATCGGTAATCTGCGGGACGGCATTCATAACGCCATGGCGGAGATTGATTCCGCCAATGCCAATGTCAAGAAAATTGCGGGATTCAGCAGCAAGCAGCGCATACTGGCGCTGAACGCTTCCATTGAGGCTGCCAGAGCCGGAGATGCGGGCAAAGGATTTGCGGTGGTGGCAAACGAAGTGCAGAAACTGGCGCAAGGCATGGACGGAGCCAGCGCGGAGATTGTCACATCCCTGAATAAGGCCGCCCAGACCATTCACAGCCTGAATCAAGAGAGCCATTGATCTATGGAATAACAAAATGCCCGGCTGAGATCCCCCGTAGGACTCAGCCGGGTTTTCCTTAGAAAATCTTCATTCCCTTCGTACTTGACACTGTGGGGAAAAACGGCTAAAATGGGTGTTATGTCAGATATATCATAGGAAAAGAGGACATTGAGATGGCAGTACCGTACAATCACCGTGAGGTGGAACAGAAATGGCAGAAAATCTGGGATGATGAGAAGGCATTTAAGACTTCCGACGATTATTCCAAGCCGAAATACTATGCGTTGGTAGAGTTCCCTTATCCCTCGGGGCAGGGACTTCATGTGGGACATCCCCGTCCCTATACGGCGCTGGACATTGTAGCCAGAAAGCGCAGAATGCAGGGCTATAATGTGCTGTATCCCATGGGGTGGGATGCGTTCGGACTGCCCACGGAGAATTATGCGATCAAAAATCATATTCATCCGAAGATCGTGACCAGAGACAATGTGGCGCGCTTCAAGAGCCAGCTTCATGCGCTGGGCTACTCCTTTGACTGGGACAGAGAGATCAACACCACGGATTCGGACTATTATAAGTGGACACAGTGGATATTCCTGAAATTGTTTAAGGCGGGTCTGGCGTACAAGTCGGAGATGCCCATCAACTGGTGTACCTCCTGCAAAGTAGGACTTGCGAACGAGGAAGTGGTCAACGGCGTGTGTGAGCGCTGCGGATCTGAGGTGGTGCGCAAGGTCAAGAGCCAGTGGATGCTGAAGATCACCGAGTATGCGGACAAGCTCATCGAGGGGCTGGACACAGTGGATTATGTGGAGCGTGTGAAAGTCTCCCAGAAGAACTGGATCGGAAAGTCTCAGGGTGCGGAGGTGGACTTTGCCATCACGGGCAAGGAGGAGAAGCTTCGCATTTACACGACCAGACCGGACACGCTCTTTGGAGCCACCTATATGGTGGTATCTCCGGAGCATCCGTTGATTGAGCGATATAAAGATGAGATCAGAAATTATGAGGAGCTTGCGGCCTATCGGGAACAGGCGGCCAGAAAATCCGATTTCGAGCGCACGGAGCTTGCAAAAGACAAGACCGGCGTGCAGATCGACGGTCTCACGGCGACCAATCCCGTAAACGGCAAGGAGATTCCCATCTGGATCTCGGATTATGTGTTGATGTCCTACGGCACCGGCGCGATTATGGCCGTGCCCGCCCACGACGAGAGAGACTGGGATTTTGCCAAGAAATTCGGTCTTCCTATCATTGAGGTGGTTGCGGGCAGCGAAGTCAGCGTGCAGGAACAGGTCTACACGGATGTGGCGACGGGTACTATCGTCAATTCCGAGTTTTTGAACGGATTGTCCGTGGCGGATGCCAAAACGAAAATCATTGCCTATCTGGAGGAGAAGGGAATCGGCTGCAGCAAGACCAATTACAAGCTGCGCGACTGGGTGTTCTCCAGACAGCGCTACTGGGGTGAGCCCATTCCCATTGTACAGTGTGAGAAATGCGGTTTTGTGCCGCTTGACGAGAGCGAACTGCCGCTGGAACTGCCGGAGGTGGAGAGCTATATGCCCACCGACAACGGAGAGTCCCCGCTGGCGGCCATGACGGACTGGGTGAATACCACCTGTCCCTGCTGCGGCGGCCCCGCGAAGCGCGAGACGGACACCATGCCCCAGTGGGCAGGTTCCTCGTGGTATTTCCTGCGCTATACGGATCCCGACAACAAGGAGGCGCTGGCCGGCAAAGAGGCGTTGAATTATTGGATGCCTGTGGATTGGTATAACGGTGGCATGGAGCATACCACGCTGCATCTGTTGTACTCCAGATTCTGGCACAGATTTCTCTATGATCAGGGTGTGGTTTCCACTCCCGAGCCTTATCAGAAGCGTACCAGCCACGGTATGATTCTGGGGTTGAATCCCCACAGCTTCTCCAATCTGCCTGCGGAGGAGCAGAAGGCTCTGTTGGCTCAGCACGGCAGTGAGTCGGCGGCCAAGGCGGCTCTGCGGGAGAAATTCGGTGAGATGGCGGATCATCCGGTGGTGAAGATGTCCAAGAGCCTGGGCAATGTGGTCAATCCCGACGATATTGTGAGGGATTACGGTGCGGATACGCTGCGCACCTACGAAATGTTCATCGGTGCCTTTGAGCTGTCCGCCGCATGGAGCGAGGACGGAGTGAAGGGATGTAGGAGATTCTTGGACAGAGTCTGGAAATTGCAGGATCTTCTGGTGGACGGAGACGGGTACAGCGAAGATCTGGAGACGAAGATGCACCAGACCGTCAAGAAAGTGTCCGGCGATTTTGAGTGTCTGAAGTACAATACGGCGATCGCGGCCATGATGGCGCTGATCAATGACTTTTATAAGAAGAACGCAGTGACCAGAGGGGAGTATAAGACGCTGCTGACGCTGTTGAATCCCGTTGCGCCTCATATCACGGAGGAGCTGTGGCAGGCGGCGGGCTATGAGGGAAAGATCTATCAGACCACATGGCCCGGATATGACGAGGCGAAGACCGTGGAGAGTACCGTGGAGATCGGTGTGCAGGTAAACGGCAAAATGCGTGCCGCCGTAACGGTGCCCAGTGATCTGGAAAAAGACGAAGTGATCGCCCGTGCGAAGGAGGCTCTCGGAGATAAGCTTGCGGGAACAATCGTCAAGGAGATTTATGTGCCGGGACGACTGGTAAATCTCGTTGTGAAATAAGGATTTGGTATGTGTGCAAGGAGCCGGTCATCTATGGTGAACGGCTCCTTTTGTTGGGCATAAGGACAGTGCGCGAAGCGTGCTGTCCGTTGTTGTGGAGGCTGGAATGAAGAGAGCGGGACGGAAGAAAATCATCTGGGGCATTGTTCTAATCTGCATAGCAGGTTTGATTACGGTGGGAGCGGCCGCCGTTCGGGTGCGTGGCAGCGTGCGGGTTGGCAAGACTTATTTGGATGACATGCGTTATTGTAACATGCGTTATAGACAGGATGACATCCGCTGGGCGGAGGACAGGATGGGAGATACTTCCTATCGGCTGAAGGGCTCGGGTTGTCTGGTCACCTGTATTGCGGCGGCGCTGAGCGGGGAGGAGACGATGACGCCGGGAGAGCTGAATGCAGAGTTTTCACGGAATGGTGTTTATGATGCGGAGGCGAATATCCAATGGGGCGTCTTGGAGCGCATGGAAGAAATGGAAGTGGATGTCTACGGAAAGGTGACGCAGCGGGAGATTGAGGAATGTTTAAAGAACGGGTGTTGTCCAATTCTGCGGGTCCGCAGACATGTTTTGGGCGGTTCCCATTTTGTGCTGGTGGTGGGAGTGGAAGATCATGAGTTTATCTGCATGGATCCACTGGAGGATGAACTACAAAGCCTGTCGGATTACGGCGGACGGGTCTATTCCCTCAGATGTGTGCGGCCGGTCCGCCGTGGGTAGACTGCCGCCCGCATTTAAGTCTACGGGGAACGGTCAAACAGTCGCGGGAACTGTTTATGCGGGTGGCTGGGGCTTGAACTGCTGATTGTAAATCTGGTCGATCTGCCGCAGTTCCTCGGGGGTGCTGTATTTGCGGATCGCAGCGATGGCGGCTTGCAGTTCCTGTGGTGTGAAGGACAGATTGGCCGCTTTTGCCTGCTTGAAGACAGGCATCATGAGCATCAGCATTTCTTTTTGACTCTTCATGGGGCCGGCCGATTGTCTGCGGATGTCGGCCTCGTTAAAGATTCGGTTGAGGATATCCAGTTTTTCCTGTGGAATGCTTTTGACCAGTTCGTCTTCCATCCAGGCGGGACGTGTGTTTGTGTCAGACATGTGAGAACTCCTTTCTTGGGATAGGGATTAATAGGTGTTTGAGAAAATGGAAGTTTTGTAATGATTCGGGTAGAACGATGTGGGAAATTAAAATTCGCATGTTATTTATTGAAAGCATTGAACAGGCTGTGGACGGTGTATTACTGGGGCGGAGGGTCCGGGCTGTTGAAATTGGACAGCATGTTGAACAGATCCGCCATATCGCCGGGAAAGGGAGAGTCCGGGTCGCCGGAACTGTTGAAGCCGGGCATTCCGTCGCCGGAGAACATTTCCGGGGCAATTTCCTGCATCATTTCCATCATTTGCATCATTTCCTGCATATTTTCCATATTTTGGTATAGATTTTTGGCATTTTGCAAGTTTTCCTTCTCCCAAGGGGAACAGAAGGGAGACATTTCATCCAAGAGCTCGGTGATGCTGCCGCAGGGACGGACCAGTCCGGGGCAGAGCGGCATGGCTGCGGGATGATTTTGGAAGAACTGCAGGGTATATTGAAATTCCAGAAATTTGATATACACTGCCAGCCGGCTTTGAACAGCAGGATCCAGATAGCTTATCAGAAGCTTCAACATCTGAATATGGTTGGTGGTAAACAGGGCGTCAAATGCCGCCACCCTGTCCGGATGTCTGCTGTCCATGGGAACCTCCTGCGTGTATTTTCTCATCTATGTATTTTATGCGCCGGAGTGTGTAAATATGGCTGTCAATTCCGATGCCATGAAAAGCAGGCCCCCGAAGGAGCCTGCTTGCTCATGGGCCGCTGATTAGCAGCCGCAGGAATTGCAGCTGTTGTTGCCACAGCCGCAGCCGTCGTTGCAGCCACAGCCACAGCCGCTGTTGTTGCTGAGACTGCTCAGGATC
>CAZSAJ010000047.1:0-22065 GCA_964604835.1 uncultured Acetatifactor sp.
CGGATCGATGTGGAGAGCGTCAAGGGGAAGGGAAGCACCTTTTCCTTTTCCATATGGGTGGGAACCGGCGAAGCGAAAGAACCTGAGAGTGCGCAGCCTGTGAATTCGCAGATGATTACCATGCAGATGCCGATACAGCCCCACGCGGCGGTTCCGCCTCCCATGGAGGACGACGGGGCTGCGGAGAGATATCTGAGTCCGGAGAATCAGGCGGCGCTTCGGCGGAATCTTTCGAAGCTGATCCTGTGCGTGGAGATGGACAACTGGGAGAAGGCGGAGATGTTTATGGAGACCATTCGTCAGCTCGCAGAGGGGGCGCCTCGGGAAGTGAGCCGCAGTCTTCTGAAACTGAAGATGGCGGTTCAGAAGGAGAATTACGATCAGACGGCGGCCGAGTATGATAAATTGAAGCCTTTCTTTCAGGCAAAGGAGGCGGATACATGAGCTACGGGGAAAAGAACACAGACAGGGGAACGGTTCTGATTGTGGATGACGTGGAGGTCAACCGGGTCATTCTACAGGAGATCATCAGTGACATGGGGTGTCATCCCGTTCTGGCCGACAGCGGCGAGGCGGCGCTGGAGATTGTGAAAGAGTGTATTCCGCAGCTTGTCCTGACGGATATTTCCATGCCGGGGATGAACGGCTATGAACTGTGCGGGATTCTCAAGAAAAATAAAGCGATGGCCGGCGTGCCGGTGATTTTTATCTCGGCTCACGACGCCTCTTCGGATATCGTGAAGGGGTTTGCGGCCGGAGGAGAGGACTACATCACGAAGCCTTTTATCATGGAGGAGGTGCAGGCTCGTGTGGGCGTGCATCTGAGGCTTTATGAGATGACCAGCCAGTTAAAGGAGATGAACAGAAGACTGCAGGTCTCCGTCAGCGAACAGCTAAAGCAGATGGAACAGGAGAAGAAAAATATCCTGTACGCTCTGGCGGATATCGCGTCCCGCCATTCTCTTGTGGAGAGAGAATACCGGGAGAGACTGCGGGACAACTGTAGGACATTAGCGCAGGCGATGCAGCTTTCTCCTTTGTTTGAGGGAGTCATCTCCGACACTTATATCGATACCATAGAAATATCATCGGTACTCTTTGACATTGGGAACATTGGTGTCCCGGTAGAGATTTTGCGGAAAGAGACGCCTTTGACCGACGAGGAGGAGGCGCAGATGCAGAGTCACACGGAAATGGGTGCCAAACTTTTGCAGGATCTTGGCGGAAGTGATGATTATAATGATTTTATCAGTATATCGGCAGATATAGCCCATTATCACCATGAGAATTGGGACGGAAGCGGTTATCCGAAGGGGCTTAAGGGGGATGAGATTCCTCTGGCTGCACAGATTGTTGCGCTGACGGACCGGTTCTGCATGTTGACGGGCAAAGCGGGCCGGGAGGATGCCCTTGCTGTTTTGTGCAGGGAGAAGGGGACAAAGTTTAATCCCGACATTGTTGACATATGCTGTAAAATATCGCGTCAATTAAGCTGAGTGAAAGCGGATATATTTTTTTGACGGGAGGTAGAACAGTGATAACGGATGAGGAATTTTTCAGAATTGTGACTTTTATGAAGCTGCGGTACGGCATTGATCTGAGCCAGAAAAAGGTCATTGTGAACGGGCGGCTGGAAAATTATTTGCGGCATAACAACTATCCGAGTTTTAACGCTTTTATGGATGACGTGGATCGGGATGTGACGGGGGCTAAGGAAAAAATACTCGTCAATTATCTGACCACCAATCACACTTACTTCATGAGGGAGTTTGAGCACTTTGATTACTTCAAGAGCGTTGTGCTTCCCTATCTGCGGAAGAAGGAAGCCAGACGCAAGGATCTGCGGATCTGGTGCGGCGCGGCCTCCACGGGCGAGGAGCCCTATATGATAGCCATGGTTTTGGCGGATTTCTTCGGGCTGGAGAGAAATCAGTGGGATACCAAAGTGCTCGCCACGGATATCTCCACCCAAGCATTGCAGCAGGCGGTAGCCGGTGTCTACAGTGCGGACAGGATCCAGAACATTCCCGACCAGTGGAAGCGGAATTTCTTTAAACCGGCGCCGGGCGGTCAGTATGCGGTGAAAGAGGAGCTGAAGCAGGAGGTTATTTTCCGAAAGTTGAATCTCATGGATCCGTTGCCGTTTAAAAAGAAATTACATACTATATTTTTGCGGAATGTTATGATATATTTTAATGAGGAGACCAAACGTGACCTGACGCGCAGAGTCTATGACGCTCTGGAACCGGGGGGATATTTCTTCATCGGCACGACAGAGACGCTTGACAGGAATTATACGCCGTTTGAGATTATTCAGCCGTCGATATTCAGAAAAAGGGAAGGGTAGGAGAGGATTATGCAGCCAATCAGGGTTTTGATTGTGGAAGATTCCATAGTGTTCAGAGAGCTTCTGGTACAGAATTTGAGCAAAGATCCCGCGATACAGGTGGTGGGAACCGCCCGGGATCCCTATGAGGCGCGGGATGCGATCATCAAATGCAAGCCGGATGTCATGACGCTGGATGTGGAACTGCCGCGTATGAGCGGAATCGAGTTTCTGCGCAAGCTGATGCCGCAGTATCCGCTTCCGGTGGTGGTGATCAGTTCTCTGAGCGACAAGGTGTTTGACGCGCTCAGCGCGGGAGCGGTGGATTTCGTGGCGAAGCCGGCCGTTTCGAGCCGAGTGCAGCTTGAGGATTTCATCAGGAATGAGCTTTTGGTAAAAATAAAGATTGCCTCCACGGCAAAGATCAGCAATATCAAGAAAGTGGTCATGGCGCAGGAAAATCAGTTCGCTCCCGTCAAGGGCAAGAATACGCTTGTGGCCATTGGCGCCTCCACCGGAGGAACGGAGGCGATCTTTGCGGTGGTGAAGGAGTTCGGGACGGATATTCCCGGCATTGTGGTGGTGCAGCATATGCCGCCCGGATTTACCCAGATGTATGCCAAGAGACTCAATGATCAGTGCCGTATTCAGGTGAAGGAAGCGCAGACCGGAGACAGAGTGATGCCGGGTCATATGCTGATTGCCCCGGGCGGAGACATGCACATGCATCTGGTCAAGGTAAACGGCGTCTATCAGGTGGAGTGCAGGAGGGGAGAGCGGGTGAACGGACATTGTCCGTCCGTGGATGTGCTCTTTCATTCCGTCGCCAAGACGGCGGGCAAGGATGCCATAGGAATCATCCTGACCGGTATGGGCGGCGACGGGGCAAAGGGCCTGCTCGCCATGAGACAGGCGG
Organism: uncultured Acetatifactor sp.; assembly: GCA_964604835.1. Lineage (GTDB taxonomy): Bacteria > Bacillota > Clostridia > Lachnospirales > Lachnospiraceae > Acetatifactor. The sequence goes on from CAZSAJ010000047.1 coordinate 3,243, forward strand.
GCGCCAGAACCATAGGACAGGACGAGTCAACCTGTGTGGTTTATGGAATGCCTAAGGTGGCCTATGATATAGGGGCGGTGGAATATCAGGAGAAACTGGCCAATATTCCCACAAGAACCTATTCATTGCTGAATAAAATGTAAAGGAGAGAGGACATGAAGATTTTACTTGCAGAGGACGATTTCGCAACGAGAAAGTTCATGGTGAATTTCCTGTCAAAGTACGGCGAGTGCGATGTGACTGTGGATGGGATGGAAGCCGTGGATGCGTTCATGATGGCTATGGAAGACGGCGAGCCCTACGATCTGGTCTGTCTTGACATCATGATGCCTGTCATGGACGGCTATCAGGCTTTGCAGGCCATCCGAAATCTGGAGAAAGAGAGATGTGTTCCGACCGACAAGGCAGTGCAGGTGATTATGACCACAGCTCTGAATGACGAGCAGAATGTCAAGATGGCATTTGAGCTTGGATGTACTGTATATTCGGGAAAGCCCATCAATCAGGAACGGTTTGAACAGGCGCTGAAGAAGCTGAATCTGATTTAGCGTACTGTATAAGGCTTTAAAAAATATACGGGGAAGGAGAAGACAATGGCTGAAGAATTTAGCACAGAAGGAATGTTAGACATCTATCTGTTTGAGAATGAACAGCTTCTGGAACAGCTTCAGGAGACGGTTCTGGACCAGAAAGATTCGGAGTGTTTTGACGAAGACAGCATCAATGAGATCTTCCGAACCATGCACACCATCAAAGGTTCCTCCGGCATTATGATGTTTGACAACATAACCGCCATATCGCACAAGCTGGAGGATGTTTTCTATTATCTGCGGGAATCCCATCCCGAGAATGTGCCTCATCTGGAGCTGGTGGATCATGTATTGGAGGTTGCGGATTTTATCACGAATGAGTTGGATAAGATCCGAAACGGCAGTCCGGTGGACGGGGACGCTACTGAGATTATAAAGCGCATTGACAAATTTCTGGAGAAGATCAAGAATGGTGGATCCGGGGAGGCGGCGGAGGAAATTATCCCCCAGAACGTCCATGAGGAGCCCAAGCATTTTTACATTGCTCCGGTAGCCACAAGCGCCAGTCATTTTTTCAAAATCTACCTTACTTTCTATCCGGATACGGAGATGGCAAATATCCACGCCTACAAGACCGTGTATGCCTTGAAGGAGCTTGCGGAGGATCTGCTTTACTCGCCGGAAGACATTCTCTCCGACGAGGGAAGTTCCGAGGTGATCCTCAGAGAGGGATTCCGTATGCTGCTGCAGGCGCAGTGCACGGAGGAGGATCTACGTCAGGTCATCGGCACGGGCTATGACATCAAGCAGGTGGATATCTTTGAATGTAAGGCGGAGGAATTTTTACAGGGCTTTGATTTCGCCAGTCCGAATGTGGAGATCGATCTGGAATCCAGTGTGGAGGAGATCGAGGATAAGGCACAGGCGAAGACTGATGCCAAGGAAGAGGAAGGCGAGGCGCCCGCGCCTCCGGCCAAGCCGCAGATGGCACCCGGCGACTTCGTCATTAAGTCCAAGGAGCCCGGCAAACCTAAGACTTTGGCAAAGGATAAGTCGAAGGGAGAGAAAGCTTCCTTTATCAGTGTCAATGTCAGAAAGATGGATCAGTTGATGGAGCTGATCGGAGAGCTGGTCATCTCGGAATCCGTTGTGCTTCAGAATTCCGATCTGAAAGTGCCGGGACTGAATCTTGATAACTTCAATAAAGCCGCGGCTCAGTTATCCAAGATTTCCACCGATCTGCAGGATGTGATCATGTCCATGCGAATGGTGCCCTTGACCAATACCTTCCAGAAGATGAACCGCATCGTGTTCGATGTGTCCCGGAAGATGGGCAAGGACATTGAATTCGAGATGGTGGGCGAGAACACGGAGGTGGATAAGAATATTATCGAGCACATCTCCGACCCGCTGATGCATATTGTGAGAAATGCTGTGGATCACGGCATTGAGAGCAAGGAAGAGCGCATAGAGTCCGGGAAGCCCGAAAAGGGTAAAGTCATTCTCTCGGCGAAGACCGAGGCCGGCAAGGTATGGATCAGTGTGCAGGATGACGGTTCGGGTCTTGACAGAGATAAGATCATTGCCAAGGCGAGAAAACAGGGGCTTTTGGATGAGAGCAAACCCGACTCCGCCTACACGGACAAGGAGGTCTATCAGTTCATTACCCTGCCCGGATTCTCCACCAACGAGCAGATTACGGAATATTCCGGCCGTGGCGTGGGCATGGATGTGGTAGTGCGGAACATTCAAGCCATAGGCGGTGCTCTGGAGATCGAGAGCACGCCGGGATTTGGCAGTACCATGAGCTTGAAGATTCCTCTGACACTGGCGATTATTGACGGTATCGTGATGGAAATCGGCAGTTCGTCCTTCGTCATGGAGACGGGCGCAATTCAGGAATTCGTCCGCGTGAGAGAAGATATGATGATTCATGAACCCAACGGGGATGAATATATTATGATACGAGGCGAGTGTTATCCGGTTCTGCGGCTGGGAAGATGGTATGGCCTGCATGATTATCAGGAATCCGTGGAGAACGGCGTGATGCTGATTCTGGAGGTGGACGGAAATAAGGTCTGCCTGCTTGTGGATAAACTGATCGGAGAACAGGAAATCGTTGTAAAACCTATCCCATCTTATATCAAGAAGGTAAAGGGCCTCTCCGGCTGTACGCAGCTTGGAGACGGCAGTATCGCCTTGATATTGGATGCCGGTGGACTTATAGAAAATTAAAGAAAGGGACGGTAAGCATATGGAGGCAGGAAGCGAATTGAAGAGGCAAGCTGATGACAATCAGGCTGTTTCGACGGAACGCGATGCGCAGAAGGGCAAGTATATGACTTTCAAGTCCGGGAACGAGTATTTCGGTCTGGGCATTCAATATGTGAATGAGATTATACAGCTCCAAGCCATCACGGCGATTCCCGAGACGGAAAATTATATCAGAGGGCTGATTAATCTGCGCGGAAAAGTCATTCCCGTTGTGGATGTCAGGCTGCGGTTCAAGCAGGAGCCGTTTGAATATAATGACAGAACCTGTATTATAGTCATCAATGTAAAATCCATGATGGTGGGACTGATCGTGGAGAAGATAGCGGAGGTAGTGGAGATCAAGGAAGAGAACATATTGCCGCCGCCTACGATCGGGCGTACCGACAAGGTACAGAACAAATATGTGTACGGCATCGGCAAGGTCGGGGATTCCGTCAAACTTCTGTTGGATCCTGACAAATTGTTGAACGACGAAGATTTATCGGTTGTGGAACAGGCAAACGAAATGATTATAGAAGAGGAATGAGAGGTAGAAAAACATGAAAGACATGAAGATGAAAACAAAAATGATTATAGGTTTTGCAATCCCCATTATACTCACGATTATCAATGTGGTAGTAGGGATGTCTTCCGTGCGCAGGATCACAAATTCCATCACGGATATGCAGGAAGAGGAGTTTGTAACGGTTCAGAGCACGCTGCAGCAAATCGGGGCGGATGAAGCGAAGGGGAAAATGCTTACGGATGCTCTTACCGCAGTAAAAACAGACGATATGGAGCTGATCAACAGAACTGCTGATATCTCAAATATTGTCAGCTTTGGAATGATTGTATTTTCCGTTGTAATTTCTGTTTTGATTGCCATATCTTTGATCAAGACTATCAACAAATCCGTTACACAGCTCTCTAAGGCAGCCAGCGATATTGCTATGGGCCGGGTGAACATTGAACTGGTGAAATACCATAACGATGAGTTCGGCGAACTGATCGATAAGTATTCGGAAGTGATTGAAAATATTAAGTATCAGGCTAAGATTGCCGAGGAAGTGTCAAACGGTAATCTGACAGTCAATGTGGTTCCCAAGTCTCCGGAGGATCTGCTGGGCAATTCCTTAAAGAAACTGGTGGAAGACAATCTGCACACCATGTCCAACATCAGCGATTCCGGTTCCCATGTGACCGTGAGCGCCTCTCAGGTAGCCAGCGCGAGTCAGGCATTGGCGCAGGGTTCCACTGAGCAGGCCAGCGCGATTGAAGAGATCACCGCATCCATCAACGAGATTGCAGAGAAGACCAAACAGAACGCAGAGCAGGCTAATCAGGCGGCACGTCTGGTGGCTCATGCTATCGAGGATGTAAAACTGGGTAATCAGCAGATGCAGGATATGATGAGATCCATGCAGGAGATCAACAAGTCCTCCGAGAGTATTTCCAAGATCATCAAGACTATCGACGACATTGCATTCCAGACCAATATCCTTGCGTTGAATGCCGCCGTGGAGGCCGCAAGAGCAGGTGAGGCCGGCAAGGGATTCGCCGTGGTGGCAGAGGAAGTGAGAAGCCTTGCGGCAAAGAGTGCTGCCGCATCAGCAGAGACCGCCGAGCTGATCGAGGATTCCATCGACAAGGTAAATTCCGGTTCCAAGATCGCGGACAATACGGCAAATGCTATGCAGGAGATCGCCAAGGTGGTACAGGACAGCGAGATGATCATCAACGGTATCGCAGAGTCCTCCAACTATCAGGCAACCGCAGTTGCACAGGTTGAGCAGGCCATCACACAGGTATCTCAGGTGGTACAGACCAACTCCGCTACCAGTGAGGAGTGTGCGTCTGCCAGCGAGGAGCTGTCCAATCAGGCTTCCAGAATGCGCGAGATGCTTTCCATCTACAATCTGGGCAACGGAAGTTCGGGTATGGCCTATAAGGGATCTTCCTCCGTTTCCAACAGCGAGCAGATCATTTCCTTTGATGACGGATTCGGCAAATACTAAGACAGGAGCGGACAAAAAGCTCTGTTTAGTGTCCGGATTTGAATGATAACAGAACCAAACAGTCTCGAACGGTTAGAGGGCGGATTGCCGTACCGGGAAGGCTGTTTGGTTCTTTGCTTATAGACAGGAGAAGGTATGGACAGGGGCGCTGTTTCTTTTCAGAATGCAATGCGGCGGATTGGGGATGATATCCGGCACAATTTTATAGCGCTGTTGCTGATTGTTTGCTATATGGCATTGGCACAATGCTTCTTTGGGACCGTTTGTCCCGGACGGATTCTCACGGGGTATCCCTGTCCTGCGTGCGGCCTTACCAGAGCGGGGATTTTGCTGTTGAGCGGTCGTTTTGCGGACGCTTGGCGGATGAATCCGGCGATTTATGTCTGGGCTCCGCTCCTTTTGTATCTGTGTCTTGGCAGGTATGTTTTGGGCAGGAAGCTGCCTCTTGCGCTTTTGCTGGGGGCTGTGGCAGGAATCTTTACGATTCTGATTTATTTATACAGTTTTTGGAGTGTTTTGTCGGTTTTTCCTTGTATTGCGCACTTTATTGTGTTACAATCAACAACGTAACAATATACTCATTATGGAGGATAAAGATATGGCTGATTTTGATTCTAACATTCCTGAGGAATATCGTCCGATTAGCATGTGGGGATATCTTGGATATGAGATTCTGTTTTCCATTCCATGTGTAGGCTTCATTCTGCTGATTGTATTTTCACTGGGCGGAACCAGAAATGTAAACTTGAAAAATTTTGCCCGTTCCTATTTCTGTGTGTTCATCATCATGGCTGTCCTGTTCGTGATCATGATGGTTTTGGGCGGCGGAATGGCGGCTCTGGATTATGCAAATAGAGCAGCCTATGCCTATTGATGGGAAGACGGTAAAAGGCGGCTGCACAGCCGCCTTTTCTTGTGTCCAAAATCAAGGTGTGTCCGCTTCTTCGGCGCGTACCACAATGCCGTTTACTTCCACGCTCCCGTCCAGCCGGATGACGAGGCAGTTACGTCCGTCAATCCGGCGGGTTTCAATCAGGTCTGTCCGGTCGGGACTTACTTTGATAATCACATCGGATGTCTTGACATCGAAAGAGCGGGTGTTGAACACATTGCTGGCATAGAGCGTGGTCTGTTCTCCGGCGGCAGCGTCATAATAGTCGTCGAATTCCGCCAGTTTTTCGTTTGCCACGCCGCTGCCCGCCAGCAGGGTTTTCACTTCATTTTTATCCAGCAATAAGGGAGCGGGTTCTTCCTTGTGTTCCTCCACCATTTCCTGAAGCTTTTCGTGAATGTTTTTTACCATTTCCAGACCGCAGGTATCTCCCAGAGTCTCCTCGATCAAAGTCTGGAAGGTCTCTTTTTGGGCGCCTGCGGAGAGGGGGACGGGACAGCCCAGAAGCTGTTCCATGAAGCTCTCCTTCAGTTCCTCGGCGTCTTTGGAATAATAAAGGGCGCCGTGCAGATCGCTTCCCCGGTCGTTGAAGGCGGGGAAGAGAAAGCCTGTCTCGGGCATTCCCACCACCCAGTCCCGCACGCGGTTCTGAAAGGTGTTGTCCACAGCGTTGTAGGAGAGGCCGGGTTTGGAGAGATCCACAGGGCAGATGGCGCAGAGTATGTATTCGTAGACCTCGTCGGAGGCGTCTTCCATGTCCAGACCGTCCAGCGTCTTGCCGGGCACGTCATAGACATCATGGATCAGGATAATCAGATAATTGCCCACATATTCATAGGTCTCGATGATCTTGTCATAGAAAGCTTCCAGAAGCACCTCATCCTTCAGCTTGCTGTCTCTTAAGCGCAGCAGAAACTCCTGTGTGTCGCCGGAGGCCTCCGCCTGCAGGGGGAATTCCAGATTCAGCAGATTCCTGCCCAGCGTCCCGGAGAGACATTTGCGCAGAAGCTCGAAATATTTGAACATCTCTTCCTCCGGCAGAGCCAGAAACGCTTGATTCAATTCCGTCTTTTTATTTTTTTCGCCGTCCACATAGCAGCCGCAGATGCGCGTGATGGAGCAGTTTTTGATGGTGAGCAGTCTTTTCAGTTCACTGATTTCCTGTTTGGTCATGGTCTTGATCCTCTTTCTTAATTATTATGCAATCACTTAAGACGACTTTCAGTATACAACAAAATTCGACCCGAGGCAATGAGGAGATTCGGGAATGCTGTGGAAAAGCGGAAGAGAAGGGCTGATTCTGGATTAAAAGGTCAGTTCGTGCGATGGGTTGAGGTTGATGTCATAAAGCATCTTATTTTATAATGGTTTGGTACAAATTGTGAATTTTTCACAGCCAAATTTGTGCTTGCGCATAGCGAACAGTGTACGCATAGCGAACAGTGTACGCATAGCCAACTACGTGTGCATAGCGACTGCGTACGCATAGCGAACTGCGTTCACATTAAGTTTGCGGGCAGAGCAAGAATGGAGGATCGTATGGAACAATTAAACATTACGACTGCAAAGGATAATGAAAAAGTATACAAGATTTTAGGCGATTTGATGCAGGCCAACCGGGAATTTCAGATCATGATCACGGTACCCTCCGTAAAAGGCGGCACGGCGGCCGCAGGGGAGGCGGCCGTGCAGACGGTGTCCGCAAAAACGGCGCGGGATCTGGAGCAGGATGTGACGGACATGATACATGAGATCGGCGTGCCGGCACATATCAAAGGATATCAGTATCTGCGGGAAGCGATCATGATGTCGGTGGAAGATCCCACCATGATCAGCTCCATCACCAAGATCCTGTATCCCACCATTGCGAAGCGGTTTCAGACGACCTCCAGCCGCGTGGAGCGCGCCATACGGCATGCCATCGAGGTGGCGTGGAGCAGAGGGCGTATGGAGACGCTGGACGCACTGTTCGGCTACACGGTGGACACGGGAAAGGGGAAACCTACCAACTCGGAGTTTATCGCTCTGATCGCGGACCGCATCCGTCTCTCCTACAGAGCGTAGGGCGCCCGGACAGGAGAGAGCTCGCTGGAAAATATAGACAAAATATATTGAAAAAACTCTTTTCCCACGGCAGAAAATAGTGTATAATTTAGATATCATATTTGGGAGGGTTTCAAATGAAAAAAATTCTGTTTGTGGCATCAGAGGGTGTTCCTTTTATCAAGACCGGCGGCCTTGCAGATGTTGTAGGTTCTCTGCCCAAGTGTATCGATAAGGAATACTTTGACGTGCGTGTATTTATTCCCAGATATACCTGCATGAAGCAGGAGATGAAGGATAAATTACAGTATGTGACACACTTTTATATGGACTTTAACTGGAAGAATGTGTATGTGGGTATCATGGAGTCCGTGGTGGACGGCGTACACTATTATTTTATCGACAACGAGAATTACTTCGGCGGATTTAAACCCTACGGAGACGACACGCTCTGGGAGATCGAGAAGTATGCTTTCTTCTCCAAAGCGGTTTTGTCCGCACTGCCGGTGATCGACTTCAAACCGGATGTGGTACATTGTCACGACTGGCAGACAGGACTGATTCCTGTGTATCTGAAAGAGCGTTTCCACGACGGGGACTTTTTCAGAGGTATGAAGTCCGTCATTACCATCCACAATCTGAAATTCCAAGGTAAATGGGATCCGCAGACCGTGCGGAATATCACGGGACTGCCCGCCCATTACTTTACACCGGATAAACTGGAAGCATACAAGGATGCCAATCTGCTCAAGGGAGGTATCGTTTTTGCGGATGTGGTGACCACGGTGAGCTCCACCTATGCGGAGGAGATCAAAACGACTTTCTACGGCGAGGGTTTGGACGGTCTGCTGCGCGCTCGCAGCGGTGATCTGCGCGGTATTGTCAACGGTATTGATTACGCCGATTTTAATCCCGAGACGGATAAAAATATTGTAAAGACCTACAATGCGGTGAATTTCCGCAAGGAGAAAGTCAAGAACAAGCGCGCGCTGCAGGAGGAGCTGGGGCTTCGTCAGGATGACCGCAAAATGATGATTGGGCTGGTGTCCCGTCTGACGGATCAGAAGGGTTTGGATCTGATTGCCTATGTGATGGATGAGCTCTGTCAGGATGACATCCAACTGGTGGTGCTTGGCACGGGCGAGGAGCGCTACGAGAACATGTTCCGCCACTTTGACTGGAAGTACGGAGATAAGGTGTCCGCCAATATCTATTATTCCGATGCATTGTCCCACAAGATTTATGCATCCTGTGACGCCTTTTTGATGCCTTCGCTGTTCGAGCCCTGCGGGTTGAGCCAGCTCATGGCGCTTCGCTATGGCACGGTGCCCATTGTCAGAGAGACCGGCGGCCTCAAAGACACGGTACAGCCCTACAACGAATACGAAAATACCGGAACGGGATTCTCTTTCACCAATTACAATGCTCATGAAATGTTGAATACTATTCGCTATGCCGAGCGCATATATTATGATAAGAAGCGAGAGTGGAACAAAATCGTTGACCGCGCCATGGCAGTAGATTTTTCATGGAGCGTGTCTGCCGGAAAATATCAGGAGATGTATGACTGGCTGATTGGGTATTAAAATGTCACAAAGCAGAAGGCCACAGAAGCAAAAAGATAATAGTTTTGTCCTGCAGGCGGGGATTCTCGCCGCGGCGGGCATCATAAGCAGAATGATAGGGCTCCTTTACAGGAGCCCTTTAACTGCTGTCGTGGGAACGTTGGGCATCGGGTATTATCAGGTGGCCTATAGTTTTTATACGATCGTATTGTTGATCTCCTCCTACAGCATTCCCTCCGCCATCTCCAAGGTGATCGCACAGAAGCTGGCGGTGAGGGAGTACCGCAATGCCCACCGGATTTTTCTGTGCGCCTTGGGCTATGTGCTGGTGGTGGGCGGTGTGGCCAGTCTGGTGCTGTTTTTCGGCGCCGGGTACTTTCTGGAGAATGAGGCCGCGGTGCCGGTGCTTCGGACCTTTGCTCCCACCATTTTTATCTATGGAATATTGGGGGTGCTGCGCGGCTATTTTCAGGCCCACCGCAGTATGGTGCAGACTTCCGTGTCCCAGATTCTGGAGCAGATCGCCAATGCGGCGGTGAGTATCGGTGCTGCCACGCTGCTCATCAAGAGTGTCATGGGTACCATGGAAATGCCGGCGGATGAGGGCATGAAAGTGACCAGAGCCACCTACGGAGCCGTGGGAAGCGCGCTGGGCACCGGAGCCGGTGTGCTGACGGCATTGCTCTTTATGCTGGGGATTTATGCGTTGAACAGGAAATTGATTCACAGACGGATTGCCCGTGACCGCCATAGGGAGCTGGATTCCTACGGTGAGATCGTAAAGACGATCACACTGGTGGTGACACCGTTTATTCTGAGTACCGCGGTGTATAATCTGAGCAGTGTGGTGAACAGTAAGATTTATGTGGATGTGATTCCCGGTATGATGGAGCTGGACAGCACAGTGTCCTATAACAATTATGGAATTTTCTCGGGGATGGCGCAGACCATTTCCAATATTCCCATCGCTTTTGCCTCGGCCATGGCTTCCGCCATGATTCCCTCTGTGGCGGCTTTTGTGGCTGCGGGAAAAATTGATGAGGCCAAAGACAAGATCGGCGTGGCGGTGAAGAGTACCATGGTGATCTCGATTCCCTCGGCGGTGGGGCTTTTGGTGTTGGCAAAGCCAGTGACAGGCTTGCTTTTTCCCTCACAGACGGACGAGACGCTGACTTTTGCGGGGACACTTCTGATGTCCTTGTCCCTGTCCGTGGTATTTTATGCATTGTCCACATTAAACAGCTCCATTCTGCAGGGACTGGGCAAGGTGAACACGCCCATTGTCAACGCAGGGATTGCGCTGGCAGTGCAGACTGTGGCATTATTGCTTCTGCTGCGTTACACCAAGTGTGATCTCTATAGTCTGGCCATGGCGAATACACTGTATTCCGGTATGATGTGTGTGTTGAACCAGTGGGCGGTACATCGGGCCATCGGTTATAGACAGGAGCTCATAGGGAGTTTCGGTATTCCTGCTCTGGCGTCCGCCTTTATGGGGGCGGCGGCATGGGCCGTATATGAGGGGGTATATTTGTTCACGGACTCCATGCGCATCGCGGTACTGCCCGCGCTGGCGGTGGCGGTTTTGGTGTATTTTGTGATGATGCTGGCGATGCGGGGACTCACGGAGGAGGAGCTTCTGGGCTTCCCCAAGGGGCATCTGTTGGTAAAGCTTGCGAAAAAGTTAAGGCTTATAGAGTGAGTTGCAGGATAAAAAATAAGCAGGGCTCACCAGACGGGTGAACGGATAGGATTATTTTATGACAAAGTACGAAAAAAGGATAATAGAATGGATTGAAAAACATTTGGATGTAATTGTTATTGTAACAATTACATTGATAAGTATGCTGATACGCTATTCTTTTCGTTATAATAAAACAAATGACAGTGTGAGCTATCTTATACCATGGTATGAAACGATTGCGCAGAATGGCGGTATATTTGCGTTGAAAGAGCAGGTAGGAGACTATAATCTGTTTTATCAGTTTATCATTGCTCTTTGGACGTACGTTCCCATATATCCGCTTTTTGCATTTAAGCTGCTGCCAATATTCTTTGATTATCTTTTGGCGTCACTTATTGGATTTATTGCTTATCGGTGGACAGGAACGGACGCAGAAAGACAGAATAAAGACCGTAAACTTAGATGGCGGTCTGTTGCCGCGTATTCGATTGTGGTGATGCTTCCCACAGTATTTTGGGACTCGGCGGCATGGGCGCAATGTGATTCAATCTATGTGTTTTTTGTGCTTTTGTCGGTTTATCATCTTATTGAGGGACATTGCAGAAGAGCCTTTCTGTTTTTGGGAATAGCGTTTGCGCTGAAGCTTCAGGCGATATTGATTCTTCCGTTTTTCCTATATGTATATTTTAGAAGAAGGGACTTCAGTATACTGAATTTTTTAATTGTTCCTGCGGTAATGTGGATTTCTGCGCTTCCCGCAATGATCATGGGCAGAGGAGTGTGGGATGTTTTTAAGATCTATATGGATCAGACCGGTGTATGGCCTTTGCTGACGCTTAATTACCCTTCGGTATGGCTGCTTGCCGGAAACGGGGATTTGTGCGGTACCTATTATCTTTTGAAGGATGCCGCAGTGCTTACGACTCTTGGAGTTCTTATAGGATGTATGACGCTTTGGACTGTAAAAAGAATTTCCTTAAATGTGGAAAATATGGTATATATGGCTTTTTTGCTGACATATACTTGTGTGATGTTTTTGCCTGCCATGCATGAGAGATATGGATATCTGTATGAGATGCTTGGAGTTTTGATTCTGTTTCTTAACAGGAAAACACTGCTGCCGCTTATTTCTCTTTTGTCGATATCTTTCATAACGTATGCAAGGTATTTGTATGATTCGACTCTCGAGGTGGCTGACCATCCTCTGTTTGCGTTGTGGAATCTGTCCGTATACGTTATCTATTTTATAATGCTTACAAAGAGGATGGAGGAAAATAGTGGCAGCATGATAGGTAAAAGTCCGGATGAATCCGGGGGACTGTCATTCGATTAATTCTATTCCGTCGATATCCCCCGAGGCCATCATGGAAAAATTGGTATAGTACACCACAAAGCCCGGTTTGGCCCCGCCGGGCTTTTTTACATGCTTTTTTTGGATGTAATCGATCTCCACCTTGTCGGCGCCCCGGCCCTTGGAATAGTAGGCGGCAAGCCGTGCCGCTTCCTCGAAAGTGCGGTCGGGAAGCTCTGCGGCGCCTTCGGTCTTGACCACCACATGGGAGCCGGCCATACCCTTGGCGTGAAACCACCAGTCATTGCCTGTGGCAAAGTGAAACGTGAGTTCGTCATTCTGATAGTTGTTTTTGCCCACATAGATATGGAAGCCGTCGCTGCTTACATAATGGAAGGGTTTGCTGGTGACTTTGACTTTCTTGCCGTTTTGTTTCCGATTGTTCTTGCCGGAGCCTGCTCTGAGGGCAGGTCCGCCGTAATCCCGACGACGGATATAGCCGCTCTCGATGAGTTCCTCGCGGATCTCTACCAGATCCTCCTCCTGTAGCGCGATATCCAGAGCTGCGCTGATGGATTCCAGATGGTCGATCTCGGCCTTGACTTCCTGTGTCAGCTCGGACAGGGCTTCGTAAGTGCGTTTTAATTTATTGTATTTGTCGAAATACCGTTTGGCGTTCTCCGTGGCGGATAGGGTCTCGTCCAAGGGGATGGTCATCGGTTCGTTGGTGTAGTAATTAACCACCTGAATGGATTTGTCCCCGGGGGCGGCGCCGTAGCCGTAGGTGTTTAATAGTTCTCCATAGATACGGTAGGTCTCCCGTTTCTCGGTGTCCTGCATCTGGCGGATCTGCAGATCATATTTCTTCACGGTCCGCTCCAGAGCGGTCTGCACGATGTGGCGCAGATCCGCAGACTTCTGGCGGATGCGGGTGAGCGTATTCTTCTCCGCGTAATAGGTCTCCAGAAGAGCGGACATGGAATCGAAGGGGAGCAGCCGGTCACCGGATGCTTGTGCGACGTTTCCACCATACAGGGTCAGCGGTATCGCCGCAAACTCCACGGGCTGTTTGCCGTTGTAGGCGATGCAGGGCGCGTAATCCTCCTCGGAAACGATCCGCTTCAAATCCTCCACGATCCGGTACAGCGCGCGAAAATCCGCGTCGGCAAAGGCGGCCACAGACAATTCCCCGTCCAGTCCCGCACGGAAGCACAGCTCCTGCGCCAGAATGGGGGAGATGCCCGTGAAACTGCCGTACAGGGCTTTGAACAGCGGCCGGGGCTTGGAGGAGACGGTCTCATAAAAGGTCGGATAGTCCGTCTCCAAGACATTCAGTTTGTCCTGCGTCTCCACCACGAAATAGGGTTTGCCGGGCAGAACCTCCCGGACGCTGCTGACGGCGGCGGACACCCGCTTGATGCTGTCGATGATCCGATCCTGTGCGTCGCAGAAGATGATGTTGCTGTGTTTGCCCATGATTTCCGTCACCAGTGTCTTGTGACACAGATCTCCCATCTCATCCAGATGTTCAATGTCCATGCGGATGATGCGTTCCAGGCCCGGCTGGGAGATCCGTACGATGCGCCCGTTCTGCAGATGCTTTCTGAGCAGCATACAGAAATTGGGTGCGGTCATGGGGCTGGGCTTGTTGCTCTCCGTGAGATAGATCAGAGGCAGGGAAGCCCCCGCCGAGAGCAAAAGCCTCTTTTGGCCGTCATTGGTCTTGACGGTCAGAAGCAGTTCGTCCTCCTCGGGCTGGGCGATCTTGTAGATGCGCCCGCCTAAGAGGTTATGATTCAATTCGGATACTATGTTCGCGATGGTGAGTCCGTCAAATGCCATGATAAATCCTTTCCGAAAGATGATTTGTCAATAGTTTAATCAAAATGCTGAGAGTCAAAATGCCCAAAATAAAACGCGCTCCCGATTGGCACATCCATGAGTGGGTGCGGGAGCTGTTAATGTATTCAGTATAACCGATTTGGATGATTTGTCAAGCGTTCCGGGGAGGGTGATCCGACTTTGGCACTTGACGCGGCATGGGATAAAAAGTATAATAATATCACAAATTATTTTAGAATTGATATAGAATCCCTCTAAAAAATATCAATATATCTCCAAATTTAAGTCCCACAGTATAGTTTGATGATACCGAAAAAACGAGTACTAGATAATAATAGATTAAACTAGATAATAGTGGATTAATAATTGATAATAGATTCAGAATAACGATCTGTAGAGACAGTGAAGGGAGCGCGGGATGAAGAAACAACAGGAGGCGAGCGGAACGCATTTTCATAGGACAGGCAATTTTCCCTATCGCGCGGGAACTGTTGTGCAGGGGCCGGAGGGTGCTTTGTCGGGCGGACTGTGCGTGATGCGCCGCTATGAGACAATGCGTTTTCTCTATGTGCTGGAGGGCAGTGCCAAGGTCCGCACACTGAGCGGTGTGGAGCGGGTCGAGAGCGGCGAGGGGATTTTTGTCAACCGGGATGTGGTGCATCTGGTGGATTCATCGGAGAGCTGCCGTTACCACAGTTTTATGTTCCCGGAATATTTTCTGGAATTTTACGAGGGAAGCCCCGCCCGGGGAATGGTGGAGGCGCTTGCGGGACAGGAGCGGCTTGCCCTCTATGTGTTCCGGCCGGGGCAGGAATGGCAGGAGCGGGTGCTGCAAGGTCTGCGGAGACTTGCGCTTCTGGAGGAACAGCGCTCCGAATATTATGCCTATGAGGTTCTGGTACAGTTATCTGCGTTGTGGCTGGAGATGCAGAAGAATATCGTGCTTCCCCCGAGGCCGCGAAAGCGCAGGAACGCGGTGAGCGAACGCATGGGGAAATTTCTTCTTTTTATAGAAGCACATTATCGGGAGGACGTCTCGCTGGAGGAGCTTTCGATGAGTGCGGACGTGAGCAAATCGGAGTGTCTGCGCTGCTTTAAACAGAGTCTGAATACCACGCCCTACAAGTATCTCATGGATTACCGGCTCTCAAAGGCCGTAGAGCTTTTGCAGAACTCGGACCGGCAGGTCAGCGAGATTGCGGTGATGACGGGATTTGAGCAGGCCAGTTATTTCGGAAAGTGTTTCCGGGAGAAGCTGGGCTGTACCCCCAAGGAGTATCGGAAGCAATATCGCCGGTCTCAAAATCGCGGATGAGAAAACTTTCAAAAAATGCACAAAAACTGTTTCCAAATGTGTAAATTTTTGGTACAATCTAAATAATAAAGAATAGCGGATGCTAATACTATAAAATTTAAGAAAGGTAAGTCATGCTGCTTGAAGCAGACGGACGGAAGTGGAGGCAATATGAGATATTATTTTGAGTCTAAAATCGAGAAAAAAGACAAGGGATACATGATTCAGATTCCCTTTAATATTTGGGAGGTCTGCAAGCAGAGAGAAGTCATCAAGGCGGATGTGGTACTGGACAACAAGATCATCGACTGCGAGCTGCTTCCTCAGGAGAAGGGAAACTATGAGATTCACATTCCCGACGCCGATGTGGTGAGCGTGGAGCTTGGTGTGCCTCATAAGATTCTGCTGCATGTGAACGGTTCCCTGATTCGTATGGATCAGAACAGTCCCTACAGCTTTGAGAATCCGATCCGCAAGATCGACAGCATGAAGGTGATTATCCAGCCCGAGGACGGCCTGTGCGGTCAGGCCTGCGTGGCCATGCTTGCGGGTGTGACCATCGCCGAGGTCATCACCGTCATGGACTGCAGAGAGTGGCAGGCAACCATGGGACGTGTGATTTCCGCATTGAATTATTACGGAATCGACCACACCGATATCATCAACTACACCGAGGGACGTGACACGGTTCTGCCCAAATGCTGTATCATGATGGAGAAGATGGGACGTTTCTGCCATTATCTGGTACATTATGACGGAAAGTTCTATGACTCCAATCTGGGTGTGCTGGAGGAGTATGACATGGGCAAGCTGCTGGGCTATCTGGAGATTAAGTGCTAGGCGGCACATCGTTTCAGAAGAGCCTTCTGTATAGAGGAGCGGAGTAATGGCTGTCCGGTCGGCAGAAATGTTGGCCGGACAGTTTTAGTCTGCCTTGGTTTAGGATATCATATTGAGGATATCATTAGGAAAAACATGGAATTTATAAACTAATTATAAAATCTTCCATTTATGGTTTAGAAGAGAAAACAGGAGATAATGATAGAAAACAAGAGATATAGTGAGAAAATGATACTTATTTTCCTCTGCATCCATTTGCAAAGCTACGCATATAAAACTAATATATGTTTCAGTGGTTAGCACTCGAGTTAAAAGAGTGCTAACAAACCAAAAGGAAAGAGGAAGAGTCAATAATAAGGAGGCGGCATTATGAAATTAGTACCTTTAGGTGACAGAGTCGTGTTAAAGCAGTTGGTGGCAGAGGAGACTACCAAGTCCGGTATCGTACTTCCCGGCCAGAATAAGGAGAAGCCCCAGCAGGCGGAAGTCATTGCCGTAGGACCCGGCGGAATGGTGGACGGCAAGGAAATCAAGATGGAAGTCAAGGTCGGCGACAATGTGATCTATTCCAAATATGCGGGAACCGAAGTAAAGATGGATGAAGAAGAGTATATCATTGTGAAACAGAATGATATTCTGGCGATTATCCAGTAGTTTCGGAATTGCGGAAATCAGAATTGCAGGAATTTAGATTTAAAGAAATCATATAGTTTAAAGGAGGCCAAGACAATGGCAAAAGAGATTAAATATGGTGCGGAGGCCCGCGCAGCATTGGAGTCCGGCGTAAATCAGCTGGCAGATACCGTGAGAGTGACCTTGGGACCCAAGGGAAGAAATGTGGTGCTGGATAAGTCCTTCGGCGCGCCCCTGATTACCAACGACGGCGTGACCATCGCAAAGGAGATCGAGTTTGAGGATGCTTTTGAAAATATGGGCGCGCAGCTCGTAAAAGAGGTTGCCACCAAGACCAACGATGTGGCCGGCGACGGCACCACCACCGCAACGGTTCTGGCACAGGCAATGGTCAATGCGGGGATGAAGAATCTGGCCGCAGGCGCCAATCCCATCATTTTGAGAAAGGGTATGAAGAAGGCTACCGACTGTGCCGTGGAAGCTATCTCCAAGATGAGCCAGAAAGTAAACGGCAAAGAGCATATCGCCAGAGTAGCCGCAATCTCCGCCGGAGACGAGGAAGTGGGACAACTGGTGGCAGACGCCATGGAGAAAGTCAGCGGCGACGGCGTGATTACCATCGAGGAGTCCAAGACCATGCAGACCGAGCTGGATCTGGTGGAAGGCATGCAGTTTGACAGAGGTTATATCTCCGCTTATATGGCCACCGATATGGATAAGATGGAGGCAACGCTGGAGAATCCCCTTATTCTGATTACGGATAAGAAGATTTCCGGTATTCAGGAGATCCTGCCCATTCTGGAGCAGATCGTACAGTCCGGCAACAAGCTGCTCATCATCGCGGAGGATGTGGAGGGCGAGGCGCTCACCACATTGATTGTGAACAAACTGCGCGGTACCTTTAACGTGGTTGCCGTGAAGGCTCCCGGTTACGGCGACAGAAGAAAAGCCATGCTGGAGGATATTGCGATTCTGACAGGCGGTACCGTGATCAGCTCCGAGCTGGGCTATGAGCTGAAGGATGCCACCATGGATATGCTGGGTCATGCCAAGTCCGTGAAAGTGCAGAAGGAGAATACCGTTATTGTTGACGGAAACGGTGAGAAGGATGCCATCAATGCACGCATCAACCAGATCAAGAATCAGATCGAGGAGACCACTTCCGAGTTCGACAAAGAGAAACTGCAGGAGAGACTTGCGAAGCTGGCAGGCGGTGTAGCCGTGATCCGTGTGGGCGCCGCTACCGAGACCGAGATGAAAGAGGCTAAACTTCGCATGGAAGATGCTCTGGCAGCTACCAGAGCCGCTGTGGAGGAAGGCATTATCTGTGGCGGAGGTTCCGCTTATATCCACGCATCCAAAGAGGTTGCCAAAATGGCCGAGACCTTGGAGGGCGACGAGAAGACTGGTGCGAATATCGTGCTGAAAGCATTGGAGTCTCCTCTGTTCCACATTGCTGCCAACGCAGGACTGGAGGGCAGCGTCATCATCAACAAAGTTCGTGAGTCCGAGGTAGGCGTGGGCTTCGATGCATTGAAGGAAGAGTATGTTGACATGGTGACCGCAGGCATTCTGGATCCCGCCAAGGTGACCAGAAGCGCTCTGCAGAACGCTACCAGCGTGGCAAGCACCCTGCTCACCACCGAGAGCGTTGTGGCGACCATCAAAGAGGATGTGCCTCCCATGCCCGCAGGCGGCGGAATGGGCGGTATGATGTAATACCGCATCGGGACGTATTAGAAATATAGTGAGTACTTTTAAAATATGGGGCTGCCGCACCGGCTTGATGAAAGATAGCCGGTGCGGCAGCCTTGTCTCGTCCCGTGGGCATTCTTGCTGAAATGAGAGGGCTATGTTATAATGAGCGTTAGTGAGGAGAGCATGCTTGCATGTTCGACGAACGGCGAATGGCGATCATGAATCTCTGATTCATGATATAAT
>CAZSAJ010000048.1:0-21156 GCA_964604835.1 uncultured Acetatifactor sp.
AAAAAGAGACATGGATAAATGGCGCGGAAGGGGAGTATGTAGATTTACTTACCGGGCAGGAGAGAACCGTCTCGAGGATTAACGTTCCGGCATACGGATTTTATTATTTAAAGAGAAAATAGGAGTTGTGGAGAAATTACGAATCACAAGGAGATATGATATGGCAATCCGTGTAGAAAATAATGTTATTAATATCGAGACTCTAAATACACTATACCAAATGAAAATAGATGAATACGGTGTGCTGTATCACCTATGGTATGGTGCAAAGACAGACTGCTGTATGGACTATCTTTTGGATTATCCGGATGTGGGTTTTTCAGGAAATCTATATGAAGCAGGGGATAGAAGAACCTATTCTTTAGACACGCTGCCATTGGAATATGCAGCCGACGGAGTGGGTGATTATAGAACACACGCCATATCAGTCACCCACGAAGACGGAAGTACGGCTCTTGACTTACGGTTCCAGAAATATTGCCTGACAAAAGGAAAATATTCGATTCCCGGACTGCCCGCAGTGTATGCTGGAGAGGATGAAGCGGAAACGCTGGAAATAATTTTAAAAGATGTGATATCAGAAGTGCAGGTCATTTTAAAATATGGTGTTTTAGAAAATGCTGATATTATTACGAGAAGCGCAGTTGTCATAAATGGGGGAGAGACTCCTGTTGTTATCAATAAGGCTCACAGCTTGTGCATGGATATTCCGTATGGTGATTGGGAATGGGTGCATTTTTATGGCCGGCATACTATGGAGCGCCAAGCAGAGCGAATACCGCTCATACATGGCATACAGGAGAGCAGCAGTAACAGGGGAACCTCCAGCCATCAGCAAAATCCAACGGTTCTGTTATGTGAAAAGCTCTGCACGGAAAATGCAGGCTTTTGTATTGGAGCAGCATTGATGTACAGCGGCGGGTTCCAGACGCAGATTGAAAAAGACCAGTTGGATCAGGTTCGCATTGTAATGGGAATTAATCCGGCAACTTTTTCATGGACTCTGCCTGCAGGTGAGAGCTTTTATACCCCGGAGGTAATATTATCCTGCTCTAATGAGGGAACTGCCAAGCTTTCACAGCGATTCCATTATGTCATTAGAAACCATGTGTGCAGAGGAAAATATAAGCTGGCGGAGAGACCGGTTTTAATTAATAACTGGGAGGCAACCTACTTTGACTTTAATGAGGAGAAAGTATTGAGCATTGCAAAACAGGCATCAGAATTGGGAATTGACATGATGGTTCTGGATGATGGCTGGTTTGGAAAGAGGGATTCAGATACCTCCGGATTAGGGGATTGGTTTGTCAATGAAAATAAACTAAAGGCCGGTTTGCCAAAACTGATAGAGCAGATTAATCGAATGGGAATGAAGTTCGGCCTCTGGTTTGAACCCGAGGCAGTCTCTGAGGACAGCAAGCTGTATCAAGAGCACCCGGAGTGGGTGATTCAGATCCCGGGGAGAAAGCCTGTAAGAGCGCGATATCAGTTGATAATTGACATGTCTAATCCGGAAGTCATTGATTATCTGTACCAAGTGATGAGTAAGATTTTGAAAGAAAATCACATAGAGTATATTAAATGGGATATGAACAGGAGCATTTGCGACTGGTATACAGACGCTCTGCCGCAGGGACGTCAGATGGAAATGCCGCACCGTTATGTTCTTGGGTTATATGAATTGTTGGAAAGGCTGACACGGGACTTTCCGGATGTACTGTTTGAGGGCTGCAGCGGTGGCGGCGGAAGATTTGATGCAGGCATGCTTTACTACTGCCCGCAGATATGGTGCAGCGATGACACGGACGCACATGAAAGGACCTTTATCCAGTATGGAACAAGTTTTTTTTATCCGACATCCACAGTGGGTTCCCATGTTTCGGCTGTGCCAAATCATCAGACCGGACGCGAAACGTCTTTAAAAACCAGAGGTATCGTTGCAATGGCCGGCAGTTTTGGATATGAACTGGATTTAAACTGCTTAAGTAATGAGGATAAAGAGGAAGTAGCAGAGCAGATAAAAAAATACAAGGATTACCGGAAGCTGATCTATGAGGGGAACTATTATCGTCTCAGCAACCCGTATGAGGATGGAATGGCAGCATGGTCGTGGGTATCTGATGACAAAGAGCAAGTATTGGTACACAGTGTTGTATTCCGTGCCGCTTCTAATACTTTGAGGAGAAGACTTAGGCTGTATGGACTAGACGAAAATGCAAAATATAAGGCAGCGGGAAGCAATGAAATTTATACGGGAGCAGCACTGATGTCCGGGGGTATTCTGCTTCCAAGGATAATCGGGGATGACGTAGCTTTTGAAGTATTCTTTGAAAGATTGCGTTGAGGGAGAGAAGGTTGAAATGCAGGGCAGAAATCCGATCAGGGTCTGTCCTGTTTTTTCGCTAGTCTACAAAACGCTTTCAAATTTGTCTTGGAGACAGAAAGATATAAAGCGCAAAATCGAGAAAATTACGAAAAAGTCACAAAATTATTGACATAACACAAGAAATTGGGATATATTATAGTGGTAGGAGGTGGAATGTTGTGCTGATTCAATTCATGTTAAAAAATGTTCTGTCATTTAAAAAAGAGACGGTCATTGATATGACGGCAATTAATGCTTATAAGGAACATGAAAGCAATTTAATTGATATCGGAACAAAGGAGAGATTTCTCAGGGTGGCCTCCATTTATGGTGCGAATGCCAGTGGTAAGTCCAATCTGAATATTGCGATGGAGTATTTTCAGGCGATCATTATGGAATCATTGAATAACGCTAATGATGATTCGAAAAAAGCGATCAGCAAATATTATAAACCGTTTTTGTTTGAAGATGATTATGAGAATTCGGAGTTTCAGATTGTAGAAATTGTGGATGGGTATGAGTATCAATACGGTTTTGAATACAATGCGGAGTGTATTGTGACAGAGTGGCTTTACCGAAAAAGCCTGAAGACGAACAGAAGCGCAACGATTTTCGAGAGGACCACCAGAACGGTTGAATTTGGAGCCGCAGTCAGAAAGGAATGTAATGCCTATAAGGATCAAATTCCTGAGGAAACTTTGGTACTGTCCTTTTTTAATAAACTCCGATTGAAAACGGACATTTATAGAATTGTATATACGAGCATTATGGATACATTGGTACTTTCTTCCAATTTCGGGGAGGATACGGAATTTTTGAGGGATTTTCTGCCGACGGTAATTGACAAGGAGAAAGAGAAACTGATCGGATTTTTGACAGCAATTGATACGGGGATTCAGGATATCACTTATGATAAATCTGACAAGGATATCGTATTTGAGACGGTTCATATCGGTAAGAATGGCAAGGAATATCCATTGGGCCTGTATTTTGAGTCGGAGGGAACGATCAAGAGTATTATGTTGTTTATTTATGCAAGACTGGCTGTTGTGACTAATCGTTCTCTCTTCGTGGATGAATTGAATATTAAACTGCACCCGTTGTTGTTAAAATTTATTGTTGATTTGTTCTATGAGAACGACTCGTCCGCACAGTTGATTTACACAACTCATGATACGACATTGATGGACAAAAAATTTTTCAGAAGAGATCAGATCTGGTTCGTGCAAAAAGACGAGTTCGGATATTCCGAGTTGGTGGCGTTGTCGGATTTCAAGGTTCGCTCGGACGCATCGTTTGAGAAGGACTATTTGGCCGGTGTGTATGGAGGGATTCCGCTTCTCAAGGGATTTGATATCAAAGAAGGTGAATAGATGGGGTCGGATGATCTGTTTAAAAAGAGAAGAATGGCCAGAAAGCAAAGAGATCATGAATTTAAAACGCCTAAGGCAAATTCGTACCTGATCGTTACGGAAGGCGAAAAGACAGAACCTTTATATTTTAAGGGAATACAGAAGTTAATTCTGGAGAAAATCGGAGGCAGCGTTTCTGTGGTGGAAGCCCCTGTAATCGCCATAAGCGGACAGGGATGTTCCACGGGAAAATTGCTTGAAGTTACGGATCATATTGTGAAAGAAGCAAAGATTCTGTACCAGAATGTCTGGATCGTATTTGACAAGGATGACTTTGAGGATTTTGATCGGGCAATCGATGCCGGAATCCGTAGAGGATATCATATGGCATGGAGCAATCAATGCTTTGAGTATTGGCTGTACCTGCATTTTGCGTACAGTGAGTCCGCATTACACCGGGATCAGTGGGTTGAGAAATTGGATGATCTCTTCAAAAAATATCAGTTGGGAGACGGTCAGTATCACAAAAACTATGAGAATATATATGAGATTGTCGATCATTTTGACGGGGTGAATACAGCCGTCAAAAATGCCAAAAGACGGATGGCTGATTATGGTGCGGGAACCTGTAGTCCCTCCCGGTATGACCCCGGCACCACTGTGTTTCAGTTGGTGGAAGAGTTAAAGAAGTATTTGGAATAAACCTCTGCGGCTTCGTCCGCGGAGGTTTTGTCAGTGGAGAGATTCATCGGGATCTCTCAAATTAGTTCAAATCAAGGTGAATGGTAAGAATACAATTGGACAGAAATTACAAAAGCGTGTTAAGATTAGGTTATCATCTGCAAAGGAGGGAACCTATGGAATATCTGATTGTGTTTGGTGTTATTCTGGTTCTTGTTCTAATCTTCGGGAAGTCTTTTGTGCCGCTTCTGGTGCTTGTTCTGGTTCTCATGGGATTATTTGCCGTGTTGTGCGATTTTTTCTTTGGGGTGATGGCGTTACTGGCGATTGCGGCAAGACCGAAGAAAGCTGTATTCGTGGATGTGGAGAAGGACGATAGGGGCATCGGTTTCGCTTTTTATGAGATAGAGGGGGAGGAGTATAGAAACACCTTTCCGACGGATGCATTCTTGCGCAAATTATTGTATAATAAGACGGATATGCGGGTGCGCCTTCTGCGGATCGGTGATTTGGCGTTGGTGTTTGATCAAGTGACGCTGTGGATCATCGGGATTGGGCTGCCGTTTTTTGGGGCGGCGGTGTTCGCGCTGTATAGTCTGATTCAGAATAGTTTGTATATATGACAGGAGGATGTGAATATGAATAAAAATCGTTACAAGAGAAATGAGCTGCTTGCAGCTACCGTGATTAAGGGTCTGGAATCCCGCAATATGTCTGGTTATTATGCATCTTCCAAGGAGGAGGCATTGGAGCTTGCGTTGTCGTTGATCCCCGAGGGCAGCAAGGTGACCCATGGCGGTTCTTTTTCCATTGAGGAAATCGGATTGCGGGACGCTGTACGAAACGGCAATTATAATTATTGTGACCGGTCTGCGGCTGCCGATCAGAAAGCGGCGGAGCTTTTTGCCTATGACTGTGATGTATATCTGGGGAGTGTCAACGGGATTACCAATGACGGAGTGTTGGTCAATATTGACGGTAATTCCAACCGTGTGTCCGCTTATGCTTATGGCCCTAAGAAGCTGGTGTTGATTGTGGGGATGAACAAGGTGGCGGATGATGTGGACGGCGCCATGAAGCGCGCAAGAAACGAGGCGGCGACGATGAACGCCCAGCGATTTGGGCTTAGTACGCCCTGCGCGAAAACAGGGACTTGCTTGAATTGTAAGTCTCCGGATACAATCTGCTGTCAGTTTTTGATTACCAGATTCTCCAGACATAGAGGCAGAATCCATGTGATTTTGGTGAATGATGATTTAGGTTTTTAAGGAATTGCTTGCATTCCCGCCGCCTGTATCCCTCTCCTCGAAAACTATTGAATTATCCCTCCCAATTTGATAAAGTATAGTGTAATTGGACTATACCGGTGAGGAGGATCCCTATGGAAGAGTGGAAACAATCAAAAAAGGTTTTTTCAAGGCTTGGCTGGTGTTATATAGCGGGAACCGCGGAAGTCTATCTGGCGCAGTACCTGCTCAGTTATCTGATACAGATGTATCGGCCGGAGTTGTTGGACGACATGAGTTTTGCGCTGATTTTGTCCGGAATATCAGTGTATCTTCTCGGGATGCCGCTGATTCTTTTGCTGACCCACGGGATGGAGAAGACGACCCCGGAGCAGCACAAGATGAAGTGGTGGCAGTTTATTCTGGCGTTCATTATGTGTTATGCGCTGATCTATGTCAGCAATCTGGTGGGAACGATGATCACCACCATGGTAGGGGCGGCAAAAGGCAGTTCCGTGGATAATGGTCTGGTGAGCTATATCACAGGCGGCAATATGTTGGTGAATTTTGTGCTGATGGTGGTGGTGGCTCCCATTGTGGAGGAATATGTGTTCCGCAAGACGATCGTGGACAGGACCGTGAAGTATGGTCAGGGGCTTGCCATTGCGGCATCGGGTCTGATGTTCGGTCTGTTCCACGGCAATCTGAATCAGTTTGCCTATGCGGTGGGACTGGGAGCTTTTTTTGCTTTTCTCTATATCAAAACCGGCAATTTGAAGATCACCATTGCCATGCATGCCATCGTCAATTTTCTGGGAAGTGTCGTGGCGGGTGGATTATTAAAAATGCTGCATTTTGAGGAGTTGATGAAGCTGGATCCTTCGGATGTGGACGCCATGATGCCGCTCATCATGGACAATCTGGGGGCATGGGCGCTCTTTGGATTGTATGGTTTGCTGCTGTTTGGGGTGGTCATTGCGGGCATCATTCTGTTTATTGTGTATTTCAAACGCTTTCGGCTGGATCCGGGGCAGGTGCAGGTCCCCAAGGGGCAAGGGTTTAAGGTATTGATCGTGAATCCGGGAATGCTCACATTCTGTGTGATTTGGATTGTGTTGATTATATTACAGTTGCTGTTTTGACGGAATGTGTAAACAGTTGACCACGTCACTTGCGGCGGTAAAATAAGAGAGGGATACAATGTATTTTTTTGACGGAAGAATTCGATACAGCGAGACGGATATCACAGGACGGCTCACACTGGCGGCGCTGCTCAATTATTTTCAGGACTGCTCCACCTTCCAGTCGGAGGATTTGGGAGTGGGCGTGGGGTATCTGACAGAGCGTCACATGGTGTGGGTGCTGTCCTCATGGCAGATCGTGGTGGAGCGTTATCCTTTGGTGGGAGAGCGTGTGCAAGTGGGCACACAGCCCTATGAGTTCAAAGGGTTTCTGGGCTCCCGTAATTTTGTGATGCTCGCGGAGGACGGCTCCTATTGTGCAAAAGGGAACTCCCTGTGGTGTCTTTTGAACACCGACACTTGGAAGCCGGCGATACCCCCGGAGGAGATGCGGCAGAAGTATGCGATTGCCGACAGGATAGAGATGGACTATGCGCCCCGCAAGATCGCACTGCCCGAGGGCGGAAAGGACAGAGAGCGCATCATAGTAAAGAAGCATCATCTGGACAGCAATCATCATGTGAACAACGGCCAATATGTGGATATGGCAATGGAATTTCTGCCGGAGGATTTCGTGATCAGGCAGCTGCGGGCGGAGTATAAGAAGCAGACTTTTTTGGATGATGTACTTTGTCCCCGCGTGGCCCGGGACGGGAATCGTTTCACGGTGGTGCTGAGCGACGAGGCGGGCAGCCCCCATGTGATTGTGGAGTTTACGGAATAGAGAATGCGAGGAAACATGATAAAATTAGGGGAAAAACAGGATCTGGTCATTGTAAAAAAGGTGGAGTTCGGCATCTATCTGGCGCCCTCTGCGCAGGAGAAGGAGGAGCGTGTCCTGCTTCCCGCCAAGCAGGTGCCGGAAGGCAGTGAGGTGGGAGACTCACTGGAGGTCTTCGTCTACCGGGATTCCAACGACAGGATGATTGCCACCACCGCCACGCCGAAGCTGGTCATGGGGCAGGTGGCGGAGCTCGCCGTGGTCGAGGTGGGCAGAATCGGGGCCTTTCTGGATTGGGGACTGGAGAAGGATCTGCTCCTGCCCTACAAGCAGCAGAAACGGCATGTGAAGGCAGGGGACAAGGTGTTGGTGTCTCTCTATATCGACAAGAGCAACCGTCTCTGTGCCACCACCAATGTGTATAACAATCTGCGCTCGGACAGCCCCTATCAAAAGGACGACCGTGTCCGGGGGCGGATCTATGAGATCAGCGACAATTTCGGCGCTTTTGTGGCGGTGGACAATCAATATTCCGCGCTGATTCCCAAGCGGGAGCTCTACGGCAGTCCGGCGCTTTACGAGGATGTGGAAGCCCGGGTGGTGGAGGTGCTGCCGGACGGAAGGCTCACCTTAAGCGTCAGAGAGAAGGCCTATCTGCAGATCGAGGCGGACGGCGACAAACTCCTTCGCATTTTGGACAGCTATGAGGGCGTGCTGCCCTTTACGGAGAAGGCGGATCCGGAGGTCATCCGAAGAGAGACGGGTATGAGCAAGAATGAATTCAAGCGCGCCGTGGGACATCTTCTGAAGATCGGCGCGGT
The DNA here is from genome assembly GCA_964604835.1 of uncultured Acetatifactor sp. GTDB lineage: Bacteria > Bacillota > Clostridia > Lachnospirales > Lachnospiraceae > Acetatifactor. Next base: position 8,348 of record CAZSAJ010000048.1, read on the forward strand.
GGAGATCCGGGATAAGGTAATCCGAAGAGTATAGACAAAAGTGCAATCAAAGGGTGCTGTCCGGCGGACAGAGGAATCTTTGAGTGCGTTGGAGGATTGAGGGCGGGGGAATCATACGGTGTCTGAGAAGATTCTGATTGTGGATGACGAAAAAGAGATTGCGGATCTGGTGAGCGTCTATTTACAAAATGACGGTTACGAGGTCTTTGCTTTTTATGACGCGCGGTCCGCATTGGAAATGCTGGAGAGGGAGGCCGTGGATCTGGCCGTTTTGGATGTGATGCTCCCGGATATGGACGGTTTTGCGCTGTGCCGCAAGATCCGGGAAAATTATTTTTTCCCCATCATCATGCTGACGGCAAAGACGGAGGATATGGACAAGATCACCGGTCTCACCGTGGGGGCGGACGATTATATCACGAAACCTTTTAATCCGCTGGAACTGGTGGCGCGGGTCAAGACGCAGCTTCGCAGATACACCCGGTATAACACGTGCGGGGAACGCACGGCCGGAAGTGCACGGCAGGAAGACAGCTCAATAGATATCCGGGGCCTGCATATCGCAAGGGACAGACATCAATGTCTCCTAAACGGCAGTCCCTTATCTCTGACCCCCATAGAGTTTGATATTCTATGGTATCTCTGTCAGAGACAGGGAACCGTGGTTGCCTCCGAGGAACTGTTCGAGGCCGTCTGGGGAGAGAAATATTTGGACAACAACAATACGGTGATGACGCATATCGCCAGACTGCGGGAGAAAATGAAGGAACCGGCGAGAAAGCCCAAATACATCAAGACGATCTGGGGAGTGGGATATACCATTGAGTAGCGGGAAATCGGAAAATGACAAATTGGACAAGAGTATATCGGAAAAAGACAGATTGGGAAAGGGCATATGGGGAAACGCTCTATTGAAAAACGACCGATCAAAGGGCGGATACGGATCGCTCAAAATCAAGATTCTGCTCAATACGATCTTGATACTTTTACTCACTTTTGTGGGAATCCAACTGCTCTATCAGTTTGTGTTCAGAGGGCATTTTGCGAACTTTGTGGTGGCGATTCTGGAGAAGGCGGTCTATCGGGGACAGCCGTATGCCTATGACATGGCGCTGGGGACGTATCAGCAGACGGTACGCAATTATGTGGAGTGGTATTATCTGGCGGGCGTGTTGCTTGTGTTTGCGGTGATACTGCGTCTGTATTTAAACGGATTTATCAAATATTTTACAGCCATCAACCGTGGTATCGATGCGCTGGTCGAAGAAAATGCCGGGGAGGTCAGTCTTCCGCCGGAGCTTCTGGATACGGAGAAAAAGATTAATTATATCAAGCACACGCTGGAGCAGCGCAAGGCGGACGCGATGCTCGCGGAACAGCGCAAAAACGATCTGATCGTCTATCTGGCCCATGATCTGAAGACGCCCCTCACAAGCGTCATCGGATATTTGACGCTGCTGCGGGACGAGCCGCAGATATCGCAGGAGCTGCGCTGCCGTTACACGGGTATTGCGCTGGAGAAAGCGGAGCGTCTGGAGGAGCTGATCAACGAATTCTTTGATATCACCCGCTTTAATTTGACTGCGCTGACATTGGAGACGGAGCACATTTATTTAAGCCGGATGCTGGAGCAGATCACCAACGAATATGATCCGATTTTGGCGGAGAAGGAGCTTTCATGGCATACGGAAATCGAGCCGGGCATCGAGATGGCGGGGGATGTGAACAAGCTGGTGCGGGTTTTCGATAATCTGATCCGCAATGCGGTCAATTACAGCTATCCCGGGACGGAGATCTTCTTTTCGGCAGCGATTGCGGGGGGGCAGGTCCGGCTGCTTGTGAAGAATCACGGACGAACGATCCCGGAGGACAAACTGGCACATCTATTCGAGCAATTTTACCGGCTTGACGCATCCCGGGCATCCGCTACCGGAGGAGCGGGTCTGGGACTTGCCATCGCCAAAGAGATCGTGGAGCTGCATGGAGGAAGCATCACCGCCGCAAGCGCTGAGGAGAGCATAACTTTCACGGTGATGCTGCCGGTTCAACCCGAACCGGCCGGGCCGTAAGAAAATTGTATGATTTTGCAAAGAAAATCGTAATAGATTCAAAAGGGAAGCGTAAAGTATAAAAATCCCTGTTCTGGTACAATGAGGGTATCGGGACAGGGGTTTTTGTATTTTGCGAAAAGAAATCGGGCGGGGGACGAAATTAGTCAATATAGACAAAACGGGCGCCGGATGCAGTGGCAGGGCTGCCCTTATTTGTCTATATTGCCTAATTCCTGTTTTCGTCCCTTGTAGAGATTAATTCGCAAACATCTAAGATAATCCATAAGAGAAGGGAGAAAAAATGCAGAAAGACAAAAGAAAGAATGTGATGGTTATTTTTGGCGGCGTGTCTTCCGAGTATGGCGTTTCGCTGGAATCGGCTTGTGCGGTTTTGGAGAATCTGGACAGGGAGAAATACAATCCGCTGCCGGTGGGGATTTCCAGAGAGGGGCGGTGGTTCTATTTTACCGGTGATATCTCCCGGATTCGGGAGGATGTCTGGTGTAACGAGGCGGAGTGTGTTCCGACGGTTTTGTCGTCGGACCGCACCGCACAGGAATTGCTCCTGATGCGGGAAGAGCATGTGGAACGGATGCCTGTGGATGTGGTTTTGCCCATGCTGCACGGAAGGTTCGGGGAGGACGGAACGGTGCAGGGCTTGGCGGAACTGGCCGGAATCCCTCTGGCGGGCTGCGGCACACTTTCCTCCGCTCTCTGTATGGATAAGGACCGGGCGCACAAACTGGCATCCTGTGCCGGGGTGCGCATACCAGAGGCAGTGGTGCTTTCGAAGGCGGAGGATGCGGACAGAGCGAGGGCGTTCGCAGACACGGCGGGATATCCGGTGTTTGTAAAACCGGTGAAGGCAGGGTCTTCCTACGGCATTACCCGAGTGCAGGAGACGGCACAGTTGGATGCGGCTGTGGAGCTGGCGTTTCAATATGACAGTTGTGTCATTGTAGAGAAAGCCGTACCGGGATTCGAGGTGGGCTGTGCGGTTCTGGGAAGGGACAGGCTGATCGTGGGCGAGGTGGATGAGATTGAGCTTGCGGGCGGGTTTTTCGACTACACGGAGAAGTATTCTCTGGAGACTTCCACCATTCATGTTCCCGCGAGAATTGCAGTGGAGAAGGCGGAGGAGATCAAGGAGACCGCAAAGCGTATTTACCGTGCGTTGGATTGTTCGGGATTTGCCAGAGTGGATCTGTTTCTGACGCCGGAGGGCGAGATTGTCTTTAACGAGGTGAATACGATTCCCGGATTTACGGAACACAGCCGTTATCCCGGAATGATGGCGGCCGCCGGATATTCCTTTGCGGAGGTGCTGGATCTCATTATCGGGCAGGCGGATAGTATGTGATGGAGAAGCCGGTGCGGGGCGAGCGGTAATCGGGCGGGTGCGATGAATCTGTTTTGGACGGGCCGGTGCGGGGTGAGCGGTTAGCAAGCGGATGCAATGAGGCGGTTCTTGCCGGTGGCGGAGGGCTGGAGATGAAGACAAAAGAAAACTATGCGGGAATCGATTATTTTCGGATTCCCGCGGCATTGCTGGTGGTGGCGATCCACACTTCACCTCTCTCGGGATGGAGCGGGGAGGCGGATTTCTTTCTGACGAGGGTACTTGCAAGGATTGCGGTTCCTTTCTTTTTTATGACGGCAGGGCGATTCGTGCTGTCGGATTATTGCCGGGGACGGTCGTTTGACCGGGTGAGCCGTTATCTTTGGAAAATTCTGATCTTGTACGGGGTGTCGATCTGTCTGTATCTGCCCGTGGGAATCTATGCCGGACATTACGAGAGGCTGACGGTATGGTCCGTATGCCGGATGTTTTTTTTTGACGGCACATTCTATCATCTCTGGTATTTTCCCGCCTGTGTGATCGGCATGGGGATAGCCTGTCTGCTGATCAGACTGTGGGGACTTGGAGGCGCGTTGTGGGCCGCCGGAGCGCTCTACGGATTGGGGCTGTTGGGAGACAGTTATTATGGTCTGACGCAGACAATCCCCCTGATTTCTACGGTTTATGAGATGGGATTTCAGATATGGTCCTACACGAGAAACGGATTATTTATGGCTCCGGTTTTTCTGCTTCTGGGGGCCTTGTGGGGAAGCGGAGCGGAGGGGAGCAGAAAGCGCAGATGGGTTCTTGTGACAGGTTTTCTCTGTTCTTTTGGTCTGATGACGGCGGAGGCTTTTATCCTGCGGCGGTTTCATCTCAGCAGACATGACAGCATGTATGTCTGGCTGGTGCCCGCGGCATTTTGCCTCTACGGGATTCTGGAGCGTGTGCCGGGGGCGGGGAAAGTGGAGAAAGCAAACAGAGAAAACGGGCGGATGCTGCGCGGAATATCCACGGGCATTTATATCCTGCATCCCGCCGCGATCGTGCTGGTGCGGGGACTTGCCCGATTCGTCGGATGGGAGGCGCCGGTGACGGACAATTTCGTACACTATTGGAGCGTGGCGGCCGTGAGCGTGACCGCGGCGTGGACGGCGACAGCCGGTCTGTGGTGGATCAGGATGCATGTTGCAGCGCGGAACGGAACGGATACCGGGGCGGGACAATGCCGGAACGCTTTAAAGAGTGTGTGGCAGCGCGTCGGCAAGGGAAGACTCCGGGCCAACGGGGCGGATTCAGGCCGGACGTGGATTGAGATCGACAGGGAGGCGCTCAGAAACAATGTGGAGTTTTTCAGATCCCTTCTGCCGCGGCACTGTGAGTTGATGGCGGTGGTAAAGGCGGATGCCTACGGTCATGGGAGCGGGATTGTGGCCGGAGAGCTGCAGCGCATGGGAGTGAGAGCTTGGTGCGTGGCCTGTGTGCAGGAGGGTATCGCGCTGCGCAGGGCGGGAATCCGCGGGGAGATCCTTGTCCTCGGTTATACCCATCCAATGTGGCTGGATGCGCTGCGGCGCTATCGGCTGTCCCAGACGGTTGTGGACGCCGCTTACGGGGAGGTGCTGCGTCAATACGGCAGGCGGATTCATGTGCATGTGGGTATCGACACGGGGATGCATCGTCTGGGGGAGCGCTGTGAGCATACGGAGGAGATCTGCGGGATATTCGCCATACCGAATCTGATCGTGGACGGCGTGTTCACCCATCTGGCGGCGGATGAGAGTACGCAGGGGGAAGGGCAGGTCTTCACAAAGCGGCAGGCGAGGCGGCTGGAGGAGGTGCTCGAGATCTTGGAACAACGGGGCGTCCGACGGCCCAAGGTACATCTGCAGGCAAGCGGCGGCGTGCTGAATTATCCGGAACTGGCGGGAGACTATGCCCGGGTGGGCATTGCCCTTTACGGCGTGCTGGGAACGGCTCAGGATACCCGCAGGTGGGCGGACAGCCTTCGTCCGGTCCTCTCTCTCAAATGCCGGGTGGCGTCAATCAAGGAGATCTACGCTGGGGAATCGGTGGGGTACGGACTCGACTATATGGCGGAGGACACCATGCGCATAGCTGTGCTCACCATGGGATACGCAGACGGGCTGCCCCGGGCATTGTCGGACGCAAAAGGCGCGGTTCTGATCCGAGGAAAACGTGCGCCCATAATCGGAAAAATCTGTATGGATCAGACCATTGTGGATGTGAGCGGTATCGAGCATGTGAAGCCGGGAGATGTGGCCGTGGTAATCGGGAGATCCGGCGAGGAGGAGATCACGGTGTGTGACATTGCCGGATGGGCCGGAACCATCGCCAACGAGATTCTGAGCCGTCTTGGAAAGCGGCCGATGCGCATGCCGGATGATCCGGGTTGAAAGCTCTGTTGACTCTCTTTTTTGTACCTGCTAAACTGTAGCTATGGAAAAGAGGGGATAGAAATGAGGAAGGCAGCAGGACTTGTTATTCTGGCAGTTTTCTATGGTGTTTATATCGGCAAGATGCTTCTGCAGAAGCGGAAGGGGATTCGGACAGATCAGATGGCCAGAGGTAAGCGCAGAGATCGGGTGTTTTATGTGGAAATGCTTTTGAAGATTGCGACGTATTCTGTAGTGGCGGTGGAGCTGGCCAGCATTTTTCTGGCGAAGTCTTATCTGCCGGAGGGGCTGACTGTGGCGGGATGCCTGTTGGGGGTGACAGGGGACGTCATCTTTGCACTGGCGGTGATTACCATGCGGGACAGTTGGAGAGCAGGACTGGCGGAGGAGGATGAGACCCGGATGGTTGTGGAGGGAATCTATCGCTTCAGCAGGAATCCGGCTTTCTTGGGATTTGATCTGATGTACATTGGGATCCTGCTGATGTTTTTTAATTGGATCTTATTGGCGTTTTCGGTATTTGCCATGGTGATGCTGCACATTCAGATCTTGCAGGAAGAATCCTATCTGGGTCGGGTGTTTGGCGAGGAATATGAGGCGTACAGAAACAGGGTCGGCCGATATCTGGGGCGGGCTATTTTGGATCGCAAGGAAAGAAAATGAGGAAATATTTGGCGGTTTAAAACCCTGTTGCTAAGCGACGAGGTAACTGCTATAATAGGGACGAAACGTTAAAAAGTCGTTATGGAAGGAAAATAGTATGGTTTTGTCGGATGGAGAGATTCAAGAATTGATCGAACGGAAAGTTCTGTGCATAGAGCCGCTGGAGGAGCATCAGATTCAGCCGGCCAGCGTGGATATCCGTCTGGGGAATACTTTTTGCGTTCTGGAGGATACCTCCGGCGGCATCATCAATCTGCAGGATGAGATCGGGTACAAGACGATTGTCACGGACAGGTATCTGCTGCTTCCGGGGCAGTTTGTCCTTGCCACAACGGTGGAATATTTTAAGCTGCCCGACAATCTCACCGCATTTGTGGAGGGGCGCAGTTCCTTGGGACGTCTGGGGCTGTTTATCCAGAATGCCGGATGGGTGGACCCGGGATTTGAGGGAGAGATCACACTGGAGCTCTTTAACGCCAACCGGTGCGCCATCGAGCTGCAGGCGGGGTATCGGATCGGTCAGTTGGTCTTTGCCAAAATGGAGCGGGACGCTCTGCATCCCTACACGGGAAAATATCAGAGACAGAAGGGTGCGACGGGATCAAGAGTCTATATGGATTTTCTGAGCAGTAAATCTTAAGCATACAGAGCAAGGGGTTTTGGTTACATAGGTTACGGAGAACAACTCATAAAATGATCGTTAGGGAACGATTGAGGAGGAAGATCATGAATCGGAAAGCAACAAAAATACTGTCAATTCTGTTAGTGGTCACTCTGGCATTTGAATCTGCCGGGATTACCGTCACAGCCGCCTCAGATTCTGCGGATTGGGAAGTTACGGCTGCCAATGAGGACGGCGACGATATGGAAGCGGATTCCGATTTTTCCGAGGGTACCACCGACGGAGAAGGTCTCGGTGAGGCAGAGGGGAGTACCCTGCCGATAGAGGAATCTTATTCCGCACTCTTCCCCGGTCTTCCCGAGAGCTATGTTTTCTCGGGGGAACAGCTAAGCCACAAAGACCTTCTTGCTCAGCACACGGATGAAATAACGCCCTATGTTATGGAAGATAACTCCTGTTACTATGCCGAGGGAGAATTGGTCTATATGACAGATAGCGCCGAAGATGCCCAGACGGCTGCCGAAGCCTTCGGAGGTACTTTGGAAAGCTACGATCTGGGAATCGCCGTGATCGTTCTGCCTGAGAACAGAACCGTGGCGCAGGCTGTGTTGGCCGCCTCCGACGAGGCTGTCAGATTGCCCGCCGTATGGCCCAATTACTACAAAGAGCTTTATGCCGCCTATAACGATCCCGCGCTGGTTGACGGTCAGACGGGCTATCAGTGGCAGCACGAAGCGGTGGGTGACCGCTATGCATGGGATGCGGGCTACAAAGGACAGGGCGTCAAAGTCGGTATCATTGACAGTGGCATTCGGAACAGCCACGAGGAATTCGGGGGAAGAATTGCACAGCACCTTTCCATGTTAGGGACGACTGCTTCTCCTTCTACCACGGACTCCACCGGACATGGCACACATGTGTCCGGTATTGTCTCTGCTGCTGCGAACAACGGCAAGGGCGGAGCAGGAATTGCTCCACAGGCTTCTCTATATGTATATGATGTTGTGGGGGCAAACGGCCTGATCTCATCTGCGGTGGCCGCCAGAGCCATCAACAGGGCCATTCAGGACGGTCTGGATGTGATCAATATGAGTTACGGCTCCCCTATGTTCGACGGAACTGAAGATACGGCCCTGCAGGACGCCTACAATGCGGGGATCGCTCTCTTTGCGGCTGTCGGTGACGACGGTTCCAACAGCATGAGCTATCCCGCATCTTACTCCAATGTATGTGCCGTTGCTGCGTTGCGGCAGGACGGTAAAAGATCGTCTTTCAGCAATTATAACAATGCCGTGGATCTGGCATTTCCCGGGACGGCTATCTACTCTGCCGCGCATACGGTAAACTCCGCTTACGATTATAAAGACGGCACCAGCATGGCTTGTGCCGTGGCTTCCGGCGTGGCTGCGGTGATCCTTTCCGGTGCGGATCAGATTCCCGCTCTGAAAGACAAAACCGGCAAAGACCGCGTGGACGCTCTCTATAAAGTCATGCGCAGCAATGCCAAAAAATCGTCTTCTTCCGGAACAGGCGCCGGAATGACGTATCTGCCTTCCGTATTCAAACTGAAGACTCTCGATAATATCTATGCAACTCCTGCGAAGCCCAAGTTCAGTCTGGACAGCAAAGAGATTATCGCGGCGAATGAAACCACTTTGACTATTACCAGCGATACTACGGTGGGAGTCACCATTTACTACACCACCAACGGCAAAACACCCGCGCTGAAAAAGGGTATTGTGACAAACGGCGCACAGGAGTACACCGGCGCCATCACCATCGGAAACGCCAAGAAAGTCACCGTAAAAGCCATCGCCGTAAATCATACCACCGGCAAGGCCAGCAAAGCTGCCTCGGCGACCTATACGTTTGAAGTGAATCCCACCAAGGTTGACATTACCGCCAAGAACAAAGTGACACAACTCGCTCCCGGAAGCAGTCTCTCTCTGAAAGCTTCCGTGACTCCTTCCTGTGCCGCATCCAACAAAGTGACATGGTCGGTGACTCCCGCGGACAAGGGCGTCAGCGTCAACAAAGCCGGCAAGGTCAGCGTGGCAAAGGACGCTGATGCCGGCATATACACGGTTTTGGCTACTGCGGTAGATAAACAAGACGCTCCCTACACCAATGCCGCCGGATCTAATATTACCGGTTCCTATGAGATTACGGTCCTTGAAGCCTCCGCGCAGGTGAAATCCATCAAATTACAGAGCAAGACAGCTTCTGTGAATGCAGGCGACTCTTTGAATCTTGCCGAGGGAATCACCGTCAATTATGCCGATAATGCGTCCGGAAGTACCGGTGATGTGGTCTGGAGCAGCAGTAAGGAAGAGATCGCCGCCGTGTCATCTGCCGGAGTGGTAACCGCTCATAAATCCGGTACCGTAACCATCACCGCCACGGCCAATGACGGCAGCGGCAAGAGTGCGTCCTGTAAAGTGACGGTGAAGCAGCTTGCCACCGGACTGAGGATCTGGGGCTGCCGCAATCTGACAGCGGGCAAAAGCGTCACGTTAAAGGCCGATTTTTATCCGGAAAATGTCTCTTCCAAGAAATTGGAGTGGACGGTGTCCGGCACGGGCGTCACCGTAAAGAACGGCAAAGTGACTGCATCCAAGAAGGCCAGCGGTCGTTATACGGTTACCGCCGCCACAACGGACGGCAGCGGAATATCCAAAACGCTTAGCATCACAATTAAAAAGGATCCGATTAAAAGTATTAAAACAATGTACAAAAATATAACGCTTTTCACGACGGCGGGTAATTCCAACGCGCCTACCAGCGGTGTTATGAGGCCTATCGTTGTCGGCGGCAGCAGCAGTAATGACGTAGTTTACAGCAGCAGTGCACCGGGTATTGTCTCCATTGATAAGCAAAGCGGATTTATGGAGGCCAAGTCGGCCGGAAAAGCCAAGATTACCTGTACCACCACCGACGGAAGCAACAAAAAGGCGTCATGTACCGTCACGGTCAGCCCGCCCGCATCCAGCATCACGGTTATGCCCGTTGATGACAACGCCGGGTATGTGTCCGTAGATTCCCCTATAAAATTGAAGGCGGAAGTCGGCACCCAGTTCGGGAAACCTGTAAATCCCAAAGTGGCGATGGGCGTAACGAGCGACTACACGGATTTCGTAACCGTCTACTGGAACGGTGTCGTGAAAGTCAACCCCGATGCGGAGAAATATATGAGCGACACGGAGGTGAGTAAAACCGTCGTGATTGATGTGGGGACGGAAGACGGCAGCAAGGTTCAAACATCATATTCACTTGTCGTACTTCGAGCCGTCAAGTCTTATGACATTGAATGGAACGAGAAAACAGGGGAATTCTTCCCTGTCATGACCTTTAAAAACGATATGCAGGACAGTTCGGTTCCCTATACCGCCACTGTGTCCGCACCCAAAAACAAGCATGTCACATTTAAGAAAAACGAGGAGACGAACGGATTTTTCCTATATACGGATGAAGTTACCACCAGCAAGAGCAAGAATGACGGGGATTGGACTGCCAGTGACGGCATCCGCGTGACCGTAAAACTGAAGCCGCAGGCCGGCAAAAAGACCGCGTCCCAAACCTATACTGTGATCCACACACAAGACGGCGGCAATTTTGTGATACAATGACGGCAGCCCTTTTTGCACTTGATTATTAAAAATATACTATTGGCAAAAGGGCGTAGAATGTGATATAATGACCTTAATACTCAAACAGACAGACGAAGGGAGGTATCGCTATGGATATAGCAGGATTGTCGATGGATATGTCTGCCAGCAAAACAATGTCTCAGGTCAGCACGGCTGTACTCAGCAAGGCTATGGATACCAACAAAGCGCTGGGCGAGGGGCTTGTACAGATGATCGATGCAGCAGCCATGGAGCGGAGTGTGAATCCGGCTGTAGGTGGGAATTTCGACACGTGGATCTGACATTGTCCGGGTGTGTATAAAAGGCGGTCATGGAACATGATCGGAATAAGAATGAGGGGTGTTTGGGCGGTGATACGATCAGACACTCTTTTTTTGTCTTCTGGGAATATCCGGAAACAATTATTAATTTTTGTGAAATTTCTCCGAAAAACTATTGCTTTTTTACCTTTTTTTTTGTACATTTGTGTTAGAAGGATTTCTGACCAAAGGAGCGGGGAACATGATTTCAAATCAGATATTGCAAAATACGATCGACGGGCTGAAGGGGATTTCCAGAGTGGAATTCTGCGTGATGGATCCGGACGGCAAGGAGATCGTCCATACCATAGACATGGGGAATTGTTCCGGCGCTGCGGGGGAATTTGCGGCATCTGCTGCGGATTCTCAGGAGATTCAGGGGTATCAGTATTTTAAGATTTATGACGAGCAGCAGTTGGAGTATATTCTCGTGGCAGGAGGTGCGGGGGAGGATATCTATACCATCGGCAGGATGGCTGCGTTCCAGATCCAGAATCTTCTGGTGGCATATAAAGAGCGGTTTGACAAGGATAATTTCATCAAGAATCTTCTGCTCGACAATATGCTTCTGGTGGATATTTACAGCCGTTCCCTCAAGCTGCACATCCAGACGGATGTGTCCCGGGTAGCGTTGATCGTGGAAACCGGTGCCGGGAAAGACGGAAATGTGTTGGAATTGACCCGCGCCTGCTTTGGCAATAATGGAAAAGATTTCATCACCGTAGTGGATGAAAAGGATGTTATTATAGTAAAGGAGCTGTCCGATGTGGATGCAGGCAGGGAGATCGAGAAGTCTGCCCGCAATCTGATCTCTTATCTGCGGAAAGAGGGGATTCAGGACGTACGCATCGCCTACGGTACGGTGATTCATGAGATCAAGGAGGTCAGCCGTTCCTACAAGGAGGCCAAGATGGCTCTGGATGTGGGGAAGATCTTCTTTGACGAGAAGGATTTGGTGGCCTACAGCGAGCTGGGGATCGGACGTCTGATCTACCAGCTGCCGATTCCGCTGTGTAAAATGTTCATCCGGGAGATTTTCGGGGGAAAGAGTCCCGACGAGTTCGACGAGGAGACACTGACCACCATTCACAAGTTTTTCGAGAACAGTCTGAATGTGTCGGAGACTTCCAGACAGCTCTTCATTCACCGCAACACGCTGGTATATCGTCTGGATAAACTACAGAAGAGTACGGGGCTGGATCTGAGGGTGTTTGAGGATGCCATCACTTTTAAGATCGCGCTGATGGTGGTAAAATACATGAAATATATGGAAACCTTCGAGTATTGATCTCGTCTGTATGATTGGGATTGGAAGGCAGTCCATTGGAGGTATGCATGACAAAAAAGGAATTACAAAAGCAGAAAAGGAACGAATTTATAGAAGAGAACGGCATTATCTGTCTGGACAATGTGAGTAAGAGCTATTCCACCGGGGCGCCGGCCCTCAACAATGTGAGCCTGAGTATCAGGCCGGGGGAATTTGTATTCATTGTCGGGGACAGTGGCTCGGGCAAATCTACAATGATTAAACTTCTGCTGCGGGAGCTGGTGGCTTCCAGCGGCAGTGTTTATGTTATGGGACATGATCTGGGGAGGCTGCCTCATCGGAAGATTCCGCAGTTTAGGCGGAGTCTGGGTGTGGTGTTTCAGGATTTCAGGCTTTTAAAGGACAGAAATATTTATGAGAACGTGGCTTTTGCCCAGAGGATCGTGGAGACGCCGGTGAACGAGATTCGCAGAAATGTGCCGGCGATTCTGGCTACCGTAGGTC
>CAZSAJ010000049.1:0-20894 GCA_964604835.1 uncultured Acetatifactor sp.
GGTTCCCTGTCCGTTTTGCAATCCATCTTTCCATTCGCCCTCATACTTATCTCCGTCGCCATAGGTCGCAATACCCCGTCCATTATATTTGCCATCTCTCCATTCGCCCTCATAATCACGGATCTCCCATATCTCACTGTGGGCATAGGTCATAGTTCCCTGTCCGTTTTGCAATCCATCTTTCCATTCGCCCTCATACTTATCTCCGTCGCCATAGTTCATAGTTCCCTGTCCGTTTCTCTTGCCATCTTGCCATTCACCCTCATACTTAGATCCGTCGTAAAAGTAGGTCGCAATACCCTGTCCATTATATTCGCCATCTTTCCATTCGCCCTCATAATCACGGATCTCCAATCCCTTACGGTAGTCATAGGTCATCGTTCCCTGTCCGTTTTGCAATCCATCTTTCCATTCGCCCTCGTACTTATCTCCATTGACATAGGCCATAATGCCCTGACCATTTTGCAATCCGTCTCTCCATTCGCCCTTGTACTTATCTCCATTGACATAGGCCATAATGCCCTGACCATTTTGCAATCCGTCTCTCCATTCGCCCTCGTATACGCGTCCGTCAGAATATGTCGCCGTTCCCTGACCGTTTGGATTGCCATTGACAAACTCGCCCTCGTAAACAAAACCATCCTTGGGACTTTCACTGGACTCATATACAAAAACCCCCTGCTCGTAGGGCATTCTGTTCTTCCAGTTGCCTGTATAGGTACCGGAATAGGTCCTGCTTTGGTCTCCAGCAAGTATGCTATACTCATAGGATATGGCTTCCACCTGTCTGGATCTGGCGGATATAACCACCCCCGCGGCAACCGCAATCGCAATCACCGCCAGAGAACATACGCCGCCGATCAACACAGCCGCAAATTTCTTATTGTGTAGATTAAATGAACGCTTTGCCCCGCTGCTCTTCTGCGTTCTGCCGCTCCCGTCGGGCTGTTCGGAAATCCGGCCGTCTCTCAGAGAGTCTTTGCCCGCATCGGACTGTCCCACGCTGCGGCTCTCCGCCGTTAGGCCGCCTGCCGAGACCGTATCAGCCGCCATACTGTTACCTGTCGAAGCAACATTCGTCAAACCGGCGGTCACCGCACCGCTCGCAGTTAAAAGATCCACCGCCGCCTCAGACTCCTTCCCCGCCGTCATTGCCGCCTTAAAATCCGCCATGCTCTGGTAACGGTCCGCCGCCTGTACACTCAGCCCCTTCAACAGCGCATCCTCCTGCTCCTCCGAGACTTTCACCCCGAGACTGCTGGGCGGGATCAAGTCGTCCTCGTCCATTCGCTCAATGGAATCGGGGGGCTTGCGCCCGGTGACTGCAAAGTAAAAGCAGGCGGCAACGGAATACACGTCCGTGTACGCTCCCTGACGCCCTCTGCGGGTATACTGCTCCTTCGGTGCGTAACCGTGCTTTAAGACCACGTCCAGACTACGGCTTTTGTCGCCGAGGCTGTATCTCGCCGCGCCGAAATCCAGCAGCTTTACCGTGCCCTCCTCCGTGATAAAGATATTGTCCGGCGTCACGTCCCTGTGGATGATACCCTTGGCGTGAACCGCCCCCAGCGCATCCATGATGGGGAACAGAATTCTGCCCGCGTCCTGCCAGTCAATCTTCCCGCCCTGATCCTTGATATAATTCTGGAAACTGACCCCGTCCACATATTCCATCACAAAATACGCCGTACCGTTCTCCTCGAAATAGCTGTGGATCCGCACAATGTTCTCATTGCCGATAAACTCCGCCAAGGTCTTTGCCTCCGACAGGAAACATTCCTTCCCATAGCTGAAGCTCTCCTCCCGCTGTCCGGAGTAGGCGGACACTGTGTGCCCCTCAATGCGGGTCGCCATGGTGTCCGGCAGATACTCTTTGACCGCCACGCGCTTCTTCGTCTTCCAATCCTGCGCCACATAGGTGATGCCGAACCCGCCCTGTCCCAGCACACGGCCGAGGATATATTTTCCGTTCAGAATCGTTCCGTGGGGCAGCGCCAACGGATACTTGTCCTTATCCTGCTCTGCGCTGTAGCCACAGACAGGACATGCGCCGTCCTGCATCTTCTCATGAAAACAGTTGTAACAAATCTTTTCCGTCATCGCTTTCCCTTTCCCAACAGTTCTACAAACGTATTACTCAAAAGAAAAACTTGAAGCTTACCTTTCCAATCGAAATCACATCCCCGCTCCGCAGGCGATTCGGGGAATAAATTCTCATGCCTTCCAACAAGGTTCCCTCCCGAGAATCCAAGTCCTCTATATAAATCACATGATCTTTTACAAAAATACGGGTATTTCTCGGCGAAACTTCATTCTCCCGCCACACAAGATCGCAAGACAAAGCCCTGCCGATCAACAATTCATCCTTCAGATAATACTCCGTTTTTCTGCCCGCACAGCGGCCTGAAAGAATCTCAAGACGCATAAAGATTGCATTCCCCGCATTTGCGCCTTGCCTTCGCCGCCCTTTAAGGATTCTTACCACAGTCCAGATCACGGCGACGACAACAATCAGAACAAGTATCACAACCCCTGCATAAACGACTCTCTTATGAATGCCCGATTGGGTTACGCTGTTTTCTGCTTTCTGCAATTCATTTTCCGTTTTGGACTCCGCTTCTGATTCCGGTTTTGATTCCGGCCCCTCTGTTTTAGGGCTTTGTGACTCCTGCCCGGCCTCCGGTTTCTTCGTCGGCTTCACGCGGGGACCGCTCCACCCATGAGCGCCCTCCGTCATGACAGGCACCTTTTCTACGGCGAGAGGAATCAACTGAATGGTCTCTATGACCCCGTCACCGGAATCCCTCAAATAATACTCATAGTCGTACCGTCCTGACACCTGATCCGACGCAAGATTCTCCAAATCAACCCTGTACAGCCCGTGGACAAAATCAGTCAGCACGCCCGCCGCACCGGCCGCATCCAGTCCGGCATCCACCGTCACATCCGTGCCCGTCCCTTTGGGCACGGTATGAGCGCTGTCCCATTCTCGAAAAGACACGGTATGTAATACAACCTCCGGAGTCTCCGCGATTCTCTCCAATGCCGCCCGGGCATTCTCCGCTTCCACGGAGCTGTCCTTTAAATCCGGCGTTCCGTCAGTCAAGAGAATTAGGTTTACCAAATCTCCCTTGTCTCCGGGATAATTCTGGTTCAGATAATCTGTTACACTCACAATTCCCGTATACGGATCCGTCCACTGTTCTTTATAATTCATCTGCCCGATCGCATTCAGAACTGTATTTTTCACAGCCTCCTTGTCAAGACAAGCCTGTGTATCCGCAATCTCATTGAAGAGTACCTGCTCGCCAAATGTGATAATGATAAATGTTGCGGGCTGTGTCTCCCGTTCAATCAAAGCATCCGCATAATCTGCAACCGAAGACGCATATTTTTTCATGGAACCCGAATTATCGATTAACAAAATATATGTGACCGCGGCGTCGCTTTCCTGTAGAGTAACCGGCTGTGCCTGACTCCCTCCGACCAGCTCCGTCTGCGCAATCATCTTCTTCACATCACATCCGTCCGCCTTAATAAATGAATAGAAGGTATCGTCCATACAATAAGCCGACACAATGGATGCCTTACTGCTGTCCACAGATGCTTCCGCCGCCAGAACAGGAATCCGTATCTGCAACAATGACAAAACCAGTAGGAATACCGCAAGCTTCCCTTTCACAGTCATTCTCCTTTTCGAATAAAATTCTGGCTTTTATGAAACCATAACCGCCAACAGCGACAAATTGTCATTTCCCTCCTGAATTCGGTCAATCGCCCGCAGCAACAAATGCTCCGCCCATTCCCGGGCCGTTGCCGATTTCAAAAAGTCGATCAGAATCTCCTCGTCATACACATATTCCCACAATCCGTCCGAACACAGCAGGAATCCGTCCCCCGCCGCAATACTTTCCATACATTCATGCAAGTCCGGCTCCCATCGGTCGGAATTGCCCAATGCGCGCAGCAGACAGGACTGGTCTTCGTCCTGACCGATCTGTGTTTTGGTAATCTGCCCTGCCTTATACTTCTTATAAGCCACAGAATGATCCTCTGTGACATCCGCAATCGCCTGACCGTGGAGATAATACACTCTGGAATCCCCCACATTGCCCCAGAATGCCTGCCGTCCGTCAATGAGCAGCGCCGCCAGCGTACTCTTCATGTTGCTCCGCTTTTCCCGCTGAAGTTCCAACAATCTTTGGTTCGCCGTCTCCGTCTGCTCCCCAAGCCATTTGCTCCATTCTTCCTGACCGGATGTCTCCCATGCATGAATCAGAGAATCCGCCACACACTCGGAGGCCATCTCCCCGTTCTGATGTCCTCCCAATCCGTCAGCCACCACATAAATCGCACGATCTCCGTCTTCCCTGTATGCGACGGAATCCTCGTTATACGATCTTCCGCCCTCGCTTGTAAATGCAAAGCTGTCCAAATTCATACTTCCTCTCATTCCCCCGCACATCTCAGGTATTGCCTGCTTACTCCAATTCAACCCGGAACCAGTTTCCTTTCTCCCCCAAATAGAATCCGTCGCCCGGTTTCAGGCGTTGCCCCACCCCGGGTGTCAGTCTTCTTCCATCCATTAAAAAGGTGCCATAACTTGAATTCAAATCCGTCAATACAAATTCTCCCGTATTTTCATCCCAGATGACGGAACAGTGACGACTGCTGACGCCGGGCGTCTTGTCCGCAAATACAATCGCGCAGTTTTTCTGATCCCGGCCTATGACAATCTGCCGCCCTTTCACGGCAACGCGCATTCCGTTATGCTGGGCCGCCATGGAGCGCACGGACGGGATTTTGGCGTTCTGTCTGGACGTCTCCTCAGCACTCTGATCGGCAGACTTTTTCCCCGTTTTTCCGCCGGATTTCAAGACCATCAGGACGATAACCAGAACCGCAGCCACCAAAATCACCGCGGCAACGCCTATTACCACAGGCAGCACGGGAAAGGAAGATTCACTCCAAATCACATAGTCGATTCCATTAGCATTCAACATAGATATCACGGTATCAATATTAACCGCATAATACTCATTTGCCAGCTCCCCTTTCAGAACTGACTGATTCACACCGACCACGGCACCATCCTCATTTACCATAGGACCGCCGGAATTTCCGCTGCTCAGCGCCACATCCGTCTGCAGCCACTTGGTTCCCGTGCCGGAGGTGGTGATCAACCGCCCTATGGAACCCGTTGTCACGGTGACATCATCGATATCCCAGCTTGTGACGGAATCCATATGCATATTGTCCGAAATCCCGGGATAACCGACCGCATATACCGTGGTGCCAATCATATTATTGTCTGGACGAAGCAGGGGAAGCGATTTACGTTTTTCCACAGGGCTTTCCGTCCGAAGCAGTGCAATATCCTGCGGTTCGTCATAGTCCACAATATAAGCCTCCACATATTCGTTGGCATCAAAGTACACCCGCAGATACACCTTAGCCACATGGTCTTTGCTGCCATCCGAAAAGCTGACCCACTGCCCCGCGCCATTGTTCAGATAATCCTCAACCACATGGTGATTTGTGACCAGATACTGCGGCCGCTCCCCTTCCGCACCCACAAAAAAGCAAGTTCCCCAACTCGCAAGCTCAACATTCCCATCCAGTTCCAGACAAGTGGCAAGCACCGCAACGCCTTCCCTCACCTCCGTCCGGAATCCTTTTGCCTCAACACTCATCGCCGCTATGTTACAACACAGCAGGCAAACAATCGCCCATAATGCAAAACATTTTGTTTTCATTTTCTTTTCCCTTCCTCTCGTCAGTAAAGTTAATATCCGCACTGAATCACCAATGCGGTATAATTATCCATGGAACTCCGCTCCTTTTGGACAATGCCCTTCTCAATTGCCGCACACATCTTTTTGGGGTTCTCCTCCTCCAGACACCGGGCCAGTTCCTGTTCCTCCAGAACCCCTCCCACACCGTCCGAACAGAGCAACAGAATATCTCCCTCCTGCAAGAGCAGCGGACGGCGCAGGAAATCCACCTCGTCCATTCCGTCCATCCCCAGAAACTGGGTCAGTGCCGCCTTCTCCCGATGGTTTCTTCCCTTGTCCGGATCCATGCTGCCCGAACGGATTGTCTCCAGATATATCTGATTCCTACAGTTATGCGCGCAGTTTAACCGCAGTAGCTGCCTCCCGCGTTTCAGATAGAGAAAACTATCCCCCACGCTGGCAAAATACAACTGCTCCTGATAGACAATACAAGCCACAATCGTGCTGCCGCCCTCGCCGTCAAGCGCCCGCTGCACCTGATCCCCCGCCGCAAACACGCTGTCGCACAGTTGTTTTGCCAGATCTTCGTTCCTGTCCATTCCGTCAAAATCTTTCTTCAGACCGGCAATCGCCGTCTCACTCGCCAGCCTCCCGTCCCGCATGCCGCCCATGCCGTCTGCCACAACCGCCAACAACCCCTTTTTGCGGATTTCGGTCACATCCAAAGCATTGGAAAAGGCAAAAGAATCCTCCTGCCGCTCTCTTGTTCCAATCCCCTGTAGGTTGGCCACCCGATAGCTCAGCCGCCGGACAACATCCGACGATCCGGTTCCGCTTTTCGCCCTTTGCTTTCTATTTCCAAAGAAAAAGCCCATTTTCAAACACTGCCCCCTTAATCCGCTTTGTCAGGCCACTGAAACCGCTCGCAGCAGAAAGGGACAAAAACCATCTTGCTCTCGCCAAACTCAATCACATCATAGGCGGAGAGCCGGACAGGTGTGTAGACAGGTTCGTCATTCAGATAAATATTGTTGATGCTCTCGGCAGGAATCAATTGAAAGTTGTTATGCCTTGGGTCATATGCGATTCTCGCATGGTTTTCACGAGAAATTGTGGCATCCTCTCTAATATGCACATCCATTTTCTCACTTCGTCCAATAGTGTTAATCCTCGCCAGAAGACGATAATCCTTCCCCTTCTCCGGGCCGTCGATGCACACCAGCCAGCCGGCAACCGGTTCTGTCTTTCCCTGTCGGCCCAAAATGCCCACCGTCTTGTCCCCGTCGGAAGACCTCTTCATATACCCCTCCGGGGCCACGGTCTTGCCGGAATCTTCCGTCCCTGAGAAATTGCCGATCGGCATAGTTCTGTCGCCATTCGCTTCGTCAAAATTGATGACATTTCCGCCGCCGTTACAGTACGGGCAGGATGCATACTGCTCCGCGTCATAGAGATGTCCGTGTCCACATTCCGTAATCGCCATAATTTCATCCCCCTTGTTTAGTGATTGTTATGTATTCGTATTCATCGATCTCGAGCAGCTTGTCGTTATTCCGCCCATCATAAGTTGTCTTCTCTAAAATATTGCCGTACTCGTCATAGACATAAGAATACTTCTTGATTTCCCGACGACCGTCATAATCATATCCGTCAACCGACAGCATATTCCCATGCTCATCATAGGTATATACCGTCTCCTCCACTTTTGTTTCCCCGTTGTCGCGGTAATGTGTGTATATGTGGAGCAGTGTGTTTCCCGCCTCATCATAGGTGTACTCTTCCCGGATAGCCAGCCGCAGTTCCTCTGAGAAAAGGCTGCTATAAAAATTTTCTGTCCGTACCTTTCCATTCTCATCGTAAGTATATTCCCACTTGTTTGAAATTTTATCGTCGGCATCATACTTCGTGCAGGATAATTCATTCCCAGCCGCATCATAACAATACATGCACTTCTCAGAAATGATGCCGTCACCTTTATATGATGTTTGAGTCAGTTTATTCCCGTCTGCATCATAAGTATACTCTTCCTGCAATTTTTCATCGCCCCTGTAGGTTATACTTTGCAACAGATTTCCGGCGGTATCATAGACATACTGTTCGGAAACGGCCAGCGTATATTCGCTTCCTGTATCCGTATGGGTCAGCTTATTGCCGTCCGCATCATAAGTATACTCTCCCGAAGAGGACAATACGCCATCATATTCATGCCGATAGGTGAGTTCATTCCCAGCCGCATCATAAGTGTATACTGTTTTGGTGCTCGCCCACTTATCCTTGGATGATTCCGTCAGACAATTCCCCTGCTCATCATAACTGTAAGTATATTCCGTTTCAGAATCATGCTCTATATCACGCCGTATATGTTTTGTTACAAGATAGACCACTTCTTCCGGCGCCTCAACGATATCGTTCGCACCCGTCTCGGCAAGTCCGGCCTTTCCATTTGTCTTCAAAGTCCCGGAATCTGCATCCACCAAAACAGAATCCGTATCCCCTGCAGGCTTTCTATGGGAACTTTGCACTCCGATCGTCACAGCCGCCACCACGACTATCAGTGCTACGGCCGCCACCGTCATAGGAATCAGAAGTTTTCTCTCCCGCAGTCCGGCTGCAATCTCCGGGAGTTTCACTCCTGCCTTTGGTGTGTCGGAAATCCCGCTCTCCTTCCGGGGTTCGTTCTTTTCATAGGACTGACTCTGACTTTCCTTCTTCGTTCCGTCGCTTTCGCCAGACTGTTGTGTGCTCCTGCTTCCCGCCAGCAAACCACCATCTCCGGCCGAAATGTCATTCGCTACAGACTCCGTCTCTTCTCCCGCTGTCATTGCCGCCTTGAAATCCGCCATGTTCTGGTAACGATCCGCCGCCTGTACACTCAGCCCCTTCAACAGTGCATCCTCCTGCACCTCCGAGACTTTCACCCCGAGACTGCTGGGCGGAATCAGGTCGTCCTCGTCCATGCGCTCAATGGAATCGGGGGGCTTGCGCCCGGTAACCGCAAAATAAAAGCAGGCGGCAACGGAATACACGTCCGTGTACGCTCCCTGACGCCCTCTGCGGGTATACTGTTCCTTCGGCGCATAACCGTGCTTTAAGACCACGTCCAGACTGCGGCTTCTGTCGCCAAGGCTGTACCTCGCGGCACCGAAATCCAACAGTTTTACCGTACCCTCCTCCGTGATGAAAATATTGTCCGGTGTCACGTCCCTGTGGATGATGCCCTTGGCATGAACCGCTCCCAGCGCGTCCATGATGGGAAACAGAATTCTGCCCGCGTCCTGCCAGTCAATCTTCCCGCCCTGATCCTTGATATAATTCTGGAAACTGACCCCGTCCACATATTCCATCACAAAATACGCCGTACCGTTCTCCTCGAAATAGCTGTGGATCCGCACAATGTTCTCATTGCCGATAAACTCCGCCAAGGTCTTTGCCTCCGACAGGAAACATTCCTTCCCATAGCTGAAGCTCTCCTCCCGCTGTCCGGAGTAGGCGGACACTGTGTGCCCCTCAATGCGGGTCGCCATGGTGTCCGGCAGATACTCTTTGACCGCCACGCGCTTCTTCGTCTTCCAGTCCTGCGCCACATAGGTGATGCCGAACCCGCCCTGTCCCAGCACACGGCCGAGAATATATTTCCCGTTCAGAATCGTACCGTGGGGCAGCGCCAACGGATACTTGTCCCGATCCTGCTCCGCACTGTAGCCGCAGACAGGGCACACCCCGTCCTGCGTTTTCTCATGAAAACAGTTGTAACAAATCTTTTCCGTCATCGCTTCCCCTTTCCCGGCAAATATCCCTCAAGCTCTAAAACTAAATTAAAAAGTCCTATGGCCGGACGATTCACATATATTCCTTTATTGCCACAACTATGGAAATGACCCCATCGGGTAACTTCATTTTATTGTGACAAAGGAAAAATGGAAAATGCGAATCGTTTGCCGATCCACGGACTTACATAAAACATATTTAATTGGTTAAAACTGCCGGTTCCTGCCGTCAATTACATGACAATTCCAAACCCGAACTTCAACACATTTTTCAACACAAAGTTCAACACCAGAACCACCAGCATTCCGTACATAATCCACGTCTCAAACTTCATTCCCCTGATCAAAGGGACATGGAGCTTCTCCAAGGTGTGGCTTATCATATACAACGCATACATGATTAGAATATACATGATCAGCGGATGATACCACGCCGACTGTAGAAAATGACCTTGAAGAAGCGCTATGACCGCTCTCGTGCCGCCGCAACCCGGACAATAGATGCCCCAGAACTTCCAGAACATACACTCTCCGTGTGGAAGGATCGGTACGATCCATCTGGCCGCGACATAGGCTGTAAGCAGTCCCACAGGAAGCATAATCAGTCCTGTGCGATATAGCGCCTCTTCTGTACTTAATTCTTTTTTTGCCGTTTTATTCATTGCAATTTGCTATTGTGCTTCACACTCGATATTGATTACATATCCATCATTGCCATACCGCCGGCCAGCACCCAGTAAATAATGGAAAAAATATTGAGTACAATACCCACGATTGAACAAACCAGACCTGCAGTTCCCACACCGGTCTTGGTCTGCTTGTTGCCGACGATTGACATGATCAGACCTGCGATAGCAAAAATGATGCCACCGCCACAGCAACACATGAGTACAATCGATACAATTCCCATCACCAGACCGGCGATAGACATACCGGGTGTTGTGCTGTTTGCAGGCTCATCTACCACGGGGCTTGTATACATGCTGCCATACTGGGCAGTGTTGTCCTGATAGTTGCTGGTTCCCTGCGTATATACATTCTGTGTGCTCTGATCATTCTGATCATTCTGAAAATTCTGTCCGTCCATTTTGTCTCTCCTTTTCATTTCCTTTCATTATATGATTTAATCCGGCCGTTTACGCCTGATATGATACCACAGGCATCCCCGGCCGGATTGGCTGTACGCCGCCTTAGCCTTGAATGCGGATCATTACGAACTATACTTTGAAAGTCCGTATGCTCTTTGCCAGCTTCTCCGCCTCTTCAGCCACATCAACCGCACTGGCTTCCATATCATGCATCAGAGCCGTGAGTTCTTCTATGGAGGCGTTGATCTCCTGCGATGCGGCCGCATTGGATTCCGAAGTGTCACCCAATGTCTCGACCTCATTCGAAATGTTGTTGATCTCATTTACAGTGCTCTCGACCGCCTTATCGATCTGGGTCACTCTCACGCCGATCTCCTCAATATCCGTATTTACGCTCTCAAATGATTTGATTGCCTCTCGAATGACCTGAATATTGTTGTCATTGTTGACCACCACATCCTCAATGCTTTCCTCGCATTCCTTGAAATCAAAGGTAATGTCGTCGATAATGACTTTAATTCTCGTCAGATCCTCGCTGGTCTTCTCACTCAGATCGCGGATGCTGCCGGCCACCACCGAAAAGCCGCGCCCGGACTCTCCCGCTCTGGAAGCCTCTATGGAAGCATTCAAACTTAAGAGTTTGGTCTGGGAAGCGATCTCGTCGATGCTCTTTACAATATCCACCATCTGGGCGATCACTTCATTGGTTGCCTTGATCTTCGCCGCAATGCCCTTGACACTCTCGGTCATGTTCTGGCTGCTCTCATTCACGGACTCGATCTTGCCTCTCATGCTGATGCCGCTCTCACCCAGACGCTCCGAACAATCCACAATATCCGCAATAGAACGCTCAATATCATTACTGCTCTCCTGCATCAGGCTGACGGAAGCGTTCACATCGCTCACCACCTGTGCCATCTGGGTGCTTCCCATGGCAACCTCTTCGATGGCCTTGGAGATTTCCAGAGACGCGCTCAGCGTGGATGCCGTCTTTTCTTTGAGATTCTCGGAAGTTCCACGCATATTATTGCCCGCAACGGCTATTTCACTCACCACATTGTTCAGATTGCCCAGCATCTTCTTGACATGGCCGTCCATCTTGGCCACCTCGTCAAATCCCCTCATAGGCTCCTGACTGCCGGTCAGATCACCGGCGGCAACCGCATTGACCGTCTCGCTTACCCTGAGAATGGTTCTGGCGATTCTGCCTGCCACCAAATAGACCACCAGAGCGGAAAACGCCAGAATGACAATTCCCATAACCAGAATGGTAAGCATCAGCCTGTTCAACGTATTCTCAACGTCCGCCTGCGGTTTTCCCGCAAAAACCATGCCGTTTTCCGTGGGAACATAATAGCCGTAATAGCTCACTCCGTTTACGTTCACATCAGTGCTGAAATACTCCTGATTCTGGCCGATTACCGCTTCCACGACCTCCGGTGAAGCCTTGGTACCCACAGCCCCTTCTATAGAGCTCTCCACACGGGTATCCCCTTCAAAGACAGTGACATCCACATCCATATCCTTAAATGCGTCTATCTCATTGCTGAGATATCCGTTTAGCGCAATATTGAGCTGTGTGCGGTTTGCCTCAATCAGAGACTCCTTTGCCAGAATTGTTGCACAAACGCTTATGAGTATCCCCAACATCACCAAAGGGATTAATGCCAAAGCAACCAGTTTGCCTTTTAGACCAAGCTTCATTTGTCAGATCCCCCTTAAAATTTTCCGGCGTTTGCTGCCTCCTCAATCGATACTGCCACTGCAACCGTCATTCCCACCATGGGATTGTTGCCGGCGCCGATCAGTCCCATCATCTCCACATGAGCGGGAACGGAGGACGAACCTGCAAACTGTGCGTCGGAATGCATACGGCCCAAAGTATCCGTCATGCCGTAGGAAGCCGGACCTGCGGCCATGTTGTCGGGATGGAGCGTACGTCCGGTACCGCCGCCGGATGCAACGGAAAAGTATTTCTTGCCCTGCTCAATACATTCCTTTTTATAAGTGCCCGCAACGGGATGCTGGAATCTGGTGGGATTGGTGGAGTTACCGGTGATGGAGACATCCACTCCCTCCTTGTGCATGATTGCAACGCCCTCGCAGACGTCATTTGCACCATAGCAGTTTACTTTTGCGCGAAGTCCCTCGGAATAGGACTTGCGGAACACTTCCTTCACCGTGTTAGTATAAGGATCATACTCTGTCTCAACGAAAGTGAATCCGTTGATGCGGGAGATGATCTGTGCGGCATCCTTGCCCAGACCGTTCAAGATAACCCGCAGGGGTTTCTTGCGAACCTTATTGGCCTTCTCGGCGATACCGATAGCGCCCTCCGCAGCCGCAAAGGACTCGTGGCCTGCCAAGAAGCAGAAGCACTCGGTCTCCTCCTCCAAGAGCATCTTGCCCAGATTGCCGTGGCCCAGACCTACCTTGCGGGTGTCCGCAACGGATCCGGGAATACAGAACGCCTGAAGTCCTTCGCCGATTGCCGCAGCCGCATCCGCAGCTTTTCTGCAGTCCTTTTTGATGGCGATCGCCGCACCTACCGTATAAGCCCAGCATGCATTCTCAAAACAGATGGGCTGAATGCCCTTGACCTGATTGTAGACATCAAGACCCGCATCTTTCGTAATCTTCTCGGCCTCCTCAATGGAAGCGATGCCGTAACTGTTCAAAACGGAATTGATTTTGTCAATTCTTCTCTCATATGATTCAAATAAAGCCATCTTGTGTGTCCTCCTTCTCTTATTCCTGTCTGGGGTCAATAATCTTTACAGCGTCAGCTACGCGGCCATACTGTCCTTTAGCCTTCTCATATGCGGTATTGGGATCATCGCCCTTCTTGATGAAGTCGGTCATCTTGCCAAGACTCACAAACTGATAACCGATAATCTGATCTTCCGCGTCCAGAGCGATACCGGTTACATAGCCTTCCGCCATCTCCAGATAGCGGGGGCCTTTCTTTAAGGTTCCATACATGGTGCCGACCTGACTTCTGAGTCCCTTGCCCAGATCCTCAAGCCCTGCGCCGATGGGCAGACCGTCCTCGGAGAATGCACTCTGGGTACGTCCGTATACGATCTGCAGGAAGAGTTCTCTCATGGCGGTATTGATCGCATCGCACACCAGATCCGTGTTCAGCGCTTCCATTACGGTTCTCCCCGGAAGGATCTCCGCTGCCATGGCTGCGGAATGAGTCATGCCGGAGCAGCCGATGGTCTCCACCAGAGCCTCCTGAATGATACCCTCTTTCACATTCAAAGTCAATTTGCAGGCACCCTGCTGAGGTGCACACCAGCCGATACCGTGCGTCAGACCGGAAATGTCTCTGACATCTTTTGCCTTCACCCATTTTGCTTCTTCGGGAATGGGCGCACAGCCGTGATTCACACCCTGTGCTACGGGACACATCTCTTCAACTTCTTTTGAATAAATCATGCGAAATCTCCTTTCAAATCTCTTTCTTATGATAATTAATCAGGGGATAAGCTTTCTCCCTTTATGTACTACCATAACTACACTTTCTCATTCTAACATAAATAGAGTGGTTTTGGCAATATTTATCGAATAAACAAAAATTGTGGGCAGACTATTCCTCCATCCGACAAGTCACGCCACCGAAGAACAGATATTGCGCTTCAGACCCACTTCCGTTTGGATAAAAACGCAACGGACACATAAGGCGCCTAAATACGGCGCCTAAGTGCCGGCGTTTTTATACAGTCTTCAGCGCAACATCTGTCCTCCGGTGTCTGAAACTGTACGGTCGGAATAGCCGCTACGCTAAGATCATCCTGTCGTTGGCGAATTCGCCGCCGCTGACTTCTTCGAACTTTGCGAGCAGGTCTTTTACATGCAGGTTTTTCTTCTCTTCGCCCGCCACGTCATAGATCACATGCCCTTCATGCATCATGATCAGACGGTTTCCGTGGGCGATGGCGTCTTTCATATTGTGAGTGACCATCATGGCTGTCAGGTGATTCTCGCTGATAATCTGATCGCTGATCTCTAACACCTTGGCCGCGGTCTTGGGGTCCAGTGCCGCGGTGTGCTCGTCCAAAAGAAGAAGCTTCGGCTGCTTCATTGATGCCATCAAAAGCGTGATCGCCTGTCTCTGGCCGCCGGAGAGAAGTCCCACTTTGCTTGTCATGCGATCCTCCAGCCCTAGTCCCAGCACCTGCAGTTTCTCACGAAACAGCTCGCGCTCCGCCTTGGAGATACCCCATTTCAAAGTACGGCGCTGCCCTCTGCGATATGCGATCGCCATATTTTCTTCGATGTCCATGGTGGCCGCGGTTCCCGTCATGGGATCCTGAAAGACTCTGCCCAGATAAGGCGCCCTCTTGTGTTCCGCCAGATTCGTGATATCCGTTCCGTCGATGATGATCCGCCCCTCGTCTATGGGCCAAACGC
This sequence comes from uncultured Acetatifactor sp., assembly GCA_964604835.1. GTDB lineage: Bacteria > Bacillota > Clostridia > Lachnospirales > Lachnospiraceae > Acetatifactor. The sequence goes on from CAZSAJ010000049.1 coordinate 15,007, forward strand.
CGGCGATGGCGTTCAGCGTTGTGGATTTACCCGCGCCGTTTCCTCCGATAATGGTGACAAACTCGCCGGGATTCAGACGCAGATTCACACCGTCAAGGGCCACTTTCTCATTGATGGTCCCCCGGTTGAACACTTTATGGACATCTTGAATTTCCAATGCATAATTCTGATCGCTCATGCCTTTGCCACCCCCTTCTTCTGCATATGCTTTTCCTTCAGATAAGGAACGGCAAGGAATATGGCCACCACAATGGCCGAGAACATTTTCATATAGTCCGAGGGCATCTTCAGCCAGAGCACAAACTGATATACCATATAATAGATGACCGCTCCCAGCACCACAGCCATCTGGGTGAATGCAAATGCAAATTTTCTCTTGGCTGCGAATTTACCGAACAACACTTCTCCGATGATGACGGCCGCCAGCCCGATCACAATGGCGCCACGCCCCATATTTACATCCGCCGCTCCCTGAAACTGTGCGTAAAACGCCCCGCATAGGCCCACCATTCCGTTGGAGATCATCAGCGCCAGCACTTTCATAAAATCCGTGTTGATCCCCTGCGCCCGGGCCATATTGGGATTGCACCCCGTGGCGCGGATCGCTTGTCCGTTCTCCGTGCCGAAATAGCAGTATAGAAGCGCCACCAAAGCCACCAGAAACAGAGCAAACGCCGCAAAGAACAAAAGCTTTGACGCTGTGGTGCCGTCAGTCACATAGCGAAGCGACACAACCAAAGGATAATTATCCACGCTCACAGGCTGATTCGCTTTGCCCAAAATCACCAGATTCACCGAATACAGAGAGAGCTGCGTCAGAATACTCGCCAAAATCCCCGGGATGCCTAATGCCGTATTCAAAAGTCCCGTCACCAATCCTGCCAGCATTCCCGCCGCAAACGCGATCGGCAGAGATAGGAGCGGCGAAACGCCCCCTCGAATAAGCATCACGGATACCGCCGCCCCCGTGGCAATGGAGCCGTCTACCGTCAGATCCGCAAAATCCAGCAGCCGGAATGTGATATAGACTCCCAGAGCCATAATGCCCCATATCATTCCCTGCGCAATGGATCCCGGCCATGCGCGCAGAAGCGCCATGGGATTCAATGACAAAAAGTATTCCATGCTTCTTTTCTCCTTACCCGTTTATTCAAAGATGGGGATGCCGCGTCGGCGTCATCCCCTCTCTTGCTGTCATTCATTTCTGATATGACAATCTCTTATTGATCACATATATCCGGCCGCATATCGGACAACTCTCCATTACTCGGCCTTGATAGCCACATAATCGGACGGCACATCAATACCCAGATCTTTACATGCCTGCGCATTATACTTCTTGGTCACATTCGGAGCGAAACGCACATCCATAGTGGAGATATCCGCACCTTTTACCAGAATCTCATATGCCATCTCACCAGTGACATAACCGATATCGTAATAGCTGATGGAAAGTGTTGCCACACCGCATCCGCTGCAGATGCCTTCCTCGCCTGCGATCACGGGAACCTTGGCGGGATTCACCACATTGTAAACCGTCTCGGTGACGGAAGCCAGCGTGTTGTCAGTCGGAATATAGAGCACATCACACTCGCCCACAGCAGCGGTCACAACCGCCTGCACCTCATTGGTGTCGGCGATTGGATAGGTTTTGTACGCAATATTGTCCTTCTCCAAGGCCTCGGCAAACAGATCGATCTGATACAGAGAATTTGCCTCTGCGGAGCAATACAACAGTCCCACCTGCTTTGCATCGGGGAACAGTTCTACCAACATGGCCTCCTGCTCTGCAATGGGAGCTAGATCCGATGTGCCGGAGATATTTCTGCCGGTGGAACCGGACCAGTCGTCGATCTCAAGCGCCGTGGCATAATCCGTCACGGATGTTCCCAGAACGGGAATGCTCGTGGTCGCGGCAGCCGCAGCCTGCAGAGGGGATGTGGCATTCGCCAGAATCAAATCCACCCCGTCGGATACAAAACCGTTGCAAATGGTTGCCGCAGTGGTCTGCTCACCCTGCGCATTCTGGAAATGGAATTTCACCTTGTCACCGAGTTTCTCGGTCAGAGCATCCTGAAAGCCCTGTGTGGCAGCATCCAGAGCCGCATGCTCCACCAACTGGCAGATACCTATGTCATAAACCTTGTCCTGCCCCCCCGTATTACCGCTTTCTTTGTTGCCACAGCCTGTCAGCGCAGTTACCGACATTGCCGTCACAAGAAATAATGCCAACAATTTCTTTTTCATAAATTTACTCCTCCGTTCTCGCCCGCCGGCGAATTTTGATTGTGGCGCCCGATCCTTCAGAATCATTATGAACCCGCACAATCAATGTAAAATATACACTATAATCGTAATAAAGTCAAGATTTTCAATACTACTCTTCCTGCCGCTTCTCCACGACCTGCCCGCCGTTCTTAAAAATATGTCTCGCCGGAATCACGCCCCGCACACAGGATGTAGGATAGACATTGGATTCCCTGCCGATCACTGTCCCCGGATTCAGGACGCTATTGCATCCCACCTCCACCTGATCCCCGAGCATGGCTCCCATTTTCTTTAAGCCCGTCTCAATGACAAAGTCTCCATCCTCTCCTTGACCCTTTACCGTCACCAGAGTCTTATCACTTTTCACATTGGAGGTGATAGAACCTGCGCCCATATGCGCTTTATATCCCAGCACGCTGTCCCCCACATAATTGTAGTGGGGCACCTGCACTTTGTTGAAGAGCACCACATTCTTGAGCTCCGTGGAATTGCCCACCACAGCACCCTTTCCCACAATAGCATTGCCGCGGATAAACGCACAGTGGCGGATTTCCGCCTCCTCGTCGATAATCAGCGGCCCGTTCAGGCAGGCTGTGGGAGCAACCTTCGCGCTCTTCGCCACCCAGATGTCTTCCCCGCGCTTCTCAAACCGCTCCGCAGGGAGCTTTGCCCCCAATTCCAATATAAAATCATGAATCCTTGGCAGCACCTCCCATGGATATGCCACCCCCTCGAATAAGTCCGCCGCTATCGTCTCGTTTAAATCAAACAAATTTTTCACTTTAATGTTTTCCATGGATTTCTGTCCCCCTGCCATTTATTTCTTCAACCGTTTAATATTTCTTTCCTCTAAAAACCTGATTAACTCTTCCCTGCTCCCCTCAATGTAGGCATCATCATAAAGTATAATATAGGAGGGCGATTTATTAAACATAATCCTTATGTATACCACATTCTCTCCTTCCAAATACCACTCTACACAGGAATATTCAACATGTGTTTTACCGGAATATTCAGTATGTGTTTCGCTGCAATCCTCCTTATAAGCAGCTCGAATGACGATACTCTCCTCAAACGCAACTTCACCAGACGTCTTTGCTCTATTTGCCACATCTCTGCGATAAGCTTTCGCAGCTAAGCGATACGGACAAATAAACGGATAAACGATACAAAACAAGCTTAAACCTGCACCAAATATCAGAATAAGCATATCCTCTGCACTGAACCTTTGCCTGTAAATAAGCACAGCTATCCACCATGGCAAATTAAATCTCAGCAAGAAAACGCCTACAATAACTTCAACAGCCGTAATCACGAGATTACGCCTACTCCAATACAAAGTTTTTGTTAAATATAGGGCATCCTCTTTCGTGGCGTATCCTATTGTTTTATTCTTGATCATCCTTTCCTGCTCCTACTATTTTTTATAATTCTCCGCCGTGCGAAATCGCTCATACAATTTTGTCCAGTCGCTTTATGTTCTTCCGCTCAAACAGTTTGAGCAGCTCTGCCTTGCTCCCCTCAAGATAGGTATCATCGTGAATCACATAATATTCCCTTGACTTTTGTACAGTAATTATGATATATACCGCATGATTCTTTTCCATATAGCCGTCTAACAAAGAATATTCAAAATGCCGTTCGGAGAAAGCTCCCTCCACCGACTTTTTTACAACAATGCCATCTTCCCCCAGCTCAATTTCCGGGAAATGCTTTTTATCCACCTGAAACTTATAAAAGTGCAGTGCACACAATATCGGCATCCAAATCGGATAACTGATGCAAATCCATCCAACAATCAAACCCGCCAACAGCCAAAACATATCTTGGGCACTCACTAGCTGCCTGTAAACAAATACCGCCTTCCACCAAGGGAAAAAATATATCAGTAAGGCTATTCCCAATATCACTTCAACTGCCACAGACAAAATAAACCTCAGATTGCGCAGATTAAAATATACAGTTTTTGATATAAATATCGCATCTTTTTTAGAAAGCACTATCGTATTTTTTATCATGAGTATGCTCCTGCCTCATCTGTTCTGCTACTTATTATCCTCCGCCCCTATCGTCTCGTTTAAATCAAACAAATTTTCCACTTGAATGCTTTCCATGGATTTCTTTCCTCCTGTCCTTTATTTTTTCAACCGCTTAATATTTCTTTCCTCTAAAAATCTGATTAACTCTTCCCTGCTCCCCTCAATGTAGGCATCATCATAAAGTATAAAATATGATGGTGATTGATTTAATATAAACTTTATGTATACCACATTCTTTCTTGCTAAATACCCCTCTACACAGGAATAATCAATGTGGGTTTCATTGCTATACGCCTTGCTAGACATACGTTTGACGATACCCTCCTCCTCAAATGCGATTTCAACAGACATCTTTTCTTTATATGACACCTCTTCGTGATAAACTTTCATAGCTAAACGATACAGAGAAATAAATGGATAAACAATACCAAACAAGCCTACACCTGCACCAAATATCAGAATAAGCATATCCTCTGCGCTAAACCTTTGCCCGTAAATAAGCACAGCTATCCACCATGGCATATGAAATCTCAGCAAGAAAGCGCCTGCAATAATTGAAACAATCATATAAAGGATGTACCGCCAATCCGAAAAACGGATTCTGATTGTCATATATATGGCATCCTCTTTCGTGGCATATCCTGTTGTATTGTTTTTGACCATCCTTTCCTGCTCCTACTATTTTTTATAATTCTCCGCCGCCGCACAAAAGCGCTCATACAAATTCCCCTGATTCCTCAACTGCTTCACAATATTGGTGCGTCTGGTGACAAAATCACTCAGCTTCCCCATGTACTCCTCGGAAGTAATCTGCCCGTCTGCCACTTGCGTCAGGCCCTTCTCCCAGCTTGCGGTCAATGCGGGATTTAATAGAGGCTTGATGGAAGAATCCACCACATCGTAGATCATCTCTCCCATGAGCGTGGGGGTGAGCACCTGTGTCTTTTTATTCAGGGCAAGGTATTCGATGTTTACCAGTTTTTTGAGAATCTCCGCACGAGTTGCGCTGGTACCGATACCGCTCCCCTTGATCTGGGCGCGCAGCTCTTCATCCTCGATAAACTGTCCCGCGTTCTCCATGGTGAGAATAATGCTTCCCGAGGTGTAGCGCTTCGGCGGCGAGGTCTCCCCCTCCTTGATCTCATATTTTCCCACCGAGATCCTATCGCCCTTTTTCAATTTCATGAGAAGCTCCACCATCTGAGCGTCGCACTTCTCCTCTGTCTCTTCCTCGGAAGCGTTCTCATCCTTAGTCTCTTCCAAGGAAGTGTTTTTTTCCTTTTTCTCCGCAGCCGCGTCTCCCTTCCCGCCCTTGCCGTCCTTCTTAAAGGAAAATGCCGCGACCTTCAAATATCCCTCCTGCGCCAACACCTTGAAGTTCGAGAAAAAAAGCTCCTCCTTCACTTTTATGCTCAGAGCAAATTTCTGATACACTGCCGGAGGATAAAAAATACTTAAGAATCTTCGCACGATAATCTCGTATACCTTCACCGAGATAGGGGGAAGAGAGCTTAAATTGTTCAAACCCTGTCCGGTGGGAATGATCGCATAGTGATCCGTGATCTGCTTGTCATTCACATA
>CAZSAJ010000050.1:0-20291 GCA_964604835.1 uncultured Acetatifactor sp.
GGTGGCTGCGCTGCTCCTCGTGGAAAAGTTTGTGGAGCATGAGGATTTCCTGCCCGGCGTGGAGTGGCTGACGCTGCTGTTTGTCACTTTGTATGCGGCGCTGTTGTATCTGGGAATTACGCATGATACGAAGCGGTGGCGGACGGTGCTTGGCTGGATCGCCGTGACCGCCGTGGTGGCGGAGACGGGAATCAACACCTACTGTACCAGCGTCAGCAATGTGAGCAGGGATGCCTATCTGGAGCATCAGGAAGATTATAAGCTTTTGTATGAGCGGCTCCGGAGTCAGGAGGATGGATTCTATCGTCTGGAGAAATTCACGAGAAAGACCAAGAATGATGGCACGCTGGCCGGATATCCCACGGCCTCCGTCTTTTCCTCCACCATGAATTCCGCAGTGATGGATCTCTACGAACGTCTCGGCATGCGCCACAGCAAAGTCTTCTATGGATATGACGGCGCCACGGCTTTTACCTCCGCTCTCCTAAACGTGAACTATCTGTTCGGGGAGTCGGAAAAGTATGAAAACACGCTCTATCGGATCTGGGACGAGAGCGGCGGCATCCGTCTCTACCGCGCGGAGAATGCACTGCCCTTTGGGTATGTGGCGCCGCAAGGATATGATGTGCCGGAAGGGTTCTCCTACAGCGGACTGCGCCTGCAGAATCAGATGGTACATGATCTGGGAATCACGGGACAGCTCTTTGTGAAGTGCGACGGAAGCTTCTCGGGGGAATCCATAAGATTTACCGTGCCGGAGGACGGCATTTATTACGGTATTCTCAGTGCCTCGGGCACCAAAAAGGTCAAGGCGTCGGGCGGATCGCCCGTGGAGCAGAACTTTCAGGATCTGAAAAGAGGTTCCGTGCTGTATCTGGGGTATTTGGAAGGCGGGAGCAGCATGCTTCTCCAAAACGGCGACGAGGATGATCAGAGCAAGAGTATGAACATGGAGATTTATCGTATAGATGAGGATGTTCTGCGTGAGACACTGGCGGTTCTGTCTCAGAATCATCTGGAGCAGGTAGTGTATGACAGTACTCATATCGCAGGCAGTCTGTATCTGGAGCAGGAGGGCAGACTGATCCTGTCCGTTCCTTATGAGAAAGGCTGGCGTGTGACGCTGAACGGGGAGCGCGTCGAGCCGGAACTCTTTGGAGGCACCCTGATGGCCTTTGACCTGCAGCCGGGAACCTATGAGCTTCAGATGAGATATACGCCATACGGCAAACATGTGGGCATGGCGGTCAGCGCAGGGAGTATCTGTTGTCTGGCGGCGCTGTTGTGGCTTAAGGGGCGCGGCGGCCGCAGAGCGTGTCCGGCGGATGACAAAAGCGGCGTTGCACTTCAGGACGATCCGGATCAAATTGAGGCGGAAATAAAGACGGAAGATTGAGGGAGTTTTATTGGACTTCTAATATGATACCTTCTTATCAGAACAGGTTATATGACACGGGCTGATAAGGAGGTATTTTTATGAGGAGAAAAGCGGGACACCTTATGATTCTGACGTTTGTGATCATCTGTATTGTCCTTTTCGGCGCGGCTGTGAGCGTCAAAGCACAGAGACAGACGGAACATGTGCGGCGGGAGCGGCAATATCGGGAGTGGGAGGAGGAACTTCTGACGCAGATCAGGACTTATCTGACAGGCAGGGGATTTCAGAACAGCGGCGTTACCTTAAACCGTACCGTGAAGGAAGAGCGGGACAGAATTTATACGGTCACCGTTCACCACAGCCGTATCGACAGGATGCGGGAGGAGGAAAGGGAGCGGCTGGGAGAACAGTTGGAGGGTCTGTGCGGAGATATTTTTCGGACAGAACCGGAGGAGAGCTGCAGTTTTCAATACAGGTTTCTGATTCTGGACGAAGTCGCATCCGATTCCTGACAGGAAAGAACAAAACGCAAAAACAACTAAGATTTGCATGACATTTGTATGAAATGGGGGTATACTCTTACTAGATGAATCCGCGCGGGCGGAGGTCGAAAGGAGTTGTGCAAATGTCGTTTATACCCATACCCCATGAGATTTATAAACATTTCAAAGGAAATCTATATCAGATAACGGCGGTGGCAAGGCACACGGAGACGGACGAACTTCTGGTGGTGTATCAGGCGCTCTACGGAGATTTTCAGACATATGCGAGACCCTTGGATATGTTTCTGAGCGAGGTGGATCGGGAGAAATACCCGGACGTAAAGCAGAAGTATCGCTTCGAGCTTCAGAGCGATAATTTCGACAGACAGAAAGAGCGGGAAAAGGACAGTGGAAGCGGGAAGCTCCCGGAGGCTGCGGCGGCAGAGGATAAAGGGACGGCGGCTGCGGCACCCGGTCCCATCGACAAAGCACAGGCGCGCCGTCAGGAGGCGGAAGAGCTGAATCTGGATCCGCAGGTGCTTGAGTTTCTGGATGCGGACTCCTATGAAGAGAGGCTGAATATTCTGGCGGGACTCCATCACCGCATCACGGATGATATGATCACCACCATGGCGGTGGCATGTGACGTGGAGGTGCCGGAGGCGGATACGGAGAGCCGGTATGTCTCGCTCAGATCCTGTCTGCTGACGCTGGAGAAGTACGAGTGCAACCGACTGCGCTAGCGTCCGAAGCCGTTTTCTGACAGTGTTTTGCAATCACCTAAGTGTTTTGCAGACATTTATGAGTGTTTTGCAATGGAAAGGAGCGGCTTATGATGGTAAAAACGCAGACCGGGAAGAATAAAATGGTGGTGGGAATCTCTGCGAGGGCGCTTTTTGATCTGACCAAAGAGCATGCGCTCTACGAGGAGCAGGGTGTGGAGGCCTATTGCAGATACCAGATTGCACACGAGCAGGAACCCCTGCCTCCGGGACCGGGATTCGGACTGATCCGTTCTCTTCTGTCTCTGAATGCGCTGAGCGGGGAGACGCTGGTGGAGGTCATCATCATGTCCCACAACAGTCCCGACACTTCCCTTCGGGTGTTCAACACCGTCAGACACTACGGTCTTGGGATCACCCGGGCGGTGCTGGCAAGCGGAGCCTCGCTGGCGCCCTATCTGGAGGCCTTTCACACCGATCTCTATCTGTCCGCCTGTGAGGAGGATGTGCAGTGCGCCATCGACAGCGGTATCGCCGCCGGCATTGTCTGCACGGAGCCGGGAGGCGTTTTTGATCTGAAGAATTATCAGGAACCGGCGCAGATCCGCATTGCTTTCGACGGGGACGCAGTGCTGTTTACGGATGAGTCGGAACGGATTTTTCAGGCGAGGGGACTCCATGCCTTTGAGGAAAACGAGGAGAGAAACGCCAGAAATCCCTTGGCGGAAGGTCCCTTTGCAAATTTTCTGAAAAAGCTCTCGGACATGCAGAATGTTCTGAGAGACGGACTGGGCGTGTGTCCTATCCGCACGGCGCTTGTGACTTCGCGGAGCGCTCCGGCCCATGAGCGTGTTATCAGAACGCTGCGCTCGTGGAATGTGCGGGTGGACGAGGCTTTTTTTCTGGGAGGGCTGGAGAAAAAGGCCGTGCTGGCTGCTTTCGGAGCGCAGATCTTTTTCGATGACCAGTCGGCGCATACTTTGAGCGCGGCACAGGCGGTTCCCGCCGCCAGAGTGCCCTATCGCAAAAATAAGAGGAGAGAGAATTGTCTGCATGAGATACCGGGCGATCGTGCCGGCTGAATTTATAGAGCGTCCCAATCGGTTTGTGGCCTATGTGAAGCTTTGTGGAGAGCGTGTGAAGGTACATGTGAAAAATACCGGAAGATGCCGAGAATTGCTGAGGCCCGGGGCGAAGGTTTGGCTGGAACAGAGTGATAAGAAGGAGCGGGCGACCGCCTATGATCTGGTGGCGGTGGAGAAGGACGGGCGTACGGTCAATATAGATTCTCAGGCGCCCAATCGGGTTGTGGGAGAGTGGCTTTTGAAAGAGCAGCTCTTTCCCGGCCTTCTTTTCGTGCGTCCCGAGACTGTGTACGGCAGATCGCGCTTTGATTTTTATGTGGAGACCCGGACGGAGAAGATCTATCTGGAGGTCAAGGGGGTTACGCTGGAGGAGAATGGCGTGGTGCGCTTTCCGGATGCGCCCTCGGAGCGGGCGGTCAAGCATCTGGAGGAACTGATGCAGGCCAGACGGGAGGGATACAGAGTCTGCGTGATATTCGTGATCCAGATGAAGGGAGTGCGGTATTTCCTTCCGAATCGGGACACACACCGGGTCTTTGCGGAGACGCTGGAGAGGGCGCGGGATCAGGGAGTGGAATTGTACGCCTACGACTGCGCGGTGACGGAGGAGAGCATGGAGATCGGAGAAAAAGTGCCTATTTTTATGCGGGAAGAGGAGCGAGACGCAGAGTTTGGAAAAGATTCGGGAAATCCTAATAAAAACTTAAGATTGAAAGCTCTTTTTGCTATTCCCCAACTGCTCTTAAACTGGTATGATAAGAACAGGCGTATTTTGCCATGGCGGGAACAGCCTACCGCCTATCGGGTGTGGGTGTCCGAGATCATGCTGCAGCAGACCAGAGTGGAGGCGGTGAAGCCTTACTTTGAGCGATTTATGCAGAGTCTGCCGGATGTGGAAGCTCTGGCGGCGGCAGAGGAGGAGACCCTTTTGAAACTCTGGGAGGGGCTGGGATATTACAATCGGGTGCGCAATCTGCAGAAAGCCGCCCTTCGGATCGTGGAGCAATACGGCGGACAGATCCCGGCGGATTATGAGGAGCTCTTAAAGCTCCCCGGAATCGGGAGCTATACGGCGGGGGCCATATCCTCCATTGCATGGGGACAGCGTCAGCCTGCGGTGGACGGCAATGTGCTGCGGGTGCTCGCGCGAATCCGCAGAGACGAGCGGCCGATTTCGGATGCAAAGGTGAAAAAGCAGGTGGAGTTGGAACTGAGAGAGGCGATGCCTGCGGACAGGCCCGGGGATTTCAATCAGGCTATGATGGAGCTTGGCGCCTGTGTCTGTGTACCAAACGGTGAGCCTCATTGCGGGAGTTGTCCGCTGGCCGGGCTGTGCATGGCACACAGGGACGGTGCGGAGACCGCTTATCCGAGGAAAGAATCCCGTGCCCCGCGCGGTATTGAGGAGAAGACCATTCTGGTCATCCGGGACGCGGAGCGTACCGTACTCAGAAAACGGAGCGGGAAGGGATTGCTGGCGGGGATGTATGAATTTCCCTCCATGGGCGGATTTCGCACGGCGCAGGAGGTTGTCGAGCACCTTGCCGAAAACGGATTGAAAGTGCTGCACATCAGACCTTTGGAGGAGGCCAGACATGTTTTCACCCACAAGGAGTGGCATATGAAAGGATATATGGTGCGGGTGGACGAGCTGGAGCCTGCGCTTCCCTGCGAGGGTACGGCGGACTGGCTGTATATCAGACCGGAGGAGACCAGAGAGAGATATCCGATTCCGGCTGCCTTTGCGGCTTACACCAAAATGCTGAGCATCCGGCTCGGAAAAGAGAATTTTAAGGAGGAGTAGTGATGAAACTGTTATCGATTGCGGTTCCGTGCTATAATTCTGAGAACTACATGCGGAAATGTATCGAGTCCCTGTTGGCAGGGGGGGAGAATGTGGAGATTCTGATTGTGGACGACGGCTCCGACAAGGACCGCACCGCGGAGATTGCCGACGAGTATGCGGCCAATTATCCCACGATCGTGAAGGCTATCCACAAGGAGAACGGCGGCCACGGCTCCGCGGTGAACGCGGGAATCGCCAATGCCACGGGATTATATTTTAAAGTGGTGGACAGCGATGACTGGGTCAAGAAAGAGGCGTATCTGCAGATTCTGGACAAGCTCGAGGAGCTGACCGGCGGCGCTACCGCGCTGGATATGTTCATCAGCAATTATGTCTATGAAAAGGAAGGCGAGAAACGCAAGAAGGTGATGCATCACAGGCATATTCTGCCGAGGGATGAGATGTTCACATGGAAGGATTGTCATCATTTTATGAAAGGTCATTATATTTTGATGCATTCCGTGATTTTCCGCACCAGACTCTTGAAAGACTGCGGGATGCAGCTCCCCGAGCATACTTTCTATGTGGACAATCTCTATGTGTTTGAGCCTCTGCCCTATGTGAAAAATATGTATTATCTGGACGTGAATTTCTATCGCTATTATATCGGCAGGGAGGATCAGTCCGTGAATGAGAGTGTGATGATCGGGCGCATAGACCAGCAGTTGAAAGTCAACCGGCTGATGATTGATTATCTTTGCGAGAAGAAAGCGGAGATTGTGCGGAATAAGCGGCTATATCAATATATGCGCAATTATCTGGAGATTATCATGACGGTTTCCTCCGTCTTGCTGCTGCGCTCCGGCACGGAAGAACATCTGGAGATGAAAAAAGCCCTCTGGCAATATCTGAAAGAAAAAGACAAAGGACTGTATCTCTATATGAGGCACGGTGTTATGGGGGGCGCCATGAATCTGCCCGGCAGAAGCGGCCGGAAACTTTCCGTGGATGCTTACCGCATCTGTCAGAAAATATTTAAGTTCAACTGATATCCGCCGGAGCGGATATCGGTTGAACTCTCAAAAGTCAGAATATCCAAACATTTTAAAACGATATTAACGCACGATCTGGGGTTTGGCCTTTTTGCGGTCGCGCGCGGTGCGCACGGCCGTCACCGGATCGAAGCGGTATACCACCGCATACATCACTGCGGCCAGGCAGAAGGCCGTGATCACATCGAATACGGAGTGCTGCTTGATAAAGACCGTGGACAGGATGATGGAACTCGACAGCAGGAAAGAACCGGTCTTAATCCATTTTTTGTTCGAGAGCGCCGCACAATGCATGACGGCGAAATGTGCGCCCAGCGAGTTATACACATGAATGCTCGGCCATAGGTTAGTGGGAGTGTCCGTGCGCCAGAGCGAGGCCACCATCCGGGTAAAGACATTGTCTCTGGGCATCACGTTCAGCCTCAGATGATGTCCGTTGGGCCAGAGCGTGGATACGATCAGAAAAATCGTCATTCCGGTGAACAGAAACACACAAGTTTTATAATAGTCGTTTTTATCGGTAAAAAACAGATAGAGCACCGTGGCGGACACATAGGCGAACCACAAGAAATACGGAATGACGAATACCTCGCAGAACGGTATGTAATCGTCCACATTCATGTGAATTACGTTGTAATGTGAGGTTACGGTATGCTCCAGATGCCAGAACCACACCCAGTAGATGATGCCGTAGACAATGAGCGGCAGAGCGTGCCGGTATTTTGTCCAGAGACCCTTGCACTTTTCCATAATAGATTCTTCCTCCCTGTATAAGCAATGCTTAAACAATTTATAGTATAATCGAAATATCGGAAAATGCAATGGTATTTTGAGAATCTTTAGGAATCCTTAAAAAATATAGTGCAATTTTTAAGTGAAATTTATAATGGAAAAAAGTCTCCGAATAGATTATAATCAATTATGACATAAACGATGGGAGGAACATTTCGGTATGGACGGGCAAATTTTGATTTTTATTCAGGAATCTATACGCAATCCTGTCTGCGACCCGATTTTTAAATCGATCACACATTTGGGGGACTCAGGTATTTTTTGGATCCTTCTGACGATCCTGCTGCTTTGTTTCAAACGCACGAGACGGGCGGGGGTCTATTCGCTCTGTGCGCTGCTAGGCGCCCTCTTGGTGAACAATATCATTCTGAAGAATCTGGTGAACAGAACCAGACCCTACGAGGTGGTGGAGGGCCTTCGGTGTATCGTGGGATACGCCCATGACGCTTCCTTTCCCTCGGGACATACCGGCGCCAGTTTTGCGTCTGCCGTGGCGATCCGCAGGCAGATACCGAAGAAATTCGCAGTTTTTTTCTTAGTGCTTGCGGGGCTTATCGCATTCTCCAGACTGTATGTGGGGATCCATTATCCCACGGATGTGCTGGGCGGTCTGATCACGGGTGTGGGTATCGGCGTTTTGGTCAATGTGCTGGGCGACAGGTATTGGAGAGGCAGAGAAACCAAAGAGGATGATGGCGCAGGGAGGGCGATGGGCGATGGAACATTTGGCGGTATTGATTGATGCGGAAAACGTAGGCGCAAAGTATGTGAAAAGCATTTTTGACGAATTGGACAAGAACGGATATGACGCCCCCTGCCGCAGGATCTATGGGAACTGGGCCAAATCCAACGGCTGGAAAGAATCGGTGCTTTTGGATTATTCCATTCAGCCCATTCAGCAGTTCTCCTACACGGTGGGCAAGAACAGCACGGATATGGCCATGGTGATCGACGCCATGGATCTGCTGCATCAGGACAAGATGGACGGATTTTGTCTGATCACCAGCGACAGCGATTTTACCAGACTGGCCATGCGGCTGCGGGAAGAGCAAAAATATGTGCTGGGAATGGGGGAGAGCAAGGCTCCCAAGGCATTGACCCACGCCTGTAACAAGTTTGTCTTTCTGGATCTGATAGACGGGGAGGACAAAGAGGTGAAAGCGCCCGGGGCTCCGGTGGGCAAGAACGGCACGGGAACGGTCGCTTTATCCGCCGACAGGGCGGAGGCGGATCAGAGTGGTGCGTCATCGGTCAGGGATGAGGAGGAGCAGGACAGCGTCACCACCATCGAAACACTGGAGAATGCGATTCTGGACATCTTGAGCCGCGATGACGAGGAGGAGATGCATCTGGGTGAGGTGGGAGACCGTCTGGGCAAGAAATTCCCGGATTTTGACGTGCGCAATTACGGTTATTCCAAATTGAGCGTGTTCTTTAAGGCGGAGATGCATCATCTGGAACTGGTGCAAAAACATGCGCAGTATCTGGTCAGAAAAGGCGGCAAGGTGGAACGGGATAAAATTGAACAGGAGATCATCGCCATGATCCGCAAAAAGGGCGGCAGAATCGACAATCTCTCTGTGATTTACGACATGCTTCTGCAGAAATACAAGGGATTGGATATACGGGATTACGGCTATGGAAGAATATCCGGTTTCCTGCGCAGCATGCAGCAGTTGGAGGTAGTGGACAATACGGTCAAGCTCAAAACGAACGTTGGATAGAATGTCGAATTATATTTCCAAGCGGAATCAATTATCGAATCAAGTAATATAAGGATCCGGGCATTGCGGGAAATGCGGTGTCCGGCCTTATTTGTGTTGAAGGAAGTTGAATGAAAAGTGATAACTTAGAGTATGATAGAAGAGGGAGAAGAGTGATTGATTTTGAACGATTGCGGCGGTATCATACAAAAAAGAAGGGAGGAGACATATGATCTATACGGTGACATTTAATCCTTCGCTGGATTATATTGTGGAAGTGGAGGAGTTCAGGCTTGGACTGACCAACCGCACCTCATCGGAATTGATGCTTCCGGGCGGAAAAGGGGTCAATGTCTCGATTGTACTGAAGAATCTGGGGATGGACAGCACAGCGTTTGGATTCTCCGCCGGATTCGTGGGGGAGGAGATTGTCAGACGGCTGCAGGAGATGGGGATCCATACGGATTTTATTCCCGTTGAGAAGGGCAATTCCCGCATCAACATAAAGCTGAAATCTATTGACGGCACGGAGATCAACGGTGCGGGGCCCAAGATCGGGGCGGATAAGGTGGCGCTTCTGATGGAGAAACTGGACGCTCTGACCGATGGGGATGTGTTGTTCTTGGCGGGGAGTATTCCGGCCTCCATGCCGGAGGGAATTTATCGTGACATCATGAAGAGACTGGAGGGCAGACAGGTATCGGTGGTGGTGGATGCCACGCGGGATCTTCTGATGAATGTGCTGCCATATCGTCCTTTCCTCATCAAGCCCAACAATCATGAGCTGGGAGAACTCTTCGGAGTCACCCTGACGGACCGGGAATCGGTGGTTTTCTACGCGGAGAAGCTGCAAAAGATGGGGGCGCGGAATGTGCTGGTCTCCATGGCCGGAGAAGGTGCGGTTCTGGTGGCAGAGGATAAAAGCATCTGGAAGAAGCCGGCGCCCGAAGGAAAACTGGTAAATGCCGTGGGAGCCGGGGATTCCATGGTGGCGGGTTTTATGGCCGGCTGGCTGGAGCGGCGGGATTATGAACACGCCTTTTATATGGGGATCGCGGCGGGCAGCGCCAGCGCGTTTTCCGAATATTTATGCACCAGAGCGCAGGCGGAGGCAGTCTATGCACAACTTGTGCATGCATAGCTTGTGTATGAACAGCGTAAAGAGAAAATCCCAACCACAGACGGGACGAGAGAAGATTGATCCGAGAAGCGTTTCGCAAACGCCTGAATAAGACGCAAAAAAGAAGGAGGACGTAAAATGCGGATTACGGATTTGTTGGACCGGACGAGTATCTCTCTGAGCAGCGCTCCGAAGACAAAGCAGGAGGCTTTGGACGAGATCATCGGACTTATGGCAAAGAGCGGCAGGATCGACGATGTGGAAGCCTATCGCAGACAGGTCTATGCCAGAGAGGAAGAGAGCACCACGGGAATCGGGGAGGGCATTGCCATTCCCCATGGGAAATGCGATGCGGTAAAGAGACCCGGACTGGCGGCGATGGTGGTGAAGGACGGCGTGGATTTTGAATCTCTGGACGGAGAGCCGGTCACTCTTTTATTTCTGATAGCGGCGCCCAACACCGAAGATAATATTCATCTGGATGTGCTCAGTAAACTCTCGGTACTTCTGATGGATGAGACCTTTGCGGATTCCCTCAGGAATGCGGAGACGGTGGAGGAATTTCTGGAGATCATCGACAGGGCGGACGACGAACAGAAAAGTATCGACGAGCGTCTGGCGGATGTAGGGGCTGAGGACGGCGTAAAGGGCAGGCTTCTGGCGGTGACAAGCTGCCCCACGGGTATCGCCCACACCTATATGGCGGCCGAGGGACTGGAGAAGGCGGCCAAGGCGGCAAACTGCTTTATCAAGATTGAGACCAGAGGTTCCGGCGGCGCCAAAAATGTTTTGACGGCCAAGGAGATCGAGGAGGCCGATTGTATTATTGTGGCGGCCGATGCGCAGGTGCCCATGGAGCGTTTCGAGGGCAAGAAAGTGATCGAGGTACAGGTCTCCGACGGTATCAGCAAGGCGGATCAATTGGTGGCGCAGGCGCTTGCGGGAAATGTGCCCGTATATCATAGCCTTTCCGGGACAAAGCCTGCGGGTGGTGCGGTACAGGCGGCGGGAGGCGGAAAGGCCGGCGGCGTGGCCCATCAGATTTACACACAGTTGATGAACGGCGTTTCCCATATGCTGCCCTTTGTGGTGGGTGGTGGTATTCTGATCGCCATTGCTTTTTTGATCGACGGTCTGAGTGTGGACATCAATTCCCTGCCTGCGGACAGCAGGGGAGATTTCGGTACGATCACGCCGGTGGCGGCGATGTTTAAGAATATCGGCGGCGTGGCCTTTGGATTCATGCTTCCGGTGCTGGCGGGTTTTATCGCCATGGCGATCGGAGACAGACCGGCGCTGGCGCTGGGATTTGTGGGTGGAATGATTGCAGCGGGCGGCAAATCCGGTTTTCTGGGAGCGCTGGTGGCCGGATTTGTGGCAGGGTATGTGATTCTGGGACTGCGGAAGTTGTGCGATAAGCTGCCGGAAGCCATCGAGAAGATCGCTCCGGTACTCATCTATCCGGTGGTGGGTATTCTGGCAATCGGGTTGTTTATGACCTTTGTGGTGGAACCCGTGATGGGAGGAATCAACACGGGACTGAACAATGCCCTGACCGGCATGGGCGGCGCCAGCAAAGTGGCGCTGGGCATAGTGCTGGGCGGTATGATGGCTATCGACATGGGCGGCCCTTTCAACAAAGCCGCATATGTGTTCGGCACGGCGGCCATTGCCGCGGGGAACTATGACATCATGGCGGCGGTGATGATCGGTGGAATGACGCCTCCCTGCGCCATTGCGCTGGCCACGCTGCTCTTCAAAGACAAATTTACCAAAGAGGAGAGAGAGGCCGGTCCCACCAACTTTATCATGGGTCTTGCCTTTATCACGGAGGGAGCCATTCCTTATGCGGCGTCCGATCCCGTGAGAGTGCTGCCTTCCTGTATTCTTGGGTCGGCGGTGGCAGGGGCCTTGTCCATGGCCTTTGGCTGTACGCTGATGGCTCCCCACGGCGGAATCTTTGTGTTCCCGGTGGTGGGTAACGCGTTGATGTATCTTGTGGCGCTGATAGCAGGAACGGCGGTCTCCACGGTGCTTCTGGGAGTTTTGAAAAAGAAGGTTTCGTAATTGAAAGATTTTGTAATTGAAAGATTTTGTAATCGCGAAATCCGGTTTCTGAAAAAGTTGTGAAAATGTCTATGTATGCAAAAAAGGAGAGAGGAAACATGAAAGAATTTCAGTACACAATAACCGATAACGAAGGGATTCACGCCCGTCCCGCAGGGGAATTGGTAAAACTTGCCAAGACTTTTGCCTCCGAGGTGAAAGTGGTAAAAGATGGCAAAGAGGCGGACTGCAAAAAGATTTTTGCCCTGATGAGTCTGGGAGCCAAGAAAGGCCATGAGCTCACATTTGTCATTACAGGTGAGGACGAGGAAGCGGCCTGCGAAGCTCTGGAGAAATTTATGCAGGAAAATCTGTAATCGGGGGACTAGGTCGGAAAGGTGGGAACTATGACAAGCTATAGCGGGAAAAGCGTATTCGGCGGAATTGCGATTGGAAGGATCCACGTCTATCAGAAGAAAGAATGTCAGGTCAAGCGGACGGCGGTGGAGGATCCGGACAAGGAGATGGAACGTTTCGGACGGGCGAAGGCGGAGGCCGTCGCCCAACTGCAGAAACTCTATGACAAAGCGCTCAAGGAGGTAGGCGAGGTCAATGCGGCCATTTTTGAGATCCATCAAATGATGCTGGATGATGACGACTACAATGAGGCGGTGGAGAACATGATCCGCACCCAGAAGGTGAATGCGGAATACGCCGTGGCATCCACGGGTGACAATTTCGCCAAAATTTTTGCCGAGATGGATGATGACTATATGCGGGCGCGGGCGGCGGATGTGAAAGACATTTCCGAGCGGGTGGTGACGATTCTGTGCGGCGGCGGAGCCGGCGGGATCGAGGCGGATGAGCCGGTGATCATCGTGGCGGACGATCTTGCGCCCTCGGAGACGGTGCAGCTCGACAAAGAAAAGGTGCTTTCCTTCGTCACCGTACACGGTTCCGCCAATTCACACACCGCCATATTGGCAAGAACCATGGGGATTCCCGCGTTGATCGGGGTACAGATTCCGCCGGATGAGAGTCCGGATGGCAGGATTGGCATTGTGGACGGCAATACAGGGACATTTTATGTGGATCCCGAGGAAGAACTGCTGGAAACCATGCGGGCCAGACAGCAGGAGGAATTCCGGAAAAAAGAAATGCTGCAGACCTTAAAGGGCAAGGAAAGTATCACTTTGGACGGCAGGAAACTCATGTTGTATGCTAACATCGGCAACATAAAGGATCTGGCGATGGTTCTGCAGAATGATGCGGAGGGGATCGGGTTGTTTCGAAGCGAATTCCTATATCTGGAGAGCGATCATTTTCCCACCGAGGAAGAGCAGTTTAAAGCGTACAAGACCGTGGCGGAGACCATGGCGGGCAGGCGGGTCATCATCCGCACGCTGGATATCGGCGCCGATAAGAAATGTGATTATTTCGGGTTGGAACCGGAGGAAAATCCCGCGTTGGGATACCGGGGAATCCGCATCTGTCTGACGCGGACGGATGTGTTTAAGACTCAGCTTCGGGCGCTTTTCAGGGCCAGTGCGTTCGGCAGGCTTGCAATCATGTACCCCATGATTATCAGTGTGGATGAGGTGAAACGCATTCAGGGGATCGTGGACGAGGTCAAGCGGGAGCTTTCGGAGAGCGGGATACCTTTTGGCAACCCGGAACAGGGCGTGATGATCGAGACGCCCGCGGCGGTGATGATCAGCGAGGAACTGGCCAAAGAGGTGGATTTTTTCAGTATCGGAACCAATGATCTGACGCAGTATACGCTGGCCATCGACAGACAGAACCCCAAATTGGACGCATTTTATGACGCCCATCACCCGGCGGTGCTGCGTATGATCGGCATGGTGGTGGAGAACGCCCACAGGCATGACACTTGGGTAGGCGTCTGCGGGGAGTTGGGGGCGGACATGAGTCTGACCAAGGAATTCCTGAAAATGGGCGTGGATGAACTGTCGGTGTCGCCGGGCAGTATCCTGCCGATCCGCAAGGCGGTGAGAGAGACCGATCTCAGCGGTATGGTCTGATCAGGAAGTTGTCTGAGGATCAAAGGAGCGGGCTGGAGGAGCGGGATTGCCCCGATTACTTCAGCCCCTTTGCTTCCTGCAGGGAAATCCCGTTCTCTCCCAGAGGGATGGCGTGATCCAGTCCCACAAATTTGCCGTTTTCCTGCCACAGCACTTCTTTGACAAAATTGTACTTCTCGGTGTCCCAAGTGGTAAAATCATCCAAGAGCAGTCCGCCTGTATCGCCCGAATTGGCGTTCAGGCACCAGAAGGTGTGGTTGATGTGATAGTTGGAGATCAGACGACGCAGGTGGGTCATCCATGTCAGATTGGGCTCGCGCATAAAGCCGCCCCACTCCCCGATCAGGAGCGGTGCGATCTCCTCCTCCTGAATGTAGAGCCAGTTGTCGTGCCAGCAGTCTTTCATCAGCGAGTCATAGGTATAGTTTTTTTGGAACCAAGGCTGTTCGTACACAGTCGGGCCGTAGTCATGGGGAGAGTAGACCAGCTTATCCTGATATTTGCCGAGGTCGATGGGATAGTCGGCCACCGCGCGCAGATTGCCTCCCCACCAGTTAAAATAATAGTCGTCGGAATTGGTGGAGGAGTAATTTCCTCCTTTTTTGATCGGATAAATTTCGGTGCCTTCCACCAGAATCAGCACGTTGGGATTCTGGGCGAGTACCTTGGAAGCAGCGGTCTCCGCCACGTATTTCCAGTTGTTGGCGTCTTTGGAGTCATTCCAGATCGCGGCGTTTTTGCCTTCGCCGGGTTTTCCGTGGGGCTCATTTTTCAGATCATAGGCGATGATGGTATCGTTGTCTTTATAGCGGGCAGCCATCCATTCCAGAGCGGCATAATAGTCCTCCACGGAGACCTTATCCGTGTACCACAGATTGACATTGTGGCCGGAGGCATTGGTCTCGGCGCTGTGGATGTCCGGCATGACTTTGATGCCATTGGCTTCGGCCTGCGTCAGAAAATAGTCGAAGATCTCCAGAGAATTCATGGCGTTCAATTCTTCGTTGTAGGCGTTGTTATAGTTGGCTTTCGGGTATTCGCCCGCCGCCCACTGATTGATCAGCTCCGCGGAGATGGGAACGCGGATGAGATTGAAACCGTGGTCGGCGATGCCCTCCACCGTGGGGGCGAGGCGGCTGTTCCAGAGGCCGTCGAATGTGTTGGTGCCGGTGTTGTAGCCGAACCAGTTGACGCCGGTGATCCACACCTGTTTTCCGTCCTTGTCCAGAATCCTGCTGCCGTCCGTGTGGAGCCAGTCATCGCCCTGTACGGCGTCTTCGGAGCGCTTTAACAGTGAGGCGGTATCGGCCGCCGCGCCTTGATTCTGACCGCCCGAAGGTGTGCCGGTCTGAGCGGTATTTCTGTCAACGGTTCCCTTCTCAACGGTGCATTCGGAGCCGTTTAAGGTGGCGGAGACAATGGACAGATCGGTGCCAGTGCCGATATTACAGCCCAATATTACGTTGGCGCCGGGGGCAATGGTCTTATTGTATTCTGCGTTGGAGATTGTCACATAATCTTCGTGGACGGACCATGTGCCGTCCCAGCCCTGAGCGGATACCAGCGAGTCCACTTTGAGAACCAGATTCCATCCCTCCACGGCGGAATCGGTCAGGTTGGTGACACACAGTTCCAGAGAGCAGAGTTTGGTGTCGCCGTCGCTCCATCCGTTTCCCGCGGAGTAGGTGAGCGCATAGGAACCGGTCTGTGCGGGAAGGAAGTTCTGTTCGGCTGTCTTGTCCGAAAGGGCAGCGCTCTCCGTGTCCGGGACGGTGGAGTCTGTCGGCATATCCGCCGTTTTCGCTGCGTTTTCCGGCGTCGCATTTGCTTCCAGAGCGGCTCTTCTCAGCCGGTTATTCTCGGCAATGACCGCGGTCAGGGCGGCCAGCAGACCGATAAGGAGCGCACCGACCAGAAGTATGAGCAGGATTTGGGCACGGGAAAGTGTTTTTTTGGTTTCCATAAAATATCCTCCGCATTTGTTTTGTGACAGAGAGCAGCCGCAGGTATCGAAAAATTTAATGTTGAAAAAATCATAGCACGGAATCGTGCAAAAAGCAAATGAGTAACTTGAAATACGGTCAGAATGTTGTATAATAGAGATATGAAACTACTGAAGAAGTTATTTTATGGGATTGTTGTTTTAATGATGCTCGGCTGTGCCGGTGTGCTGATTCTGGCGTTTACACCCGACTTGACCAAGCGCCTGTCCGTCAGGCTCTATGGCGAGGCGGGACCTGAGGCTTACATGAGGGAGAAAGCATCCAAAGAGGAAGGAGAGGATGTGCCCGCCCCGGGGAATTCCGGTATTTTGGTAGACGGGTCCGGCATTGCGGACGGTGTGCTGGCCTCACAGGGAAGCGCGGGTTATGTGGCGCCGGTGAGAGGTTCATTGAATCTACCGGATCGTGTGAGCGGCAGAAACGGATATGAGCCGGTGAACGGAGAGGGAGAAGAGCTTGCCGACGAGCAGGCAGAGACCTTGAGCGAACAGCTGCGCTATGGGGCGACAGGGGACGGACTCAGCTTTGACGCACAGACGTATCCCTATTACCACATGCTCAATGACAGGATGCAGCATCTTTATCGGCAGATTTATGCCAATGCGCTGGAGGTAAACGAGTCCTTTGCCCCCGTGGAGGAGGTCAATACGGCGCAGCTCAAGAATGTTTTTGAGGCAGTGTACAATGACCATCCCGAGCTGTTTTGGCTGGATACGGGATATACCTGCAAATATCGTTCCGGCGGGATCTGTGTGGAAGTGAGTCTGCAGTATAACCGCACGGCCCGGAATCTGGATCAGGCAAAGACGGATTTCGAGGCGGCGGCAAAGAGAATTCTGGACGGCGTGGCAAATCAGGGAGACGATGAAGACAAGGAGAAATATGTGCATGACGCCCTGCTTGACAAGGCTGATTACGCACTTTCTTCCGCCATGAATCAGAGCGCCTACAGCGCGCTTGTGACCGGCGATACCGTCTGTGCGGGATACTCCAGAGCCTTTCAGTATCTGCTGCAGCAATTGGGAATTCCCTGTTATTACTGTGTGGGGTATTCGGGCGAGGATCATGCGTGGAATATTGTGCGAGTGGACGGAGAATATTACAATGTGGATACCACATGGGACGATACAAACCCTTCCACTTATGACTATTATAACAAGACGGACGCGGACTTTGTGGGGACGCATGTGCGCACGGGTCTGAGTATTTATCTGCCTGCATGCGGCAACGGATACAGCGGCGAGGGTGCGACTTCCCTCCCGGGGGGCAATACGGTGGCAGGCATTACTTTGAATCCCAATCCCCAGCAGCCGCTGACATGGGAACCGGGAGCAGGAAAAAAGAAGCCATACGGTGTCACGGTGTCCGGCAATGTCACTTATGATTTAAGCGCCGCGGACCTGACGGAAGATATGGTGCTGATTTCCCTGCAGCAATATTATGAGGACTGTCGGAAACAGATGGAAGAAAAGGGAAGCGGACAAAAGACCTTCAGCAACATAGTGCCCAAATATGTGCTGGATGAGGCGGAGAAATCCTATGGGACGGGAGATTACGAGAAGGGATATGTGGAGGAAGGTTTAAAGAAGCTGCAGATGGATTATTTTGCGATCCAGATTCAGGTGGAAGAATTGGGCGGCAATTATTACCGCCTCTACCACAATATTTATACTTGGAAATAGTTCTCGACGAGGCAGTCAATGGACACGAATGTGTCTTTTGATTGCCTCGAAGCTTTCTTTGCTGATGACATGTTCAATGCGGCATGCGTCCTCGGTGGCAATAGTCTCGTCCACTCCCAGAGCCGTCAGCCATGAGGAGAGCAGTTCATGGCGCTCATAAATCATTTCTGCAATTTCCCGGCCCGATTCGGTCAGATAGATAAACCCCTCTTTCGTCACCGTGATATGATTGGCCTCGCGGAGATTCTTCATGGCGACACTGACGCTGGGTTTCTTAAATCCCAGCTCGGCGGCAATGTCCACGGAGCGCACCACGGGGTTTCTGTGGCTGAGAATCAGGATGGTTTCCAGATAGTTTTCTGCGGATTCGTTTGTTTTCATGATTCCTCTCCATTCATAATATATTAAAATAGTATATCATATTCCGGAGGCAGTGGCAAATGGAAATCGTTTGTCAATGGATTTGACGGTGCGGTGCGGCCTGAAATATTGCAAATGCTGTTTCAATTGTGTCGGAGGGAGAAGACCGGGAGGGTTTCGCAGGCGGGCTGCGGTTGGGCGTTTTCTAATAGTGCGGTTATAGATCATGCAATTTACGGGTCGGCTCTAAGGTGCATCCATGCACCGTAGAGCCTGAAATGCGCATCCGTGCGCATTTCACCCTTGCTTCTCGCGCACTATAAGAAAACGCACCAACCTTCGCCAAGGCCTGCGAAACCCTCCCGGTCTTCTCCCTCCTCGCAATGGGGCGGATATAGTTTTTACAATATTTTAGGCCGGACTGATACATTTGGCGTGTTAATGAACTTGGCGTGCAGCCCCCGGATACAAGAAAAGTATTGACAATACAGTATAGTTAGTTTATACTAACTATACCAAGGTTCACAAGGTGTGTAAATCGAAAAATTGTGGACTAAACCATAATATCGCGATTATGAGTGCGCGGAGGAGAGTAGAGATGAATTTGGGAACAATAGTTGTTTTGGTTGTGCTGTGCGGGGTGATCGTATTGATCGTCCGAAGCATGGTGCGGGATAAGCGCAGCGGCAAGTCGCTGCAATGTGGTATGGACTGTAAAAACTGCGGCGGACATTGTTCGCAGAAAAAAATGTAGGACAACAAGAAATAAAAAAATCTCTTTTTCTGATTTTGTTTTTGGATAACGGACGGGCGGCTCTCCTCGGAGAGCCGCCCGTCTGCATCAGGTGTATTTGGTAGAAAATAGAATACGTGAACTTATACGGCCTCATGGAACGTACGGCTGATGACGTCTGCCTGCTGCTCCGGGGTGAGTTTGATAAAGTTTACCGCATAGCCGCTCACACGGATCGTGAGCTGAGGATAGTTCTCGGGATGTTTCTGTGCGTCCAACAGCGTATCGCGGTTCAGTACATTTACGTTCAAGTGATGGCCGCCTTTGGTAGCATATCCATCCAGAAGATTTACCAAATTGTCAACTTGTGAATTGTTTGTCATAATGTCGCCCTCCATGAATTTTATTTAAAATAGTAATGATTACTGTTTCTAAAAATAAGATATCACAAATCAATTGATTTGTCTATCCGAAATTATTATTTTCTTTGTTCTTTTTTTTATACAAAATATGAAACAGGATATGGAAATATTTAGGTGATTGTATAACAGAGTAGCAGTTCAAGCGGTTTGGCAGTTTCCGACCGGGCTGCTCTATGACACTTTGTATAATAGAGAGTTTCGCAGTCACCTAAAACAAAAATATTATGTAAAAAAGAAGGCATATCTGCGCCTGAAATTCATATACATGGAGAAAGAGATCGGAGGAGATTGGGATGCAGGAGAGTCTTATACAGCTTTTTCCGCAGGACATGCAGCCTTTCTGGAGCCGGGCGCTACGGGAGGGGGAAAAGATCCGGGAGATCCGGCTGCGGATCGACAGGCCGGTGCTTGTGAGTCAGGCCGACGGGATTTTTTATCTGGACGAGCAGGGGAATTTCACGGTACATAAAGACCGAGGACACCGGAGCGGACAACGGGAACTGGAGGCGCTTTTGATGCATATCTGTCATGATTCTCCTTATGCCTTTGAGGACGAGCTGCGGCAGGGATTTATTACGGTGCCGGGCGGACATCGGGTGGGCGTGGCCGGACAGGCCGTGCTGGAGGCGGACGGGAGCATTCGCACGATCAAGCATATCCGGTATATCAACATCCGTGTGGCACATCAGATCTTCGGCGCCGCGGAAGAGATTCTGCCTAAGATCTATCAAAAAGGAAGACTGCGCAATATCCTGATCATATCGCCGCCGGGCTGCGGCAAGACAACCATGCTCAGAGAGCTGGTGCGGCGTATCTCCGACGGAAACGCCTACGGCGGAGGGCTGTGCGTCGGTGTGGTGGACGAGCGGTCGGAGATCGCGGG
>CAZSAJ010000051.1:0-20204 GCA_964604835.1 uncultured Acetatifactor sp.
GCTTACGGCCTCCATAGAGCGGAGAAGCGGCGTCTTCTTATCCAGCGCCTCTCCCTTATAGGAACAGAACGCAGTGGGCACACAGAGGATTACGCCCGTGGCGTCCTCCTTCAAAAAAGCGGGGGAAGTGATGTCCCACACGGTGTAGCCTCTGGCCTCAAAGGTGGCGCGAAGTCCGCCGGAGGGAAAGGAGGAAGCGTCCGGTTCGCCCTTGATCAGCTCTTTTCCGGAGAACTCCAAAAGCATTTTGCCCTCTGCGTCGGGATGCGTCACAAACGCGTCATGCTTCTCCGCGGTGATTCCGGTCAAAGGCTGGAACCAATGCGTATAGTGGGTTGCGCCGTTTTCCACGGCCCAATCCTTCATGGCCTTGGCCACCACGTCCGCAGTCGCCAGCGACAGCTCGCCGCCCTGTTCCATGACCCTCTTCAATTCTTTGTAGACATTCTTGGGCAGTCTCTCCTTCATCTTGCCCAGAGTGAATACCTTGCTGGCAAAAATCTCTTCCACGTTTAACACATCACTCATCTTCCCTACTTCCTTTCTCTTCCTTTTCCTCGAATCTTGCTGCGCCGCCTGCATATCGTCAATCCTAAAAAAAACGTCCCAAAGTAAACTGGTTACTATTGGAACATCTTCGTTCAGACTGTCTATATGGAAAACAAGGCACGCCCTGTTTCCTATAAGATACCCCAATTCATCCAAAAAAGCAATACCCTTTTTAAAATTTATATTTTTTAAATCGCTGCGGCGGTGCCTAGACCCCCACATTTCTCCGATACGCCGCCACGGACAGACCGTAAGACATCAGAAAGATCACGCCCACCGTAAGCACGCTCATCAGGTAAACGGCGCTTAGATCCGCAGCCATCATTTTTTCCAGCGTGTGCACCGAGAACCGGGACGCAACACTCATCACCAGAAAGGGCAGACCATAAGCCGCCGCCAATTCATGCGCGACGGATCTCCCCAGCACGCTTCCGTCAAATCCCAGCTTCTTCATCACCAGATATCGCTCCTTTTCCTCAAAGGAATCGTTATACAGCTTCATGAATAGAATACTGCCGCCTGCAAGAATAAATACCAGAAACATAAACACACACAGCGAATAGCACACTTTGATCCAATCCCGGTCACCGTCACCGGCAGGATCAATGGACACACGTCCGATATAGCAATCATCCCCCTGCCCGCCAAGCTTGGAAAGGGCGTCTTTAACGCTGGCAAACGCCTTCGGATCCGCAATCTTATAATTATAGACATACAACTGCCATCCCGTGGCGCGCAGCTTTTCATACGCCTCATCGTTCAACACAAACAAATTGATATATCTCTCCTGCAGATAACCCAGATAGGGTACCTGCGTCCTCTGTATCTGGCAAAAAACATTTCCTTCTATGTCAGCCGTCTCGGCAGAAACATCTGTAATCATGGAGAACAGCACCACATTTGATGCCCTGATGTACTCATCCGCCGCAGGCTCCGGCAGTTCAAAGTCCAGGCCCGTATCCTCCGCCAGCGTCTTTAACGCCGTCCAAGATGTAATGGCATATCCGATGTATTTCGAGGTCGTCTGAATCTGATTCTCCTCCAACACCGTAATGGGGAGACGGGAGCTGTAAGCAATCTCCGTACTCTCCTCTATCAGCCCTCTGGCCGTCTCATCCAGATTACTCTGATCGCTCAAAATCTGAAAGGTGTAAGTATTTTCAAAGTGTACGCTGTTGTCATATCTGTTTCGCATGGCAAACCCCGTGGCCAAAGCGTTCACGGAACAGAGCGCCAGCACACATACCATGGCATAGGTCCGGTAATTCTTTTTCATCCGAAATACCACATTGTTCACCCACAGACATCGCTCTTTTCGATACAGAAACTTTTTCCTTCCGACCAGACTTTGAAAGATAAAAGGAATCAGTCCCCCAAAGAGAAGATACACTCCGACAATGACCAAGACCACTGCCAGCATCAAATTCCCCAATATATTCTGCCCGTTGTTCTCCTTTATGGCAAAATAGAATCCACTCCCCAGAATGCCGGCTCCCAACACGGCTCTGACAAACAGTAATCCTGCATTCCACCTTACCGCTTCCGCCTGTTTTGCCCCGGTGAACAGACCAAGCACACTGCTTCTCACTATGTCTATATATCCCTTTATAACAAAGATCAGATAAATTCCAAGATAAATCCCCGACGTAACCAACACCGGCGAAAAGACAAACCGAAAACGGATGTCCACAGCCAGATCGGATAGTGCCAGCAAAATCATCTGAAACAACCACGACACAGCCGCACCCAATCCTACTCCCAGAATCAGTGCCGACAGCCCGATCAGCGTGGTCTCTATCATATAAAGTATACCGATCTTCTGATTGGTAATCCCCATAAACACATAGATACCGATTTCCTTTTTCCGTCTGCCGAGGAAGACATTTGTAGAGTACCAGATAAAGAAAAACATAAAACATACCAGCACAATAGTAACTATTTGAACAATCGTATCCACATAGCTTTTGTTTCGCTTCCCCAACAGAGCGAGCGCATCGGAATAGCGGAGCAGTTGAAAATTCAACAGAATCAGTATGGTAAAAGCCAACGAGATCACCAGAGACAGGTAATTTATAAAACTGTTCTTGAAATTGACAAATGCCAGACTCATCATCTTCATCAGAAATCACCTCCCATGGAGGACTGAACCTCTATAATCCTATCATAGAACTCCTTCCGATTCCCGCCACGACTTACTCTGCATCTAATCGATCCGTCACTTAAAATATACACATCTTTCGCATAGGAAGCGCAAAACGGATCGTGTGTTACCATAAGAACGGTAGCCTGCCCGCTGTCGTTTACCTTCTTCAAACATTCCAACAGATCCCGCCCGGATGCGGAGTCCAGCGCTCCCGTGGGTTCGTCCGCAAACAAAATTGCCGGGGCGGTAATCAGCGCCCGGCAGGTAGCTCCCCGCTGCTTCTGCCCGCCCGAAAGCTGCCATGGATATTTGTTCAGATGCTCCGACAAACCGAACATGGCGGCCAGCTCCTGTGTTCTGCGAATGCATTCTCTGCCGGATACACCGTTCAGCAAGAGCGGCAGCGCGATATTGTCCTGAAGCGTCATTGTGTCAAGCAGATTGTAATCCTGAAAGATAAATCCGATCTTATCCCTGCGCAATCTGGAAAGTTCCCGATTCGACAGTTTTGTGATATCTTGATCGCCAAGCGTCACCACACCCTGAGAAGGCCGGTCAATGGTGGAAAGAATATTTAGAAGAGTGGTTTTACCGGATCCCGACGGTCCCATAATTGCAATAAAATCATTTTGATAAACCGTCATATCGATTCCGTTGAGCACCCTTGTCTGAAACCCTTTTGCGCCATAATATTTCACCAGATTCTTGATTTCCACGACTTTGTTATCATTCATATTGGCATTCTCCTTTACGTTTTGCGTTTGCTCCATTATAAGACAGCCAATATAAAAAATCCTTACAGACGCCTTACAAAAACGTCTCCTACATTACCGTTTTTGTAAGATACGGACGGACTTTCCCGTCACACCTCAAAAAAGTCATTGCCGGCAAAAACAATTTTGAACCTTGTATACACACCATATTCGCTTTCCACAGAAATTTCATGTCCCAGCTTTCTGATAATTTTGTCTGTCATGTACAGTCCCATCCCCGTAGACTGATACCTGCCGTTATGGTAATTGCTCCCCGTAAATCCTTTCTCGAAAATTCTGCGGATATCGCTCTCCCGGATTCCCTCTCCGTTATCTTCCACCCATAAATTGACCTTCCGGCCTCCTCCATCCGTCCACAAACGCAATTGTCTTTTTCCTGATTTTGCCCCATATTTCAGCGCATTGTCGATGAGCTGATCCAAAATATAGATCAGCCACTGCGGATCGGTGTAGACATACACCTCCTCCACCTGTACGCAGAGCTCAAATCTCTTTTGAATGAGGAAAAACTGATTGTTTCTGACAGAGGTTTTCACACACTCCCGAAGGTCCGTCCTTCTGATCTGAACATCCGTCAGAGAGCTTTGCAGCCGGCACCCGAACAGCATGGAACGGATCTGACGATTCATTCTCTCAAGGGGCTCTCTCAGCGACTCTCTGCTCTGTGCGTCCGACAGTTTTTCCACCATCAGAAGAGCCGCCGCAAGAGGAATCTTGAACTCATGGCACCATTTTGCCACATAATCTTGAAGCTCACAATTATCCTGAAACTCTTTCCGCACCTGTTCTTGCAGGATCAATGTGTCATGGAGCGCGATCTCTCTGTTCTCAAAGTCCTCCATCTGTTCACAAATCACATCCTCCCGCATGAGAAACTCTTCCTTTCGCTTCTCATGTTTTCGGAACAGATAACTATCAATCCCCGCAAAAAACAAAAGAAACAGGGTCAGCAGAAAATCAAAATACCACAGGTATTGCATCCGACGTTCCTGCATCAGTAAGATAAAATACAGATGAAAGGCAAGGACCACTCCCCCGCATAGAAAATATTGTCTCCACCTTTTCTTGATATAACTCATGACACAAAGTACCCCTGCCCCTTCTTCGTCCTGATAATCTCGTCTCCACAGGCCGCTTTCAGCTTGCTTCGCAGCCTGCATACCAATGTGGTAAGCGTTCCGTCCGACAGATATTCGTCCGTATCCCATAGATCCATCATCAATTCTTCTCTGGTCACCACCTGCGGCTTTGATTCCGCCAATTTGACCAGTACCCTCCGCTCCGTTTTGGTCAATTCAATCTCTTCGCCTTGTCGGAACAGAATGCCGGACACACTGTCCAGAGTCAGTCCCTCCTGTAAAAATATCATCTTCCCGAACAGCTCCCTGCCCGCCGCATACTCATAGCTTCTGCGCAGGATCGCTTCTATCTTCCCCTTTAACATCTCCAGACGAAAGGGCTTTTCCACATAGTCATCCCCTCCCTGGGCAATCCCCATCAACTTGTCTCCATCCTCATCCCGGCTGCTGATAAAGATGATCGGCACATGGGAAATCCGTCGGATCTGATTACACCAATAAAAACCGTCATATTTGGGCAGATTGATGTCCATCAAAACAAGCTGTGGCTTTTCCTGTTCAAACATCTTGGTAATCTCATCAAATTCCTGCGCCGCCACAACCTCATATCCCCATTTCAGCAAAAAGGATTCGATCTCTCCGGCCAGCGTCTGATCATCCTCCACCAACATTATCTTCATTTTTTCCATCTTTTTCTTCGCCTCCGTTATTTAGCAAAAACCGGAAGTTTGCTTGCCACAACACTTCCGGTTCTCTCTATCTACACGGTTTATACCCGCGGCTTATCCACGCGGAAAATATCATACGGCTCCACATCCACGAAAGCGCCCTCCGGCGTGTCCGCCTTCCCCACGTTCTCAAAACAAACATAAAGCTTCTGTCTGGCATGGGGAGCGCTCTCCATCGGATTCATTTCCTCGTCGTACAAAGCGGCCACCCGAACAGATATATTCCTCCCGTCAGGCTTGATCACCTCAATGACGTCCCCCACGGAAAATTTATTTCGCTGCTCAATACGCACAAGAGACTGCGATGCAAAACCTTCCGCCGTATCCGCCACACTCCCCAGTGCATCCGCTCCTATACGCCCGGGCAGATCTGACACTTGCGTCACTTCCTCCGCCATACCCAGATAAGTATATTCATTGATATAAGTGCTGCTGTCGTAGATCTGGGTCTCCTCGTCCGGCTTCCCGAAGAAGAATCCCGTGGTATACTGCCTGTGGGTACACTTCCTGATCTCCTCCCGATACCAAGGAAGATTCGCCCGGTACTCTTCCGGATCCCTCAGACAGGCGTCGATCGCCAGACGGTAGGTGCGGGTCACCGTGGCCACATACAGAGCCGTCTTCATGCGCCCCTCAATCTTAAAACTGTCGATTCCAGCCTCCAAGAGCTCCGGGATATGTTCAATCATACACAAATCCTTGGAATTAAAGAGAAAAGTCCCCCGCTCGTTCTCATAGACGGGCAGATACTCTCCCGGTCTGGTCTCCTCGACCACCGCATACTTCCAACGGCAGGGATGGGTGCAGGCTCCTTGATTGGCGTCTCTCCCGGTAAAATAGTTGCTCAGAAGACACCTCCCCGAATAGGAAATACACATGGCCCCATGTATAAAACTTTCAATCTCCATCTCTTCGGGAATCCGCGAGCGGATCTCCCGAATCTCCCGAAGGGACAATTCTCTGGCGGACACCACACGTTTCGCCCCCAGAGCGTGCCAGAACAGATAAGTCTGATAATTGGTGTTGTTCGCCTGCGTGGAGATATGAATCTCCGCTTCCGGCCAGACTTTCTTCGCTATAGAAAACATGCCGGGATCCGAGATGATCAGCGCATCCGGCGTCTCGGGCTTCATATTTTTCAGTTCCTCAAAATATTCTGCCGCGCCCTCCAGATCCTCATTGTGTGCCACAATGTTCGCGGTCACATAGACTTTCACACCATGGGCATGGGCAAAGGTGATCCCCTCCGCCATCTCCTCCATAGAGAAATTCTTCGCCTTGGCTCGCAGCCCGAACGCTTCGCCTCCGATGTAGACCGCGTCGGCGCCGAACATCACCGCCGTTTTCAAAACCTCCAGACTGCTGGCAGGTATGAGGAGCTCCGGGATTCGACATTCTAGTTTGGTCATCATATGGCCGCCTCTCTTTTTATCCTAACTTTTCTTATCTTTTCTTATTCATTTCCTTCTCTTCTCACTTTTTGGTGCTGAGCGTCACCCCGTCGCCCACCGGCAGAATCACCGTCTCCAGCTCATCACTGTGGGTAATCTCATACAGATAATCCCTCATGCGGCTGTGAATCGTGCGATTGCGCCTTGTGACTGCAAATCGGGATTCAATGACGTCTCCTTCCTGCAGCACATTGTCGGATACCAGAAGTCCTCCGGGCACAAGCAGCCGCAGCACATCGGGCAGGAAATGAATATATTGCCCCTTCGCGGCATCCATGAAGATAAAATCATAGCCGCCTTCCAGAGTCCGCAAAATCTCGGCAGCATCCCCTTCCATCAGCGTAATCTGCGCCTCCCTGCCCGCCCTTGCAAAATTGGCCTTTGCCACGGAAATCCGTTTTTCATACTTTTCAATGGTGGTGATATGACATCCCTCGGGCGCGTACTCGCTCATCAGAATCGCAGAAAACCCCACCGCCGTCCCAACTTCCAGAATCGCCTTCGGCTTTGCCAGTGCCAGAAGAAATCTCAGAAGCTGCTGTGTGGAACGGCGTATAATGGGCACTCCGTCCCGCAGGGCCTCGCTCTCTATTTCCTCCAAAAGGGGCGAAAGACCCTTATCCATGGAATCGATAAAGGTCGCCATTCTCTCATCTATTATCATCTGTCCGATCCCTAATTGGTTCCTTCCTCCGTCTCCTGTTTGGGCGGCACCATGGCTGCCATGATGTCCTCCGCCGTCATGGCGGTGCTCAGATCATAGGTTCCGGGCTTCACATCTTCCTTGTACTCGGAGAGCAGATACTGCAATGCAAAAAGTTTGGCATCCCTGCTCAGTCCCTTCTGTTCCATCAATTCCCCGATATCCAAGGCAGACATGCTCTCGGTTATGGTCACCCGCACTTCCCTGCCCTCTCCGGCAGACATGGCAGGCTCCGTAAAAACACGGTAGCCGTAGTCATAGCAGAGTGCGGCTCCCCGATAGATGACAAACGCCACGGCAATCGCCACCACTACCTTCAAAATTGCGCCAAACACGGCGATTATAATGTTTCCACTCTTCATTTCCATACCTCCCGCGCATCACATACCTGCTTTGGACGCACTCTATTCAAAATGGATCGCCTCCGTCAGACGCAGATTGATATCCTGCATCATTCTGCAAAATGCCAACTCGGCCGCCAAAAAATCCCCAACCAGCGGATTATCCCGTAATCCTGCATATTTCCGCTCAAAATTGTCCAGTTCCTCGAAAGTCGTCCTTCCGTTGATCTGCAATTCCAGATTGCGCACACGATACTCGTCTATCTGTGCTTTCAACCCCGGTTGAGCCTTCACGAGGTCACGCTGCCTCGTATACTCTTGATAGATATCGGACGCCAAAACATCTGCAATCAACAACTGCAATGATCTGTCAATATTGTTCATCAGCATACCTCCGGATCAAATCCTTTTATCATCCGTCTAAACTTCCATGATGATCGGTAAAATCATAGGTCTTCTCTTCGTCTTCTTCCAGACATATTCGCTCAGCACATCCTTGGTGGCGGATTTGAGCTTCCCCCAATCGGTAATGCCCTTGTCCAGACAATTCTGGAGCGCCTCGTTCACCGTCAATCGGGCTTCCTCGATCAATTCGTCGGATTCCCGCACATAGACAAATCCTCTGGACACAATATCCGGCCCTGCCACCAGATCGCCGCTTTCCCGCTCCAGACTCATGACCACGATCATGATACCGTCCTCGGCGAGATGCTGACGGTCTCTGAGCACCACATTTCCCACGTCTCCCACGCCCAGACCGTCCACAAGGATTGCGCCGGTGGGCACCTTGCCGTTTACTTTCGCATGCTCCTCGCTCAGCTCCAGCACATCGCCGGAGGAGAGCAGGAAAATATCCTCCTTGGCGATGCCCAGACTCTCCGCGATCTTGGCCTGTGCTTTCAAATGCTTATATTCGCCGTGTACGGGAATGGCGTACTTAGGATGCGTCAGGGTATAGATCAGCTTGATCTCCTCCTGACAGGCATGTCCCGACACATGGGTATCCTGAAATACCACATCCGCTCCCTTGCGCTGTAATTCGTTGATGATCTTGGTCACGGCCTTCTCATTGCCCGGTATGGGATTGGAAGAGAAAATCACCGTGTCCCCCGCGCCGATCGTGATCTTGCGGTGCATGTTGTTGGCCATACGGGAGAGTGCCGCCATGCTTTCACCCTGACTGCCTGTAGTGATGATCACCTGCTGCTCGTCGGGATAATTCTTCATCTGGTCAATCTCCACCAGCGTGTTGTCGGGAATGCTGATACATCCCAGATTTCTCGCCGTCTCGATGATATTGACCATGCTGCGTCCTTCCACGCTCACCTTTCGGCCAAACTTATATGCCGTATTGATAATCTGCTGCACCCTGTCCACATTGGAGGCGAAGGTGGCGACAAAAATACGGGTATTCTTGTGTTCGTTAAACAGCGTGTCAAAAGCTTTGCCCACCGTCTTCTCCGAAGGGGTAAAGCCCGGGCGCTCCGCATTGGTGGAATCACACATCAGCGCCAGCACGCCCTTTTTGCCCAGCTCCGCAAAACGCTGCAGATCGATGGCGTCTCCGAACACCGGCGTGTAGTCCACCTTGAAATCTCCCGTGTGTACCACGATTCCCGCCGGGGAATAGATGGCCAGCGCGGCGGCGTCCACGATACTGTGATTGGTTTTGATAAACTCCACACGGAACTGCCCCATATTGATGGACTGGCCGAACTTCACCACCTTGCGCTTGGTGGTCTTCATCATGTTATGTTCGGTCAGTTTATTCTCTATAATCCCCATGGTCAGACGGGTGGCATAAATGGGCACATTGAGCTCCCGCAGCACATAGGGCAGCGCTCCGATGTGATCCTCATGTCCATGGGTGATAACAAACCCTTTTACCTTGTCGATATGATTCTTCAGATACGTCACGTCGGGAATTACCAGATCGATTCCCAGCATATCATCCGCAGGGAAAGACAGACCACAGTCCACCACAATAATACTGTCCTCATACTCGAAGGCAGTAATATTCATACCGATTTGCTCCAGACCACCCAAAGGGATGACCTTCAGCCCGGGAGCCCCATTATTCTCTTTTTTCTTCTTCACAAAATTTCCTCCATACTAAATTTTAAAAATTATATACGATTCTTAATCACGCACAAACTCCACGTCCTCCAGCATATCCGCAAACACACCGGAGACCGCATTCAACTCCTGTTCATCCGACACGATGGTAAAGACGCTCTCCGCCTCGCCGTCCGAAGACAGATCCTTCAGAATCAAAGCCTCGCCGTCCCCCTCCTCGAAATCGGTCACCAGAATATAATTAACACCGCCTATCCGAGTCTGTTCCAGCACATAAAAATCCACGGGATCCTCGCCGTCCGCATTGAATGTAATCTTCTCCAGCTTGTTCATTTTCACTCCCCGATTTCCTTCTCGTTGTTCCTTCTATCCAGATAACCCTGCAGAATGAAGACTGCCGCCAGCATGTCCACATACTCCTTGCGGTTCTCCCTGCGGATCCCGGCCTCCATCATGGTTCTGTCCGCCGAGACAGTGGTCAGACGCTCGTCCCACAGCGTGACGGGTAGGCCTGTCCTACGCTCCAACTTGTCCTTAAACTCCTCGGTGAGCTCCGCGCGCACACCCTCCGACCCGTTCATATGTTTCGGCAGCCCCAGCACCAGCTCCTCCACTTCGTACTCCTGAATCAGCGTCTCGATTCTGGCCAAGGTCTGGCGCAGCTTATTCTCCTCCTTGCGGCGGATGATCTCCACACCCTGCGCCGTCAAAAGCAAGGCGTCACTCACCGCAACCCCCACCGTTTTCGAGCCGAAATCCAAACCCATGATCCGCATGAGTGTTTCCTCCTAATTCCAGTGATTGTTTTTGATGTAGTCCGCCAAAAGCTCCTCCACAAGTTCGTCGCGCTCCACCTTCATGATCAGGCTTCGGGCGCTCTTATGGCTGGTGATATAAGTGGGATCACCGCTCATGATATATCCTACGATCTGATTCACCGGATTGTACCCTTTCTCCGTCAAAGCCTCATACACCGTTGACAGCACCATCTTCACCCCGGTCTCAGGCTCCGTCTCTACTTTAAAATATTGTGTGTTTCCCAAATCCTGCATAGTCTCATCCTTCTCAACAATTGCCACAATACCGCTGCGGATTCTGTGTCCGCAGATTCTCTGGTTTCTTTCAGCTTTTATTATCTTACCGCATTTTGCGGCAAAATTCAATCCTTATTCGCCGGACTTCCCATTCCGTCTTCGGTTACGAGCAGAATATCCTCCGTCAGAAAACTCTCCGCCCGGACCTGTGTAACCCTGTTGGAAAGGTTCTCCTCCCCCGCAGGAAGAGCCGCTTTCACATATTCTCTCGTGTGTCCGACCCAGTAATCCGCGCCCTCGATCCTATGCTTGTCCTCCCAGAGTACCTCAATCTGTCTGCCTATGTAATACCGGCGAAATGCCCTCGACTGCACCGCCTCCAGCGCAAAGAGTTCCTCGCTTCGCTCTCCCTTCACCCGCTCGGTGAGCTGTGCGCTCATCCCGTCGGCCCGGGTCCCCGCCCGTCTGGAGTATTTGAAAATATGCATCTCAAATAATTCCGCCCGCTCCAGAAATTCTTTCGTCTCGGCAAACTCTTCCTCCGTCTCCCCGGGAAATCCCACGATCACATCCGTGGTGATTGCCGGATGGGAAAACACCCGGCGCAGTTCCTTCACTCCTTGCAAGTATTCCCCGGTGGTATAGCGTCTATTCATGCGTTTCAGCGTCTCGTCGCATCCGCTCTGCAGAGAGAGGTGAAAATGGGGACACAGTCTCGGAAGCGCCGCCAGCCTCCCCGCCGTCTCCTCCGTAATGATTCTCGGCTCCAGAGAACCCAGACGGATGCGCCGGATTTTTTTGGCCTGCTCATGAATATGCTCCACCAGCTCAATAAGCCTGCTTGATCCTTGATAACAGGCATCTCCCTCCAGATCGATGCCGTAGGAACTGATGTGAATGCCCGTGAGCACAATCTCCTGATATCCCTTCTCCTCCAGCCCCCGGATCTCTGCCAGAATATCTTCCTCCCTCCGACTGCGCACCCGGCCTCTCGCATAGGGGATGATGCAGTAGGAGCAGAACTGATTACACCCGTCCTGAATCTTAATATAAGCCCGGGTGTGTTCCGCCGTGTGCTCCAGCGTCATCTCCTCATAGGCGCAGGGCGCGCTCAGATCCATGACCGTCGTGTCTCCCAGCGTCTTTGAATGGGTCTCCGCCCGGTCCGTTTCACGCTCCTCCCGCTCTCTCAGAAATTGCTCCAGAATCTCGGCGATGTCTCCCTTACGGTTATTGCCCACGGCCAGATCAATGCTATCATCCT
Organism: uncultured Acetatifactor sp.; assembly: GCA_964604835.1. Classification (GTDB taxonomy): domain Bacteria; phylum Bacillota; class Clostridia; order Lachnospirales; family Lachnospiraceae; genus Acetatifactor. The sequence continues at coordinate 12,142 of CAZSAJ010000051.1, forward strand.
GTTCCACACCCTCTTTGTCCGTCTGGACATAGCATCCCACGGCCACCACAACAGCCTCCGGATTCCTCTGTCTGGCCCGGTGCAGCATCTGTCTGCTCTTTCTGTCCGCAATATTGGTGACCGTACAGGTATTGACGATATAGATATCGGCAATTTGATCAAACGGCACGATCCGATACCCTTTTTCTTGTAATATTTGCTGCATGATATCCAGCTCATAAGAGTTTACTTTACAGCCTAGATTGTGGAATGCTACACTTTTCATAGGAAATCCCCACTTTTTTTGTATTGTTTTGGCCTTGACTTTTATCCGCTTTACCTTTAAGATTGGGCATAAAGGTATGATATTTATTAACTGGTAAGGAGGTATTGATCATGAAGACCGTTCAGATTTGTCTAAATTCCATTGATAAGGTTAAATCTTTCGTAAACGACATCACGAAGTTCGATTATGATTTTGATCTGGTTTCCGGCAGATATGTCATCGATGCAAAGTCTATCATGGGGATCTTCAGTCTGGATCTCTCCAAGGAGATCGACTTAAACATCCATGCGGAAGAAGGCATTGAGGATGTGATGGAGATCCTCAAGCCCTATCTGGTTTAAAGCCGGAGCAAACATACCCAGATTCGACTGAATCCGAACAGAAACGTCTCAAGGAGCGCAATCCCTTGAGACGTTTTTTATCCGGTCAATGCTGTGCGATGATCAGCTCTTCTGTCTCCAAAGCGATCCGTACCAGTTCATCGATCCGCTCCTCCAAAGCTTTCTCATGTCTGCGGATCACGTTCACATTGGGTTTCGTCACCGGATGCTTTGCCACAAAGATGGTACAGCAGTCCTCATAGGGCAGGATGGAAGTTTCAAATGTGTCAATCTTCTCGGAGACTTCCACGATCTCCTGTTTATCGAAACCGATCAGCGGTCTGTAAACGGGCAGCTCACACACCTCGTTTGTGGCGATGAGGGAACTCATGGTCTGGGACGCCACCTGCCCGATGCTCTCACCGGTAATCAGCCCCAGACAATCGTTTTCTTTCGCAATATGTTCGGCAATGCGCATCATATACCGGCGCATAATGATCGTCAGCTCCTCGTGAGGGCATTTCTCGTAGATATAAAGCTGAATATCCGTAAAGTTGATGACATGCAGATAGATGGGGCCGGTGTAGCGGGACACGATCCTCGCCAGATCCACCACCTTCTGCTTTGCCCTGTCGCTGGTGTAGGGCGGAGCATGGAAATAGACCGCGTCTATCTTCACGCCTCGCTTCGCTATCATATAACCGGCCACCGGAGAGTCAATGCCGCCGGACAACAGCAGCATTGCCTTTCCGCCTGTTCCCACAGGCATCCCCCCGGGGCCCGGAATCGTTTCGGAATAAATATAGATCTTTTCCCGGATCTCGATATTTAACAGAATATCCGGGTCGTGTACATCCACCTTCATCTCGGGATAGGCGTTCAGGATCGCCTCCCCCATATCCATGTTGATCGTCATGGAATCTTTGGGATAATTTTTGCGCGCCCGGCGTGCATTTACCTTAAAAGTCTTGTTGCGGTCCGGATAGACTTCCGCAATATAATCCACAACGGTGTCACAAAGTTTCTCAAACCCTTCATCCTCCACATAGATCACGGGACAGATGCCGGAGATGCCGAACACGCGCTTTAAGTGCTCCACCGTCTCATCGAAATCAAACTCCGTCTCCGCATCCACATAAATACGCCCCTGCGTCTTGTGTATCAAAAATTTCCCGTCGCATTTCTTCAGCGCATACTTGATCTGATGGATCAGGGCATCCTCAAACAGATACCGATTTCTTCCCTTGATGCCGATCTCCGCGTACTTTATCAAAAATGCTTTAAACATTGTTGTTTCCTCTCATTCTGCCGCTTGGGCGGCTCTTCCTCTTCGAACGCTTTTAGATTTCCCGTTTCTACGACCGACCGGGATATCTTCGCAGTACAGGAATTTTATCATATAATACCCGCAATGTATAGTCCAATTCTTCTGTTGTGGTATAAACGGAAAAGCTGAAGCGAATTGTGGACCCCAAAAGATTCTTATCCACACCGATGGCTTTTAAGGTGGCCGACGGCTGCGGCTTATGCGCGGAACATGCGCTGCCCGCCGATACATAGATGCCCTCATCCTCCAGCGCGTGCAGAAGCACCTCGCTTCTCACACCTGCAAAAGAGACGCTCACCACATGAGCAGCCGTCCCCTCCCCGCAGGAGCCGTCGGGCAGCAATCCGTTGATCTTGATGCCGTCCATCCGTTTCAGACCTTCCACAAAATATCTCTTGCAGTGATAGAGGCGGTTCACATCTTCCTCCAGATGAGAGTAAAGAATCTCCGCGGCTCTAGCCATTCCGGTGATACCCGGCACATTCTCCGTGCCGGAGCGCAGATTCATCTGCTGCCCGCCCCCGAAATTGATGGGCTGGATCTTCACCCGCTCTCCCACATACAAAAGGCCCACTCCCTTCGGCCCATGAATCTTGTGGCCGCTTGCGGAGAGCAGATCAATATTCATCCGCTTCGGGTAAATGCGCGCCTTCCCGAATCCCTGCACCGCATCCACATGAAACAGCGTGTCGGGATTCATCCGCTTGATCAGGGTTCCGGCCTCCGCGATGGGCTGCAGGGATCCGACCTCATTGTTGGTGTGCATGATAGACACCAGAATCGTATCCTGCCGCATGGCATTGCGCAGATCGTCAAGGCGGATACGCCCTGTGGCGTCCACCGGCAGATACGTCACCTGAAATCCCAGCCCCTCCAGATACTTCATGGTCTGTAAGATGGCCGGATGCTCAATCTGCGTGGTGATCAGATGCTTTCCCCGCCTCTGGTTGGCCAGCGCACAGCCGATCAACGCCAGATTGTCGGACTCCGTGCCACCGGAGGTAAAGAACAGTTCTTTCTCGTTCACCTTCAAAATCTGTGCCAGTGTCTCCTTGGCGTATCGGATATACCCTTCCGCCTGCACTCCTTTCCTGTGCAGACTGGAAGAATTGCCGTAATCTTCACACATCAGCTTTCTCATCAACTCCGCCACCTCCGGAAACACCCGGGTCGTGGCGGAATTGTCCAAATACACTTCCATTGATGATACTCCTTCATCTATAATCTCACATTTGTTATCTTTATCATATGCAGGAAAAGCCCGTTCTGTCAGCCTTTCCGCCGACCGTGATACTCGGCCCGCTACTGCTCACAGAGATACCCGATCCATGCGAGAACCGTCATGCCCGCGGTCTCCGTGCGCAGGATCCGCCTGCCCAGCGTGACGGGACAGATCCCTCTCTCCCTTGCGGCCACGATCTCGCTCTCCTCAAATCCGCCCTCCGGACCGATGAACACCGCTACCCGCTGCCCGGGCCGGATGCCCGACAAGAGCTCTCTGGTGCGCTCCATGCCGCTCTCCAGCTCATAGGGAATCAATTTTACCTCCATGTCCGCGGCGGCATCAAGGGCCTGCGCCATGCTCATCACCGGGCTTACCTTCGGTATCAATCCTCTCCTGCTCTGCTTGGCTGCCGCCTCCGCAATACTCTGCCAACGTTTAGTCTTCGCCGCAGCTTTCCGCTCGTCCAGCTTCACCACACAGCGCTTCATCGCCGTCGGAACAATCTCATACACTCCCAGTTCCACCGCTTTCTGAATGATGAGTTCCATCTTGTCGCCCTTGGGAAGTCCCTGAAACAGCGTCACCTTCACGGGAAGTTCCACACCGTCCTCTTTCACAAAACGTAGCTCACATCGTATGGAATCCTCCTGAAACTCCGCAATACCGCAGCGGTACTCCCGCCCGTCCTGCCCGTTGCTCACAGAGATCTCCTCCCCCACTCTCATGCGCAGCACATTTTTGATATGATTGACGTCGGGTCCGATAATTATGACACTTTTGTCATTAACATTGATCTGACCGGGATCCACAAAAACTTGAACCATGTTTTCTCCTGCTATTTTTAAAAATTTCGTCGTTTGCGAAACATGTTATCTGCAAAGGGGCATTGCGTGCTTCACTTTTTCTGTGCGGTGACGGATACCCACTCACCCTGTCTTGTGACTTCCAGCACGGAAAGTCCTGCCGCCTTCACTGCATCCGTCACGGTCTGTTCTTTGTCATTGATGATGCCTGAGGTGATATAGATAGCTCCGGGCTTTAACTGATTTACAATCACTGGCGTGAGCGGTACCAAGACATCGGCCAGAATATTTGCGACAACAATGTCATAACGTTCATATCCCACTTTGTCCTGTATGTTCTTGTCTGTGATGATATTGCCGATCATCATCTCAAACCGCTCCGGGTCGATGTTGTTGTCATGGCAGTTGTCGGCCACCGCCGTCACGGCACAGGGATCCAGATCCGTTCCCACCGCATGTTTTGCTCCGAACATCAGAGACAGGATCGAGAGGATACCGCTGCCGGTTCCCACATCCAGAAGTTCCGTCTCCGGCGTGATGTATTTGCGCAGCTGGCGGATGCACAACTGCGTCGTCTCGTGCATTCCCGTTCCGAAAGCCGTGCCCGGATCAATGTGCAGCACCGTGCGCCCCTGATCCTCCGGCTTCATCTCCTCCCACGAGGGAATGACGAGAATATCATCTATATAAAACTGATGAAAATACTGTTTCCAGTTGTTGATCCAGTCGATGTCCTCCGTCTCGTCCACCGTGACACATCCTTCGCCGATATCACAGAATATCCGAAGATCCTCCAGCTCGCTTTCAATTCGGGCGGACATCGTCTCCACATCCACGACCTCCCCCTGCACGGAGAGCTTGCCGTCCTCCCGCTTCTCCACGAAGAAATTCAGATAAGCGACCCCGTCGTCTTCCGGCCCGTCAGGCAGAATATCCACAAACATCTGCTCTTTCTCCAATGCCGTCAGCGGAACCTTGTCCTCGATCTGAGCGCCTTCGAGACCGATGTCATACAGCGTGCTGATGACAATATCCTCCGCGTCCGTGATCGTCTTAAGTCGAAATCTCACCCATTTCATGATTTATCCCCTTTTTTGTTTTTATTCCCATACCGCTCCAGCACCTCGCACACCCCGAATGTCACCATGCCCATACAGCCCCAGATCGCCAGCGTATTCTCCGCCGTCAGCGCCTTGTTGGCGGTAATACGGGTGAGCAGTTCACCCCCTATGGTCTTTCCCGGCGCATCCAGCGTGCCTTTTTTCAGTCCGGTCATGGCCGAATCCTCCGTGTAGACGCCACGGGGCGGATTCTCCGCCACGCTTACATTCGTTATGCGATAGGCGTACTGTCCCCATCTTTTCACTCTTTGGTTGATGACCGGACCGCCGTAACTATAGTCCTGTACCTGTGCATAATCCATAGACTCCGCAAACAGCACGTTTCCGTTCCGATCCAACAGCTCAAACAACAGCTCTCCCGCTTGGGGAGCTGTGTCGTCACAACTCAGCACAAACTCTATCTGAATGATATTATTGTCCGCCGCCCGAAAGTGCTGCACCAGACTCTCCCCGATCTTTAGCGGCTCGGTCAGCATATGTCCCCCGTCCCCGGAACGCACGGACCCCACCTCTCTGAAGGGATGTATGGGCCACACCCAAAGCATTCCGGCAATCATTATACACAGTATCACTCTCTTTGCCGTTTTCATCGTCCGCTCCCTCTTATCTCAAGCCGCAGAATGTCAAAATCCGTATTGTTCTCCATGATCTGAAAGCCGTAATGCCCCATGTTCTCCGCGCTGATCCCGTATTTCTCCACATCCTCATCGGAAAAGAACTGATGATAATTCGTGCTGAAAAACCAAACCCGCCTGCCCACAAGCTCGTCCGGATCCCCCACTCTGCTCAGACGGACAAAAGTCTGCTCCGGCATGTAACAGCCGTACAGTGTGGCATACATACCGTCCGTGGTATAGATCACAAGATCTCCCGGTTCCATCTGCGTGGCGATAAATTCCTTGGTGGCTTCCAGATATGGAGTATCCCGATAGGTTCTCTCGTACTCGCCCTTATAATTGGAACAGCACATGGCGAGCAGCACCGCGGCTCCCGACAGATACACCGGCAGATTGATACGCGGCAAAATGATGGCGATTCCCAGCCACATCAGTCCCGTCGCATGCATGATATGTCTCGGCGTGAAGAAATGGGCCGCAAAGGAAGAGACCACTAACGCCAGCAGATAGATCGCAAAAATTGCGGCCACACTCATCAGTGCAAATCCTTTCTCTCCTCTGTAGGTTTCGTTTTTCATAAACAGGACGCCCCCCGCCAGCACAAGGACCACCACAAGAACGGCCATGGCGACCCCAAACCGCATATCCGTCTCAAAGAGATAGGACAGCAGACCGTCCAGTGCAATCCTTTTCATTTTCACCTCTCCTGCGTCCGTCTTCACGAACCGGAAGAAACCGGATACCACGATCCAAAGAACAAACGGCACCAGAGCGACAATACCGCCTGCAAACACCCGCCATACCACTTTTCTGTCATACCGCCACAGAGCCGCCAGCAGATAAAGATAGATCGCCAGATAAGCAAAGGCCGTAAAATAGTGACAGAAAAGCCCCATCACGGTACACGCCACAAGCAAAGCCCACAAGCGTTTTTTTCGCGGGCTCTGCACAATGCAAAAAGCCAGAACGGCGCTGGCCGCCACCAGAAAATTCGTCCAAGAATACATACGGATATTGACGTTCACATGAAGCATAGCCGGGGCAAACCCCACGGCAATGATATAATACAACGCCGTCCTGAATCCCCATAGTTTTCTGACGGCAAAAATACCGAGAAGCATGGAGGCCACAGCCCCCGCGATCGAAAAGAGTCTCGAAGAGAAGAACTGATGCCCGATTCCTCCAAACAGCGTATTCCAAGCCCGCAGCGCACAATAGTACAAGGGAACATCCGTGTCGTGATCGTCGATAATTTTCCGCACGATTCCCCACTCCGTATTATCCCGGGCCGTCTTAAAACTGTAGGACTCATCATAGTCGATCCCCTCGTCGGCACACAGAGTAAGCAGGATCAGCACACTGAGCACCATCACCACACACAGTGCGATGATCTGAATTGTCTCTTTTCTCCTGTTACTCCTCTCCATGCCGGGTCTCCTCTTCAAATATAAATGATAGGTTTTAGCAAATTCTTTCTTTTATTCTTTTTGCAATTTCTGCATTTACCTTTTTATTCTCACTGCCATATTTCCACCCAAATCCATCTCCTTTATATCTGGGAAATATGTGTAAATGATAATGACCTACATCATTGAACTCTCCGCCGTTTTGCATCATACTATATCCGTCAGGTTTGTAAATTTCCTTTAAAGCGGATACAATTTTCTTCGAAATTATCATCAGATGAGCAAGTATCTCATCCGGTATTTCATCTGCATCAAGGTAATGCTCCTTGGGAACCAAGAGTACATGCCCCTCATTTATAGGTTCCATATCCATAAATGCCATAACTATATTATCTTCATATACAAAATCAGTTATTATCTTATTTTTATTACAAAAAACACATTCCTTCATTCCAATTATCTCTCCATATACCGCTCTATTTCACTCCATGTTTTTGCTGTCAGAATATTTTTATCTGTGGAATGTCCTTCTTCCATTGCGTACGGCAGATCAATCGACCCTATGTACCATACAGGAAACAGACCGGCATTTAAGGAGCCTTTCACATCGCATTCATACTGATCCCCGATATACCAGACTTCGTCCGGCTGTAACTGCGCTTTTTCCAAAGCCAAATCAAAAATCCTTTTATTCGGCTTGCGGAACATAAAATTACTTGAAGTAATGATAAATTCAAAAGCATTTTCAGGAAGCAGTCTGTTGATACGTTCTGCAACCACGGACGGATCATAAACAATATTGCTGATCACACCAGTGCGGATCCCCTTATTTTTCAAATATTCCAGAAATTCTTTGATATCTTCCGTCGGCATTCCCGGAGCGGCGGCATCCCAGAATACGGTATCAATTTCAGAGTTGCTCAATGCAATCTCAATTCCCTGCGATTCATAGAGATAAGGCGTAAACATTGTATTGGGT
>CAZSAJ010000052.1:0-19921 GCA_964604835.1 uncultured Acetatifactor sp.
TCAAGTCCCCAGCCGATATCATCATGACAGCGCAGATAATTCAGAAATACATAGTCCTTGGGCAGTGAATTTACAATGTCCAGCTGCTTTTTCAGCAGCTTAATGTCTCTTGTTGCTACTGTATGCCATGTAGTTGCCATGGTGGTAACATTATAGAGCATATGGCATTCCGGTTTTTCCACAGTCCCAAAATAAGGCACTACCTTTTCCGGTTCCATGACCACTTCCCCAAGCAAAAGTACCCCGGGACATACGATCTCGCTGATCATGCGCATCATACGTACAATGGTATGTACCTTAGGAAGATTCCTGCAGGAAGTATTTAATTCTTTCCAGATATAGGGCACTGCATCGATACGGATAATGTCAATTCCCCTGTTCGCCAGATAGAGGAAGTTATACATCATCTCGTTGAACACTCTCGGATTCCTATAGTTCAGATCCCATTGATACGAATGAAAACTGGTCATCACAAAGTGACCCGCGTCCTCAATCCATGTGAAATTACCCGGAGCGGTGGTGGGAAACACCTGCGGCACGGTTCTCTCATACAGAGCCGGCTCGTCATAGCTGTCATAGAAAAAATACCTGCTCATGTACTCGCCGTCTCCCTGACGAGCCCTTCTGGCCCACTCATGGTCTTCCGACGTGTGATTCATGACAAAATCCATACAGACATTGATCCCTTTTTTGTGGCAGGCCGCCGTCAGGCTCTCCAGATCCTCCATGGAGCCCAGATTTTCCTGCACCTTCCTGAAATCCGACACGGCGTATCCTCCGTCGGAGCGCCCCTCCGTCGTGTCGAGAAAAGGCATCAGATGAACATAATTGACATGACACTGCTTGATATAGTTCAGTCTGGCTTCCACACCCTTCATATTCCCAGCAAAGTTATCGATATAGAGCATCATTCCCAGCATATCGTTTCTCTTATACCAGTCCGGGTCCGCTTCCCGGTCCAGATCACGGGCTTTCAGCGCAGAATCCCGCTCAAGGTAAAAGTGCCACAGGCAATCACACAGTTCGGCAAACATGGAGTCATTTCCATACAATTCCATGTAAAGCCAGCGCAGTTCGTCATGATGCCGATCTATCCGATTCTGAAACATACTCATTTCCATTGCTTTTCTTATTCCCTCCGCCTATATGGTGAACAGTTTCTCCATGGTATCCGTTTTTCCTGTCTTGACTACTTTAAAATTCGGATAGTCATCACTGTTCGTCAGAAGCACCGCCGTGGTGGTACTGTATCCGGCCGCTTTGATCTTCTCAAGGTCAAAGGTCATCAGCTTTTGTCCCGCCTTCACCTTTTCACCTTCCGAGACAAGGAGTTCAAATCCCTCTCCCTTCATATTTACGGTATCGATGCCCACATGGATCAGGACCTCCATCTCCTCGGGCCCGGTAATTCCCACCGCATGGCGTGTATCCGTGACGGAAGATATCTCCCCGTCAAACGGAGCAACCACCTCTCCGGCTTCCGGCTCGATTCCCACACCGTCTCCGAGAACACCGGCGGCAAATGTTTCATCCGGAATTTCTTCTCTGGGGATGACGTTTCCCCGCAAGGGTGCAAACAAAGCCTTTTCTACCGTTTCCGCCTGCCCGCTTTCCGATTCCTCCGCGGCTTTTGTCTGTCCGTCATCCGCCTCGGTCCCCGCATGCTCCTCCTTACCCGCATCTTCCGTCTCCTCTTTCCAGACAAACCATGTCAAAACAAAGGAAACACCAAAGGCTGCAGCAAGAACGATTGCATACTGCACCGTGTAATCCAAGGTGATCAAAAATCCGGGGATTCCCGTAACACCATAGGAGGTTGCGCCGATATGAAATATCGACCCCAGCAGGGCGCCCGCCGCACCGCCTACCATACCGCATACAAGCGGTTTCACAAATCTCAAATTCACACCGAAGATCGCCGGTTCCGTAATGCCCAACGCCGCGGACAGGGAAGAAGGAATGGCAACGGATTTGGTCTTTACATTCTTTGCCTTGAGACCCACGGCCAGACACGCCGCTCCCTGTGCGAAATTGGCCGCCGATGCAATGGGCATCCAGATATTCAGACCGCCTTCCGCCGCTAACAGGCCGGCTTCAATGACATTGTACATATGGTGAATGCCGCCCACCACCGTAATGGGATAGAGCGCCCCCATGATCATGGCTCCAACGCCGTGTCCCACCGTGATAATCCATCCCGCAAACTCCAGAACGTAGCTTTCCGCCGTCGAGAACACCGGCCCGATGAGTCCCAACGTAATAAACGCCGTGATCAGCACGGTACACAGGGGCGTCACGAACAGATCGATCATTTCCGGGACATGTTTATGCAGCCACTTTTCTATGATACACATGAGCCATACCGCAATGATAACCGGAATCACATGCCCCTGATATCCCACCTGTCGTATGGAAAACACTCCCAACAGATGCCACACCGGGATGTCGGCCGCGTCCATGGAACCTACGGACCACGCATTGATCAGACTGGGATGAATCATGATCATTCCGATGACGGCTCCGAGAAAAATATTTCCTCCGAATACCCTTGCCGCGGATACCGCGATCAACACCGGCAGAAAAGTAAACGCCGTATTGGCCATCAAGTCGAGAATCCCATACCAGTCGCTTCCCGCAAATGACGGAATCGCCTTACCCAGAGCCTCCACAAGTCCCATCATCAGACCCGAGGCCACAATCGCCGGAAGAATCGGCACAAACACGTCTCCCAGCGCCTTGACCATCCGCTGAAGCAGCGGCTGGCGCGCGGCCGCCGCCGCTTTCACTTCCTCCTTGGTGGCGGCACTCATACCGCTCACCTTTAAGAACTCCTCATACACTTTGTTGACCGTGCCGGTGCCGATAATGAGCTGAAGCTGCCCGTTACTGCTGAAAACACCCTTTACGCCGTCGATTGCTTCCAGTTTCTTCATATCGATCTTACTGTTGTCTGCCGTGACCAGACGGAGTCTGGTGGCACAATGAGCAGCGCTCACCAGATTGCTTCTTCCGCCCAGCGTCCCGTAAATTTCCTGCGCACATTTTGCATAATCTAAAGCCATCTGTATCCTCCCATTTTGCTTGTCCGACGGTTACGCTCCCATCAGACCATGTTTTAAGAAGGCTGCGTGGATTCCGTCCTTTCCCACGGGCGGACAGATATCGTCGGCCATTTTTTTCAGCGCTTCGCTCCCGTTTTCCATACATATGCCAAAGCCCACCGCCTCCATCATTTCCAAGTCATTCATGCTATCTCCAATGGCCACGGAGTTCTCGATCGGAATATGAAGATGATCGCATACTCTCCGAATAGCCTTGCCTTTATCAAATTTCTTATTCACCACTTCTCCGTTGATCAGACCGTCATTGCCACCATCCTGTATGCAGAACACAAAATCATCCGCCAGAACTTCGCGCGGTTCCGAAAGCCGTTCCCGTGACGGACTCATCACCACGATCTTATACACCGGCTGCCCCCAGTATTCCTTCATTGGTCGGATATTCAACGCTTTCTCGATCTGTTCCCTCCATCGCAGCAATTCGCTGTTGCCGCCTTCCCCGGCATTTTTTCTTAAGAATTCTTTGAATCCCTCGTCCGTATAAGAGCCGTCCATACATTCCACGGTTCTGAATACGCCATTCTTTTCCAAGACATCCATTGCTAAACGCCTCTGGTTTTCTGTCATGGGACAGTCGTAAATCACCTGCCCCCGGCACTCAACATACCCACCCGAACTTGCTATGAGCCCATCAAACTCATACCGCAGAAGCGGACGCAGCATGTCATAGTTTCTGCCGGTACACAAAAACACAAAATTTCCAGCCTGCCTCGCCTTCGAAATCGCCTGTATGGCGGATTCCGGCGGATCATTGCTCCCCGGTTCCGTCAACGTCCCGTCAATATCCAGAAAAATAACCTTTGGCTTCACTTCCAGTCACCCCCTGCTGCACAGCTTTTCTATCTCATCCCTATGCGGCATTACCCGCAGGGCGCCTTTTCTCGTGGTGATAATAGATGCCGCCGCATTGGCGAACCGAAGCATCCGTGACATTTCATCCTTCTCATACGCTCTCCAGCCATACTCCAATACATGGTGCAAAATACATGCGCAGAACGTATCCCCTGCTCCGGTCGTCTCGATTGTTCCGGTCTGAAGAAACGCCGGCTGCTCCACCCGATAGTCTCCCATATAGGCACGGCTTCCCGCCCTTCCCATAGATAACAGAATCATCGGAACTGCAAAACGCCCTCGGAGCTTCTCGACTGCTTTGTCAAAATCCTCTTCCCCTGTCAGCCACTGTATCTCATTGTCGGATATTTTTAGAATCTGACAGTGCTGTATCCCGTATTCGATCTGTTGCCTCGCTTCCTTCAAGTCACTCCATAGAGCTTCTCTCAGATTCGGATCAAAGGACAAAACGGCACCATTTTCCTCCGCCATTGCAATCGCTTTCCTCGTGGCTCTGCGGCAGGTTTCATGTGTCATGGAGAGCGAACCGTAATGGAAGATCTTACAGTTTTTCAGCAATTCTTCCTCCAAATCAGATTCTTCCAGCATCATATCGGCTCCCGGATTCCGATAGAAGGAAAACTCCCTGTCACCGTCCGCTTTCGTATGAACGAACGCCAGCGTTGTGCTTATCTTATCGTCTCGCTTTAATCCGCATGTGTCGATCCCGACTTCCCGCAGTGCGGCCTCCAGACTGTCGCCGAACATGTCGTTTCCGATTTTCCCGATAAAGGCCGTTGTTCTCCCCAATCGGTTCAACATCGCCAGAACATTGCAGGGAGCGCCTCCCGGGTTTGCTTCCATCATCGGGTTGCCCTGCGCGCTCCTCCCGTTCTCCGTAAAATCAATCAACAATTCTCCTAATGCCACCACATCATACTGTTTCATGCCGCCCTCCATAATATTCATAGCATTAAAACTTCAAATGATTGCGATCCCTTTATAAACAGCTTTTCCAAAGAATTTCATCATATCCGTTTCCTACGCAATTTTTCCTTCCGCGCTCTCTCGCATGTGTTACCGAGCGCAATTGCGGTTTTATCATACATCGTATGGTAAATATTGCAAACCGGTATGAAAGCGGTCAATCTCCCCATCCACCGTTACCGCAAACAGCAGGTTCGGGCCCGTCGCCATTTAGCAAACATCTGCTCATCCCATCCGATGATTGCAGAGATTATTTTTAAAATGGCAAACCGCCGCATACGGGACAATCCCCAGCGGCGGTTTTGTATGAATATGCGAACTGTTTTTTCTGATCACTCAATGCCCCCGGAATGCCGAGAACAGGCCCTTCTTCTCATACGGCTCACTGCTTGCGGATACGACGTCGTAGCCCGTTTGTGCAATGACATTTTTCAGGTTCTCTTCCGGGATGTCCTGCTCTGCAATGATGATTGTCTGCTTCTTTGCATGCGAACTTCTCACCTTCTTGACTCGAAAGGCATTCCGCACCGCCTCGTTGATATGTGCCTCACACATTCCGCAGGCCATGCCCTCTATGCCTAATGTGATCTTAATCATCAGAATGTCCTCCTTGTTTGGCTCTGGAATTGGTTGGTTTATCCTAATCTGTGATGATAATCAATGCACTCGCCTTTAGTTAGTTATCACTAACTAAATCTCAGTATAACCTTTTTACCCTGCTTTTGTCAATAGGATCGGAAGATAAAAAAGTATCAGCCTCCGCGGCTCTCTTCCCGCCGCAGCCTCACAAAACAGATCACAAAAAAGAGGATTCCGTAAACAGTGGTGATCGGCGTCGCCAGTCCCACCAGCATCAGCGAGGCGTTCGGAAGCCGTGACATAAAGATAGAAACGGGAATTCTGATGCAGAATGCGGAGGAAAGCCCCTGAATCATCACCGGAATACTCCTTCCACGCCCGTTAAAATACCCGATACTGCTGAACAACACGCAGGTCAAAATGCATTCTACCGAAAACCCTCTCAAATAGTCCGCACTCTGGGCAATTACTTCCCCGTCGTCTGTAAAGACAGAGGACATCACGCCGCCTCCGAAAAATCCTGCGAGAAAGATCACCACACCCGCGGCACATCCGGCGGCCATAGCAGTGAGAAATCCCTTCCACGCCCGCTCTTTCTGTCCGGCCCCTATATTCTGTGCCACAAAGGCGGACACGCTCTGCATCACCGAAGACGGCACCAACATGATAAAAGAGATGATTTTCTGGGCGATCCCATACCCTGCCGAGGGCATGAGACCCATCTGGTTTACAATGGAATTGACCACGAGAAAAGAAATCTGCACCATGGTCTCCTGAATGGCGATGGGCACGCCCACATTCAGAATCCGTTTCAACTCCCTTGCATAGATCCTGCACTGACCAAAGGAAAACGAGATCGGAAGCTTCTGTCTACGGATAATGACCGCCGACAGCAACACGGAGACGAGCTGGGCCAGAACCGTCGCTAACGCGGCACCCGCCACATCCCATTTGCATAAGCCCACAAAGAGCAGATCCCCTATGATGTTCACCACACAGGCAATCCCCACAAAGAGAAAGGGCAGATTGGCGTTTCCCACCCCTCTCAGCACACCGCTGATCACATTATAGGCAATGATCACCAAGATTCCCGCCGAACAAATGCGCAGATACAGAATCGTCTTATCCACGGACTCGGCCGGAACCTGCAGCATTCCTGCAATATTGCCGGCAAGCAGCTCCAGCACCACCGTCATTGCGATTCCGATCCCGGCAAAGAGTAAAATGGTGGTTCCCACGGTATTCCCGGCTTCCTCAGGTTTCTTCTCCCCTATGTGCTGGCCGATCACCACGGTAGAGCCCATGGCAAGGCTGGTGATAATAAAAGTGACCATCTGCATAAAACTGCTGCCGGTTCCCACCGCAGAAATGCTGGCCGCATCGCCAAACCATCCCACCACCATCAGATCCACCGCACCGTAGGCGGCCTGTAAGATGAGCGCGCCGAGCACCGGCACCGCAAACCGGATCAGAGATCCGAATATGGAACCCTCCAGAAAAGAATTTTCTTTTGAATGGCTTATTCCTTCTTTCACTGCCGTTTTCCCTCCGTTTTGCCGAATCTACTGTAAGTGATTGCTATTAGTAATCATATTTGGACTTATACAATATTTAACAGTATAAGTCAAGTGTCTGACAACAGAAAGCCAAATTTTCAAATATCAAAATACAACTCCTTTTGGGGATTTGCGTACCTGTGGAAAATTGCTTATAATGATGGAAGTAAATTGGGATTGGAGATAAAATATGGAAAAGAAACTAAATTCAAACCACCTAAAACTGATTGCTATCATCGCAATGACGATTGATCATATTACCGATTTGATTTACCCGGGTTTTCCGGCGGTTCCGACTGCCATACTATTACATATAGTCGGGCGATTAACCGCACCGATCATGTGGTTTTTTATTTGTGAGGGATACTATCACACACACAATATTAAGAAATATCTATTGCGGTTATTGGGATTTGCAATCGTATCTCATTTTGCCTATTGTTTTGCTTTTGGACTTGATCCGATACCGTTTCGCTCGGGTATTTTCAATCAAACAAGTGTTATGTATCCCTTGTTTGTCGCTGTTTTGGTATTGTGGCTGCAAGATACCGAAATCAGAATGAAAAAGTGGCTAAAACAAATCCTGATCTTTGCGCTCATATGGAGTGCGTTTCCCGCCGATTGGAGCTGTATCGCAGTCTTGGCGATTTTAGGAATGTATAGAAACAGAGGAAATGTAACAAAACAAACGGCATATCTAATGATGTGGGCAGCCTTATATGCGTTGGTATCATTTTTCTTTGTGAACAAGGTTTACGGGCTTATACAGCCGTTTGTTATTTTGGTATTTCCGCTGTTGAAACAGTATAACGGACAAAGAGGAAAAGCAAAATGGACAAAGTGGCTTTTCTACATTTACTATCCTGCCCATCTCGTTATAATCGGTATCGTAAGGATCATTTTGTATGGCGATATCTCGCTGTTGTTCTGACAAATACCGGTTGGTATCAAGATCAAGATTTCCACATTTTACTTTATCAATTCGTCGGTCAGACGCATAATTTCCGGCGCCACCTTTTCGCGCTGTTTTTGGGTAACATGAGTATAGAGCGGATAGGCGGAACCAATCCCGATGATTCCCGCTACACCAATCACGATGCCGGGCAGCATCAGCCCCTCCCATACCATTGTACAGCACATGCCGACACCAAAAACCAAAGTACTGATAATCCCGACAATGATAGACACGGCGGCACCCGCTTTTGTCACACTCCGGTCCAGCCTGCGTAGCCGTTCCATTTTCTCTTCCTCCTTCGTAGGCGGCATATATTTTTCACGGATTCCCTTTATTTCAGCCTGCTGTGAAGCCGAATAGGTATAACTGAAAACCTCTTTTTTCTCCTCCATCACAATCGCTCCTTTTCCCATGAAATACAATGTATTCCCTATTTGTTTTCAAAATGAGTATCTTTTGTTTCCGCAGTGTTAATCGTCTTAAGCCGCAATGACGACTTTACAATCATAAACACAGCGATACCCAATACAATTGTGCAGACCCCGCCTCCCGTCGCGCCTGTCATGACCTGCCGAAATGCAAAATCGTCCTGATCCCCAAACCGGGCAACCATAGCCGTCTCCAGCGACAGGATTGACACCATTGCGGATACAAGACTGATCACCTTTGCCGCCGACAAAACAGGACTTCCATGTCTGCGGAACTTAATGACATTCACGCTTGCAATGATCACGCAGTAAAAGGAATATGCCGCCATTGCATAGATCAAAATCCCCGGATAATCATATCTTTTGTTTTGATATACCATGAAAACAACGATTCCGGCTAACGCCTGATTCATTAACAATAATAGAATACCGCATACACGGTAACGTTTTAGCTCTGCTTCCACCTTATTTCCGGCCGTTCCTGCCTTCCCGCGGTGAAAGAGCAAAAAACGCATAATCGCCAGCAGCATATAGTAAACCGCAACGGAAATAAACCACACGGAATGATAATAGATTCCCGATGCCATTTTCATCACAATATAGAGCAGATTGATGAAAAATCCCAGATAAAGAGAGATTTCCGTGCGAAACCTTACATCCCCCAGAAAACGGGCGCCTAATGAAGTATTTAATACTTTCGCCATCAGCGGATGCTTTCCAACACCTGCCCGGACAGACTTCACGAGACGGTTCACACGGGATAAACTCGTACAGGTAATGACCAAGGCATACGCCGATATAAGATACGACAGATAGGCAATCGCCCCTTCGTTTTCCGTTATCAGCATAAAGGCCACTAATGCAAAAGAAGGCATGGCAATCAAAATCGTTGGCAGCAGCGGCAGAAAAAATATTCTTTTCAGAATCTGTTTAAGCCGTTCCATTTTCTTTTCTCCTGATCCTCACAATAAAAGTGCTGCCTTTCCCAACCTCGCTCTGCACCGATATATCCCCATCTACAATATCCATTACCCGTTTCACTAAAGCAAGCCCCAGACCGTTGCCCTGTGTGGAATGGGAGGTATCTCCCTGATAGAACTTTTCAAAAATGCGCCTGCCGACCTCCGGGCTGATCCCACAGCCTGTATCGCTCACCTGCACAATGGCAAAATATCTGTCCGATTTCAGGCTCACCGAAACACAGCCTCCCCGTTCCGTGAATTTCATTGCGTTGGAAAACAGATTGTTCCATGCCAGCGTCAGAAGTTCCCCGTCGGAATCAATGAAAACCTCTTCTTCAATATCCGTATTAATCTCAATCTCTTTTTTCTCCCAGACGTTTTCAAAATTCAAAAGGCACTCGCATAGCTGCTCCCCCAGATTGTAAGTCTGCCACTGCGGGTATATCTGCTGGTTTTCCAGCTTGTTCAGTTTCAAAATATTTGTGATCAGATCAGCAAGCCTGCGTGACGATTCCGTAATTGCTTTTGCATACTCCAGCCGCTTTTCCTCCGGCAAATTCGAACTTTGCAGCATTGTCCCGTAATTCTGCATAACAGAAAGCGGTGTCTTCAGCTCATGGGACACATTTGCGATAAAGTCCGTACGGAGCGTTTCTGTTCCGGAGAGTTCGCTCGCCATCCTATTAAAATATTCAATAATGACATTAAATCCGGCCGCATCATAAATACCGGGGAGCGGTTTGATCCTCACCGAAAATTCACCGCGCATGATCCTTTCAGCCGCATTGACGATCCGTCTGACGGGGCGTTCCACCATAAACTTGCGCCGGATTCCGTCTATTACCGTAAAAAAAATGCTTATCAATATAACGTTGATAAAGGTCAGGATCGCAGCATGACGAATATTGCTTTCCGTGTAAGTCACATCCAATTCCCGCTCTATCAGCCTTAAAAATACGATCAAACACCCGGTGATGGCAAAGGCTATCACCGAGAAAAAAGTCAGATACCGCCACAAAGCCACCAGCAAGCGGTCTTTGGCTGCTTTTTTCCTGTGCCCGTTCATTTCATCACCGCCTTATATCCCAGACCGTGGACAGTGACAATCTCAAAGTCATCACAACCGGAGAATTTATCCCTCAGCTTTGTCATATATACATCCACAGCACGGGGTGCAGTGCTTGTTTCCGCATCCCAGAATTCATCCATAAGCTGGGAGCGTGTAAAGGTTTTCTTCGGATAAGAAAGCAGCTTATACAGGATGTTGAATTCCCGCATTGTAAGAGAAATTTCTTCACCGCCCACAACCGCCGTGCGCTCGTCGGCATCCAGTACCAGTCTGCCAATTTCCAGCCTGTGGCTGTTTGCGATCTTCGCCCGGCGCAAAAGTGCGCCGATCCGCAGAAACAGTTCATCCAGATCCACCGGCTTTGTCATATAATCGTCAATGCCGATACGATAGCCTTTCTGTTTGGAGGCCAAATCATCCCTCGCCGTCATAAACAGGATCGGGATATTCTCATCCAGTCCCCGCACCGTCTTTGCAAACTCATAACCGTCGATCCCCGGCATCATAATATCAGACACGATCAAATCAAAGGAATTATGATACATGGCATCATATGCGCTGCCGGCATCCGGACAACCGGTTGCACTATATCCGCTCTGATTCAAGAAAGAACAGACGGTTTGATTCAGTTCCGTATCGTCCTCAACCACTAGTATTTGGAACATAGTGAATACCTCCGACTTTTTCTTTCATTGTATCACACAAATGTTAAAGTTTTGTTTCTGTTTTATGACAAATGAATTTTTTAGTGTTTCCCTGCATTTTTGCTCGCCTCAATGCTGGCTCTTGCAATTTCCCGGCTTGCTTCGATGCTGGCCCTGCCAATGTCAGTACCGGTGCCCGCCCCAGCCCGCTTTCCGGCTGCTTCTTTACCGCCAGTTTCACGGGCCGCCTGTTCATTTTCAAGACGCTTTTTCGCATCTTCCACAGACTCGCCCTCATGGGTCAGGAATTTATCGACAAATTTATCCGTCATCTTGGAAAATCCCTCGACAACGCCATCCTCGATCTTCTTATAGCCGCCCACAACACCATCCTCAATTTTATGGAAACCTTCCGTAACACCCTCTGTAATTTTATCATTCACCTTTTTGAAATTGGATTCCGACATCTCTTTTTACCTCCTGAATTTTAGTTTTATTTTTGCAGCCGCTTACTTCAAGCCCATGCAAAGCGGGATCAGGCACAGCAGCAGTACAATACCGATCACTCCCACAATAATGCCGGGAACCATCAGGCCTTCCCAAACCATAACCATGCACATACCGATGCCGAGTACCAATGCGCCAACGATGCCAAGCGCCACGGTTCCCACCGCTTTACCGCTAATCTTAATCGCCGGCTTACCCGCCATTTTGCGGCGCACAACAAACATCACAAGCAGCACTATGACACCCACGGCGGACATGACAACGCCCTGTGTAAAGGCATTCCATTCCGGCAGCAGACACATACACATACCGATTGCAAACGGGATACCGCCGATGGTGCCAAGGATCAGAGTGACAAAGTTTTCTTTTTTCATACTAAATACCTCCGTTTATGTTTTGTGTTATCTCACTTCATATCCGTATCATACACTTGAAATGTTTTCAAAAGTTTCAAGAAATGTTTCTGAAATATTAAACATTTTCACAACAAAAAAGCTGCCATGTTCATTGTATAAACATTGACAGCTTTATAAAATCATGCGTCCGACGGCATAACAGGCTCCCTTCACCTTCTATCCCCCTAACGTGATATCCTGTTTCCGATACCATTGCAGCGCATCGGCGAATTGTTTTTCCTGAAAATCCGGCCACAATTCTTTTACGATATAAAAATCAGAGTAAACGGTCTGAATCGGCAAAAACCCGGATAAACGGCACATCCCGCCCCAGCGGATCACCAGATCAATTCTCGGTATTTCGCTGGACGCCCAGCCGTTTCTCATATCCCATTCCCATCCGTAGTTCACCAGAAAATTTACCCTGATTGTTCCGTTGCCGCAGACAGGCTGACGGCTGCCGCCTGCATACGGAAGCAGTTTGGCAGGAAAACAAGGAGAGTTGGTATTGCCGACCACATGCAGTTCCACGTCCTCCTGCGCAATCATTCGGACGGCTTCGACGCAGGCTTCCGAAAATGCCTGAACCTGCTCTTTGGGCCGCTTACAGTTGTCCACTGTAAATCCATAATAGGTCAGCTCCTGTATGCCATGGTTTCGTGCCGCCTGAAGCAGCCTTAACCCTGATTCCAGACCATATGCATAGCCTTCTTCCTTTTTTAATCCCTTCCCCTCTGCCCAGCGTCTGTTGCCATCCGGAATGATACCGATATGTTTTGGAATACGCTTCATACAATCCTCCTGATCATTTTGAATATATCCGGCCGAATTGTTACGGCGGTCGGATATTGATTCAGATTGCGCGGCAATAACAGCTCTAATAAATATGGACAGCTTTTGAAGATTTATACATCGGAATGACTGCGAGTTTCCTTTAAATACAGCAGCAGGGAAATGAACATATGAACCACCATACTTATGATACTTTTGTGTTTTTCCCATACAACTTGCCGCTTTTCCAAGCATACCATATTCAATCATGTTTCGCTATCATAATTTCCTGTTTTCATAACATTCCAGACATAAAATGGCTTCAGGAATCTCAGAACGTAAAAATAGAAAAAATATGCCAAAAGAACTTAGTCGAGTTGCACAATAATTCTCAATATGGTAAAATGCTACATATGACTTTGTATAGAACCACCCATAGAGCTTGTAATTGACTACACTAGGAGGATGCGTATGGAATCACAAAATGAAAAGCAATCTTTTTGGGGAAGTATTAAAGGAAGTATTATTATTTATGTGGTATTAAGCATAATTCTGATCATTGTGGTAACCGCTGCGATTAACAGTATTGTGTTGAATACTGCGTTAAAAACAAGTGAACATAGTATACTCTCCACAGAAGCAGAAAGTACCAGCGACATCATTGACGAATGGCTTGTCGGGCAGGCCAATATCGTGGAAACGATGAAAAATGCACTGGTGACCATGGATAAGGATGATACGAAAGGCATTATGGACTTTTTGGAGTCCAATCTGGCAAACAATGACGATGCGCTTATGTACTATTGCTGCTTTGGATATAATGGCGGCGTTCTTCCGGCAGACCATTCCAGTCTTGACCTTGATCCTACGACCAGAGGCTGGTGGAAGGATGCCATTGCAAAGGGAGGCTTGATCTACACCGCTCCTTATACGGATTTTGCGACGGGGCAGATGATCGTTTCCATTGCCGTGCCCTGCAAAATTGAAGGCGAGCAGGCAGTGGTTCTTGCGGACATTACGATTGATAACTTAATTGAGATCGTAAAAAACGTGAGTACGGACGAAAGTGTACAGACTTTCCTGTTGGCGGAGGACAACAGCGTAATCACACATGAAAACGAAGCATATTTACCCAAAGAAGAAGGAAATACTATTTTGACCGACATGCTGAAAATCAATCTGGCGAGTCATGATATCTCCACATTTACCGACTATGACGGCGTAAAAAAATACTGTGTGGTAAGGACGATAGAAACCACCGGGTGGAAAATGGGTATCACACAGAACACATCCGTAATAAGCGGCAAAGTCGGCAGCAATTTAGTGTTCCCGTTGATAACGGATGTCGTTCTGCTCATATTATCAATCATTGTGTTGAATATTGTGGTTTCCATGCTGTTAAAGCCACTTAGCGAGCTGAAGAAATTTGTAAAGGAAAAAGTAATTGGAAATCAGAATTGCAGAACCGAAAAAACAGAAGTAAAAGAAATCAGCTATTTGAAAGAGGAATTGGAAAACAGGGTAATTTCCGTGATTCGTAAAACACAGCAGGAAACGATTCATATTCAGGATATGATATCCGGTACAAACTCTCATGTTTCCAATATGAACGGAAATATCATGGAAATCAGCGCACTCATGGAGGAAACCGGGGCAAGCGTGGCGGGACAGACAC
Organism: uncultured Acetatifactor sp.; assembly: GCA_964604835.1. Lineage (GTDB taxonomy): Bacteria > Bacillota > Clostridia > Lachnospirales > Lachnospiraceae > Acetatifactor. The sequence continues at coordinate 14,479 of CAZSAJ010000052.1, forward strand.
AGAGTATCGGAGATATCGACAGTACCTGTAAAGATGTCACAAATGCGATTGACAAATTGGCTGACAGTGCACAGACCCTTACAAGCCGTGCCTCGGAAATCATTGACCGGGTAGGACAGATGGTTCCGGAAGTGCTGGAAGATAAAGACAATGCGATTAAAGTGACTATGGATAGCAGAGAAAAATTGAGAACTGCTATCGAGGAAACCAAGGTAATCAGTCAGATCGTAGAAGTATCACAGGCGATTAGTGAAATTGCGGGACAGACCAATTTACTTTCGTTAAACGCGTCTATTGAAGCGGCACGGGCGGGCGAATCCGGACGAGGATTTGCGGTTGTTGCGGAGGAAATCAAGAAGCTCAGCGAGACCACGGGCAGCGAGATCGAAAAAGTAAACGCATTGACGGAAAAAGTTCTAAATAGTGTGGGAGCGCTTTCTGAAGCAAGCAATCACATCATCACATTTCTTGATGAAGTGGTGCTGAAGGATTACGACAAGCTGGAAACGCTTGCCGACAATTACAAGGAAGACGCCACTTATTACGCACAGGTCAGCAATATGCTAAGCGATAATACCGAGCAACTGCGCAGCTCTATTGCCAGTATCAATGAGATTCTGGATACGATTAACCTGTCACAGCAGGAATTGGACACGGCTGTTCAGTCTGTAAATTCCAACTTACAGGAGATTACTTATGCAAGTGAAACCGTTTCGGAAGAGACGCGGGATGTGATGAACAGTATTTCCTCTTTGCAGACAACGATCCAGCAGTTTCAGGTATAAAAACATAGCAAAAAATGCACAGACTGTCGATTACGACGGCCTGTGCATTTTGTACTTCAGCCATATTTTTAATATGAATATAGCATCTGCGCCACACTTTCTCCCATTTTCAGCCGATATACATCCGAGTGCAGTCTGCGGTAGCCATCCCGCCAGCCAATAGAGGTTTCCTTATCATAAACACGATATTCCACCGTAAAATATAAGAAGCCGTCTGCATAATACAATTCCCGTATCTCTCCCGGTTCCTCGGTCTCGCCTTGGGGGATATAATTCCCCAAATCCATGGCAACCTTGACAATTTTACCGGAATCGTCAGGTATCGCATAGACATTTGTCCGATTCCCCTCCTTCTCAGGCTCATATCGCGTCAGTTCGCACAGAGCGCCTATATCTGCCGGATAAGAGCGCCATAACAAAGGCATCTGACTGTCATATTCATACAGGATATTTTGCGGGAACTCAGAAACGTAACATAGATCCGCATCCACATCCCATACCAGCGCATTATAATTTTTGCGCGGATCTTCCACTGACAACCGATCATTGATAAAATAAACCAATGTCTTTCCGTTTTCATGGCATAGATAGAAAAAGTCCTCGGAAGTCTCTACCGCCTTATAATCCGTGCCGTCGTGCTTGACACTGATCAGTTTTCCCCCTTGAAACACCACTGCGCTTCCGCCATAGCCGCCGTAAATAAAATAGATCCGGTTCTCATCCACTTCTACCCGCCCGATAGTCTCACAATACCTATATTCCACATAATTAGACGAAGTAAGCGCTAGAATTTCTCTGCATTCGCCCTCCAAGGAAACCGCGCATAGTCTGGAGACGGCTGCGTCCCCGACCGGATATGTCTCATAATAGATCCACCCGTCCCGATACGCGCGAATATGAATATAAGCGTCATCAGACTCCGTCAGTACCCGTTTCTTTTCTCCCGTCTCATAGTTCATGGCGTAGTAACAGGTATCGTCCTGCTCCCGTATCTGCAAAATGATCCGCTTCCGCTCTTGATCAATCGCGAGAATCTCACCGTTTCCATAGTCGATCCGGTCTCTTCCCTGCATATCCACAGAATACAGCTGCGTTTCCACATAGACCATTCCGTTCTCTTCACGCAATCTTCCGTCTGTCATATAGAATCTGTTATTGATGAGATAAATGTCGCCGTATCCCTCGTCCGCAAACAGTTCCGTTTCGATTCCGTCGGAATCTATGCAGACAATTTCTTTTCCTGTTTCGGCAATAGGCTCGTACATCCCCCACAATGCGGCTTCCTCATAAGAATCTTCATGATACCTCCGGTAATACACCTTACCGTCCTGATAGACATAGGTGCTGTCCGTATACTTTAGATCTTCCAGCAATGACAGATCATCCACATATTGTACCGGTATTACCTCGTCGCTGTATTCTATCTTTTCCGTTAAATATGCCGTAATCACAAGGTCTTCATCATCGGTATTGTCATTGGCAGTTTCATAAGCAGTTTCATTGACAGTTTCATCTTCCTTTATCTCATTTTCCGTCTCTGTCATATCTTCTATTTCATATTCCTGCCCGTATTCCTGCTCGGTTTCACAATCCTTATCCGCCGGTTTGCCGCACGCCGTTATACAAAGGCCCGCCAAAACGGTTAAGAGGAGTCGTATCTTCTGCTTCTTTTGTTTCATTCCCGGCTCATACCTCCAGTTTCCCCAATTTCCTATCCTCAATAATTTTCGGTGTTCTTGTTCTCTCCCTTATATTCCGACTCGTCGAATATTTTGACAGCCCTATTCTACCACAGGCACACGCATAAAACCAGTTTAAAACGCAATAAAAGCGTACACAAAAATCCCATTACCAATATCTCTATCAGTAATGGGATGATAGGTTCCACGCTCCCCGCGCTACTCAATAATCTTCACCCGCCCCGGTTTTCTTGGCTTTGTATGGGGCTGTTCGCCGTCAATATATCCCAGAATGACAAAACAGATAGCGGAATAATTTTCAGGAATTTCCCATTGTCTCAACAGTTCCTTTCCTTCCTGACTTGCAAAGGTTTCCTCCCCCCGGGAGATGATACAGGAAGCAATCCCCAGCTCGGTGGCCTGCAGCACCATATTTTCCGCACAACAGAAAGCATCCGCAATGCGGAACATAAAACGATCCTGTCCGAAGACTGCCACAACGGCCGGCGCGCCGTAAAATCCATTCTTCATGGCCGGGTCGTCAATGACACTGGGCTGCTCTTTGGAAACGTAGGAGCCCGCCAATCTGGAACGGTCAAATCCCGCCAGATTCATAATACCTATCTTTGTTGTCAATGCACTGTTCCGAATCCCTACCAACATACTCCTCTGGCCACCCCCGGCATTCGGAGCAAAATTGCCCGCTTTCAAAATCAGCTCCAGATCCTCACGGCTGACCTGCTGTTTTGTATATTTTCGAATGGAATGGCGGGCTTCAATAAGATCCATTAACATACTTTTCGTCCTCCTGATCTTCTCATACCTGCATGATATTACTTTTATATTACTTCTTTCCAGCACTGCGGGTCAGCGGCATAAAAATCTCCCGGCATCCCGTGGGCGCTGTGTACCCCGCTTGCCACCGCCGGACATCCTCTGCACCACGCTTTCAGCTCACATTTGGAACATTTTTCAAACCTGTCATATTCCCGATACTGCTCCATCTGGCACACCCATACATCCGCCAGCCGATCCTCAAATATATTGGATACCTTACTGTTTTGTACTCGGCGGCAGGCATAGACGTCTCCATTTGGAAGGATGGTTATATGGCAATTTCCACAGTTACATCCTCCATAGATCATGCCTTCCTGTGCATCCTCGGGTATTTTAAATTCGCCGGTTTCATACTCATACAAGGTCCACAAATGATCCTTTTTATTGAACCAAGTCTCACATCCGGCAGCTTCATATTCCTTGAATTTCTTATCGCAGACACTCAACAGCTCCCTGTATTCCAAAGGCGTCATACCCGTATCCTTTTCTTCGCTGGTAGGACAATAGCGGGCAAAGGCAAACACATCCGCTTTATACTTCACTACCGTGTCAATAATATCCGGGATCTCTTTGATATTCGTGCCGGATACCGTAGTCATAATCACCGCCCGGATGCCCGCCCGTTTCAGACAGCCGATTTTCTCCAGTGTGACGGCAAAGGAACCCGGTTTCCGGAACCAGTCATGGGTCTTCTGCATCCCATCTAGGGACATCTGATATTTCTGACAACCATGTTCTTTTAATCTCCGGCAGACTTCATCGCTCAAGTGAAAAGGATTTCCAAGAATCGCAAACGGAATCTCTTTGCTTTTCAATAAGCCCAACAGACGCCAGAAATCCGGATGCAGAATGGGATCTCCTCCGGTAATATAAAAATAGGGAAGGCGGTTATATACCTCACAGAAATCCAAACAGTTTGCCAGCACTTCCTCCATCTGTTCCCACGACATGGAATCAAGTTGTTTACAGTTGTTTTCAGAGAAAATATAACAATGCTTGCATCTCTGGTCACAGTCATCCGTGATATGCCATTGAAAAGCGAAGTATTGCTTCGCTTCGGCGAGATTCTGTTTCATGGTCTGCTTCTTCCTTTCAATTTCTGTTCTGTCTTAAACGCTATAAGCGTACTCACTTCGGAAAATCCCTGACAGCTTTGAGATACCTAAAACTGTCAGGGCGCCAAACTCCGTCAGGATGCCGGACTATTTATCCCCGGCTCCACATGCGGAACCGCAGGATGCAGGTTTCTCCTCCGGCTTATCCCCGGCTCCACACGCGGAACCACAGGATGCGGGCTTCTCCTCCGGCTTATCACCGGCCCCACACGCAGAAGCAGGAACTGCCGTACTATTCCATCCCGATAAATTAGCAAGTGCCATTGTTTCTTACCTCCGTTTCTTTTTTTACAGTCTTTTTCTACAGACTTTTTATCTGCCTGCACTTACATTGTAATCCATGACCGTCAACCAAAAAAGTACGCACTTTTTTATTACTAGGTCACTTTTTTGTAACCTGCCTCCCTTCTCTTGACAGTTTTTATATATTAAAGTAAAATTTGTATATAACATTCTAATATGAACTATTGGAGGCGAGCCGATGCTGACGAAGGAAGAAATGCCCACCTGCCCGGTGGCAACAACAGTGGAACTGATCGGAAACAAATGGAAGCTGCTAATCATCCGAAACCTGCTGGCACGCCCTTGGCGTTTCAATGAATTAAAAAAAGACCTTGCCGGAATCAGCCAGAAGGTCTTAACGGATAATCTGCGCTCTTTAGAATCAGACGGCATTATCACGCGCACCGTATACCCGGAAGTGCCGCCAAGGGTGGAATATGCTTTGAGTGAACTAGGGGAAACGCTGCGCCCGATTCTGGATTCTATGGCCGCATGGGGACAATCCTACAAAGCAAACATAACAGATACATAAGCCTGATTCAAATCTTCTGCCTTCGTCCCATACCGCTGCTGTGGGATATCCTATTACAACGATTTCAGACTTATCCGGTTTTATTCCCTGCTCTCCTGCTCCTGCCGTATTCCCGCAGACTGCCAACATCAAAATCCCAACTTTAATACCAGTCATGCTTCTCATTCCTGTCAAGGGCATTCATCCGCTCCATCTCATCCTCTGTCAGTTCAA
>CAZSAJ010000053.1:0-19852 GCA_964604835.1 uncultured Acetatifactor sp.
AATAGATCAGCTCTGGCCTGACCGGGGTATTCGCCGGAAGTGCGCTCCAATAGCGGCAGTCTGCCGGGCGTATATAGCACACCGTCTATATATTGGAAATCGCTTAATCCAATTTGATTCAGTCTTTTAAATTCTCCGGTTCCGTCCCATTCGGTCAATTCCGGCAGTTCGGAAATCTCCGGTTCTGAAGAGGATTCCGACTCGGAGGTAGTTTCCTGATCGGACGATGGCTCCGTTTGGGTTTCTGTGGAAAGATTCTCCTCCATCCAGTTCGGCAGGTCAGTCGTGTCCGGCGTGGCAGTGGGGACCTTCTCACCGGCACAGCCGGTGAGAAGACATATGGTCAGCAACAAAATAGCAAAATATTTTTCCTTCAAAAATTTATAAATAAATTTCTCCATTGGATGCTCCTCTCTATCTAATCACGGTTACTTTGATTTGTTTGACGACTCCGTTTGCTGACACCCGTATGGTGGTCGTTCCGGGAGTTCGGGCATAGATTCTCCCTTGCTGAGTCACGGCTGCCACCGCATTGTTTTGAGAAATATAGGTAATCTTGCCCTTGGGTATGGCCTCCGCTTGAATTTGTACGCTTTTTCCGCTTTTTATAGTATAAGAAGTAGCTTTCACTGTCAATACCGGATTGGTCACGGTAACCGTACAAGTTCTGGATATTCCGTGGGCGGTGGCTGTGATGATCGCAGTGCCCTTATTTACGCCGGTGACGGTTCCGTTGGCATCCACCGTAGCCACCGAGGTATTGGAGCTGCGCCATCTGACTGTTGTCTTCGGCGCAACCGTAGCCGTAATGGATTTACTCTGCCCGCGGTAAATGCTCAACTTACCCTGATTGATCTTAAAAGAGGGTTCTTTCACAACAACACTGCAAGTCAAAGAAATCCCGTGGGCTGTGGCGGTAATTGTGGCGGTTCCTGCTTTTACGCCTTTCACAAGACCGTCTTGATCTACTGTGGCCACAGAGGTATTCGAACTTTTCCAGACCACCTTGGTCTGCGGCGTGGGAGTAGCAGTAATACTCCCTCCAGATCCCCGGTAAATCGTTAAGGAGGTCTTGTTGATCCGAAACGTGGGTTTTTGAACGGTCACCTTACAGGTTTTGGAAATCCCGTGAGCTGTGGCAGTAATCGTGGCGGTTCCGGTTTTGATGCCCGTGACAGTGCCATTTTTATCCACAGTTGCCACAGAGGGATTGGAACTCTGCCAACGTACCGTCGCATTGGGGCGGGGCGTGGCGGTAATCGAGCCGGTATATCCCTGATATACTTTCAGAGAAGTCTTGTTGATGGCAAAGGTGGGCTTTTTGACTGTCACTTTACAAGTCTTAGAGATCCCGTGGGCTGTAGCGGTAATCTTGACAGTTCCGTTTTTTTTGCCCGTGACAGTGCCGTTTTGATCCACGGTTGCCACAGAGGGGTCGGAACTTTGCCAGTTAACGGCTGTCAGGGGTTTGGGCGTGGCCGTAATGCGCCCCACATCTCCCTGATAAACACTTAGGGTGGTCTTATTTATGTTGAAAGCAGGCTTTTTGACCGTTACCTGACAGCTCTTGGAAACGCCGTGGGCCGTGGCAGTAATTTTTGCCTTGCCGCTTTTGACTCCGGTGACAATACCGTTTTGGACAGTTGCCACTCTCGGATTGGAGCTCTTCCAGACCACGGTCGTCTGCGGTTGGGGCGTGGCCTTGATGACTCCGGTATCTCCTTGATAAACGGTCAAGTTTTTTCTACTGATACTGAGATCCGGTTTCTTTACCGTCACCGTACAGACGGCGGAAATCTTCCTGCCACCTACGATGGCGGAAGCTGTAACTTTTGCCTTGCCTTTCTTCAATCCCGTTACAGTTCCGTCAGCGTCAACCGATGCGATCTCCGGTTTGTCCACGGTCCATTTCACGTCCGCCGCAGACGTGGGGTTCGCCTTCAAAGATATCTCCTGACCTATGCGCACCGTGAGATTTTTGCTGCTGAGTTTCAGAGCAGGATTTTTGACTTCCACGGTGCAGGTTCTGGTGATACCGTTGGCAGTGGCTCTGATTTGAACGGTTCCAGCCCTGCATCCGGTGACAGTTCCGTCTTGCACAGTCGCTATATTTGGATTGGTGGATTTCCAGATAATATCGGCCTGCGGCTCTACTGTGAACTTTAGATCTACGCTGCATCCTACATAGATAACCATGTTTGGGACAAGAGTCAGTTTTTTTGCCTGAACGGTAACGAGGCATTCCGCTTCCACTGTGGGTGCTCCATCGGAGGTCAGAGTTGCGCAGATCACGGCCGTGCCGCTCTTTTTGGCCGTCACCTTACCTGTTTTGTCTACAGTAGCAACGGAGGCATTCCGGGATTTCCAAGTAATTTTACCCCCCGGAAAAGCATCCGCGGTCAGTTGGAAGGTTTCGCCTGTATATAGCGTATGGTTAGTGGCGGAAAGTGTCAAGGTTGCAGTGTCGGGAAGTGATTTGCTGCGGTATAGATAATAGCCGTCAAAAGTTTTCTTCCCTCCTGTTTCTTTTTCTACAAATTCACTGTATGAATGATAGACACTTTGCTTCACATCCGGAACGGTCTGCTCAATGGTTTCAATTCTGCCGATATTACCATCGGCATCATACGCAATATCCGTAATCACAATGACATGATCACCGGCCTTATTGATAATATCGCCTACTTGAAGGCCTAAAAAATTTCGGTCCGTGTCATTGATTTCAATACCATAGTTAATAATTTCTTTAGTGCTGTGCCTGTTTTCCAAATTCCAACAGTAGGAGGCAAAGGTACTGCAATCACAGCCATATTTAGGACCATATTTTTTCGTTTTTGACTTATCCTTATTTTCAAACTCTCTCCACGCCCAGACCTTCTGATCCTCACTATACAACTCACTGCTCGCAGAGGCTCGTTTCTGACAATATTCCTCGTAGGTCATGCCGCCCGGGGCCAGCACAAAGCGACCGTTGTTCACAGGCTGGCAGTATATGATTCCATGAATCTCCGTGTTCTCTTTAATATAATCATCCTGTACTCCCCATTTTCTCACGCGCCCCTGAGTCTTCCACACATCATTGTAAATTGCTTCCGCACGTTCCTTGATGTCCTTCTGCTCGTCCGTCATCTTGGCGGGCGTCAGTAGGCCGGACACGGATGCGTAAAGAGTGGCCTCAATGTTCTTCATGGATGGGATGCCGTAATCCGTTCCTTGAAACGTCAGGGCAGGATCTACTGTAAACGTATCGGCGAACAAAGCCTTGGCCGGCACACCGGAAAGAGTTTCCTCATATTCCGCGGGAACAATTCCCTGAATCTGACGCTGAAATTCCTCGACGGTAATATATTCATAGCCGCATTCGTCCGTATATGCAGTCTGAATATGGGCGGCGTCAAAATTTTTTCCGAAGATGATTCCGGCGTCCAAGCGATATTCTTCGCCGTTCGATTGATAAACCAGAATATCATCTTCCATATAATAGTCCGAGACATGTTCCACCACCAAATTCCCCGCCGCATAGAGCGTGTAGTCAAACAGAGTCCCCGTGGCATACAGGATTCCATATCGGGTGGGCATGAAGCTGAAAAGCCCTTTGCAATCCAGTTCGAGAGAAAGCGTACCGTCAGACAGCTCCAGACGATAGATGCGCCCGGCCGCCGAGAATAACAAACGGTCATTGTCCACCAGATACATATGTTTGATCGGGAAGCCGGACAAACAGTAATCTTCCTGAAGTGTACGCTGTTTGAGATCAATGACTTTGATATAGCTGTCGTTCTTGTAGGTGGTGGTATAATAAAGGATTCCGTCGGATAGATTCAGGTTTCCGGCCTGATCCGTACAGAGCAGATATTCCTCCCCGTTGCTTTCCTGCACATGAATGCCGTCCTGCAGACCGTATACCATGCGCTCTCCGTCCGATGCGACCTTGGTGCCGTTGATAATGTCATAGCCGCTGGCGCCCAGAGAGAAAAAGGTGTTGATTGTGGACTGTGAAGCTTGTTGGATTTCTGCATTCCGAAACAATTCATCCCATCCGTCGCCGGAGCCCTTGGTTTCGGACGGGACATCCGGTGTCTCAATAATCTCTTGAGTCTTGGCCGGAATCTTTTCCGGAGCCTGTGCGGCAACACTGTTTACAGGCGTAAACAGCAGCGACGCCGTTAGAAACGACGCACACAATTTTTTCATCTTGTACATTTGGATACCTCCCTCATAAGTATGTAATAAAAGATTGTCTTGGTTGCACTTTTTGGTGCAAGCCTGTCCAATATACCATACTAGATTAAATAAAGCAATAGTTTATTATCATATTAAAAATAATTTTTTGTCAATTACAAAACTCCCGCTTTCCGCAATCATTTGTCTTTCCGTTCAAACGAAAGACAGGCGCCCAGCAGGACGCCCGTCTTTCGGAGATTATATGAATTTATATGAGTAAAAAGCATTTTGATCAGGCCGATTTTTTCTGGCTCTCCGGTTTGAAATCCACCTTCAAAGTCTCAGCCTCCCGGTAGGGTCTAAGCAGCAAATAGAGGATACCGGCAGCAAACAGCACGGCGGCAATCAGCCCAATGATATTGACCGATCCGGTAAACGCCGAGCCGATCTGATAGATCATCAACGCCACCACATAGGCGAAAGCGCATTGATAACCGATGGCGAACCAGAACCACTTTCTGTTGTTCATCTCACGTTTGATCGCACCCATGGCTGCAAAACAGGGAGCACACAGCAAATTGAATGTCAGGAAGGAATATCCCGCGATCCTCGTCATACCCTCAAAATCCAACACACCGAACACACCCACGACCTCTTCCTTTGCCACCAATCCCATGATGGTCGCAATGACCGCCTTGGTCTCGCCAAAGCCAAGCGGTGCAAAAATCCATCCCAAAGCGCCGCCGATCATACCCAGAAGACTTGCCTCCAGCTCCATCTCGGAGTCGAACAGGAACTGACCGTCCACAACACCGAAACAGGAGCCCGCCCAGATGATGATGGAGGACAACAGGATGATGGTGCCTGCTTTTTTGATAAAGGACCATCCTCTCTCCCACATACTTCTCAAGATGCTGCCCACGGTGGGCATATGATAAGCTGGCAGCTCCATCACGAAAGGAGCGGGATCTCCCGCAAACATTTTGGTCTTTTTCAACATAATGCCTGACACGATAATCGCGGCTACTCCCATGAAATAAGCGCTGGGAGCCACCCACCACGCACCGTCAAACAATGCTGCGGCAATCAATGCGATAATGGGAAGTTTCGCCCCGCAGGGGATGAATGTGGTGGTCATAATGGTCATCTTGCGGTCTCTGTCGTTCTCGATGGTGCGGGAAGCCATAATGCCGGGAACGCCGCATCCGGTACCGATCAGCATCGGAATGAAAGACTTGCCCGAGAGACCGAACTTTCGGAAAATCCTGTCCATGATGAAGGCAACGCGGGCCATGTAGCCGCATCCCTCCAAAAATGCCAGAAAGATAAACAGCACAAGCATCTGGGGAACGAATCCCAGCACGGCGCCCACACCGCCCACGATTCCGTCCAGAATCAGACCTTTCAGCCAATCCGCACAGTTTACCGCATCCAGAACGCTTTCTACAAGAACGGGGATGCCGGGCACCCAGATTCCGTAATCCGCGGTATCCGGAGCCTCCTCCAGTGCCGCATCCACCGTCTCGGAGAGGTCAAACCCACGTTCCGCAAGGGATTCCCCGTAGGTTCCATAGGCCTCGTCAAACCCTCCAAAATCCTCGTCTGCCATAGCTCCCTGAATGTCCTCCGCGCCGATGACGCCCGCTTCCACGGCAGCGTCCACAATCTCCTTAACTTCTTCCGTCCAGATGTTCTCGGCCGCGTATTCACTCACCGCCTCGTCATACTGCACACTGCCGTTCCCGAACAGATGCCAGCCGTCTCCGAACAGGCCGTCATTGGCCCAGTCGGTAGCCCATGTACCCACCGTGGTCACGGAAATATAATACACCAGTACCATCACCGCCGCAAAAATAGGCAGCGCCAGAAGCCGGTTCGTCACGATCCGATCAATCCGGTCGGAGGTGTTCATTTTCTCTTTGTTGCTCCTGACAAGACAGTCTTTTATCACGGAGGAGATGTAGACATATCTCTCGTTGGTGATCACAGACTCCGCATCATCGTCAAAAGTCTGCTCCAACGCCTGAATCTCTCCCTCTACATCCGGCGCTGTGTCCATCAGATCCGCGATCTTGTCATCCCTCTCCAAAAGCTTGATTGCAAAGAACCGCTTCTGCTCCTCCGGCACGCCGGTAATCCTGCGTTCCACGGCCTCTATGATCTCCTCGGCCTTTGCGTCGAAGCGGTGGACGGAACGCGAGCTTTTGGCCGCCTGAGCCAATGCCACCGCCTTCTGCGCCGTCTGCCAGATATTACTTCCCTTCAGGGCGGAAATCTCCGTCACCTCGCATCCCATTTTCTCCGACAGCTTTTTTGCATTGATCCGAATGCCGGACTTCTCCGCCACATCCATCATGTTGATGGCCATCACCACCGGGATTCCCAGCTCCAGAAGCTGTGTGGACAAATAGAGATTTCTCTCGATATTCGTGCCGTCCACGATATTGATGATCGCATCCGGTCTCTCGTTGATCAGATAGTTTCTCGCCACCACTTCCTCTAAGGTGTAGGGCGAGAGAGAATAGATTCCGGGGAGATCCATGATGACAACGCTCTTATCGGATTTTAATTTTCCCTCTTTTTTCTCGACGGTCACACCGGGCCAGTTCCCGACGAACTGATTCGACCCGGTCAAGGCATTGAATAAGGTTGTTTTGCCGCTGTTAGGATTGCCGGCCAATGCAATTTTCATAATCATCCTCCTCATGCTATCGTATGATGTCCCGCAAGTTCTGCGAGGCGTCCCCGGTCTGTCGATCCCTTAGGACATTCCGGAAGTTTGATATCATTTTCTATTGTTTGTATAAACTATCATTTGTTAGTACTCGCTAACCTATAACTAAAAAAATTTGTGCGTCGCTCAAGCGCTCAGCTCTCCGTCTCGATCATCTCGGCATCCGCCTTGCGCAGGGACAATTCGTATCCTCGCACGGTGACCTCGATGGGATCGCCCAGAGGCGCCACTTTCCGCACATAGATCTCCACTCCCTTGGTGATGCCCATGTCCATGATCCGTCTCTTCACGGGACCTTCGCCAATCAGCTTTTTCACGGTGACGGTCTGACCGACAGCCGCTTCTCTCAATGTTTTCATGTCAGCTCTCCTTTTTGTTTTATACAATGATTTTGGCAGCCATATCCCTGCCGATCGCAACCCGTGAATCCTTCACGTTCACGATCAGATTGCCCCCTATGCCGGACACCACCGTGACCTGACCGCCCACCACAAATCCAAGGCTCTCCAGAAAAAGTCGAACCTCGTCTTTGCCGCCTATTTTCTTAATCGTGCAGGGTTCTCCTGCGCTCGCCATCGCCAGAGGCATACTCTCATCTTCTTTCCATATGGTATTGAGTTATTCTTAACTCTCTATTGTTAGAATACACTAACTATCATTAGTTGTCAATAACAATTTTGTGATTTGCATATGAAAATTTCAACACCACCTCGGACTTCAGATACGGATCGACTTCAGATATTGACGGGTTTCCGATACGGACGGCCGCCGGATCCTCCTGCGCATACATTCTCTTAAAGCCCCATATGTTCCAGATAAAGCGTCTCAAAATCAGGATGCTCGGCCAGATTCAAGACTTCCGTCTCCCGTACTCCCAAGCGATCCGAAAGTGTTTCCGCCCTATTCTGCTCCTGTGCTCCACACGCTCCTGCGAGCAGCTCCCGCCCCAGACGCAGCGCTCCGGCCAAAGCGGTATTGCCGCCGGCTATGGTCTTTGCGGCAAGCGCCTCGGGCAGCAGCCCGATGGCGGCGGCGTCCCCGGGATCCAGATAATAGCCGAAACCTCCTGCCAGTACCACTCTCCCGATGCCTTCCCCGCTCTCCGGCAGGCCGTACTCCCGCATCAGAATCCGGATGCCCGCCCCGATGGCTCCCTTGGCGAGCTGAACGGCTCTGACAGCCTCCTGCGTCACCCGCACGTCTCCCACGGTGATGCCCTCCTCAAAATAGGAATCCGCCAGAAGTCCGGTCTCGTCCATGATGCCCTCCCGCTTCAGCAGCGCCAGAAGATGTATCATGTCCGCACCCCAGATGCCGCGGTTGACACCGCCCTCAAAAGCCGGACCCGCAGCCGTCGCACAGGCGATTCTACGAGCCCGTCCGCCCAGCACCATCTCCCCGTTGGTCCCCAGATCGATCAACAGCGTGACTTCCGGCCGCTCCTGCATTCCGCAGGCGTACATGCCTGCGGTGATATCCCCGCCCACGAAAGCCGACATAGCCGGAAATATCGTACAGGGAACTCCGCAGATCTCGGTCTCCACAGACTCCCCATGGCTCACCGTAAAAGGCGCCCGGCCAAGCTCGGCAGGGTCGTACCCCATGAGCAGATAGATCATGGTGGTGTTGCCCGCAAGCACCATGTACATGGATTCCTCCGGCTCAAGAAACGGCCGGAAGCAGCTCAAAGCCTCCGCAATCTTCCCCCGAACCTCGCTGCACATGGCCTCCGCGGCGTCCTTCTCCTGTGCCGCCTGTATGCGGGATAGCACGTCCGCACCGAAACGCACCTGCGGATTTACGCAGGCATAGTCCGTCGTCACACTGCCGTCCCGCCCATAGAGCTGCAGCGCAATGGTGGTTGTGCCGATATCCGCCGTCACAAGCCGCCTTCCGCCAGCGTTCTCCATGGGAATCACCTCACCGGCTGCCCCCGCAGCCGTCACAATCCGCAGGCCGTCTCCTCCCACACAGCGCCCGCATCCCGTACAGATCCGACAACGCGTGCCCTTGTTTATCATTGTAGTGTCTCTGTCAAACAAATTGATTTCTCTCCGCATCATAATGGTAGTCAATGGACGCAAGCCTGTCCGCAATCTCCTGTCCGTCCGCGCCCAGATCCTCGCACAGGGCGTCCAGACTGTCATAGAAATCTCTCAGCTTCAGATTTACGAAACTAAGAAGCATCGCCGGGTCCTTAGGTATCATCCTCACTTCTCCTCCAAAACGTTTTTATCCACTCTATTGTATCGGATTTTGAATCAAATTTCCACTCTAACCTTTGCTCTCAGCCACTTTCCACTCAAAAAGCACACTGAAAAAGCCGCGATCATAAAATTATTCATCATACTATATGACCTTCAGATATCAGGTCAGAAATCGGGAAAACGCGCCGTTAAAATAGGCAAACCGCTGCGCCGTCAAGGATTGCTGCGCGGCAAAATGACTCTGTTGCTGCCTCTCTTGTGTCCGCTTCTGCTGTCTCTGACGCGGGGCACTCTCCGCCTGCATATGCCATATTTCCTTTTGGGACGCCCCGGTGGTCCTTCCGCCGCTTCCTGTGACCGTGGCGTTTGCCACATTCCCGTTTTCGTCCAGACGGATACAGTAACTTTTGCCCGCTTGAAACGTGGCCACATTGTATCCGTAGGAGGCCGCCAGCACATTGTCCCTGCGGTCATAGTCCGCCTTCCATTTCTGCACTTTCTCTGTCACCTCTCTGGCATAACTCTCATCCGCATTCATTTTCTCCTGAAGCTTCTCGGGTATGAGAACGGCCATCTTTCCCGCCCCGATCCTGTTCAGGCTGCTCTGGATCTTCGCATCGGTCTGAGAGGGATTCGCTCCCACAGACTTCCAGTTGTTCAGACAATCCGCCGACGCATTCCCGTCAAAATATTCCCAAAAGGGAAAATCATTTCTCTGCCAGTCCGCGGAGGACACCATCGGACTTCCCACATGTGTTGTGACATCGTACAGTGGAAACGCATCCTCGAAACTGCCTGCGCCGCCTCTGCCTTGACTATAAACACGGCTCAGAACCCCCGAGAAATCACTGCCCCACACCTGCCCCATCCCATATCCCCCTATGAGGGAATTTCGATAATCTCCCAAGAGATACGCGCTTAACATACCGTTTACATCCATTTTCCTAACTCCTTTCGTTTCGCATCATGATCCACAGGGAAAACACACCGTTTTCCGCCGACCACTCCACCGCTCCATGATATTTCTCCGCCGCCCTCGCAATGTTGACAAGCCCGATCCCATGCGTCTCCTTATCCTCCTTGTCCGTCTCAGGGAAGTCCGAATGAGAACCTAAAAGCACCTCCCCGTCAAAGCTGTTCTCCACCCCGATTAGGAACATATTTCCTTTCCGCAGCGTGAGAAGCCGGATAAATACCTCCGCATGAGAATCTTTCCGTCTCAGCTTCCGACACCCCTCCACCGCATTGTCCACGGCATTTCCCAGAATTACCCCCACATCATAACTCTGAATCAGCAGATCCTTCGGAAACAGCAGACCATCCGCATCTATCCGCATATCGGGAATTGTCCGGACTGCCTCATGATACTTCATATTGAGCAGCGTATCCACAACCGTGTTGCCCGTCCGAAACCGCGGCTCCATCTTCTCCATGGAACGGTTTATCTCCGTCAGATACTCCCGCAGCTGCGCACGCTCCCCCGCCTCCTCCCCCGCCGCAAGCCGCAGAACGACGGACAATGTATTTTTCATATCATGTTTCATGCTCCGTATGCCGGAATAGACACGCTCCAACTCCTCCATCTGCTCCCGCATGCCGCTGATCTGTTTTTCCAGAATAATCCGGCTGTTTCTCTCCCGCTGCGCATAGACAAGCAGGCAATATCCTCTGCCCAGTGCAATGGCAATCTCCAACAATCCGCCCGCCACATCATACATAGGTGACACCTCCATTTTTCAGATAACGCATATAGATCTTTACGAACTCCCGGTACTTGTCTTTCGCCAGATAGAGCTTCTCCCCTCCGCCCAGCGTGATACTGCTGCCGTCGTATTCGGCAATATACGCCATATTGACCAGATATCCTCTATGACACCGATAAAACCCTTCGCCCAACTGCTCTTCCAGTTCCCGCATGGCAGCATAAATTGCTATGATCTCCTCCCCGGTGTGGATCTCCACCTTTTTCCCTCGATTTTCCACATACCGGACACTGTCTTTTCTCAGCGTAAGGCTTCTGTTTCTTGTCCGAATCACGAAAGGTTCCCGCACACGGCTTTTCATTTTCTCCGCCTCCGTCCGCGCACGTTGAAACACTTCCGCAAATTTTCGTTCTTCCATGGGCTTCAACAGATAATGAAACGCTGCCACGTCAAAAGCGTCAAACACATATTCTTTGATGCCGGTGACAAAAATGATGACGGAATCCTCGTTCCGCTCCCGCAGCGCTTTGGCGGTATCGATGCCGCTCATTCCCTCCATCCTGATATCGAGGAACACAATATCAAACCGCTCTCCGGAAGCTAACAGCGCTTCTCCCGTCCCATAGCTCTGCGTATGGCAATTCTCCCCCTGTCTTTTAATCAAATATTCCAACTGCTCCCTGAGTACTGGTTCATCATCGCAGATTGCGATATTCAGACTGTCATAGCCCATCCTGTGATCTCTCCATTTTTAAAAGTATTTCCTTCCTCTCAGACTATTATCGGTCAAAATTCCTGTTTTGTCGCCCTAAAGGGAACGAAAACGCTTCGAATGGGAACCAAAACTCAAACACCTCTGCGGCCGCACACGCAACAAGCCTTGCACAGCAAGTTTTTAAAAAATCCCCCATGCCAATTCATTTATGATATAATAAGCGTTAGCATGATAAATTTGTGGGAGGAATCGAGATGTATTATTTTACGGATGACTGTCTGATCGGCGTGGAGATGATCGACAACGAGCACAGAATGCTTTTTGAGATGATTAGCGAGACGAAAGAACTGTTGGAAAATGATCTGTTGGAAGATAAATATGACCGCACCCGCGAGATGCTGAACCGTCTGAAACAGTATGCCGAGGAACATTTCCGGCACGAAGAAGCGTACATGGCAGAGATCCGCCACCCGGAGCTGGAACTGCAAAAACGCCAGCATCTGGCTTTCTGCAATAAGATCAACGAAGCGGATTCCAGCATTCCCAGCCATCAACAGCAGGCTTTTCTGGATGATCTGCTTCGGTATCTGGTGAGCTGGCTGTACCGGCACATTATCGGTTCCGACCTCATGATCGGCAGGATGAAGTCAGTCCACTCTCACATTCCCACATTCACGGACGAATATCTCACCCAAATTCCCGTGATTGACAAAGAACATCGGGAACTGTTCCGCATCATCGGCGAGACACAGTCCGTGATCGAAGATGAATTTATGTCGGATAAATACGACGAGATCGTGGCACTGTTGGCGCAATTAAAAGACTATACAAAATTTCATTTTGAGGACGAGGAAGCCTACATGGAAAGCATCGGCTACGCAGGCCTTGCGGCCCAGAAGCGGGCCCATGACGCTTTTATTGCGAGACTTGAGGAGATCGATCCTGCCCAGATTGAGGAGTGTCAGCAGGAGACTCTGGAGGAATTGATGGAATTTCTGACGGAGTGGCTGATCAACCATATTTTACACAGCGACAAAAAAATCGGAAAATAGCCGGTCACAGGTCGGTATTTTGCCCCGCAAACGCAAACTGTGCCTCTTCCCTGAAATACTTCTGTAATCCACGCTTGATCGCCGCCACGGATTCTTCCCTCGGCGGCACAAAATCCATATGCTCATAGAGGGATGTGTGAGAATGGTCAAAGCTGTCCTCGACAGAGGCCAACAGGATCTCCATCGTCTCAAGCGCCGTCTCCGCATCCTTCTCATACACCGCCAGTTCCAGCCTGCCACAGACTTCATTATATGTTCCCATCTCATACAGCTTAGCCAGCACACTCTGCTTCTCCACCATCGCACGGGCTTTCTCCACATTCCCATCCTGCAGCGCCATCTCATAGATGCTGTGGAACAAGAGAGCGGCAATCTGATAACCTCTGAACAGAAGCGTCTCATACATTTTATAGGCCTCCTCCCTTCTGCCCGTGCTGCTGTAGAGAACCGCCTGTCTCCGCATTTTCTCCGGATTCTGATCGGACAGATACGCCAGACACTCCTCCGCCTTGTCATACTGCTCTTTGCGCAGATAATATCCGAAAAGCGCATCTGCCGCCCTTGTGCGAATCTCCTCATCGCCACGCTCTAATGCCCCGGTATAACATTGCCGGATTAATTGCTCATAAGATTCCGCCCGTTCTATTTTCTTAAATAGCAACTGGGCATCCAAGACCAGCGCCATATTCAGGGCAAGACTCTCGCAGTTCGGATATTCCTCCAACTTCTCTTTGACCCATTGAAAAACCTCCTCAAAAGATTCGGTTCTCAATTTTGTGTCAAGTTCCGCAATGACGGCGGAGATCCTCTCCTGCGTCATCTCCTCGCGAAAAGACAGTAGGATGTCCGGCGTAATGCCAAGCAGCCTTGCAATCGGCGCTAACAGCGTGATATCTGGGAAGGAAACCCCTTTTTCCCACTTATTGACCGCCGGGGCCGTGATGCCCAGCCGATTTGCCATCTCCTCCTGTGTCATATTTTTCATCTTCCGGTATTTTCGTATTGTCTGCCCGATCTGCATCCGGTCCGCCTCCTTTGACATTGTGATCCGTATCGGCCCTTGCGTTTTTATCATATCAAATTGGTCTTTCCCGCACAACTGAACAGATATTAAATATTTTTCAATTTTTTTAACTGCTGTTCATGCTTTTTATCTCGTTGTGCGCCGTATGTACGGTTCCAATTAACAAAAGCTCACATGGCGGGTTTGTTTTTTCTTCGGAATGCGGAGTGAAAACGCGGAGTGCACATGATTTTATTCTTGTCACACACAATAGATTATGGTACAATACCCACAAGCAAAGAAAACACTTTTCGAGAAGAACATTCTTGTACTTCTATGGGGCCGCCGCCCCTTCTTACAGGCAGACATCTGCCAAAACTCCTTGCTTACAACTTAATAACCGCAGGGAGGCTGTCACCTCTCTGTCCAATCACGAAAGAGAGGTATGTATATGCAGCAGCAAACAAATGGGAAAAACTTGACACCGACGGAAATGACTGAGATATCTTCAAACACGGCAGTGATTCCGGAAGACTATCAGCTCAATTTGAGCGATTTTGCGTTATTTCTGTCCGTCATGAAGGTGAAAGAAGCCTATGCGGATGTTCTGAGCATCATCATGGATGAGTCGGAACTGCGGCTGAAAGAGGTCAAGGTGGAACAGGTCGTACTGAACAAATCCGGCAAACGCGCCATACGGCTTGATGCGTGGGCGCTTGACTGGGAGAACCGCCAGTTTAACATGGAGATGCAGAACGACACTTCCGGCGATGATGTCCGCAAACGCTCCCGGTTTTATCAGAGCATGATCGACACCCCCGTCCTGAAGGCGGGAAAAGAAACCCGCTATAAGAATCTGCCCTCCACGGTCATCATCTTCATCATGCGGGATGACATATTTGGAAAAGATCTTGCCTTGTATACCTTTGGTGAACGCTGTGAGGAAGTTCCTGATTTGCCGCTGGAAGACGGCACGACGAAGATTTTTGTGAATATGACCAGCTTAAACGGCAGGCCGGATCTTGTCAGTCTGCTGCAATACATGAAACACACCACGCTGGACAACCCGGATATCATTGTGAGGGATGAACGCATTTTGGAATTGGACCGGATTGTCAGCGAGGTAAAACAATCAGAAGAATGGGAGGCCGTAAAAATGAATATTCTCGAGATTGGATTACAACAGGGAATAGAACGAGGGATGAAACAGGGGCTGGAACAAGGCCTAAAGCAAGGAGTGGAACAAGGGCTTCACCAAGGTATCACCGCCCTGATCGAAACCTGTCAGGAATTGGGCGTCTCACGGACAGACACATTGACAAAGCTGTCCGAGAAATTCTCGCTGTCCGAGAGCGAAGCTCTGGAGTATCTACAAAAACACTGGCATACCTAAATGCGAAACACATCCGGTCATAGTCCATACACTTGCTTCGCCTTCGAATACATCCATTTCATTCCGGCAAGACTTGGCCGTTTCGAATCTCATATGCGGTATACTCATGATCCAGACGATAACCCAGCTTCTGTGCCAAAGCCACCGACCACAGATTCTGCGCGTCCCAGCTGGGATACCATCCCCTGTCAAGGCACTCCAAAATCAGCTTAGCCCCGCAGATGCAGGCAAGTCCCTTTCTCCGAAAATCTTCTCTGGTGTCGATCTCAATTTCTATACCGCCCTGATAACTTGAATAGGAGGACGCTCCCGACACAGGCTCCCCGTCCTTTAGAATCACCGCGCCGAGTCCATATTGTCGATAGAGAGCGTAATCCTCATATTGTGCCACCCAATCCCTACACCATGAAATGTCCCTGCAGCGCCGGAACAACTCCTCATCCATCATGCGCAGAACATACCCCTTAGGCAGCGCATCCACCGCAGCCCGAAGCCCGGCCCTATCAAAAATCTCCGGCTCTTTTTTGAAAGCATACCGGATCACCCGCTTGGCATTTTCTCCATAGCTCTCCTCGAGCAATGACGCCCACGCTTCATCCCGCGGCACCATGATCCTGAAATCCCGGCGATCTGCCTCATACAAGGCAAGTTCTCTGTCCGGCCTGCCGGCCAAAAACGTAAAATCTCCCAACCACACTGCGGCGGACGTGGGATTCTCCAAAGAATCCGTATAAATTCTGCCCATCACATTCTGCAGCGCGGACCATATCATGGTCTCCTGCCATCCCTCAAACAACGGCGCGGCACTCCCCGTCTGTCCTGTCATTTGATATATCATGCGCATCCATCCTTCCACATACACTTCCCGCCACTCCCTCAGTGCTCGGAATACCGCCTACAACAGCGGCGCAATCGCTTTCACCAGACGTCCCGTGAGCTTTACCGTCCACTTTTCTTCATGGACCGTCCGCATGGTGACCTGTCTGCATTTTGCGAGGGTGCTCTGAAAGTCTTCCTCAATCTGCGGAATACAGTCCGTGCCGTACAGATAGGTGGCACATTCAAAATGGTGATAGAGACTGCGGTAATCCAGATTGATGGTCCCCACCACCGCCTCTCTGTCATCGCTGACAAACACTTTCGCATGGACAAAGCCCGGCGTGTACTCATATATTTTCACCCCGGATTCCAACAAAGACGCATAATGCGTCTTTGCCAGCGCATAAGGTATTGCCTTGTCGGGAATCCCCGGCAGGATCAACGCCACTTCAACGCCCCGCTCTGCGGCAAACTTTAATGCGGTCTCCATCTCTCCGTCCAGAATCAGATAGGGCGTCATAATGTGGACATACCGCAGAGATCTGTTCAGGATATCCATGTATACCCGCTCCCCAAGCTTGTCATCGTCCAGCGGGCAATCCCCATAAGGAATGACATAGCCCTTAGCCTCCTCCACGGGCATTGCCGGATAGGCCAGAAAACGCTCGGCCTCCTCCAGCTTTTCATTGATCTCCCACATCTGCAAAAACATCAGTGTAAAACTCTTTACCGCCTCGCCCTTGAGCATGATGGCGGTATCTTTCCAGTGCCCGAATTTTGCTTTTCGGTTGATGTACTCGTCCGCAAGATTCACGCCTCCGTTAAATGCCGTATGTCCGTCGATCACCAAAATCTTTCTGTGATCCCGGTAATTGTAGTGGGTGGAGACAAAAGGGGTAACCGGCGCAAACACCTTGCATCGGATCCCCAGCTTCTTCAGACGCTTGGGGTAATCGTGGGGCAGCAGCGCAAACTCGCAGGCCCCGTCGTACATCACGCGGACGTCCACGCCCTCTGCGGCCTTTCTTGCAAGGATCTCCAAAATCCTTCCCCACATATATCCCTCATCCACGATGAAATATTCCATAAAAATAAAATGTTCCGCCGCCTCAAGCTGCTTCAGCATTTCATCAAATTTATCCTCACCGAGCTTAAAATATGTAACCGCGGTCCTGTCATACACCGGATGACAGCCGCTCCTGCCGATATAATGCGACAGCGCGGCCACCCCGCCGTTTTCTTCGGAGAGCCTTTCCAGTACCTCTCCCCGCTGGGGAATATCCGCTTTGGTATGCGCAAGGATCCGGTCAACGTGCTTTTTCAAAGCTCTGTGCCCGAGATCGCTCTGCGTATAGCAAAACAACAGCACACCGAACACAGGCAGCAGCATGATCACGATCAGCCATGTGATTTTCGCCGTGGGATTGATTCTGCTGTTTAAAAGACAGATCACCATAATGAAGGTAAACAGCACCGTTCCGCCCAAAATATGGGGCAGAAATGCTCCAAACCACCGAAAAATTCCCAGAAGAATGAGAACCTGCACGATCAGCATGAGCAAAATCAGGCCGAATCGGCTGAATATGGCGTGCATAATGCCCTTTTGTCCCTTTTTTAGGAGTGTGATCCCCTTATTTTTATAGTCCGTCTGCATACTCATGACTCCTCCGCTTTTGTAACAGCCAATTCCTCTCAGGATCGGCTTACCGCATTCCTGTCGATTACTTAGTATATACCATCCGACAGCAGTACAGTCAAGAGGATTCACTTGACAAAAATATTTTCGGCGTAAAATACTTTCTTGCTAAATTTTTGCAGCCGTTTTGGGAGGGCGCGACCCTCACGGCAAATTATGTGAAATCAGTTTTTCCCGTTTATCGTCAATGGCTTTGACCAGTTCCTCTCTTCCGCTTACGGACATTTTCTCGTAGATATGTCCGGCGTGTTTTTTTACGGTCGTCTCGGAAATAAAAAGTTCCTCTCCGATCTGAGCGTTGGTGTATTTGCGGTATATCAGCCATGCCACTTCCGTTTCCCGCCGTGTGAGGGAGTACTCGCACAGGCATTCCAGAAACTCCTTCCAGTCAAGTTCCCTGTCCGCCGCTGCTTTTTCTCCCATGTCGTCAGGCAAAACCGTATTCCTCCACTCTCGCATGAAAAGCAGACAGGGAAATGTGAGAAGCAGTGCAATCGCATTGGAGAGAAGTCTTGGAATCTTTCCTTCTATATAACAGTATTGCAGGACAAGCAGGAACAACAGCAGGATCAGATAAAACCCTATTACAAAAATCTGCTTTCCGTATCCTTTCATTCGTCTCTTCCCATATAATCTAAAATTGCCAGTTTTGTTTCCGTATACAGAGGTGCAAGAAGAAGCTCCAGTGCGGCCATGTATATGGCAGGCAGGATTGTGACAAACAGCTGTGCCGGCACAAAAGCCTGTTCCGTTTCCGCTGCCGCGTAAAGAGTCGCAAGCGCCGAAAATGTAATCAATATACACCCGGTATAAAGAATCTGTCGCTGCATGAATTGCACTGCTTCCAGAGTTCTTTTCAGCTTGATCAGAGAGCTTTTGTCCGGTCGGAAAACCCGGAACAGATCTTTCCACAAACCGGAGCCTATCAGAACCGGAACAGAAAAAATGAAAAAGAACAGCAATGTGGGCGGGTCAAACAGCGCATATGCGGGCATGGCGAAGACCTTGCTTCCCTGAAGTGCCAACAGGAGGCAGCTTGCGGTCAGAAGCACAAACTCTGACAGATAAATGATGAATAAATTTTTTCCTTTCATATCGGAAACCCCTTTCTGTGTGTTGTCAACAAACCGAATACGGTCTGTGTTTTAATCAATATAAGCCATTCGATTGACAAAAGTAAATACTACTTTGGGGGATACCGGGTAGTATTTTTGCGATCCGGTGTCATTCTTCTCCATAAAAAGAGCTGATATGCGGACACTCTCCGCATATCAGCCACCGTCTCAAAATCCTTTTCCCTCTTTTCATGTGCCAAAACCGCCGGCATCGCGATTGTACGACATCACAATTTCTTCATATAATAAAAACCGTAAGCCGGTATATTGACACCGATCGGTTTCATTTCCCGTCCGGAAATCAGTTCCACATAATCTCCGTCCGTCTCATTGATCCATGCGGTCTTGTCATGTTCGCTGAAATTGAACAACCCGATCAGTTTCTCCCCGTCAAAATACCTGCCGATACATAAGACGGACGGATCCCATGTCTCAATGGTCCATGTGTCCGCATTGGACACAAACACTTTCTCCGTTCTCCGAATCTCTTCCAGACGGCCAAGCCCCTGAAAGATCTTCCCCTCCACCGTATCCATATCCCGAATATTTTCTGCCAGTTCCCATTTCATCGGCCCTCTGTGAAGATAGCGGGAATCCGCTGCCTTATGGGGATCTTCCTTATACGTATAATCGTTGACCTGCCCGATCTCATCGCCGCTGTAGAGCACGGGAATCCCGGACTGCATGAACATATATGCATGGAGCATCAGCACCAGCTTGACGGCCTTCTCCATCCCATGTTGATCCTGCTCAAATCCCGCCTTTTCCACACCGCACATGGAGGCCGTTGTTCCGCAGAATCTGGCGTCACCCGTGACAGGATCGGCATTGTAGAGCTCGCCGCGGCTGTTGCTGTCCCCGGCATGCCCTTGGAAATAATCATTGAGATATTGCTTATGGCTCCTCTCCCCGATACCGTCCAACATCAGCGTGCCATAGTCCAATCCCCAGCCGATATCGTCATGACAGCGCAGATAATTCAGGAACACATACTCCTTTGGCAGAGAATTCACAATATCAAGCTGTCTCTTCAAAAGCCTCACATCCCTCGTCGCCACCGTATGCCATGTGGTGGCCATGGTTGTGACATTATAGAGCATATGGCATTCCAAATCGAAATTTTTGGGCAACCGGATATTATGTGAGCACCGTAGGACTCAATACTGCAACAATACAAAAATATATCCGGGAGCAAGAGAAGCAGGATCAAATCGAGGATAGCCTGAGCAAAAAGGAGTATACAGACCCTTT
>CAZSAJ010000054.1:0-19637 GCA_964604835.1 uncultured Acetatifactor sp.
AGAGCACCTGACTTTTAATCAGGTTGTCGGGGGTTCGAATCCCCCGTGCTTCACTTAAAGCAGTATCGCCCACGGGGGGATGCTTTTTTTATGCGAGGAAAACAAGATGGCACAAGAGAATAAAATGGGTGTGATGCCCATCAACAGACTTCTGATTACAATGTCCCTGCCCATGATGATCTCCATGCTGGTGCAGGCGCTCTATAATATCGTGGACAGTATTTTTGTCTCCCAGATCAACGAGTATGCCCTGCGTGCCGTGTCATTGGCCTTTCCGGTGCAGAGCCTGATGATTGCGGTGGCGGTGGGGACTGCGGTGGGAATCAACGCTTTTCTGTCCAAGACGCTGGGGGAGAAGAATTTTGAGAAGGCCAATGTGATCGCCGTAAACGGCATTTTCCTTGCGGCGGTGAGTTTTATGGTCTTTGTGCTGGTGGGGCTCTTTGTGAGCGGCCCCTTTTTTGCGAGCCAGACGCAGATCGGGCAGGTGAGGGAGTACGGTGTGACTTATCTGACGATCTGCTGTACTTTAAGCATCGGTATTTTCATGCAGACGGCCTTCGAACGTCTGCTGCAGGCCACGGGCAAGACGTTCTACACCATGATTACCCAGGGAACCGGAGCCGTCATCAATCTGATTCTGGATCCGATTCTGATTTTCGGCAAATTCGGCTTGCCGGAAATGGGCGTGGCAGGCGCGGCGCTGGCTACCGTGCTGGGACAGATGACGGCGGCGGTGCTTGCCATCGTGTTCAATTTAAAATACAATAGAGAACTGAAGCTTTCTTTTAAGGGATTCCGTCCCGCATGGGGACTCATCGGGCAGATCTACAAGGTGGGGGCGCCCTCCATTGTGGTGCAGTCCGTGGCTTCGGTGATGACCTATGGCATGAATCTGATTCTGGAGCCTTTCGGGGCGGCACAGACGGTGTTCGGTGTGTACTTCAAACTGCAGAGCTTTGTGTTTATGCCGGTCTTCGGCTTAAACAACGGGATGGTTCCCATCATCGCCTACAATTACGGGGCGGGCAAGCGCGAGCGTGTGACCGCCGCCATCCGAAGCAGCGTGGCATTCGGCGTGGGAATCATGCTGGCAGGACTTTTGGTGATGGAGCTTTTCCCCGCGCAGCTCATCCGTCTGTTTAACGCCACGGACGAACTGCTCGTCATCGGTGTGCCGGCGGTCCGCACCATTTGTCTGAGCTTTGTGTTTGCGGGATTCTGTGTCGTGGCGGGAAGTGTATTTCAGGCATTGGGAAACGGTGTCTACAGCATGATCACATCCGTCGCCAGACAGCTCTGCGTTTTGCTGCCCGTGGCGAAGCTTCTGTCACTTAGCGGCAAGGTGGATCTGATCTGGTGGGCATTTCCCATCGCGGAGCTTTGCAGTGTGGGGCTGAGTATTGTGTTCCTGATCCGTATTAATCGGAAAATTATCAGTCATATTGGTGAAAAGAGCGAAAATGTAGCGCAGACTTGACAAAGAAAAATAGAGCCTACTATAATAGAGAGAGTAATCGGACAAATGACTTTTTATGGGGCTGTATAGGCCTGTCATAGAAAGTATGGGCGGATGTGATGGAATTGGCAGACATGCAAGATTTAGGTTCTTGTGCCGCAAGGCGTAGGGGTTCAAGTCCCCTTATCCGCATCGGAAGGCGTTTTCCGCATTCTAATAATCTAATAGAAAATGCAAATAATCAATGCTTGAATTATAGGAAATGATTGGCGGAGTGTTTCATCAGAAAGCGCACGTCATAGCTGCGTCCCTCGCAGATGGAACGAACCACCTGTTCCGCTGCTTCTCTGGCACTGTCATTGATGCAGATAATGCAGTAGTCCCTCCGGCGGCTGAACAGGGAAGGCTTCGGCCAGCGGATATAGAAAGAGATGCGGTTCTTTAAGAGTTCTCTTTCGATTTCCCTCTTGCATTCGGGATCAGCGACCTCACAGAGTTCAATTTCGTTGTTGACCTTGACGGCTGTATATAATGGCTGCATGTTTTCTCACCTCGTATGACAATAGTGAGCGGTCCTGCGTAAAGCGGACGGCTCTGCCAAGCAGACGAATCTGCCAAGAATTATTATAACACACTCTGTGGAAAATGTGCAACGCATACTTGTCACTTTCCGCAAAAGCGTCTATACTGATATTGATCGATGCCGTCTGGCACAGAGTACAGAAAGCGATAGCAGCAAAATGTTGCGGCGGCAGGCAGGAAAGGATGGTAGGAAGATGGATTTTTTGGAGAAATTGGGTGAGACGATCACCACGAAAGGGAAAGAGGCGGCGGACAAGGCGAAGGATATGGCTGAGATTGCCAGTTTGAAGAGTCAGATCGCCACCTGTGAGGAAGTTATCAAAAAGAATTACACGGAGATCGGCCGATTGTTTATGGAACAGTATCAAGATGCGGAGGACGCACCTTTTGAAAAGCAGCGAACGGCCATTCTGAATGCACAGGCGGGCGTGGAGGAATTACAAAAAAAGATTCGCCGGATCAAAGGTCTTTGATCCGGCGGATCTTTTTTATTCTCAGTTTCTTATCCTTAGTTTCTTTGATTCATTTCCCATTGCTGCTGGTTCAGCACGGACTCGTAATCAGGATTGGTAAAGAACAGCGCATCATGCGGGCAGATATTGGAAGTATTGGGCACGATGACGCTCTGGGTTCCGTCCGGATTCTCGATAATGCTGGTGGAACCCGCAAGCAGCGCCGGATGCTCCGGCAGGGTCAGGGTCGTGATCCCGTCATAGGCGAAGGGACATTCCGCCGTGGCGATCAGTCCGCAGTAATTGCAGATGCGGCCCTGATAGTGGATGTCGCAGGTCTCGGTGGGTTCCGTTCCCTCGGCGAAATATTCCGTGATCACACTGCCTGCTCCCTCGCAGAGACCGGGGGTGGGGAGTTTGCCGGATTTGGAACACACCTGCATCTGCACCAGTCCCTCGGGGACGGGGAAAGCGGCGTTGGGCAGCTCCTCGTGTATGCGCTTCATAATATTTCTCCAGAGATTCTTGGCAAGGTTTGACTCGTTGACGCTTGCCAGCGAGCTGGTGTTGAGGCTCACATTGTTGTCATAGCCTGCCCAGACGGTGGCGGTGTAATAGGGTGTGTACCCTGCGAACCAGACATCCTGATATTTCTGGGAAGTTCCGGTTTTCCCTGCGATGGCCATATTGGAGTTGAAATTACATCTGGCGCCGGTTCCCTTGGTCACCACGTCTGTCATGGCGTCCGTCAGAAGAAAAGCCGTGCTCTCTTTCAATACCTGTCTGCTCTTCGGCGTGGTGTTGTCCAGAATCACATTGCCCTCCGAATCCGTTACCCGGGTGTAGAGCTTGGGCTCCACATAAGTGCCCAGATTGGCGATGGAGGCATAGGCGGCGTTCAGCTCATAGGGGCTCACACCGTTGGTGATGCCGCCGATGGCGGTGGGCTGGCGCACGTCGGAGAACATCTGATCGCCGATCCACTTGGCGTCCACCAGAGTGGTAAAACCGAAGTTCTGCAGATAGTCATAGCCGAGTTGCGGCGTTACCACGGTGAAGGTCTTCACAGCAATGATGTTCAGGGACTGTTCGATGGCGTAGCGGATGGAGCAGATTCCCTTCCATCCTACTTTGTTGACATCGTACCAGTTGTTCACGGGTTGTCCGGTGTCGTAGTTAAAGGGGGCATCGTTGTAGACCGTGGCGAGCGTCTGCCCGTTGGCGTCAAGTGCCGGGGCGAAAGCCGCCAGAACCTTGAAAGTGGATCCGGGGGAGTTGCCCGCGGCGGTGGCGCGGTTTAAGGTGCGGCGGCCCTCCTTGGCGCCGCGTCCGCCCACCATGGCCACCACATAGCCGGAGCTCTGGTCTTCGATGACGATGGCTGCCTGCGGCTGTGCCGTCATGGAGATACTCTCCTCAAAGCTGTCTGAATCCGCGGGCATGTTCAGACTTTCCATCATGGCGCCGCGGTAGGTGTCGATGGCTTCATAGGCGCTGTCCTGAGAGGCAAAGATCAGATTAAAGCTTCGGTCCTTGTTCTCCTTGAACCATGTCATCATATTTTCCTTGCTGTAATTATGCTTGTCATTGTTGTCATCCGTGATGGTCAGCGCATAGCTCAGATACCAGTGGGTGTTGGTGTTATAGTTGTCTTCGTTGGCAAATTCCTCGTCGGCGATGCGCTGGATCTTGGGATCCATGGTGGAGTCGATGCGCAGACCGCCGGAGGACATCAGGTACTCGGCCATAACCTCGGTATATCCCGCGGCCACCAGATCTTCCAGCACCTGCTCGTACAAAGCATCAGAGAAATAGGAGCCGGAGGTGGTGTCGCCAACCTTGAAGTCCACGTCATGGAGGCTGATGCGCTCATAGACGTCGTCTGTGTCGGCAAGGGCTTCATCGTATTCTTCTTTGGTGATGAACTTCAGTTCCAGCATCTTGTTCAGACAGGTTCTGCGCCGTTTGGCGTTGTTCTCGGGATAGCGGATGGGATTATTGGCCGAAGGATTCTGGGTGATACTGGCGATGACGGCGCTCTCGGAGATCGTGAGCTCCGAGCAGGATTTGCCGAAATAGCGCAGGGAGGCCGCCTCGATCCCCAAGGTGTTCTGGCCTAAGTTGATGGCATTCATATAGCGCAGAAGCACTTCGTCCTTGGTGGTGTTCTTGGTGAGCTCCAGAGCCAGATACTGCTCCTGCAGTTTGCGCTTGACCATCTTGATCATATTGCCGTCCTCCTCGGTCCATGTGGTGAAGACCGTGTTCTTGAGGAGCTGCTGGGTGATGGTGCTGGCGCCTTGTTTTTCCTTGCCGGCGGTTTTCAGAAACTGATAGCCTGAGCGGCCGATTCCGATCATATCGATGCCGTTGTGCTGATAATAGCGCTCGTCCTCAATGGCCACAAAGGCTTGGCCCAGATGCGTGGGCACCTGATCGATGGTCACTTCGATACGATTGGAGTTGGTGCTGACGTACTGGTCGATCTCATTGCCTTCCCTGTCGTACACGATGGTGGCCTGACCCGGCGCGATCACATCGCTGACATGGATGTTGGGCGTGTCTTCCAGAATCCCGTGGAACATGCCGATCGCCGCGGCCGCGCCGCATATGCCGACGCCGAAACAAGCCACCAGCGTCAATTTCACGCAGGTCAGCACAAATTTTCGGGCCCATTTTCCGGTTTTAGAATTTAGAGCCTTTTGTTTTTGGCGGACACCTCTCTTGCTGTAATTCATATATTTCGCCTTCCTTTTTACTGTCGAATTTCTCTTCACCTCCGATGAGGCGGAAAACACAATACACAGTACATTATACCAGAAATGAATAGGTAAATAAAGGTTTTCTTTCCTGTATTAAGAATTGTTTCACATTTTGACCAAAATATGTTAGAATATGTTAGAATCGGGAAATATGATGAGCATGGAGAAGTGGTATGGATTCCTACAGAGTGCTGCTTGAGGGGGCCGAGGCGGAAATTGTGGAGAAGAAATCCCGTTTCATCGCCACGGTTGCAGGATGCGAGACGGAGGAGGAAGCCGTCCGCTTTATTGAGAGTGTGAAGAAAAAATATTGGGATGCCAGACATAACTGTTCGGCCTTTGTCATCGGCGGACGGGGAGAGCTGACCCGTTGCAGTGATGACGGGGAACCTTCGGGTACAGCGGGACGCCCTATGCTGGAAGTGCTTCTGGGGGAGGGCGTGCGCAACACGGCGGTGGTGGTGACCCGGTATTTCGGCGGTGTGCTGCTGGGCACCGGCGGTCTGGTGCGGGCCTATACCCGGGCGGTGCAGGAGGGACTGGCGCACTGTGTCATCGGCATCAGGCGCTTGGGCTGCGAACTGGAGATTACCACGGATTATAACGGTGTGGGAAAGATCCTCTATCTGCTGGGCCAGAGAGGCACCACGCCCGAAGACAGCGAGTATGCGGAGGCGGTGCGGCTGCGCATTCTGATTCCCGCGGAGACGGAGGAGAGTCTGCGCAGTGACATCACGGAGGCGACCATGGGCAGGGCGCGCATAGAGAAATTGGGAGAGCGGTATTATTTTGAGAGGGAAGCGTGAAGACGTCCCGCTCCAAGACATTCCGATCAGGAAAGGAGGTGGTTTTTTATGACAAGTCACATAGACGATTCAGACATGCCTCTTCCGAGGCCAATACGAAGCATAAAAAATCATCATAAGGAGGAACGGAATGGAACAGATCTTAACAATGGAGGAGCTGCTTGGGCTTCTGGATACTAAGCAATATACCGGACTGCGGCAGGCCCTCGCGGAGATGAACGAGGCGGATGCCGCCGTTCTGATGGAGGAGCTGGAGGAAGAAAAGCTTCTGAGAGTATTTCGGATCCTGCCGAAGGATCTGGCGGCGGATGTGTTTTCCTATATGGAATCCGACATCCAGCAGACCATTATCACGGCGCTGTCCGACAGAGAGGCCGCCAATATCATCGACAACCTGATGGCGGACGACGCCACGGATCTTCTGGAGGAGATGCCGGCGAATGTGGTCACCAAGATATTGGAGAATGCCAGTGCGGAGACGCGTCGGGACATCAATCATCTGCTGCGCTATCCGGAGGATTCCGCCGGCAGCATCATGACGGTAGAGTATGTGGATCTGAAAGAAAGCTTCACGGTGGAAGGGGCCATCGCCCATATCCGCGCAGTGGGGCTTGACAGCGAGACCGTCAATGTCTGTTATGTGCTGGACGCCAGCAGAAGACTTCTGGGGACGGTGGCCTTGCGATATCTGCTTCTCTCTGATCCGGGGGAGCGCATCGGCAATATCATGCATGAAAACGTCATTGCGCTGGGCACCCTCATGGATCAGGAGGAGGTTGCGGCACAGTTTAAAAAATACGACTTTACCACCATGCCGGTGGTGGACAATGAAAATCGTCTGGTGGGCATTATCACCGTGGATGATATCGTGGATATCATGGAGGAAGAAACCACGGAGGATATGGAGAAAATGGCGGCTATCGTGCCCAGTGACAAGCCCTATATGAAGACGACGGTCTGGGAGACTTTCAAAAAGAGAATTCCGTGGCTTCTGCTTCTCATGGTCTCCGCGACTTTTACGGGGGCGATTCTCACGGGATTTGAGGATGCGCTGAGCGCCTGCGCGGTGCTGATCGCTTTTATTCCCATGCTGATGGACACGGGAGGAAATGCCGGCGGACAGGCCAGTGTGACGGTGATCCGCGGTCTCTCGCTGGGAGAGATCGAATACCGGGATGTGCCGAGCGTGGTGTTCAAGGAAGTGCGAGTGGCGCTGTTGTGCGGTCTGTGTCTGGCGGCGGCCAATTTCTGCAAACTGCTTCTCTTCGACAGGGTGAGCGTGATGGTGGCGCTTGTGGTGTGTATTACGCTGATCACGGCCGTGCTTCTGGCCATGCTGGTGGGCTGCATCCTGCCCATCGGGGCAAAGCGGCTGGGATTTGACCCGGCGGTGATGGCGAGCCCGTTCATTACAACGATTGTGGATGCGCTGTCGCTGTTGGTCTATTGTGTGGTGGCAAGTGTGCTGTTGGGGCTCTGACAGGAGGCTTGGATAAGGGGCTTGGACAGGTCTTTCGGGTACTTGACGTTGTCTGTCACTTATTTTATAATAGAGACTGATACGCGTGAGCGGACGGCAGATGACATTTGCATATTGCAAAAGAAATTTGCAAAAGCAATATGCACAAGCAGTTTGTTTGGGCCGTCTTGAGAGAGCGGTTTGAGAGCGCTCGGATGGGAGTACGAATGATCAAGAGTATGACCGGATTCGGCAGATGTGAGATTGCCGGACATGACAGGAAATTTACCGTGGAGATGAAATCGGTCAATCATCGCTATCTGGATGTCAATATCAAGATGCCGAAGAAGCTGAATTTCTTTGAGTCGGCGATCCGCAGCGAGCTGAAGAATTATATTTCCAGAGGCAAGGTGGACATTTTTGTCACCTACGAGGATTTTTCGGAGAATACTTCCAGCGTCCGGTATAATCGGGAGGTGGCGCGGGAATATCTGGATTATCTGCGCCAGATGGCGCAGGATTTCGGGCTGGACGACGACATCCGCGTCTCCACGCTCTCCAAATTTCCCGAGGTCTTTGTCATGGAAGAGCAGAACGTGGACGAGGAGGAACTCTGGAAGGAGCTGCAGAAAGCGATCCGGGGTGCCGCGGAGATGTTTGTGGAGACCCGCATCACGGAAGGGGCGAATCTGCAGGAAGATTTGACAGACAAGCTGGACAAAATGGCGGATCTGGTGGAATTCATTGCCGAGCGGTCGCCCAAGGTCGTGACGGAGTACAGGCAGAAGCTGGAGGATAAGGTGAGAGAGCTTCTGCAGGATAATACGGTGGACGAGGCGAGGCTTCTGACGGAGGTGACGATCTTTGCGGATAAGGTCTGTGTGGACGAGGAATTGGTACGTCTGCGCAGTCATATCGAGACCACCAAGAAGACTTTGGCGGAGGGCGGCTGTATCGGGCGGAAATTGGATTTTCTGGCACAGGAGATGAACCGGGAGGCCAATACCACGCTGTCAAAGTGTAATGATCTGGAGATTTCCAACTGCGCTATCGAGTTGAAGACCGAGATAGAGAAGGTGCGGGAACAGATACAGAATATCGAGTAACGGGGGCTGTATGCTAATTCATATCGGTTTTGGCAATATTGTAAATACGGCGAAGATCATCGCCATTGTCAGTCCGGAGTCCGCACCCGTAAAGCGCATGGTGCAGCGGGCCAAGGAGCAGGGGATGGCCATCGATGCCACGCAGGGGCGCAGGACCAAGTCGGTGCTGGTGATGGAGAACGGTCAGGCGGTGCTGTCGGCGCTTTTGCCGGAGACCATCGCGGGACGCGCGCGGATTCCCGGGCAGGACACTCCGTCCGAGTTTGGGGAGACGGAGGCGGAAGCATATAGGGAACGGGAGGAGTAGAAGATGGGCAATGACAGGCCGGACAGAGGAATTCTGATCGTAATCTCCGGATTTTCCGGGGCGGGAAAAGGTACGCTGGTAAAGCGGCTGTTGGAGACTCATGACAATTATGCGCTTTCCATATCGATGACCACGAGAGCCCCCAGAGAGGGAGAGGAAGAGGGCGTCCATTACTTTTTTACGGACCGGGCGCGGTTTGAGGAACAGATCGAACGAGGCGGCCTCATAGAGTATGCGCAGTACTGCGGCAATTACTACGGCACACCGAGAGCTTATGTGGAAGAACAGCTTTCGGCCGGCAAAAACGTCATTCTGGAAATTGAGATACAGGGTGCGCTGAAGATCAAGGAACTTTTCCCGGAGAGTCTTTTGTTGTTCGTGACGCCGCCGAGCGCCGCAGAACTGGAGCGCAGACTAAGAAAGCGCGGGACGGAGACGGAGGAGGTCATCGCCAGACGTCTTGCCCGGGCAAGCGAGGAATCAGAAGGCATGGAAGCCTATGATTATATAGTGGTAAATGACGATCTTGAGAGTTGTGTGGAGGAGCTGCACGGACTTGTGGAGGCGGCGCGCAGGGCGCCCGTCCGCAGAGCGGCATTTATAAAAGAAATCAGAGAGGAACTGAAAGGTTTCGTGAAAGGAGCACAAAAATAATGTTACATCCATCTTATTCCGATTTGATGAAAGTCGTAAACAGCGAGGTAGAAAACGGTGAGGCGCCGGTGGTGAACAGCCGGTATTCCATTGTTATGGCAACTTCAAAGCGTGCAAGGCAGATCATCTCCGGCGAGGAACCGCTGGTGGCGGGGGATGTGCAGAAACCTCTGTCTCTGGCAGTGGAGGAGCTGAATCAGAGCAAGATCAAGATTCTCGGGGACGAAGAGGAAGTATAAATACAGTCGCTTTAGAGCGTAGCCGGCGTAATCCTATGCCGGCTATTGTCGCCGAAAGAGGTATACTTATGAAAATATTGTTTGTGTCTTTGGGATGTGACAAGAATCTGGTGGATTCTGAGAAGATGCTGGGGACGCTCGCCGGGCGGGGGTATGAGTTTACGGATGATGAGGCCGAGGCGGAGATTGTGGTGGTGAACACCTGCTGTTTCATCGGAGACGCCAAGGAGGAAAGCATCGGTGTGCTGCTGGAGATGGGAGAACGGAAAGATGCCGGGCAGATCAAGGTGTTGATCGCCGCGGGATGTCTGGCGCAGCGCTACAAGGAGGAGATCCGGCGGGAGATTCCGCAGGTGGATGCGGTAGTGGGGACCACTGCCACCTGCGAGATTGCCGACGCTGTGGAGGAAGTGCTGGCCGGAAGAGCTTCCGATCACTTCAGAAGCAGCGACGTGATACCAGAAAAACGCATACTGACCACAGGGGGGCATTTTGCCTATCTTAAGATTGCGGAGGGCTGTGACAAACACTGTACATATTGTATCATACCCAAGGTGCGGGGGAAGTATCGCAGCGTCCCAATGGAGGCGCTTCTCGCGGAGGCGGAGAAGCTGGCGCAGGACGGCGTGAAGGAGCTGATTTTGGTGGCGCAGGAGACCACGCTCTACGGTGTGGATCTCTACGGGGAGAAGAGGCTGCCCGAGCTTCTGCACAGGCTGGGCGAACTGTCCGGCATCCGCTGGATACGCATTTTGTACTGTTATCCGGAGGAGATCACGGAGGAACTCATAGAGACCATCGCTACGGAACCCAAAGTGTGTCACTATCTGGACATCCCGATCCAGCATGCTGCGGATCGGGTGTTGGGCCGTATGGGGCGGCGCACCGGGCAGCAGAAGCTTAAGGACATCATCGCAAGGCTGCGTGAGCGGATTCCCGATATTTGTCTGCGCACCACGCTGATCAGCGGGTTTCCGGGGGAGACACAGGAAGAGTATGAGGAGCTTTACCGATTTGTGAACGAGATGGAATTTGACAGGCTGGGGGTGTTTCCCTATTCTCAGGAGGAGGACACACCGGCGGCCGAACTGGCGGAGCAGATCCCGGAGGAGGTAAAACAGTCCAGAAGAGACGAACTCATGGAATTGCAGCAGGCCATCGCTTTCGAGAAAGCGGAGGAGATGGTAGGGCGGGTGCTGACGGTGATGATAGAGGGAAAGGTGGCGGACGAGGACACCTATGTGGCGAGAACCTACAGAGACGCGCCCAATGTGGACGGCTATCTGTTCTTAAACACCACGGCCAATCTCATGACAGGGGACTTTGCCAGAGTGCTGGTGACGGATTTCAACGAATATGACCTGATAGGAGAATTGTATCATGAGTGACAATGTGAAGAAAACAAAAATGAATCTGCCCAATAAACTGACGATTTTCCGGGTGATCCTGATTTTGCCCTTCGTGCTGATCCTGCTGGGAAGCTTTCAGGGATGGGGCTGGGTGGAATCGCTTTTTGGCGGCGAGACCATCTATGCGGAGTATACGGCGCTGGCTATTTTTATCGTGGCCAGCCTTACGGATCTTCTGGACGGCAAAATTGCCAGAAAATATAATCTGGTGACCAATTTCGGTAAATTCATGGATCCGCTGGCGGATAAGCTTCTGGTGTGCGCCGCTATGATCGTGTTGGTGGAGATGGAGCGGATCCCGTCCTGGGTGGTGGTAATCATCATCAGCAGGGAATTTATTATCAGCGGTTTTCGGCTGATCGCCTCGGATAACGGTGTGGTGATCGCGGCAAGCTATTGGGGGAAGTTTAAGACAACGTTCCAGATGATTATGATCTGCATGATGATCGTGAAGGATGCGTACTTTGGAGCGCTTTTTGGCAGCGAAGAATGGTTTGTGATCGCCACAGATGTGGTGATGTGGATCGCGCTGGCGCTGACGGTGATTTCTCTGGCGGATTATCTGGTGAAGAATAAAGATGTGATGAAGGATGGTGCAAAATGACGGTAGAATTGATTAGTGTGGGAACGGAGATTCTTCTGGGCAATATCGTAAATACCAATGCCGCCTATCTGGCGGAACAATGTGCGGGGCTGGGATTGTCCTGTTATTATCAGAGTGTGGTGGGGGACAATGAGGAACGGCTGACATTGACCTTAAAGAACGCCATGGAGCGCTCCGACATCGTGATCTGTTCCGGGGGTTTAGGGCCCACAGAGGATGATTTGACCAAGGAAGTCACCGCGAAAGTCTGCGGTCTGGAGCTGGTGATGGACGAGGGGTGGAGAGAGCGGATCGCGGAGTTTTTTGCCCTGCGGGGCACCACTCCCACGGAAAACAACTGGAAACAGGCGCTTGTGCCCGAGGGGGCCGTGGTGTTATACAATCCAAACGGCACCGCACCGGGACTGATCATAGAACGGGACGATGTGAGAGTGATTCTTCTTCCCGGACCTCCGGGGGAATTGATTCCGCTGTTCGCGGAGCAGGTAAAACCCTATCTGGAGAAATTGACTCCGGGAGTCATTTTTTCTCAGACTGTCAAGATCTGCGGACTCGGGGAGAGCATGGTGGAGACACAGGTGAAGGATCTGATCGACACCCAGAGCAATCCCACGCTGGCCACCTATGCCAAGACCGGGGAGGTTCACATCCGGGTCACGGCTTCGGCGGGAGACGCAAAGGAGGCTAAAAAGCTGACCAAGCCCGTGGTAAAAGAGTTAAAGGCCCGCTTCGGGGAGAACATCTACACTGCGGAGGAGGACGTGACTCTGGAGAAGGCAGTGGAGGAGCTGCTTCTCGCCAACGGACTGACGCTGACCTGTGCGGAGTCCTGTACCGGAGGGCTGCTGTCGGCGCGGTTAGTGAATGTGCCCGGTTCCTCCGAAGTGTTCCGGTCCGGTCTGGTGACTTACTCCAACAAGGCGAAACGCAAGCTTCTCGGTGTCAAGAAGTCCACGCTTCAGAAATACGGCGCCGTCAGCGCCAAAACGGCGGAGGAGATGGCCAGAGGGGCGGCCAATCTGAGCAAATGCGACGTGACCGTCTCGGTCACCGGCATCGCCGGACCGGACGGCGGAACGAAAGAAAAGCCCGTGGGATTGGTCTATATCGCCTGCAATATCAAGGGAAAAGTGGAGGTGCGGGAGTATCACTTCAGCGGCAGCCGCGCCAAGGTGCGCGAGAGCGCGGTGTCGGCGGCTTTGACGCTTCTGAGAAGCTGTATTCTGCAGTATATCAGCGATGTGACATTCGGGAAGAAGTAGAGAATTAGAAAATCATCTCAATTTGTTTTTGGAGGGATATCGTGGCAGAACGACCTGCATTTTTGATTCGTCAAGGAAAAGTGATTAGTGAAACATATTCGTTTGAATGGTTTCCGGGTTTTGCAGCGTCTCAAAAACAAAAGTCCATAGAAAGCCTGCATCATGCAATCATGGAAGCGGATGCAAGCGCTAAGCCATTAGAAATTAGCACTAAGGGTAAAGAATCTATTG
The DNA here is from genome assembly GCA_964604835.1 of uncultured Acetatifactor sp. Lineage (GTDB taxonomy): Bacteria > Bacillota > Clostridia > Lachnospirales > Lachnospiraceae > Acetatifactor. The sequence goes on from CAZSAJ010000054.1 coordinate 13,333, forward strand.
GAATCAAACTAAGTGCCTTCAATCTCAAGTTAAACGACTATGCCCTTGAGAATATTTTTCAGAGTGCTAAAGTTTTTGAAAATGGTGGTCCATATCTTGATTTACTTGATGTGTTACCCAAGGAAGCCAAGCGTGATGAAAGGCTGCAGAATTCCGGGAAACTTAGAGCGTTTCGTTATCAGAATGAGAATTTTCCTTTAACACCCAAGACGGTATTTTATGATTTCATCTATATTGCTGCTGTAAAACAATCATTTGCAATAGAGGAAATCAATGCAATTTCAAAATATAATTATTTTACGGATATTGAGTTTAATCCGGCAAAAAGTGTAAATACCCAAGCGAGAGCCGCTGCAATGATTAAGCTGATTTTAGACGAATACGGATATCTGCCGGATTTTCAGAAACAAGATTTTATCCAATATCACAAAGAACATATTATCTATTAAATATTGCGGAAGGATTGGGCATACAATTGCTCAATCCTGACAGGAAAAAGGTAAAAGTTTTAAATCCCGCTTGTCTGCAAGACTTTATTGTGGTACACTATACCCATGTTCAGACATATCTATCTGCACATCATTCTTTGTATTCCGGCATTTCGCCATAAGTTTCAAACAGATAATTTTAAAAGTTGGGAGGGATGCTTTTGAGGGAGTTTTAATGGACAGATCAAATGATATTCTGTCTTTATAAAAAATACTGTTGACAAAACCGAACAGATGTTTTATTCTAAAACAAGATAAGAACATTTGTTCCTTGCGAAAAGGAGATTGGATATGGAAAGAGAAGAGAAGCTCAAGGCATTGGATGCGGCGATCAGCCAATTGGAGAAGCAGTACGGAAAGGGAACCGTGATGAAGCTGGGGGATCCTTCCGCACAGATGAATGTGGAGACGATTCCCACCGGATCGTTAAGTCTTGATATCGCGCTGGGACTGGGCGGTATTCCCAAGGGAAGAATCGTGGAGATCTACGGACCGGAGTCCAGCGGTAAGACCACGGTCACCCTGCATATGATCGCGGAAGTGCAGAAGAGGGGCGGCATCGCCGGATTTATTGATGCGGAGCATGCGCTGGATCCGGTGTATGCCAAGAATATCGGCGTGGATATCGACAATCTCTATATCTCTCAGCCGGATAACGGTGAGCAGGCCATGGAGATCGCGGAGACTATGGTGCGTTCCGGAGCCGTGGACATTGTGGTGGTGGACTCCGTCGCAGCGCTGGTTCCCAAGGCGGAGATAGACGGCGATATGGGTGACAGCCATGTGGGACTGCAGGCCAGACTGATGTCTCAGGCGCTGCGCAAGCTCACGGCCGTGAGCAGCAAGTCCGAGTGTACGGTCGTGTTTATCAATCAGCTCCGCGAGAAGATTGGTGTGATGTTCGGCAATCCGGAGACCACCACCGGCGGCCGGGCGCTGAAATTCTATTCTTCCGTTCGTCTGGATGTGCGCCGTATTGAGTCGCTCAAGCAGGGCGGGGAAGTCATCGGCAACCGTACGCGCGTAAAAGTGGTCAAGAATAAAATAGCGCCGCCCTTTAAGGAGGCGGAGTTTGATATTATGTTCGGTGAGGGAATCTCCATGGTGGGCGATATTCTGGATCTTGCCGCCGGCATTGATGTGGTGGTGAAGTCCGGCGCATGGTATGCCTATGAGGGAAATAAGATCGGTCAGGGCCGCGAGAACGCCAAGCAGTATCTTAGGGACAATCCTGCGGTCTGTGACGAGGTGGCGGCCAAGGTGAGAGCACATTACGGTCTGGACGGCGCGCCGAAAGGCGCAGAACCGGAGGAGGCACCGGCATCGGGACGAGCAGCCAAAAAGGGACGGGATGAGGCGTAATGCGGATCACACAAATTGAAGAGCTGACAAAGTCGCGAAGCAAAGTATACTTGAACGGGGAGTTCGCCTTTGTCTTATATAAGAGTGAGCTGCGCCGCTATCACATAGAAGAAGACAGAGAATTGCCCGAGGAAGACTATTTGGCAATCATGGGAGAGATTCTGCCCAAGCGGGCAAAACTGCGGGCCATGAATCTACTGAAGAACCGTGAATATACCACCGCCAGACTGCGGGACAAACTCAGGCAGGGAGGCTATCCGGAGAAAATTGTGGAGGAGGCTCTCGCGTATGTGGCATCCTTTCATTATACGGACGATCTGCGATATGCCACACAGTACATTGCCTGTCATGGGGAGAACCGCAGCAAAAGGCGGATTGAGACGGATCTGCTGGGAAAAGGGATTGATGCGGAGACGATCCGGGCCGCGTGGGACGCATGGGAGGATCAGGGAGGCGTTCAGGATGAGAGCGGAATGATACGCAGACTGTTGGAGAAACGCCATTATGATCCGAATACTGCGGACAGAGCGGAATGGCAGAAACAGGCGGCGTTTCTCATGCGAAAAGGCTTTTCCGGGGAGAGTATCCGCCGGGTGTTGTGCGCATGCGGAATGGAGGACTGACTTTCGATTCGGAGCATTTTGTGGGATTCGTGCAAGATTTTCAATAAAAATATGTTCATTTTGTATTTTTATCCCGCCTCCTATGTACTTTCACTTGACATTGAGGTAAATTCAGTTTACAATCATACTGTTGTAGATTGCTTGTTTGATTGTTTATTGAACCTGTTTTACAGGCAAAGTGTACAATGAAAATTTCATAAAAAGGAGGTGCTCCTGTAATGACGCTGCAAGGAGTGATTATCATGCTTGTAGTTGCATTGGTTTGCATCCTCGTCACCGCTCTGGTTACCAATAAGGTTACGGTTTCCTATCTGAAGAAATCCGCAGCCAATACTATCGGCAATGCTGAGGAGAAGGCGAGAGAGATTATCGATGAAGCACTCAAGACTGCAGAGGCCAAGAAGCGCGAGTCATTACTTGAGATCAAGGAAGAGACCATTCGCACGAAGAATGAACTCGACAAGGAGATCAAGGAACGCAGGTCCGAGGTACAGCGGGACGAGCGCAGGGTACAGCAGAAAGAGTCCAATATCGACAAGAAAGCTGATGCGATTGAGAGGCGTGAACAGAGTCTGGCGGCCAGAGAAGAATCCCTCAATAAAATGAAGGACGAGGTCTCCCGGCTGAATGAGCAACGTGTGCAGGAACTGGAACGAATTTCAGGTTTAACCTCTGAACAGGCAAAAGACTACTTATTGAAAATTGTTGAAGATGAAGTGAAGCATGAAACGGCCGTGATGATCAAGGAACTGGAGAGTCAGGCCAAAGAGGAAGCTGACAAGAAAGCCAAGGAATATGTTGTTTCAGCAATTCAGAGATGTGCTGCAGACCATGTCTCCGAGACAACGATTTCGGTGGTACAGCTTCCCAGCGATGAGATGAAGGGCAGAATCATCGGTCGTGAGGGGCGGAATATCCGCACGTTAGAGACTATGACGGGAGTTGAGTTGATTATTGACGATACGCCCGAAGCAGTGATTCTTTCCGGATTCGATCCCATTCGCCGTGAGGTGGCGAGAATTGCCCTTGAGAAGTTAATTGTAGACGGGCGCATTCATCCGGCCAGAATTGAAGAGATGGTGGAGAAAGCGCAGAGAGAAGTTGAAGTAATGATCAAAGGCGAAGGTGAATCCGCGGTTTTGGAAGTCGGCGTACATGGCATTCATCCGGAGCTTGTAAGATTACTCGGAAAGATGAAGTTCAGAACCAGCTATGGACAGAACGCTCTGAAGCATTCCATAGAAGTGGCACAGTTGTCGGGACTGCTCGCTGCGGAAATGGGTCTTGATGTGAGGCTGGCCAAGAGAGCGGGACTTCTCCATGACATCGGCAAATCCGTCGATCATGAGATGGAAGGTTCCCATGTACAGCTTGGTGCGGAACTTTGCAGAAAGTATAAGGAGAACGCTGTGGTTATCAACGCAGTGGAATCCCATCATGGCGACGTAGAAGCCACATCCCTGATTGCATGTATTGTACAAGCTGCTGATACAATCTCTGCTGCAAGACCGGGAGCTAGAAGGGAAACATTGGAAACCTATACTAGCAGATTGAGACAATTAGAAGAAATAACAAACAATTTCAAAGGTGTAGATAAGTCTTTTGCTATTCAGGCAGGTCGTGAAGTTCGTGTTATGGTAGTACCCGAGCAGGTTTCAGACGCCGATATGGTGCTGATGGCCAGAGAGATCTCCAAACAGATTGAAGCTGAGATGGAGTATCCGGGACAGATCAAGGTCAATGTGATCCGTGAGAGCCGGGTTATTGATTACGCAAAATAAGATTGCGAGACCATAGACAGTTCGGAACAGAATGTTTGAGACAAGAATTTCAGAGACAATAATTTCATAAGCAAAACAAATAACCGCTGCAATGTTGTGGCGGTTATTTTTGTGCATTTCCGCATTTTTGAGGGAAATCTAAAAAAACTCTTGTCTAATCTTCTCTCTTATAGTATGATTAACCAGATGTATGATTGTATACGATTATGCACTGCGAAATTCATTTCCAATTTTGTGTTTTGGCGACAGCCGGAAAGATTTGTAAGAGCATTGTTCGTGCCGTTTGTGCGGCGGAATGGGAGGAAAGATGAAAACGTACCAAGAGATGAGCAGAGAAGAATTATTGGCATTACAGTCCCAGCTGAATGCGGAATATGAGGAGGCCAAGGCGAAGGGACTGAATCTGAATATGTCCAGAGGAAAGCCTGCGGCTTCGCAGTTGGATCTGGGAAAAGATTTTCTTGGAATTCTTGATGCTTCCTCCGATATGACTACGGAATCCGGGGTGGATACCCGCAACTATGGAGAACTCCGCGGCATTGCCGAGGCAAGGGCGCTGATGGCGGAGATGATGGGAGTTGACGCGGAGCATGTGATCGTCTGTGGGAACGCCAGTCTTTCGATTATGTACGATGCCGTGGCCCGTTCCGTGACACACGGCGTCATGGGCAGCACGCCTTGGTGCAAGCTGGATAAGGTTAAATTTCTGTGTCCCGCTCCCGGATATGACAGGCATTTTGCCATCACGCAGCACTTTGGAATAGAAATGATCACGGTTCCCATGACACCCGAGGGACCCGATATGGATATGGTGGAGAAATTGGTGGCGGAGGATCCTGCAATTAAGGGCATCTGGTGTGTGCCCAAGTATTCCAATCCTCAAGGCTATGTCTATTCCGATGAGACGGTGAGACGCTTTGCGAATTTGAAACCTGCAGCCAAGGACTTCAGAATTTATTGGGACAACGCCTATGGGATCCATGGTCTGTATGAGGGGAAGGACAATCCGCTTCTGGAGATTCTGGGAGAATGTGAGAAAGCCGGTAATCCGGATATGGTATATGAATTTGCCTCCACATCCAAGGTCATCTTTGCGGGCGGCGGTATTGCGGCGATAGCGGCTTCCGCTGACAATCTGCGGGAAATAGAGAAGACCATGACGATCCAGACCATAGGATATGACAAGATCAATCAGCTTCGCCATGTGCGATATTTCAAAAATCTGGACGGAATGAAGGCACATATGAAAAAACACGCAGAGCTGATGCGACCTAAGTTTGAGGCTGTTTTGGAGGTGTTTGACAGGGAACTCACCGGTGCGGGCATCGGCACATGGACCCGGCCGGAGGGCGGATATTTCATTTCCTTCGACGCCATGGAGGGCTGTGCGAAAGAGATTGTCGCCAAATGCAAGAATGCCGGCGTGGTTCTCACCGGCGCGGGTGCCACATTCCCCTATGGCATAGATCCCAAGGACAGCAATATCCGTATTGCACCGTCTTTTCCCACGCCGGAGGAACTGGCTTTGGCCGCGGATTTGTTTGTGCTGTGCGTAAAGCTGGTCAGTGTGGAAAAGCTTTTGCAGGGAAAATAGAAAGCATGAAGTTAAAACGTTGAATAAAAATGCGTGTTCAACGATTCGTGTGAATGCGTGACGCAGCGCGCAGATGGGAACAAATATGGAAGAATATAAGCGGCTTAACCGCAAATTGATTGCCCATGGAGCAATTATTGATTATTATCAGGACACCATGCAGATACCAAACGGGAATATAGCGGACTGGGACCTGATTGATCACAAGGGCGCTGCGGCGGTGGTGCCTGTCCGGGGGGACGGCAAGATCCTGATGGTACGCCAATACCGCAATGCGCTGGAGCGGGAGACGCTGGAGATTCCCGCGGGCGGATTAAACGGGAGAGAGGAGCCTACCCTGCAGGCGGCGGCCAGAGAGCTTGAGGAGGAGACCGGGTATGTGAGTTCGGATCTGGAGCTTTTGAATTCCATTTATACCACGGTGGCATTCTGCAATGAGAAGATAGATATCTATCTG
>CAZSAJ010000055.1:0-18416 GCA_964604835.1 uncultured Acetatifactor sp.
ATCATCGGATACCAAACGGCTGAAATTATATTTGCGAAAAAATATTGACACTATCCGTGATTGATTGCCGTACCTATGGGAAGCACTCCTGATGAGGTTTTCCGATTAGGATTGGCTCCATTTTCAAGCAGTATTTTAATCAGATTCCTATACTTTTCGGAATGGCTATACTGTTTATAACATAATGCAGAAAATACACCTATAATAGCATCATGCAGGACAGACATGCAAACGCTGTGAGGCGGAACAAGTGCAGGGTCTTCCATGAAATCGGCGTCGGCACCCTTTTCAAGCAGCAACTCTATAATTTCAAATTCTCCGCATTTAATCGCTACCTGTAATGGCGATTGCCCTATATCCTTTTTAGGGGCTTTGGCATTGTAAACTTCGTTTACAACGCTGCTATTTTTGAATATTGCTGCCTGCACTGCTTCAATATCGCTATGCCTTATATCTTTGAATAATTTATTCATTTCATTCCATCCAAATTGTAATTTGTCACTGTCAACAACATTGAAATTATAACACACGCCCGATTGGATTACAATTCAGGAAATCATTATACGTGATTGACTGGTCAATAGAAAAAGATTCCATTGCGGAGGAAAAATGAGCAATAGAGTCAGTTTGTCATTTGCAGGCGGATATGCTAAGATGAAAGTGATGTAGGATCGCGGGGGAACCGCCCATAGCCGATAAGGAGGGAAGTACATGGAAGACAAATTCGGGATGCAGAAGTCGGATAGGGTGCGTCTTACGCTTTTTATTGTGCTCCATATCGCATTATGTACGTCTGTGTTCTTATGTATAATGGGATTGGATCAATTCATATTTGCGGATGTCGTTTCGGGCACACAATCGGACGCCACGGGGGTTGGCGATCTTATGAACTTCATAGGAGTGGTTTATAAAGGCATCCTCGCTGTGTTCCTATACATTGTGTGTGTGGCGGCGATGTTGGTGTGGGCGGCGTTTTTGGTGATTTTGCTGCGATTTACCGCCGTAAAAAAAGACACCCGGGTTACGGGCTATGAGGTAAAAGCGACGATGGCGGTTACGCTTGCGGGAGTCATCTTGACATTGGCTGTGGGGATGCTTTTCATGGGGACGGAGATTCTCGAGATGATGGGAATCCTGCTTCTGCCGATTGTGATCTTGGAGATCACGGTGTATTGGACCGGATTGTGGGGAAGAAAGCGATCCGGGGATCTGCAGGACCTTTCTTTGGAGCATGCGGACCAAGCGGCGAAGGGAGATCCTAAGGCAGCTCCTAAGGAAGAGAAACGAATGCTGCGGGCGGCGCATATCGCACGGTTTGCGGTCTTTATTGTGATTCACATTGTATTATGTGTGCTGGTATTCTGCTATGCGAAGCAGGCTGGGGAGATTGGAACCGTGGACGGCACGGATTATACCCGTATCGGCAAAGTCGATCTGTTAGGCGGGGCGTTTTATACAGTGGCGATGTTGGTGTGGTCGGCAGTTTTGCTGACGCCGCTCCGGTTTATCGCCGTGAGAAAAAATAGCCGGGTTACGGAACTTGAGGTAAAGGGGACGCTGGCGGCCGCGGTTGCGGGGGGCGTTCTGTCGCTTATCATGGGCGCGATTTGCATGGGAATAGGGGCTTTGGTGGTGATGGGAATGATGTTTGTGCCGGTTTTGATCTTGGAGATCGCCATGTATTGGATTGGTTTGCGGGAAAAACAAAGAATTTGAAGATATTGTTTTAAGATAAGATCAAGATCAGAGAAAATCCGTGGGAGGGCTTGCATAATCCGAACGTATGTGCTAATATATAGACAAACAAACGTTCGGATTGGAGGCGCGGCGGTGGAATACATGATAACGGGACAGGATCAGTCCCTGATGAACAAATTGGGAATCCTGACGGATGCCGCCAAGTATGACGTCTCCTGCACTTCCAGCGGTGTGGACCGCAGCGGGAGCGACAGGCCTTGGGAGAATATGGGAGGCGGTCTGCGGCAGGGCAGGGCGCTGCCTGACGGGAGAGGCGGTCAGGCCGGACGGGCGAAGGCCATGGGAAACTGTATTGCGGCGGGAATCTGTCACAGTTTTTCCAGTGACGGGCGCTGCATCTCCCTGTTGAAGATTCTGATGACCAACGAGTGTATTTATGACTGCAAATATTGTCTGAACCGCCGTTCCAATGATGTGCCCAGAGCCACCTTTACCCCGGAGGAGATCTGTACGCTCACCATCGAATTTTATCGGCGCAATTATATAGAGGGATTGTTTTTGAGCTCCGGCATCATCAACAGCCCGGATTTTACCATGGAACAGATCTGTCGTACCGTCTATCTGCTTCGGACGAAGTATCGCTTCAACGGGTATGTCCATGTGAAGGCGATTCCGGGCGCGAATGCGGAGCTGATATACAGAACCGGGTTTCTGGTGGACAGAATGAGCGTCAATCTGGAGCTGCCCACGGCGGAGGGGCTGCGCACGCTGGCACCCAATAAACACCGCAAAAACATCTTGACGCCCATGCGCCAGATTCAAAACGGTATTACGGAGAACCGGAACGAATTGGCGCTCTATCGTCATGCGCCGCGCTTTGTGGGAGGAGGACAGTCCACGCAGATGATCATAGGCGCGACGCCGGAGAATGACTATCAGATTCTGAACGTGGCGGAGAGCCTATACCGCAAATTTGCCTTAAAGCGTGTCTTTTACTCCGCCTATGTGCAGGTGAATCAGGATAAGAGCCTTCCGGTTCTGCCGGGCGGCCCGCCGCTTCTTCGGGAGCACAGACTGTATCAGGCGGACTGGCTGCTGCGGTTTTACGGCTTTGAGGCGCAGGAGCTTCTGGACGAGAAGCGTCCGTTTTTCAATGTGATGCTGGATCCAAAGGAGGATTGGGCGGTGCGGCATCTGGAGGAGTTCCCCATAGAGATCAATCGGGCGCCCTACGAGAAGCTGCTGCGGATTCCGGGAGTGGGCGTCAAGAGCGCAAGGCGTATTGTGGCGGCGAGAAAGAGCTGCAATCTGACCTTTGCGGATCTGAAAAAGTTGGGTGTGGTGTTGAAGCGGGCGCTGTATTTTGTCACCTGCAATGGCCGCATGATGTACCCCACGAAGCTGGAGGAGGATTATATCGTCCGCAATCTTACAAGCGAGCAGGAGCGCATCCGATTTGGCAGTGACGGGATGAGTTATCGTCAGATGTCTCTGTTTGATGACGGCGTCTTCCAGCGGCCCGTGACCTCCGAGGAGGCGAGGCAGGCGGCGGTGGGAGAGCTGTGAGGGGACAATTATAGGCGGATCATTGGAGGCGGATATGTATATTTATCGGTGTGACGATACATTGGAGGGCATTTTTACGGCAATCTACCGGGTCTATGAGGAACATCGCAGCCGGGAGGAGGTGCGGCTGGCGCTGGAGGACGAGGCGTGGCTTTTTTCCACGGTGATCGAGGTGGAGACGGATCCGGGCAGGGCGGAAAAGGTCATCCGCACATTGCGGCGGCGCTTCGGGGAGAAAGATTACGAGTATCTGTGTCTGGCACTCGCCGCCCGGGATGCGGAGAAGGCGCAGGCCGTCTATCGGACGGTGGCGGCGGGATTGGACGGCGGCTGCGGTTTCGGACATCTTTTTGACAATCTGACGGATGCGAATGTGTACAAAACCTTCCGCCTTGCCACGAATGTCGGCAGGGAGAGCGGCCATTTGCGGGAGTTCGTGCGCTTTGCGGAGCTGGAGAACGGGATGCTCTATGGGAAGATCGCTCCGAGAAGCAATGTGCTCACCTTTCTCATGCCGCACTTCGCGGATCGTTTCCCGGAGGAGAATTTTGTGCTCCATGATGTGGGGCGGGGGTGGTTCGGTGTGCATCCGGCTTCCGGGCAGTGGTATCTGCTGCGCGGCGCGGAGCTGCTTTCGGAGGATCCTTCTGTTTCAGCCTCTTTCTCAGCCGATGAGAACAGATATCGGATGCTGTTTCGGCATTTTTGTCAAAGCATTGCCATCAGCGAGCGGCACAACGGAAAGCTTCAGGCGGGGATGCTGCCGTTTCGCTTTAGGGAACATATGGCGGAATTTCAGGAGGACTGACGGTTTTGGGCTATGCTCAGGCTGCTTCGGAGGGCATTCCGATGGCACGGCTGACGATACATCGGGTAGAATTTGACGCAGGGGCCGCAAAGAGGTACTATAAACGGGGAGCGGTGATTCGAGGAGAGCGACCGATATTAACTGACGCAAGTTCAGAGACGGGCGGGAAGACGCGTGGAGCAGACAAGGATTGATTTAAAGAAAGCGGATAATGAGAATACCCGGACGGAGCAAACGCCCGGAGAAGTGCGCATCTCCGTTCGGGGACTGGTGGAATTTGTCCTCCGGCACGGGGATATCGACAACAGACACCATGGTTCTCCCGAGAACGCCATGCAGGAGGGCAGTCGTATTCACCGCATGATTCAGCGCAGGATGGGGGCGGATTATCAGGCGGAGGTCTCTCTGCGCTATACGTTTCCCACGGAGCAGTACACGCTGACGGTGGAAGGGCGGGCGGACGGAATCATAGAAAACGCGGAGGGAGTTACCGTGGACGAGATCAAGGGAACCTACCGCGACCTGAGCCGCATGAGAGAGCCGGAGATGCTGCATGTGGCGCAGGCCAAATGTTATGCCTATTTTTACTGCCTGCAGAAGGAGTTGAAAGAAATTCGTATCCGCATGACCTATTGCAATCTGGAGTCGGAGGACATCCGTTATTTTTTTGAGGATTATACTTTTGGACAGCTTGAGCGGTGGTTTGAAGGGCTGATCAAAGAGTATCGGAAGTGGGCGGACTACACTTGGCAGTGGAAGCAGATTCGAAGACAGTCCATAGAGAGATTGGAGTTCCCCTTTCCGTACAGGGAAGGGCAAAGGGATCTGGTGGCCAATGTCTACCGAACCATCTATCACGGGAGGAAACTTTTTCTGGAGGCTCCCACGGGGGTGGGCAAGACGATCTCCGCGCTGTTTCCCGCGGTCAAAGCCATGGGGCAGGGAATGGGGGACAGGATTTTCTATCTCACGGCCAAGACTATCACCCGCACGGTGGCCGATGATACCGTGGAACTTCTCCGGGAGCGGGGACTGCGTTTTAAAAGTGTCACGCTCACGGCCAAGGAGAAGATCTGCTTTCTGGAGCGGCCCGAATGCAATCCGCAGAGCTGCCCCTATGCAAAGGGACATTATGATCGAATCAATGAGGCGGTCTATGATCTGCTCGTCTCGAAGGATCGCTTCAGCCGGGAGGTCATAGAGGAATATGCTGTGAAGCATCAGGTGTGTCCTTTTGAGTTTTGTCTGGATATGAGTCTCTTTGCGGATGCCATTATCGGAGACTACAACTATCTCTTTGATCCCCATGTGTACTTAAAACGCTTTTTCGCAGAGGCCTCGGGGGGTGATTATCTCTTTCTGATCGACGAGGCCCATAATCTCGTGGAGCGGGGAAGGGAGATGTACAGTGCCTCGCTGGTGAAGGAAGATTTCCTGTCATTAAAACGCGAGATTCAGCAGACAATCATGTCGGAGATGGAAGAGAAAAACCGCAGGAATCAAGTATCTGGTCAAATGACAATGGATATGACAGGCATGTCAAACAGCATGAATGTGTCAGAAATGACATTCATGACAGAAATGTTGCCTGCGTCGGGAACATCGGACTCCATGCCCATCGGCATGTCCGCCGGAAAGGGACGCGGCAGACGGCAGGCGGGGCGTTCCATTCTCCTGCGGCAGGGATACGGAGAAAAGCTTCAACAGCGTTTGGAGCGGTGCAATAAAGAATTGCTGAAGTTAAAGCGGGAGTGTGAGAACTACCGGCTGGTGGAGAGTATCGATGATTTTGTAAATGCCTTAATGCGCCTCTACAGCACCATGTCAGATTATCTGGAGGAGCAGGAGGAGAGCGATCTGCCCGTGCGGGAGCGCATACTGGAATTTTATTTTGAAGTTTCGCATTTTCTGATGATCTATGAGCGGGTGGACGAACATTATGTAAAATACACGCAGATGCAGGAGGACGGGGAGTTTCTGCTCAAGCTTTTCTGTGTCAATCCCAGTGAAAATCTCAAGGAATGCATGGGACGCGGCCGCAGCAGCATTTTGTTCTCGGCGACGTTTCTTCCCATTCAATATTATAAGGAGCTTCTGGGCGGGGAGGCGGAGGATTATGAGGTCTATGCGAAGTCGATCTTTGATCAAGAAAAGCGGGCGTTATTAATTGCCGATGACGTGACCAGCAAGTATTCAAGGCGCTCCGATGAGGAATATGAGCGGATTGTGCGCTATATTGATGAGATCGTGAGGAACCGCCACGGCAATTATATGGTGTTTTGCCCTTCCTACAGCTTTATGCAGCGGCTTTATGACCTTTATGAGGAACGTTTTGCCGATGAGGAAAAGGAGTGTATTCTGCAGCAGGAATTTATGAGCGAGGAGGATCGGGAGGCGTTTCTGGGGCGCTTTCGCGGGGAGGACGGACCGGATCTGCAGCGGATGATCCACATGGAGATCGAGGAATTGGATCACACGCTGATCGCGTTCTGTGTACTGGGCGGAATCTTTGGAGAAGGAATCGACCTGAAAAAAGACAGCCTGATAGGCGTGATCATCGTGGGAACCGGGATTCCGCAGGTCTGCAACGAGCGGGAGATTCTGAAGAATTATTTCGACGAAAGGAATGAGAACGGTTTTGATTACGCATACCGCTATCCGGGGATGAACAAAGTACTGCAGGCCGCGGGCCGCGTGATTCGCACGGAGGAGGACGTGGGGATTATCGCGCTTTTGGACGAGCGCTTCCTGCAGATGTCCAACAGACGGCTTTTTCCAAGGGAGTGGGAGCATTTTGAGAAGGTCAATGTGGACAGCATTGCAAAACGGGTGGAACGTTTTTGGGATTCATGGCTGTAATTTTGACGGAAATGACATCAAAATAGTGGAAATGATATCAAATTCGTGGTAAAATGACAAAGGTGTTAGGCTGTGGATAACTATGTGGATTCTGTGGATTCAGCACAAATTCCCGGTAGAAATGTGACAGAAACGCCCCGATAAACATGTCGGTAATTTTTGCAGGATTTTTGCAAGATGGGAGGAAAAAAAGATGTGGGCTTATGAAAGTGTGTTCTATCAGATCTATCCGCTGGGGTTCTGCGGAGCTCCTTTTGAAAATGACGGGGTGTTGGAACATCGGATCCTGAAAGTAAAGGAATGGATCCCCCATATGCGGAAGCTGGGAATCGACGCGATCTATTTCTCGCCGATTTTTGAGTCGGATACCCATGGATACAATACCAGAGATTACCGCAAGATCGATGTGCGTCTGGGGACCAACGAGGATTTCCGGGAGGTGTGCGACGCTTTGCATGAAGCCGGTATCCGGGTGGTGTTGGACGGTGTGTTCAATCATGTGGGCAGAGGTTTCGGGCCGTTTATGGACGTGGTGCATAACAGGGAGAATTCCCGTTATACAAGCTGGTTTTACCGAATTGATTTCGGCGGCAATTCCAATTATAACGACGGGCTCTGGTACGAGGGCTGGGAGGGGAATTACGATCTGGTGAAACTCAATCTCCGCAATGAGGAGGTCGTGAACTATCTCTTGGAGAGTGTGAAGTATTGGGTGGAGGAGTTCGGCATCGACGGACTGAGACTGGACGTGGCCTACAGTCTGGACGAGGGATTTGTGAGAAGACTGCGTGATTACACGGCGGGGCTGAAGGAGGACTTCTATCTGTTGGGCGAGATGCTGCACGGGGATTACAACCGGCTGGTGAACGACGCCATGCTGCATTCGGCTACAAATTACGAGTGTTATAAAGGCCTCTACAGCAGTTTTAACAGTATGAATATGTTCGAGATTGTCCATTCGCTGCTGCGCCAGTTCGGGCCGGAGAACTGGACGCTTTATAAGGGCAAGCACATGCTCTCCTTTGTGGATAACCATGACGTGACTCGTGTGGCGAGCATCCTCACCAATAAAAATCATTTGCCCCTGATCTATGCGTTGATGTTCGGTATGCCCGGAATTCCCTGTATTTATTATGGAAGCGAATGGGGCGAGAAGGCTGAGAAGCATCAGGGAGACCCGGCGCTGCGGCCCTGTCTGGAGGCGCCTGTCTGGAATGACCTGTGCGATCATATCAGCAGGCTCGCGGATGCCAAGAAACATTCCGATGCCCTTAATTACGGAGCTTTCCGTTCCGTCCTGCTCACCAATAAGCAGTGTATCTTTGAGAGAAAGACGGATAAAGAGCGGGTGCTGGTGGCCATCAATGCGGACGATCAGGATTTTGTGGCTCATTTTGATGCGGGCTGCGGTCAGGCACAGGATCTGATCACCGGCGAGCTGCATGACTTTGGCGGCGGCAGCACGCTGCCGGCCTACAGTGCGTTTTTCTGGAAGATGGAGCGCTAGGAGATCGGAATGCCGCCGACGGGAATTGATGACATGTAAAACGGCATAAAGCGGAAGTAATAATTATATAGAAGCAATAGGGCGATGGGCGAGAGTAAAAATGACCAAATTTCCGAATGAAATTTTGGCGTTTATTCTCGCCTGTTTTGTGGAAATAAATATTGTTGTCTGTCCTTTTTTGGTATAAAATTATAGTCGGCAGAAGTTCTGCTTTTATCGATCTGCCGGAACATAGTATCTACCCATCTATTGGGGAAAGAGGGAGAGCAATGAGAAACATAACAAACATAACAAACATGAACAACAGGTTGACAGCCGTGCTCTTAAGTACGGCTATGATGCTGTCGCCCATACTGCAAAGTATGCCGGTGTATGCGGCGGGATCCGGAACGGGAATGGAAGCGGTAATCGAAGCGGAAGCTGTCGGTACGCTGCCCGCCGCCGGGGAAGATGAGACCGGGGTGGTCGGTCTGGGAACACAGGACGGAGAGCCTGCTCTGTTGGAGTACGGTTCTACGCTTGCGGGAACGGCAGTTCCTCTGGCGGTATCCGATTTTTCCAATGTCGGAGGCTGGAATGAGAGCATCTATGCGGAGATAGCAGGAGTGAAGGATGCGGACGTCACTGCGGTCAGCTATTCGGGCGCGATGGATGGGAGCCTTAAGGGCGACGATCTGACCTATCTGGTGCGGGACAACGGAAACGGCGGTGTCCGCATTGATATCCCGGGACTGAAAGCGGGCACCTATACCCTCAACGTCACGGTGGGGGGGCAGACCCTGAAGAAGGAAGGAATCACGGTCTACGCCTATGACCGCTCGGGATTTGCGCATTTTAACTATACCAGAGGTGTGGGCGCGTATAAAGATGACGGCACATTAAAGGAGAATGCTATCGTTCTCTATGTCACGGATGCCAATAAGAACGATGTGACGGTTACCTGTGGCGGTATTACGGTAAAGGGTATCGGCAATATCTTAAATTCCGTGGGACAGGAATCAAGCGGCGGAAAGACAAGCAATGGCGGCAAGGCCAACACCAATCAGGGAATTATCAAAGCATTGGCCAAAGCTGGCAAGCCGCTTGTAGTCAGATTTGTGGGAACGGTATCGGAAACGGGACTGTATAAGAGCGGAACTTATGATGCGAGCAGCGCCAGTCTGATCAACGGTCTTACGGCTTATTCTTCGGCGGATTACGGCGGAACCAAGGGTGATAACGGACACATGGCCCGCATTCAGTCCGGCAAGGATATCACGCTGGAGGGTATCGGATATGACGCAACTATTGACGGCTGGGGATTCCATTATATGGCCCAGTCTTCGGAAGCAGAGCTCGGAAAGAGTTTTGAAGTGCGGAATCTTACATTCATCAATACTCCCGAGGATGCCATTGGAATGGAAGGTGTGCAGTCCGGCGCAAAGGTGACTGCGGACATTACGGCCAGTGTTGAGAGGTGCTGGATTCATAACAATGAGTTCTACGGTCCTAAGATAGGAAGTCCTGCGGAAAGTGACAAGAGTGAAGGCGACGGATCCGTAGACTTTAAGAGGGGTCAGTATTTTACCTGCAGTTATAACTATTTTGAAGGCTGCCATAAGACCAATCTGGTAGGATCGGCTGACACCAGTCTTCAGTATAACTTAACATATCATCACAATTATTGGTATCTATGTAAAGCGAGAGGCCCTCTTGCGCGCAATGCCAATATACACATGTATAACAATATATGGGAGATGCAGACGGACTATGCTCAGAATACAAGAGCAGACTCCTACATTTTCTCGGAATATAATTTGTTTTATATGTGTAAGAGTCCGCAGGCTGTGGAAGGCGGCGCAATCAAGAGCTATCACGATTCCATTTCCAGTGTCCTCTGGAATAAGGGATCGGCAGGGACGGTTGTGACGAATAAAGCACAGGTTGTGCCCAATAATTGTCAGTATCAGGCAGGAGGAACCAAGTACGACAAATTTGATACGGATTCGAATCTTTCCTATATTCCAAGCGGCAATTACAAGCTGCAGGAAGATTTTACGGAGTTGAGAAAAGCCATTGTGTCCCAAACCGGAACACAGGAGCGGAGCCCGAAACTGCCCGCGGAGGTTACGGCGAACGAATACTCCGTAATTGACCTGCATGGGGTAACTGTCAACGATATCGATGTTACGACGAAGCAGGAGCTTTCGCCCGGCAAATTTAACAAGACCGGATATGCGTTTCGGGTAGGGGGCAGCTTTAATCTGGATATTACTTATAGCGGTGCACCCGGAGTGCTGGTGAACGAAGCGGGTGAAAATCTGTTGACCGGAGACGGAAGTATTTCCGCGCTGCCGGAAGGCACCTATATGATTCAGGCCGAGAATTTCCAGCCCGGTGACGCGAAAACGCTTGCTATTGGCACATTTAAAGAAATTAACGTTACTTCCCTGACAATTGAGGCGACGGAGCCCGGCAAGCATTACCATAAATGGGTTGTGGATTCCGAAAAGTGTAAGGATCCGACCTGTACCGAAACCGGTATCAAGTTCTATACTTGTGAAGGCGCTAACGGCACATGCGATCAGCAGACAAAACAGGAGACGGTTGCGGCGCTCGGTCATTCCTATGGCAGCTGGACTATCGATACGCCTGCCACCGAGGAGCAGGCGGGAGTGAAGAGCCGCAGTTGTATCAGATGTGATTCAAAAGAAACCGCCGTGATCCCGGCAGGTTCTTCCGGCACAGGTGGCGGCGGAGATCAGAGCGTTACAGCGCCGGGAGATCATGTCCTCACCTTTGAAGGAATGAAGAAGAATGACGACACCGGTTTCTTTACGGTAAACGGAAGCTATTCCAATTCCAAAGGCTCCACGACGGTCAATGGCGTTAAATATGAGGAATGCCTTAAAATGGAGTCAAAGACCAAGATCACGTTCTCCTGTAATGACGGGGCGACACTGTTCATGGCGTTTGCTTCGACGGAGTCCGGCCAGAAGGTGAAGGTGGACGGGAAGGAATATACAACAGGTACAGGCGGTACGGTGACCGTGGAACTTGCGGGCGGTTCCCATGAGATCACGAAGGGGGACGGCATCAACTTGTTCTATCTGTCGGTGGCAAACGGGGGAACCGCAGGGGAGATCTACACGATTTCGTTTGACTACAACTATGACGATGCGCCCGAAGCCAAGACCGTACAGGTTCTGGAGGGCACGTCCTACGCGTCGATGTCAGCGCTTGCGCCTGTATCTTTCACAAGAACGGGGCATAAACTGAGCGGATTCTATAAGGACGCATCCTGCACACAGGCGGTTACTTATCCTTATGTGGTAAACGGGAATGCCACATTGTATGCGGATTGGCAGCCGGATGACACAGCGGTTGAGACGTATATGCTGATTTTCAATACCGGCGACGGCTCGGCGGTGGCATCGGTTCAGATCTCAAGCACACAGATCTATGAGATCACACAGAGATCCAGCAGAAGCGGGTATGCTTTCGTAGGCTGGTATGACGCGCCGGAGGGCGGCAATTATATTGACAAGATTGACGGATCGAAACTGACCGGTAATTTCACCGTATATGCACATTGGAATGCGACGGAGACGGTGAAGAATTCGTTGGACGCATCGAGGGATTTCAATGAGCTTTTGAATGGTAAGGATACGATTGATATTACAGAGAAGACGACCATCGGCGGCTTTACCATCCATGCGCTTGCGGGCGGCGTAGGTGCGGCCGGAAAAGAAAATCCCAAATATTACATGACCGTAAAAAAGGACTCCAATAACAGCAATGCCATGGGACTTTACACTAACGGCGTACGTCTGACGGATAAGAGCATTGCGGGCAATGAGGACGGACTCTTAAAATCCCTTGAATTCACGGCGGAAGGAGCGGGAATTCTTACGGTGGATCTGGCGTTGACCGCAAGCCCTGATAACAGTAAAAAATATGATCTTGTCCTTGTCGGCAAATCGGCGGACGGTTCACTTGCGGAGGCCGGAAGAGTATCGTTGATCAGCACCGGAAAGAAGAGAACCACCAAGACTTTTGAGGTGAAGAAGGCAGGAACCTATTACTTATATGCCGAGGGAGAAAAAGGCGTAGTATATTTTAACTTGAAGTTTACGGAGCAGCAATTTACGATTCTGTATCAGGTCGGAAACGGAACCATGGATGCGGCCATTGATGGTGGCGTTGTCAAGGCGGGTGACGTGAAACCGCTTCCTGACTGCACACCTCCTGCAGGCTATCTCTTCAAGGGCTGGTCGGCGGACGGCGGTGCCACGGTAGTGACCGGTTCCTATACCGTCAGCGAGGAAGATTCGCTGGACGGCGTGATAACGATTGAAGCAGTCTATGAGGCAATTTCTTATACGTTGAAGTATGATGCTAACGGTGGTACGCTTCCTGCGGGAACGGAAGCGAGCGTCACTGTAACGGCAGGGCAGAAGCTGACGCTGGGCAGCTGTACCCCCGCGGCCGGACAGAAATTCATGGGATGGTCCGTCGGCGGCACGGAGGAGCTGATCACGGCTCTCTACACGGTAAATCCTGCGGATGCGGACGAAAACAAGACGATTACGTTGAAAGCCGTATATGCGGCCGAGGGAGATCAGACGGTTTATTACACCGTGATATTGGATACGGACGGCGGCACGCTGGTTGGCGGCGGCGGAACGGAAAGACTGATCGCGGAGAATCAAACGATCGATCCCGGTGCATGTGAGAAGCACGGCTATGTCTTTAAGGGCTGGAGCGTGGACGGAGAGGTCGTTAAGATGCCCTATAAGGTTACCAAGAACGTAACGTTGAAGGCGGTCTATGGCCTAGGCGGTATCTTCGCAGGCCATGAAGGTATCTATATCGTGGGTCTTGAGGAAACTTATGAGTATACGGGGGCCAAGATCATACCGAACATCGGCGTGGTGGATTATGATATCGAGGGCGGCAGACTGCTGACTCCGAAAGTCGATTACACCGTTAAGTATACGAACAATACCAGACCCGGATTTGCCACGGTTACCGTGACCGGCAAGGGCAATTATGCGGGCAAAGATCTCACAAAGACTTTCGAGATCAAGGAAGTGAAGGAGGTAACGGAGGATCTGTTCAATCTGAAGTCGGCGAAACTGGCGAAGATCAATTCGGTGCCTTATACGGGTGAGGCCCGGCATCCTAATTTCACGCTGACCTTACAAGGCGGAAGCGCCACGGAATATATTTATAATGAACGGACCGGTGTGTACGAGACGGCCGACGGGACGCCCATCTCCGCCAATGTGGCGCTGTCCAACAATGTGAACAAGGGGACCGCGACGATTCTGATCACGGGAGCACAGGACAGCAAGGGGAATGCCACCAAGCTGAAGAAAACCTTCAAGATCACGGCGGTGGATCTGGCGAAGGAGGCGGATAAGATCGAAGTGCAGGCACCGGCTGGCACCTATGCGGTAAAGGGCGCTGCTCCGGAATCGATCACGGTTACTTACAACGGTCAGAAGCTTAAAAACGGTACGGATTATACGGTGAAGTACACGTCCAACAAGAAGGCTACGGGAGATGACATCAAGGGATATGATGCCACGGCGAAGATCACGATCACCGGAAAAGGGAACTATGCCAAGAAGTACACCGCGGCCACCTATGCCATCAAACAGCTCGATCTGTCCGAGCTGGAGATCAAGGCGGTCAAGGCCTATACCGGCTTAAAGGCAGGCAAGGTGACGGCGACGGTGCTCGACGAGACCGGAACCGCTCTCAAATCCTCCCAGTATACGCTCCATGTCTACAAGGCGGACGGCACCACAGAATACAATGCGTCGGATAAGCTTGAGGCGGGCACGATTTATGTGGAAGCGGTAGCCAAGGATACTACCAATCTCACCGGTCAGACCGAGAAGGCTGAGATCGAGGTGGGTGCGAACATAGCAAGTGCGAAGATTACACTCAGCAAAGATGCAAACAATAAGACCATCACAAAGACTTATACGGGTGAGGCGATTGAACTGGGAGCGGGTGATCTGACCGTGACGATCAAAGAGAAGGACGAGAACAATCAGAAAGTCACCAAGACGCTTACCATGGGGACGGACTATGTGATTGCATCCTACACCAACAATGTCAAAAAAGGTACCGCTACCGCAGTCATTATGGGTGTCGGTAAATACAGCGGCACAAAGACCGTCAAGTTCAAGATTGTGGGCAAGCCTATGCAGTTCAAGGGAGAGACCACTTGGACGGATGCCTCGAGCGTGATCAAGAGCTTTATGCAAGAGCTGCTTCGTTAGGGCGGTACATCATTTTTCAAAATGGAATCAATCTTAAAACGGAAGGAGATGCGAAAAGCATCTCCTTTCCGTTTTTGCCGTACACCCGGCGGGTGCACGTTCTAAAGGATGTCAAATCCATCACAAATCCCAACCGGAAAATTTTTCTTGACATTTGATATTATATGCCATATATTATAAGTGTCTATAATATTATACGATATATAATATTATAGATTTCAAAATGCAGGCGAGGCATGAATCTATGCCGTATCGACGGCGGAATGAGAGGAGAAAATGGTATTTAATACGGGTGCGGCTCTCTTAGATGCAATTGTGTTGGCCGTGGTATCCAAGGAACCGGAGGGAACCTATGGATATAAGATCACACAGGATGTCCGGCGGGTCATAGATTTGTCGGAATCCACGCTATACCCGGTGCTGCGCAGGCTCCAGAAGGATGATTGTCTGATCGTGTACGACATGGAGTGTGCGGGGCGCAACAGGCGGTATTATAAGGTGACCAGCAGAGGCTGGGCGCAGTTGCAGCTATACGAGAGCGAGTGGAGACAGTATGCGGAAAAAGTGACGAGTCTCTTTGAGGGCAGAACGGAGCCCGCGGGAAGTCACGGAATTTCAGGAAAAGGTGCCGTATGAACGGCGGAATGAGAGGGAATATGAACAGAGCGGAGTTTATGAGACAGTTGGAGAGACTGCTGCAGGGGATTCCTCAGGCGGAGCGGGAGGCTGCGCTGCGTTATTATAACGACTATTTTGAGGATGCGGGGGCCGAGAGTGAGCAGGATGTGTTGGAGGCATTGGGGAATCCGGCCAGAGTCGCAGAGAATATCAAACGGGATCTGGCGGGCAGCGGATACCGCGAGGAGGATCTGCAGAGCAGCCATGTCAAACATCCCGTGGTCAAATATCAGAACACGGAGTCCCAGTATCAGGACCGGGAGGGTGCGGAGAATACTGGCAAATCTAAGGAAAATCCCCCGGGAGATACGCCTTTTGTGAAGAAATCGGAGGAGATGCCCACATGGCAGATCATCCTCTGTATCATAGGAGCAATTTTTCTTGTGCCTGTCGCCCTCAGTCTGGTGTCTGCGCTTTTGAGTGCAGTGATTGGAATTTTGGCGGGATGGTTTTCCGTGATTCTCGCGGTGGGGGTCGCAGCTTTTGTTCTGATCGTGCTGTTGGTGGTGCTCTTTATCGCAGGGTGCCTGTGTCTGATAGAGATGCCGCTTGCGGGGGTTGCTTTGATGGGCGGCGGACTGATCTGCGGCGGACTGGGAATTCTGTGCCTGATGCTCACGGTGGCGTTGGCGGGAATCGTCACACCGGCGATCTTCAGCGCTCTGAGCAGTTTTTGCAGGTATTTGGCTTCAAAGTGTAAAAGGAGGGCAGTGGCATGAAAAAGTTTATGAAAACATGCGCGGTTCTGGCGCTTATATTGATTGTGGCAGGTACGGGGATGAGCCTCGTCGCAGGGGCGATCCAAGGGCCCATCACGATTTCCCAATTAAGAAATTCCATACATCTGGACGATGAGCTGGGGGAGGAGATTTTTGCCAAGCTGGAAAATCTTGAGGAACTGAAGCGATTGGACAGCGGTGTGCGCTTTTCCGTGGAAGATGGGCTGAATGGGGAGTTTGACTCGAAGCATGATATCCTCTCCGGAGATATCAAGCAGTCCTTTTCCCCAGACGATGAGGGGATCAGAAATCTGGATATTGCGGCGGGAGGCTGCAGTGTGGTGCTTGAGGATTCCGATGACGATGATTTTCATGTGGAAGTGAAGCGGGCCAAAGCCTATCAGGGGTATGTGAACGACGGAACGCTCTATCTGAAATGTATTCGGAAATCGACGGTGAACGGTACCGACGGCTGCAAGATCGTTTTGTCGATCCCCGAGGAGTATGCGTTTGATGATGTGGAGATTGCACTGGGCGCGGGAGAATTTACGGGAAAGAACACGCTGCAGGCATCCAAGATGGAGATCGAGCTGGGAGCCGGCACGATTGAACTGAAGGATCTGGATGTGAGTAAATTTGAAGCAGAGGTAGGCGCAGGTTCTCTGGAGATAAAAGGCGACATCAGAGAGAAAGCGGAAGTGGAGTGCGCCATGGGAAGCATCGAGATGAAGCTGGCCGGGGAGATGGAAGATTATAATTTCAATGTGTCGGTTGCGATGGGAGACATCAGTATCGGAGGTCGCTCCTACAGCGGTATGGACCGGAGCAAAGAGATCGACAACGAAGCTTCCAGAACGATTGATCTGGAATGCGCCATGGGCAGTATTGAGGTGAAGTTTGCCAAATAGCGGCGAATCGGAAAAAATCGGGAGTATGACTTGTAAGTCATGCTCCCGATATGTGTTTTGATGTCTGTGTGTCCGACAGACGCATATTTTTTGCTTTTATGTTGTTTCTATGTGTTTCTATGTGCTTATATGGTGGTTTTTTCGGCACTAAGCTGTATAAAGAGACCGGATTTTTTGAGGGCGGGGCGAAGGGCCAGATAGAACACGGAGGCTGCCACCACCGCCACCACCGCGTTCACGAAGGTGGTCACTGCGCCCATCTTGGACAGTGCTATGGAGAGTTCCTGCGGGACGCCTAACAGGTACGTCTTGTAAAAATATCCTGTCAGCGGATCAGCGATCACATTGAATCCCATGCCGCAGACACTTGCCAGTACGGTGACGCCTGTCACATACTTGGGGGAGTGCGCACGGCTCAATTTGAAGATCTTGTGTGCCACCAGACCCACGATCAAACCGATGCACAGCTTCAAAAAGAAGGTCTTGGGAGCGCTGGTGACATAGGAGGTGGTCAGATCGCCGATGGTCATACCGATGGCTCCGGCCAGACCGCCCCAGTAGCCGCCCACTAAAAGTGCGGCCAATACACAGAATACATTGCCGAAGTGGAAGGAGGTCTTCTCGGTGCCCACGGGAATGTCAATCTTGAAGAATGCGAAGCCGATGTAGCACAGGGCGGCCAAGAGTCCCGCCTGCACCAGACGCCGCAGATCCGCTTTCTGACCGGAATCCACGCCGATCAATGCCATATACAGGCCGCGCAGTGTCAGCATAACTGCCACAAACAGCGCGATCAGACTGTAAGCGTAGGGGCGCTCCACACCGGCACGGTACTTGGGGTAGGTCCACAAGATCGTGCAGCCGAGGGAGAGCACCAACAGAATCAGCCCTGCAATCAGCATCTCATAGCTCTTTTTTCTGGTCGTCCCGGATTGGACGGCCGTATTTTTGTCCTTTAATTTTTTCATAATTTATTTCCCCCTTTTTGCATGTCGTATTTCTTTCAGTAGGTTATAGACAGTGTATAGAAAAAATGGCTTTATAAAAAGGTCCAAAACAAAACTTTTTTACCATGCCAGTTTAAAATATTTTGTACATCTCACCCTTGACAAATCCGCCCCAATCGCCTATATTATCTATATTGAATATTAAAAGGCCATGACGAAGAGGAGTACGCATTACCCCTTGCCAGAGAGGGCGGCTGCGGATTGTGGATCCGCGCTGGGAGGCTGTCCGAAGGAAGGGATGCGGAATGTGGCTTCCGAGCCGGAATGCTCAAAGTAGTAGGTGTTCCCGTCTTGTCCCCGTTACCGGACAGCGCTTTATATTTTGGAAGCAGCACTGAGGCAGGTGTGGGAAGGCCTATGATCCGCACGCCTGTGAACAAAGGTGGTACCG
>CAZSAJ010000056.1:0-18224 GCA_964604835.1 uncultured Acetatifactor sp.
CCTGTCCGGTGGGAATGATCGCATAGTGATCCGTGATCTGCTTGTCATTCACATAGCGGGTCTTTGCAATATTTTTATAACTGTTCCCAGCCAGAATCTCCGCCGCAAAACTGCCTGCCAGGGCATAGTTCTTAAGTCCCCCGATATTTTTATGTATTTCCTTTGCCACCGCTGTGGAGAGCACTCTCGCGTCGGTTCTGGGGTATGTGACCATCTTTTTCTCATAGAGTTCCTGCACGATACGCAGGGTTTCATCCGGACTGATTTTAAAATATTTGGAACAGTCGTTTTGCAGTTCCGCCAAATTATATAGGAGGGGCGGATTCTTGTTCTCTTTCTTCCGCTCTATGGATTCCACTGTGACGTTCCCCACAGGTTCCTCCTGCAAATGACCGATCAGCTTCTCCGCGGTCTCCTTCTCCTTGAAGCCATTCTCCTTATAAAGCGCAGGGGAGGCATAATAAGGCGAACCCTCCACCGCCTTCCACTCTCCCGAGAAGCTCTTGTCCTGCAGCTTAAATTCCCCCAGCACACGATAAAAAGGTGTCTTTACAAAAGAACGGATCTCCCGCTCCCTGTTCACGATCATGCCCAACACACAGGTCATGACGCGCCCCACAGAAATGACTGCCCGATCCCGCTTCAGATAATCCTTCACCGTGTTGCCATATTTTAAGGTCAACACCCGCGAAAAGTTGATTCCCATCAGGTAATCTTCCTTGGCACGCAGATATGCCGCATCGCTCAGGGCATCATACTCCGACAAATCCTTCGCATCCCGGATTCCCCTAAGGATCTCCTCCTCCGTCTGGGAGTCGATCCAGACCCGAAGCCGTCTCTTGCCCTTCACCCCTGCCATCTGCTCCACCAGACGGTAGATATATTCTCCCTCACGCCCGGAGTCCGTGCAGACATAGATGGTATCCACATCCGGCCTGTTCAACAATCCGCTCACGATCTGAAACTGCTTCTTCGCATTCTCAATCACCTGATAACGGAACTCATCGGGAATAAAGGGAATGGTATCAAAACTCCACCGGCGGTATTTCTCATCATAAACCTCGGGATAACTCATGGTGACAAGATGTCCCACACACCATGTCACAATAGCCTCCTGTGCCTCCAGATAGCCGTCAAATTTACGCATATTTAATTTAAGAGCATTGGCAAATTCCCTTGCCACGCTTGGTTTTTCCGCAATAAACAGACTTTTACCCATAAATCAGCCTTTTCCTAAATCGACTTTTGTTAAATCAGCCTTTTTTGTAGGCCTCCCGCACAAACTTCGGGAAGGCGTCCTCCACAACTTCCTTATAAAACTGTCTCGGGGTGAGTTCCTCCAAAAGACTTTGATGAGGATAGATGAAACAGAAATAGAACCGCACATAGGACCTTGTAATGCGATAGGTTCCCGCGCCGACTTTCTCCACCAGATCAAGCTCCATCAAATTCTTCAGATAGACGCTGATCTTAGCTCTGGAAAATCCGGTGCGATGATAGATGTCGTTGAGTTTGCAGTCGCCGGACGCCATGACGGCAAGGATGGTATTGTACACCGCCGTCTCGCGCAGTTCCCCCGCAAGAGCGGCCGTCATCTCTCCGTGAAGACTGCTGTATTTGTCAATGATATGGTGAATCAGATTGTCCACGGCGTTTAAGGATCTGTCCGTTCTCATCCAGAGTCCCGCCACTCCGCCCAAGACCGCATAGAGCTGAACGCAGTCGTCCTCGCTGTACTCGGGATAGAGTTCCTGCATCTTTTGGATATTCAGCTCCCGCACCTTTAGGAAGCCCGATATCACCGCCGCCTCACTGCCGAGCTTCCCAACCATATGATTTTCCACCCAGCCCGCGGCGGAACTGCACAGAACCACCAGAACCGACGCCGAACTGTCTCTGACAAACCGTGCCAGCTCGGCAAAAAACTCCCCGTCCCCTTTGACCATGTGATGAAATTCATCCACCACCAGAACCGGCTTCGTCTCCGGAAAAGCCTTCTGCATTCTGTCAAAAATATCCCCGTACTCGGGATACTCCCCGGCTTCCGTTATGCCGAGTTCCTTCGCCCACTGATGACGCTGCTCTCTGTCCGATCCGGAGCGCGCCATATAATACACACCGCTTTTGTTACGGCAGAACGCCCGCACCAGAGCCGTCTTCCCCACACCTTTTTGTCCGTAGACGACCAGTATCCGACTGCCCTCCGCATCGTAATATTGATTCAGATAATGAATTTCCGCATCCCTTCCCACAAAAGCCATCTATCCTACCTCGTCACATTTCCTGCAAAATCTCTTCGATTTTCTCGGGAGGCAGCGGCCTTCCGAGAAGATATCCCTGAATCATATCACATCCGATTGACTTGAGATACTCATACTGCGCTTCCTCCTCGACTCCCTCCGCAATGGATTCCACACCCAGAGATTTCACCATATTGATGATGGATTCCGTGATGATCCGGGTCGCCCCGTCCGTCAGGACCGTGTCGATAAAGCTCTTATCAATCTTGAGCGTGTCGATGGGAAGTTTCTTGAGATAAGACAGGGAGGAAAATCCCGTTCCGAAATCGTCCAACGAGACGCGGATCCCGGCCTCCCGCAGCATCCGCAGTTTCTCGATCACCTTGTCAAAATCATCGATGAGAATGCTCTCCGTGATCTCGATCTCCACCTCGCTGGGCTCCACATGATAGCGTTTGATAGCCTCTAAAAGTTCCTCCACAAAATCTTCCCGATTATACTGCACCGCCGAGATATTGATGGACATAATAAAAGGAATTCCGTACTCCTCGCGCCACTGTGCATAATGACGGATGCTCTGTTCCACCACCCAGCTTCCGATGGGAACGATACAGCCGTTTTTCTCCGCAATAGGAATGAAGACGGCGGGACTGATCATATGTCCGGTCTCGTCCTTCCAGCGGATCAGGGCTTCCACACCTCGAAGTCTCTTGCTGCCCGTATAAAACTGCGGCTGGTAATAAAGCATAAAATTACTGTTGAACACCGCCTGTTTGAGGCGGTTTTCCATCTCGATATTGTTCAGAAAATCATTCAGGATCAGCGTGTCAAAATACTGCAGCGTATTCTTGCCCATCCCCTTGCAGCGGAACATGACAATCTCCGCACAGTTGATCAGATCAAGCGCCGAAGTCGCCGCCTCCGGATACTCCGCGACGCCGACGCTCACGGTGATATTGACGCTCTGCCCGCCGCTTAGAACAAAGGGCTCTTTGATCCTGCCCTGAATCGTCCTGTGGATATGTTCCACGCTGTGACTTCCGGACGGCTCATAAATGGCAATGCAGTAGACGTCATTGTTCAGATGACAGACAATCACATTGTCATCCGCAAGCCCCTTCAAAAAGGTGCCGAATGTCTGTATCATCTCATCGCCGACCACCATGCCCAGACCGTCATTGATCTTCTTGAAATCATCGATATCGACGACCATGACGCTGACGATACTGTGTCCGGCCTCCGCTTTTCTTAAGAAATCTCCCAAGAGTGTCACGAAGTAATTGCGGTTGTATAATCCCGTCATGAGGTCATAATGAGCCATGTAGATCAATTCTTCCCGCTGCTTCTTCTGCTTGGTCGTGTTTTCCACCACGATCAGCTTGTCCAGCTCCGTTCCCAGATCGTCATAATTCACGGTTGTCCGAAAAGAATACCAGCGGTTACCGTCCCTGTGCCTGCATTCC
The DNA here is from genome assembly GCA_964604835.1 of uncultured Acetatifactor sp. Classification (GTDB taxonomy): domain Bacteria; phylum Bacillota; class Clostridia; order Lachnospirales; family Lachnospiraceae; genus Acetatifactor. Next base: position 3,704 of record CAZSAJ010000056.1, read on the forward strand.
ATGGCAGAAATCCCATGACCGCTCTTCTCCAAAAAAATCACATCTCTGAGCGACATGACACAGGACTCCTCCACCTCATCAAAAATCCGGACAATGTCTTTGATATCCTGTATGTCAAATTCAAAGAACTCCCGCCACCTGCCCATGGTGATAATTTCCTTCTTTTCAAAGGAATAATACAGATAGGCACAGTTTGATGCCTCGCAGATCATCTTGTACATCTTTTCTTTTGCACTAAGTCTGCGGTTCATCGCTTTCAGCAGGTCCAACTGATAATCCACTTCATTCATATCGCTTCCCCATCTGTCAATCGACTATTTCTTCGTAATATATCCCTGCGCCTTCAACAGCTCCGCACAGAGCACCGCGCCGCCTGCCGCGCCGCGGACGGTATTGTGGGAGAGTCCCACAAATTTCCAGTCGTATACCGTATCCTCGCGAAGGCGTCCTACGCTGACGCCCATTCCGTTCTCATAATCCACATCCAGCGCCACCTGCGGTCTGTTGTCCTCCTCCAGATACTGGATAAACTGCTTGGGCGCGCTGGGCAGGCCAAGACGCTGAGGCTCCCCGGAAAACGCGCGCAGCTTCTCGATCAACTGCTCTTTGGTGGGTTTCTGCCGGAACTTGACAAACACCGCCGCCGTATGACCGTTTAACACGGGCACACGGATGCACTGACAGGTGATCACAGGCCCCTCCGCCGGTTTGATCACGCCGTCCTCGATCTTTCCCCAGATGCGCAGCGGCTCCTTCTCGCTCTTCTCTTCCTCGCCTCCGATATAGGGAATGATATTGCCTTCCATCTCGGGCCAGTCCTTGAAGGTCTTGCCCGCACCGGAGATTGCCTGATAAGTGGTGGCCACCACTTCATAGGGCTCGAACTCCTTCCATGCGGTGAGCACGGGGGCATAGCTCTGAATGGAACAGTTGGGTTTTACGGCCACAAAACCTCTGGAAGTGCCGAGGCGCTTTTTCTGAAAATCAATCACTTTCATATGCTCCGGATTGATCTCGGGCACTACCATGGGCACATCCGGCGTCCAGCGGTGCGCGCTGTTGTTGGATACAACGGGGGTCTCCGTCTTCGCGTAGTCCTCCTCGATCTTCTTAATCTCCTCCTTGGTCATATCCACGGCGCTGAATACAAAATCCACCTCTGCGGCCACCTTTTCCACTTCGTTCACATTCATGACCACCAGCTTCTTCACGGCCTCCGGGATGGGCGTATCCATCTTCCAGCGGTTCCCCACCGCCTCCTCATAGGTCTTGCCCGCCGAGCGGGGGCTGGCGGCAATAGTGGTCACCTCAAACCAAGGGTGATTCTCCAACAGTGCGATAAAACGCTGTCCTACCATACCCGTACCGCCCAAAATTCCTACCTTCAACTTCTCTTCCATAATGCTCCTCCTCAAACGTGTTGTATTTTATATTTTTTTGTACCAGTCCGCGGGCGCATCTTCCGTCACTTTGCAAATGATCTCGCATCCGTCGGGCGTTGGCAGTAAATCCTCTTCTTCGGACAGATATTCCCTGTGCAGGGCAATCACCTTCTTCATGGCTTCAGGTCCGGGTGCGCCAACCGTCAACCGCTTATTGACACAGGTTTCCAGAGACACGGCGTCATAGATATCCGCCTCGAACTTGTCGCTGATCGCCTTTAATTCCTCCAAAGACAGCGCGTCGATAGAAGTGTTTTTCCCGATACAGTAAAGCACTAACCTGCCGATAATGCCGTGAGCATCCCGAAAGGGAACCCCCTTATTCACCAAGTAATCCGCGGCGTCCGTGGCATTGGTGAAACCGTTCATCGCACTGGCGGCCATGCGCTCCTTTTTAAACTTCATGGTCTGCAGCATACCGGTGAACAGGGCCAGACAATCTTTCACGGTATCAATGGCGTCGAATGCCATCTCTTTGTCTTCCTGCATATCTTTATTATAGGCGAGGGGAATCCCTTTCATCGTAGTGAGCAACGATATCAACGCTCCGTACACCCGCCCGGTCTTGCCTCTCACAAGCTCCGCAATATCCGGATTCTTCTTCTGGGGCATAATGCTGCTTCCGGTGGAAAAGGCGTCGTCAATCTCCACAAATTGATATTCATTGGAATTCCAAATAATGATTTCCTCACAGAAACGGCTCAAATGCATCATCACGGTGGACAGCGCCGCCAAAAACTCAATCAGATAATCCCTGTCGGAGACGGAATCCATACTGTTGAGCATGGGTCCGTAAAAGCCCATGAGCTCCGCCGTCAGCTCCCGGTCCAACGGATAAGTAGTGCCTGCCAGCGCTCCCGCCCCCAGAGGACAATAATTCATGCGCACGAAGATATCTTTCATACGAAGCCTGTCCCGCTTGAACATCTCAAAATAAGCGCCGTAGTGATGGGCAAGGGTGATGGGCTGTGCCTTTTGCAAATGCGTGAACCCCGGCATATAAGTCTCCAGATGTTCCTCCATGGTCTTGAGGATCGTCTCCAACAAATCCTTCAAAAGCGAGTCAACCACCAACACCTGCAATCTGGTGTACAGCCTCATGTCCAGCGCCACCTGATCGTTGCGGCTCCTGCCTGTGTGCAGCTTCTTGCCCGCATCGCCGATGCGCTCCGTCAGATTGGCCTCCACAAAGCTGTGAATATCCTCGTACCTGCTGTCGATCTCCAGCTTTCCGCTCTCCACATCCTCCTGAATGGAGCGCAGTCCTTCCACGATGGCTTTCATCTCATCTCCAGTGAGAATCCCCTGCTTGGCCAACATTATCACATGCGCCACACTGCCCTCGATATCCTGACGGTACAATCTCTTGTCAAAGCCGATGGAGGCATTAAATTCATAGACCTGCCTGTCCGTCTCCTTGGTGAAACGCCCGCCCCATAACTGTGCCATATTGCTCTCCTTTTCCGTCATCTCTCAATGGACTCAGATAATTAAGTTACATTTTAACATAAAGGCCTCCCAAATGCAATATGGCAGCAAGTAAACCGTTTTTCACTTTTTTAGATTCCTCTCATACAATACTATAAATCATAATTCTATGCGAAGAAAGGTCTGTGTATGACAACCCCTTATATGCTCCGGCTTCATGATATCAATTATTCCTACCATACGCTGCACGGCGAGACCAATGTCTTAAAAGACTTGTCCTTCGACGTGAAAGAAGGGGAATTCGTGGCGGTCGTGGGTTCCAGCGGATGCGGCAAATCCACGCTTTTATCCATTATTGCGGGACTGATCGCCCCCGAGTCCGGCACCATCTCCGTGAACAATCCCGACGGCTCCCTGCGCTATCCCAGAGTGGGCTACATGCTGCAGCGGGATCATCTCTTTGAATGGCGGACCGTCTATAAGAATGTGACCCTCGGTCTGGAGATCAACCATATGCTCACCGAGGAACGTTTGAGCTATGTGGACCGGCTCCTCAAAGACTACGATCTGGAACAATTCCGCGACAAACGCCCCGGAGAACTCTCCGGCGGCATGAAACAGCGGGCTGCCTTAATCCGCACGCTCGCTCTGGATCCGCAGCTTTTGCTCTTGGATGAACCCTTCAGCGCGCTGGACTACCAGACCAGACTGTCCGTGTCCGCGGACATCTGCCGTCTCATCCGGCGCACCGGCAAGACCGTGCTGTTAATCACCCACGACCTGTCCGAGGCCATCTCACTGGCAGACAGAGTCATCGTCCTAAGCAGACGTCCGGCCACGGTCAAATGCGAACTTCCGATTCATCTGACTCTCGGGGATGACACCTCTCCTCTGGCCGCCAGAAATGCGCCGGAATTTAACAGCTATTTCAACCGATTATGGGAGGAGATCAAAAATGAAGAAACCGACCAATAGCTCCCGCGGGGAGCCCACGAAACAGGAACTTTTCATGCGGCAGCATCTAAGACACCACCGCCAGATCGCGTGCCTGCGCCTGCTTCTGCTGGTGCTTTTTTTGATTGTGTGGGAGGTGAGCGCCCGAACCGGCGTCATCGACAGCTTCTTTTTCTCAAGCCCCTGCAAAGTGGCGGCTCTGCTGTGGGAGATGTGCAAAGACTACAGTATCTTCGGTCATGCGGGTATCACACTGTTCGAGACCCTGATCAGCTTTCTTCTGGTATTTCTGGTGAGTCTTGTCACGGCGACCCTGCTCTGGTACTCTCCCAAGCTCTCCGAGATCTTGGAACCCTATCTGGTGATTTTAAACAGTCTGCCCAAATCGGCTCTTGCGCCGCTTTTTATCGTCTGGCTGGGAACCGGCACCAAGACCATCATCGTAGCGGGGATCTCCGTGGCGGTCTTCGGCTCCGTCATCAGCTTCTACACAGCTTTTAAACAATGTGATCCCGAAAAGATCACACTGATCTACACACTGGGCGGCAGCCGCCGGGATGTGTTTTGCAAGATGGTGCTGCCCTCCTCCGTTCCTCTGCTGCTCAGCACCACCAAAGTCAATATCGGCCTTGCGCTGGTGGGCGTCATCATCGGAGAATTTCTGGCAGCCAGACGAGGTCTGGGATACCTCATCATTTACGGCTCGCAGGTCTTCCAACTCAATCTTGTGATTCTGAACGTACTGCTTCTGTGTCTGATCGCAATGGGCTTCTACAAAGGCATTCAGATGATTGAGCACCACATTCGCAAAAAGATGCAGTTATAATCCACACAACAGAAAATTCCCGCAGACAAAACTGTCCGCGGGAACCTACATATCCATATGCTATACCTGTCCGCAGTCCTACATGGACGCTTCTGACAACACAAAGCTGAAAATGGGACTCGAACCCACGACCCCTTCATTACGAGTGAAGTGCTCTACCAACTGAGCTATTTCAGCATCTCGATGTGCGATAGCACAACCGACAAATTACATTATAATGGGTAAATGAAAAATTTGCAATACAAAATTTGTTTTCCCCATATTTTTCTTCTGACATCCTCCATACATCTCTATTTTTCATGCCTTTTAGAACTTGCTGTTCCCCACGTCGCTCTGCATATGCACATCCAATTGATTGAAAGGGATCTCGATTCCCGCTTCGTCCAGCACATATTTGCAGTTCTCGGTGATACGCCATTTTCCCGCCCAGAACTCCTCGTTGGTAAACCAGCAGCGAAGATTTAAGATCACGGCGGACTCTCCCAGTTCCTCCACAAACACATTGACGTCCCTGCTCTTTAAGACCTTGTCGTCCTCCTTGAGCATCCGAAGCAGAACCTCCTTGGCCTTCTTCAGATCGGCATGATAAGAAATTCCCACCTTTACATCCGCTCTGCGGCAATGCCTTGTGGTGACATTTACGATACAGTTATTGGCCAGAGTGCCGTTTGGCAGAATGACTTCCCGATTGTCCGGCGTCACCAGCTTCGTATAGAAAATCTGGATCTCCGCCACCTCACCCTCCTTGCCGGAAGCGCCCTCCACAATATAATCGCCCACCTTAAAGGGCTTTAACAGCAAGATCAATACGCCGCCGGCCAGATTGGAGAGACTCCCCTGCACCGCCAGCCCGATCGCCACACCCGCGCTCCCCAGAATCGCCACAATACTGGCCGCATCCACGCCAAAAGAAGCTGCGATCATAAAGGCCAGCACTACATACAGCGCCGCCTTGAGAAAGGAGTCCACGAACTGCACCACACCCACATCGGCTTTGGCTTTCTCCATCCCGCGCCGCACGATGCTTCGCACGAACCGGATAATCTGCGCACCGATGAGAAAAAAGAGAATGGCAAACAGAATACGGCCTCCCAGATTCAAGGCTCTTTCGCCGAGCTTTTCAAGGGCCTTTTCCATCAGTGAGATATCTGTCCGAACAGCAAAATCCTGCATCACTTGGTCCCCTCAGTCTTGGTACGAACCGTTTTCTTAGCCACGGCATTCCGAGCCGATGCTTTCGTCTTCTCGGCAGCTTTCTTTGTCGCCGGAGTCTTTGCTGTCGCTGTCCCGGCTGTCTTCTTTGTCGTCGGTGCTTTCGCTGTGGCCTTCTCCGCTGCTTTCTTTGCTGTCGCTGTCTTTTCTGCGACCTTCTTCGCCGTCGCTGTCTTTTCTGCCGCCTTCTTCGCCGTCGTGACTTTTGCTGCCGCCTTCTCCGCCGCCCTTGCCTTCACCGGCGTATTCCGTCTGATGCGCTCCTCGATGACCTTCGCCAGTTCTTCCTCCGTGTAGGGATCAAACTGCAGAATGCTCAGAGACTGCGCCGCCAGTCTCACCGTGACGGACTGTCTCCTGTCGTCCCATTCCACATCCGACGCGGCTTTGGCGCGGCTGTTGACCACACCGCTTCCTCCGTATTTCTTTGCGTCCGTATTGAAAATCTCCTTATATTTTCCCTCATAGGGAACACCGGTGGTGATATCACGCTCCACGCCGGAGAAATTGGCCACCACAAGCAGCAGGTCCTCCGGATTCTCCGATTTGCGCAGATAGGTCAGATAGCAGTCATTGGCGGAGATATTGTTGATCCACTCAAACCCTTCCGGACTCTCGTCCAGCTCATGCAGCGCAGGATAAGTGCGGTACATCCGGTTCAGATCTTTGACCAGTTCCGCCACACCCGCATGTTCCGGTATCTGCAGCAGTTCCCACTCCAGTCTCCTGCCCTCGTTCCACTCGTCAAACTCGGCAAAATCCTGCCCCATAAACAATGCCTTTTTGCCCGGATGGGTCATCATATAGCCGTAGGTCAGCCGCAGCGCGGCAAATTTGTCTTCCCTGCTCCCGGGCATCTTGCCCACCATGGTGGCCTTGCCGTGTACCACCTCGTCATGGGAGAACACCAGCATGAATTTCTCGCTGTAGGCATAGATCATGCTGAAGGTGAGTTCCCCGTGGTGATGGCTTCTGAAATAAGGATCATATTTGATATAGTCCAGATAATCATTCATGAATCCCATGTTCCACTTCAAGTCAAATCCCAGCCCATCCTCTTTCAGATCGCCTGTGATTCTGGGAAAGGCCGTGCTCTCCTCCGCGATGGACAGCACCCCGGGATTGCGCTTCTTCAGAACGGAATTCAAGTGTTTGATCATCTCGATGGCTTCCAGATTCTCCTTGCCGCCGTACATATTGGCAACCCACTCTCCGTCGTTCTTGCCGTAGTCCAGATAGAGCATACTGGCCACCGCGTCCATACGAATGGCGTCCGCATGAAACTTTTCCACCCAGAACAGCGCATTGGCAATGAGATAATTGCTCACCTCGGGGCGCCCGTAATTGTAGATCAGCGTCCCCCAGTGAGGATGAAATCCCTGTCTGGGATCCCTGTGCTCGTAGAGGCATGTGCCGTCAAAATTGGACAGTCCGTAGGTGTCTCTGGGAAAATGGGCGGGCACCCAGTCCAAAATCACGCCGATTCCCGCCTTGTGCAGCTCGTTCACAAAATACATGAAATCCTCGGGACTGCCGTAGCGGGCGGTGGGTGCATAATATCCGATCACCTGATAACCCCAAGAGCCGTCCAGCGGGTGCTCCATCACGGGCATCAGTTCCACATGGGTATAGTTCATCTTCTTCACATACTCGATGACCTTGGGCGCAATTTCCCGATAATTGGCATAGTACTCGCCCTCCCGGGGCTCCACAAAGGATCCCAGATACATCTCGTATACGCTTATGGGCGCGCTTCCGGTCTGGAAAGCTTTGCGATTTGCCACAAACTTCTCATCCTCCCACGCAAAGTTTCTCAGATCCGCCACAACGGAGGCGGTCTCCGGCCGAAGCTGCGCCGCGTTCCCGTACGGGTCGGACTTCAGATAGGTGATACCGCCGTTTGCCTTCAACTCATATTTATAGATCTCCCCCGCCTTCACACCGGGGATAAACAACTCGAAAATACCGGAATCCCACAGTCTGCGCATCTGATGCACCCGGCCGTCCCAGTTGTTGAAATCTCCCACCACGCTGACACGCATGGCAGAGGGCGCCCACACCGCGAACAGCACCCCTTCCTGACCGTCCAGTTCCATGGGATGTGCACCGAGTTTCTCGTAGACGGTATAATGAATGCCATTCTTAAATTTCTCCGTGTCCTCCTCGGTGATGACGGGCGCATAGCGGTAGGGATCCCCCCACTCCTTCTGCACGCCGTCCTCTCCCGTCACCAGATAGCTGTAGGCTGGAAGCTTCTTCGCCGGAATCAATGCGGCAAAATACCCGTCCTCGTCCGCCAGTTCCATCGCCAGATTGTTCTTCCAGAAGGCATCGCCGGATGCCCCTGTGCCCGCACCGTTCCACTTGATCTCCACGGATTTCGCCCCGGGGAAATACGCCTGTATCAGAATCTGGCTGCCGGCCTTGTGCGGCCCTAACAGAGCGTGGGGATTGTCACACTCGGAATAGATGATTTCTTCGATCTGAGGCCAGTTCATTAATTTGTATAATTTCTTCGTCATAAAAAGCTTCTCTCCTTTTCGTCTTCTTCGCACGGCCAATCGACTGTTTCCAAACGGTCTATGCTAACAACAATCTTTGTTCACAGCAATCTTTGCACACAGCAATTTTTGCTCACACTATTTCATGCAGGAACAGACCGCTTCGAAGTTTCGGCTCAAACCAAGTGGATTTGGGCGGCATCAGTTTTCCCGCGTCCGCCACCGCAAAGAGCTCCGCAATCGAGGTGGGATACATGGAAAACGCCACCCGCATTTCGGCAGCCTCTCCCGCATCGCCCACCGCGCATCTACGCTCCAGTTCCGCAAGTCCTCTGATTCCTCCCACAAAATCAATCCGTTTGTCCGTCTTGGGATCTCCGATACCCAGAATAGGGGCAAGCAGATGATCCTGCAGGATCGACACGTCAAGTCCCGCCACCGCATCCTCGCTGCAAATCTCCGCATTGGCTCTCAGACGATACCACACGCCGTCCAGATACATGCCGAACTCCCCTTTCCGCTGCGGCGCGTATCCCGTTCCCTTTGCGGACTCCTCACATTTTTCCACCGCAAAATGCTCCCGTACTTTCTCTATGAATTCCTCGGTGTCAAGGCCGTTCAGATCGCGCACCACGCGGTTGTAATCCAGAATCTTGAGCTCCTCGTCGGGAAAGAGCACGGACAAAAAGTAATTGAACTCTTCCTCTCCCGTGTAATCCTTATGTTCCTCCCTGCGTTTTAACCCCACCTTCACCGCGGAGGCGCATCGATGATGTCCGTCCGCGATATAGATGCCGGGAATCCGAGCGAAAGCATCCCCGATCAAGCGAATCCTGTCATCCTCGCCGATCACCCACACCCGATGTCCCACGCCGTCCTCCGAGACAAAATCATAAACCGGATCCTGTTTTCTAACCTCATGGATCAATTTCTTTAATGCCTCGTCGGAGCGGTACGCCAGAAAAATGGGGCCCGTCTGCATATTGCAGGCATCCACATGGTTGATGCGGTCCTGCTCCTTATCTGCTCTGGTATTTTCATGTTTCTTGATCACATTGGCACCGTAGTCGTCGATGGAAGCACAGGCCACGATCCCCGTCTGGCTGCGCCCGTCCATCACCTGCTCATAGAGATAATAGCAGGGTTTCTCCTCCTTCACAAACCGTCCCTGTGCGATCTGCTCGGCAAGCATCTGTCTCGCCTTCGCATAAACCTCCGGCGCATAAGTATCCGTCTCGGGACCAAATTGAGTCTCCGCACGGTCAATTGCCAGAAACGAATAGGAATTGCCCGCCACCACGGCACAGGCCTCCTCCCGATTATATACATCATAAGGTAGTGCCGCTATTTTATCCGCTAAGCCCTCGGCCGGGCGATAGGCACAAAACGGTCTGATAACTGCCATATTTTCATCCTTTCCGCCACACATCGGCATGGTTTTGTCTGAATCGTACTGTATATTATTTTACCAAAAAATGCTATACATAACAAGCTTAAGGTGATAAAATAACTAAAAGATATAGATTGTGAAAAGGGGATTTACAATGAATGATGAAAATAGAGCAATTCTGAAACGAATCAACGACTACAGTGAAAAAGTTCTGGGCGACATCGACCCCCAGAAGGTTCCCGTGTCCGCCCAGCTCGACAAACTCCGGCCCATTCTGAGCGAGATCGCCGCTGAGAAAAATATGTCTTTAGAGGATGTATTCATTCTGTACATGGATATCCAGAGCGAGGCAGTCTGCGCCTCCGACGCCAAACTCAGAGAGGAACTGCAGGACTTGAACGACGGAGGAGATATGCCCCTTTTATTCCGGTAGCGCTCCGCCCGGCGCCGGGAGGCGGATCACAGATCCCGTCTCATATAGATCAGCGAATCCATGGGACTGCCGTTATAGCTGGGGATCTCGTAAAATCCGTATGCGCGGTACAGTCTGACAGCACTCTCCAGAAAAGGGAAGGTGTCAAGGAGCATATGGGAATAGCCGATTCCCCGTGCGTCTTCCAGAATCCGCTCCACAAGCAGACGGCCAATCTGCCGCCCCCTGTATTTCTCGCGGACGTAGAGCCGCTTCATCTCGCAGTTCTCTTCGTCTATTCTCCTTAGGCCGATACATCCCGCCGGCTCTTCGCCGCACCAGACCAGATACAGCCTGCCCTGCGGCAAACCGTATTTCTCCTGCAGATCTTCCAATTCTTCCTCATAATGCTGCATATCAAGATACTTCTGAAAAGAGCGATCCCCCGCAAGCAACAGCTCCGTGTACTCCGAAAACAATTCTCTGATCTCTATTGGATAATCATATCCTGCGGTTATTTGTATGTTCATCTGTATATCCCTTTGCATAGCCTATTTGCATAACCTTTTTGTACAGCCTTTTTACATTTTTTTGCACGACCTTCGACATATTCCTAGGTTGCTTCTCCCCTCCCATAAGAGGATTTTATTTCGATTTCCGAACGATTCCTAAATGATTCCTGATTCTCGAGATTCCCCCGCGATTTTCCGCTATTCCCCGACAGACCGTAAGTTATACAATCATGATAGAGTCCCCCGGTTTCCCCTGCTCTATATGCTCCTTGTATCCTGCAATATAGAAAGGGATACTATCTTCCTTGCCGTTGATCAGGCGTCCTTTCACTTTCTCCCATGCCCGGATAGATACTTGAAAATCCGGCAGACCGGCAACCAAAACCGGCTGTTGTTCTTCTTGTATCCAGAAGTATTCTCCGCCGTAATTTTTACGCGCCGTCTCAAACACATAACATCCAACCATAGAAGCGGTATTGTAAATGGCATCTTCATCCGGCTCATAATCGCTCAATTCCTCTAAGAGCCGGTCAACCACTGTGAGGCTCTCTATGGAGTAATCAAATGATCCTTTGTTGATAAAAGGAAAAATTGGGTTTTCACCAAAATTCTTTGTAAAACTGTCTGCGGTATGGACAATATCTTCCATCAGCTTATTCATACTGGATACCTCCCACACTGTTTTTCAGCTCCCGATTTACTTTTGAGGCCATTCTTCATGAATTAGAAAATAAACCAGTTCATCCAAAGTATGTGGGGATTCCCAATAACCGCAGCACATCATTTGTAAATCTTGTGCATCCCAATCCACGCCTGTCAATTCCCTCATTTTTTCTACTTGTTCGTCATCCGGTTCGTCATAATATTCGGCAATTTCCTTGATTAGCGCTATTATACTCTCATTGTTCTCTAGGTCCATCATTATCTCCTCCGCAAATTCAGATTTTACTTACTCATTTACTTTATCCAAGCATTCCGTGGCTTTGAATTTCAACATTTGCATGCAAACAATCATTGTGCCAAAGCCATATCCCATTGGTGCGGCATACCATATATTTTTGTTTATAAATATTGTGCCAAAGAATCCGATTTGGCAGAAAACACCGCAAATTAACAAGGTTGTTTTTATAATGTGGTTTGTTTTGTCTTTATTCTCAATTGCAAGACCTATACATAAAAACCCAAGACCTGTAAAGAACCCCCACGCCAGATAGTCTACAGCCATTTCGACAGATGGCCAAAAACCAATTTGAAAGTAAGTAGGAACATCTACCCCTTCACTGATCAGTGTTCTTGTAACGGTTATATTGACTATATGAGCGACACTTGTCAATGCACAGGTGCAAGTCATAAACACAAGCATGGCTTTTATAGAAACAGATGTAAGTGACATGAGTGTGCTAAGTTCTAATAATACAAAAAGTACCACTGGTGCACTCACAATGGTCATAAGTTCCCATACGGTCAATGCTATTTCTGTTTTTGTAATAAGGAATAGCCCAACTGATACAAAGTACAGAATACCGGTTGCAATTCCTATGATAGATATTTTCTTTGTCATCCCTGCGCACCATCCAACACCCATGCGGCCCACTCCTGTGTCAGCCGCTCCACGCTCCACGCCGCATTGGCGGGGCTTGTGGAGGGCAGCTTGACAACGTCGAGAATCCCGCGCTCCCTGCAGTCCACCGCACAATATCTCTGAAAAAGTTCCCATGCTTTGCCGCCGTTTAGACAGATCCGTCCGATGGGCGCGCTATCCAGTATCACTCCCAGATCATTGGGCGTCACATTTTTGATGGAACTGTCCGATGATCCGATGATATCACAGGATGCGATCACATCCCAGAGAGCCACATGATTCCGCAAGAGAAACGCCCGCTTTTCCTGAATGGAAACGGGCAGTTTCTCATGGCAGAGCGCCGCGAGCACCCGCCAGAAACGATTCTGGGGGTGCCCGTAATAAAATTGCTGTTCTCTTGATTTGACAGACGGCAGGGAACCCAAGATCAGAATCTTGGATTCTTCATCGTACACGGGACCGAAACCATGCTCGATATGCTCATATCCCGACTTAAGCTCCGATGTCTTCATACTCTATTTCACGATTCTCACGCGGAAGACGCCATCGATCTCCTCCAAGGCCTTCACAGCCTCCTCCGGTGCGGGAGTCTCGATATCCAGCATGGTGTAGGCATACTCGCCCCGGGACTTGTTCATCATATCGGTGATGTTGATGCCCTTGTCTCCGAACTTTGCCGTGAATTTCGTGATCATATTGGCGATATTTTTGTGGAAGATCGCCACGCGCCCCGCCTGCGTGCAGACGCCCATGTCACAAGCAGGAAAGTTCACGCTGTTGCGGATATTGCCGTTTGCGAGATAGTCCATGAGTTCCTCCACAGCCATCACCGCACAGTTGTCCTCGCTCTCCTCCGTGCTTGCGCCCAGATGAGGGATCACGATGCAGCCCTTCTGACCCACGGTGGTAGGATTGGGAAAATCAGACACATATCGCGCGATCTTACCGCTTGCAAGTCCCTCCAGCACATCCGCCTCGTTTGCCAGCAGATCTCTCGCAAAGTTGAGAATCACCACGCCTTCCTTCATCTTGGCGATGGCATCTTTATCAATCATACCCTTGGTGGAATCCAAGAGCGGCACATGCACCGTGATATAATCGCACTCTGCGTAGATATCCTCCACATTGAAGACATGCTTTACATTTCTGGAAAGCTCCCATGCGGCATTCACCGACAGATAGGGGTCATATCCATAGACCTCCATACCCAGATGGATCGCGGCGTTTGCCACTTTGACGCCGATGGCGCCCAGACCGATCACACCGAGCTTCTTGCCCATGATCTCGGTTCCCGCAAAGTTCTTCTTCTCTTTCTCCGCGGTCTTTGCAATATTCGGATCCTCCTTGGAGGCCTTCACCCACTCGATGCCGCCCACCACATCCCGGGCAGCCAGAAGCATTCCTGCCAGCACCAGCTCTTTCACGCCGTTGGCGTTTGCCCCCGGCGTATTGAACACAACAATTCCTTTCTCGGCACATTTGTCCAAGGGAATATTGTTGGTTCCCGCTCCTGCTCTCGCCACCGCCAGAAGCTTCTCCGGCAGTTCCATATCATGCATGGCGGCGCTCCGCACCAGAATCCCCTCCGCCTCGTTCACGTCCTCCGTCAGCGCGTAGTCCGCGGTCAGATTGGACAGTCCCACCTTAGAAATAGGATTCAGACAATTTATTTTATACATTTGCGTATTCTCCTCCCGTGCTAATGAATTGCGAAACAGATTATTTGCAAAGTGTCATTGTGCAAATTGTAAAAAGGAAGTCTCGCCATTATCCAAATTATGCTTACTTCAGGTTCTCCGCCTCAAATTTTCTCATGAACTCCACCAGCTTCTCGACACCCTCAATCGGCATCGCGTTGTAGATGCTGGCGCGCATACCGCCCACGGTTCTGTGACCTTTCAGATTCTCGAACCCTGCGGCCTTGGCCTCCTTCACGAACTTGGCATCCATCTCCTCGTCTCCGGTGACAAAGGGAACGTTCATCAGGGAGCGGTCTTCCTTGCGCACCGTACCCTTAAACAGCTTGCTCTCGTCCAGAAAATCATACAGGATCTTGGCCTTTTTCTCGTTGTGCGCCTTCATAGCTTCCAGACCACCCATCTTTTTGATCCACTTAAATACCTTGCCGCAGATATAGATGCCGTATGCGGGCGGGGTATTGTAGAGGGAGTCATTGTCCGCATGGGTCTTATACTTTAACATGGTGGGCGTGCCGGGAAGCACATCCTCGGTGATCAGATCCTCGCGGATGATCACGATGAC
>CAZSAJ010000057.1:0-16218 GCA_964604835.1 uncultured Acetatifactor sp.
CACCCGTGTGGCGCTGATCGTGGAGACAGGAGAACCCAGAGAAGTGCATGATTTTGCCACGCTCTTAGGTTACGGCGCCTGCGCGGTCAATCCCTATCTGGCGCAGGAGTCCATCAAGGAGCTCATCGAGAATCACATGCTGGATAAGGATTACTATGCGGCGGTGAACGATTATAACAGTGCGGTGCTGCACGGAATCGTGAAGATCGCTTCCAAGATGGGCATCAGCACTATTCAGTCCTATCAGGGGGCGCGGATCTTTGAGGCCATCGGGATCGATGCCGAGGTGATCAGCAGATATTTCAGCAACACGGTCTGCCGTGTGGGCGGTATGAGCATAAAGGATATTGAGCGGCAGGTGGATACGCTGCATTCTCAGGCGTTTGACCCGCTGGGACTGCAGACGGATCTGACGCTGGACAGCCCGGGCCATCACAAGGCCAGAAGCGGCGGGGACGAGCACCTCTACAATCCCGCCACCATCCACATGCTGCAAGAATCCACCAGACGCGGGGACTACAACCTGTTCAAACAGTATACCGCCATGGTGAATGACGAACATTCCATCCGGAATCTGAGAGGGCTGATGGATTTTAATTTCCCGAAAAAGGGCATTGCCATCGAGGAAGTGGAGCCTGTGGAGTCCATTGTGACCCGATTCAAGACCGGCGCCATGTCCTACGGTTCCATCTCCAAGGAGGCACACGAGACCATGGCCATCGCCATGAATCGTTTGCACGGGAAATCCAACTCCGGCGAGGGCGGCGAGGATCTGGAGCGTCTGATCGTGGGACCGGACGGACTTGACAGGTGTTCCGCGATCAAACAGGTGGCCAGCGGACGTTTCGGCGTGACAAGCAGGTATCTTGTCAGCGCCAAGGAGCTGCAGATCAAGATGGCGCAGGGGGCAAAGCCCGGCGAGGGCGGACATCTCCCCGGCGGAAAGGTCTATCCTTGGATCGCCAAGACCAGACATTCCACGCCGGGTGTGTCCCTGATTTCACCGCCGCCTCATCATGATATCTATTCTATCGAGGATCTGGCGCAGCTGATCTATGATTTGAAAAATGCCAACAAGGACGCCCGTATCTCCGTGAAGCTGGTGTCCGAGGCCGGCGTGGGTACGGTGGCGGCCGGTGTGGCCAAGGCCGGGGCGCAGGTGGTTCTGGTGTCCGGTTATGACGGCGGCACCGGCGCGGCGCCTGCAAGTTCCATCCATAACGCGGGACTTCCGTGGGAGCTGGGGCTTGCCGAGACGCATCAGACTTTGATTATGAATGGCCTTCGCAATAAAGTCCGCGTGGAGACGGACGGAAAGCTCATGAGCGGAAGAGACGTGGCGGTGGCCGCCATCTTGGGGGCGGAGGAATTCGGTTTTGCCACCGCGCCTCTGGTGACCATGGGGTGTGTGATGATGCGGGTCTGCAATCTGGACACCTGTCCCGTGGGCGTGGCTACTCAGAATCCGGAGCTGAGAAAGAAATTCAGGGGAAAACCCGAGTATGTGGAGAATTTCATGAAATTCATCGCACAGGAGCTGCGGGAGTACATGGCGAAGCTGGGTGTGCGCACCGTGGATGAGCTGGTGGGCCGCACGGAATTTTTGAAAGTGAAGGAGAATCTGGACAATCCTTACAGCAGAGTGGATCTGAGCGCGATTCTCTCCAATCCCTATGAGGGCAGCAGACAGAAGGTAACCTTTGACCCGAAGCAGATCTATGACTTTGAGCTGGAGAAGACCGTGGACGAGAGAGTGCTGTTAAAACAGCTTGGCAAGGCCATTGCCGCGGGGAAGAAACACAGCATTGAGGTGGAGGCGGCCAACACGGACCGGGCCTTCGGCACGATTCTGGGGAGTGAGATCACGAGGAAGCTGGGAGACGATGTGGAGGAGGACAGCTATCATGTGCTGTGCAAGGGAGCTGGCGGCCAGTCCTTCGGAGCCTTCATTCCCAAGGGACTCACGCTGGAGCTGGTAGGAGAGTCCAACGATTACTTCGGCAAGGGACTCTCCGGCGGAAAGCTCATCGTATATCCCCCCAAGGGCAGCAGTTTTAAGGCGGAGGAAAATATCATCATCGGAAATGTGGCGCTCTACGGCGCAACCGGCGGAAAGGCCTTCATAAACGGTGTGGCCGGCGAGCGGTTCTGCGTGAGAAATTCCGGCGCCAACGCGGTGGTGGAAGGCGTGGGAGACCACGGCTGTGAATATATGACCGGCGGACGGGTGGTAGTCTTGGGCGGCACGGGCAAGAATTTTGCCGCCGGAATGAGCGGAGGCATCGCCTATGTGCTGGACGAGAACAATGACCTGTACAAGAGGCTCAACAAGGAGATGGTGTCCTCTCACGAGATCACTTCCAAATATGACGTGCTGGAGTTGAAATCCATGATTCAGGAGCATGTGGCGCTCACGAATTCGGCCAAGGGCAAGGAGGTTCTGGACAATTTCGGCGCATATCTGCCCAAGTTTAAGAAGATTATTCCGCATGACTATGAGCGGGTTTTGAAGACCATCGTGCAGATGGAGGAGAAGGGACTCAGTGCGGAGCAGGCGCAGATCGAGGCGTTTTATGCCAATACAAGGAAATAGCGCGGTAGACAGGAGGAGATGGAGAGATGGGGAAACCTACAGGTTTTATGGAATATGAGCGGGAGGTCAGCGAGGCTGAACTGCCCGAGGAGAGAATCAAACATTTTAACGAATTTCACAGGCATATGCCGAGAGAGAAGCAGCAGCTTCAGGGTGCGCGTTGTATGGAGTGCGGGGTGCCGTTTTGTCAGGCGGGCATGATGATCTGCGGTATGGCCAGCGGCTGCCCCCTGCACAATCTGGTGCCGGAGTGGAACGATCTGGTCTACACCGGCAACTGGGAACAGGCATATAACCGGCTGAAGAAGACCAATAATTTTCCGGAATTTACTTCCAGAGTGTGTCCCGCGCTGTGTGAGGCGGCCTGTACCTGCGGCTTAAACGGCGATCCGGTCTCCACCAAGGAGAACGAGTACGCCATCATCGAGAACGCCTATGCGGAGGGCTATGCGGCGCCGAAGCCGCCCAAAGTGCGCACCGGAAAGCGTGTTGCGGTGGTAGGGAGCGGACCTTCGGGGCTTGCCGTGGCCGATCAGCTCAACAGAAGAGGACACGAGGTGACCGTCTTCGAGCGTTCGGACAGAGTGGGCGGGCTTTTGATGTACGGTATTCCCAACATGAAGCTGGAGAAGCAGATCGTGGAACGCAAAGTGAAGATCATGGAAGAGGAAGGCGTGACCTTCGTCACCGGCACGGACGTGGGCAGAGACGTCAAGGCGGATAAGCTGCTCCACGATTTCGACAGGGTGGTGTTGGCCTGCGGGGCCTCCAATCCCAGAGATATCAAGGCTCCCGGCAGGGACGCCAAAGGCATTTATTTTGCGGTGGATTTCTTGAAAGCGAACACCAAGAGCCTGCTGGATTCGCAGTTTGCAGATAAGACTTATGTGGACACAAAAGGCAAGCATGTGGTCATCATCGGGGGCGGCGACACCGGGAACGACTGCGTGGGCACATCCATCCGCCACGGTGCCAAGAGTGTGACGCAGATCGAAATGATGCCCAAGGCGCCGGATCGCCGGGCCGAGAACAACCCATGGCCCGAGTGGCCCAAGGTGTGTAAGACCGACTACGGTCAGGAGGAGGCCATCGCGCTGTACGGCCATGATCCCCGCATCTATGAGTCCACGGTGAAGGAATTTATCAAGGATAAAAACGGCTGTCTGAAAGCCGTGAAGATTGTAAAACTGGACTGGGTGAAGGATGAGAAGACCGGGCGCATGAATATGCGGGAGGTCGAGGGCAGCGAGCAGATTCTGGACGCGGACATCGTGCTGATCGCCGCAGGATTCCTCGGCGCGCAGAGCTATGTGGCGGAGGCCTTCGGCGTGGAGCTAAACGAGCGCACCAATGTAAAAACCGCACCCGGCGCTTATCAGACCAATGTGGAGCAGGTGTTTGTCACGGGTGATATGCACCGGGGGCAGTCTCTTGTGGTGTGGGCCATCCGCGAGGGCAGAGAGGCTGCCCGGGCCGTGGATGAGAGTCTGATGGGATATTCTAATCTGGTCGTGCAGTGAGTGCCGTGATCGGCAGCAGACCGTTTCTGATGTCTTCACATGCCCTGAGCAGAATCTGTCCGTGCAGGTTCTGTTCGGGGTGTCTTTCGCTGTAATCCAGCGTGTATTCCCCATAAAAAGTGAGTTCCCGGTATTCGATGGGATGTGCGTCGATATAGCTCTGCACATCGGAGGCGGCGGAGGGCGAGCAGACGGTATCCAGAAGATTTTCCAGAATTTTGTCCACCTGTTCCGAGTTTAATCCTCCCGCAATGACGGCCTGACGATAACAACTCTGTTTCTGGGGCAGGATATATTTCTGCGAGTCCAGCGCCTCCGCCTGAATATGAGGCGGAAAGTGTTTTTGGATGTCCGTCACATAATAGCTGCCATCTCCGGGGGTCCAGTATTCTTTCAAGACATAGCCGGGATCTTTTTGATAGATCCCCAGAGGCACGGACTGGGTCGGAAGAAACGCGTGGTGGTCATTGGCCAGTTCAAACGTAAGCTCCACGGGTATGTGGCTGCCGCTTTTTTCATATATGCCCTTTTCGGTGACGCTGTATTCCTGATAGAGCACCCATCCGTAATAGATGATCGTGTGGGTGCTGCTTCCCGCCGCGGGAGTGCCGGACAGGACGGCCAGCGGGACAAAGCTACAGCAGGATATGACGTCCTGCGGTGTGGAAGCGCTGCGATTTTGGCTTAGGATGGCATTCGTCACCGCATCCGCCTCTTCCTGTGAAAGTCCTGTGACGATCGGAATATCATCGGAAACGGGGAAGATGCTGAGGGCGGTACTGTTGTCTGCGTCGGAGCCGGTATTTTGATTTTGGTCCGTATCGGGACGGACATCGTGATCTTGCTTCGGTTCCGCTTCTGCTTCCGTGTCGGGAGACGTCACGGCAGAATTTTCCGCAGTGGTATTGTCGGCATGTTCGGCGTCGTCCCGTTCTGCGGGAGCGGTCAGCAGACAGCACACGGTCACCCCGCAGACCAGAACCGCCGCGAGCACAAACACAAATGTCGGTCTGCGATAGGATTTGATGCGCAGGATTCGCTCTTTCACGCCAAGCTCGCCGAAAGCAAGCGGGCAGAAGCCGGCTCTGCGGCGATTCGGGGATGTGTTCGTGCAGTGCAGCAGCGCCAGAGAATAGGATCTGCGCCGGTCGTCGTCCAGACTGCGGATGACGCTCTCGTCGCAGGCCAGCTCCAGATCCTTGCAGAAGAGGAAGAAGCTCGCCCATACGAGCGGATGAAACCAGTATACCGACAGGATCAGAAAGGCAAGCGGTTTGAGCAGATGGTCTTTTCTGGCAAGGTGCGCCCGCTCGTGGGCCAGCACATGGGCGAGATCCTCAGGATTTACCCCGTAGGGCACATAGATCTGCGGCTTGACGATACCCAGAATAAAGGGAGAGTCCACAAACTCACTCTGCCTGATATTGTCCCGAAGCAGCGTCGCGGTGCGCAGGTTTCTATGCAGGCGCAAGAAGCTTCCGAACAGAAAGCAGAGCATGACGGTCATGCCTGCGAGCCATATGCGGGAAGCGATATAGGCGAGAATCTGCAATGGATTCACGCTGTCGCCGGGAGCGGGGGCAAATGCCGCCGAGAGGATCGGATTGATCCCGGCATCCACCGGCGCAATACCGCTGTCGATGGCGGGGGCGGGACTGAGCAGAATCGTCTGCGGAACCGTCTCCGCGCTGGGAAGCAGGCTAAACGGGCTTGTGAAGGTAAATGGACACAGCAGCCGAAGCCCCACCGCCATCCACAGCAGACAGACGAGCTGTCTGGGCGCTTTTTTCAAAAAATACCGCAGCAAGATCACGGCGAGGATCAGCCAGCCCGCGCTGATGCTCAGATTGACACATTTGATAAAGACCGGCTCCGGAGAGACGGATTGTAATGAAGAAACAGCTTGTGATAAAATATCCTGCATACCTTCTCCTCCTATCCCTCGATGATCTTGCGGATCTCTTCTACCTCAGCCTCCGACAGCTTCTTGTGCCTGCCAAAAGCGGCGATAAAAGCGGGAAGAGAGCCCTGAAATTTCTTTTCCACCAGTTCCTCGATCTCGGCTTCCTGTACTTCATCCTTGGAGACAAGGGAGGTGACCACCGTATTCTCGTTTTGGACGACGCCGCGCTCCGAGAGACGCTTGATGACCGTGTAGGTGGTGGTGGATTTCCATCCAAGCCGCTCTTTGCAGAGTCTCACAAGATCCTTGCTCTTGATGGGTTCCTGCTCCCAGAGAATCAGACAGAACCGATATTCGCTCTCAAATATTTTGGGTGTGTTCATAAAATACCTCCGTCACTCTAATGCATTCGAGTGCATATTCAGTCTAACACAGTAGAGTAGAAGATGCAAGACCAATTTATTTTCCTCTTTTTGGTTTTGTAGTTGATGCCCTATATGGTGCTGATGGTCTTATGTGGGCGCAGCATGCCACAAATCAAGTTATTATGATCAGCCGTGAATTTGGAAGTTTGTTGTCTCTTAAAACGAGTGGAATGTTGCGAGAAAACAGGTGACATTTGCCGGTATCATCATTATAATAAACAAGAGCACCATTATTACTTAATATCTATTAGAGGCAAAAAGAAGTCAAGAAGATACTTTGAGCCAGAATTCGTGTAAAGTATACATAACCTACAATACAGAGTTGGAGACAAAAATAGTGCAAAGATAAATCAATAAATCGACATGGAAAGATAGGTGTTTTATGGATAAAGAAATAAGAGCAGTATATACAAATGATACAATCAGGGTATATCAGGCATATAATAAAATGATTGCAAATGAAGCAGTTGAGAAAGGCACATTTGGAAGCAATTTCAAACGGGATAGAATGACGTGGATAAAGCCCTCTTTTCTATGGATGATGTATCGATGTGGTTGGGCGACAAAAGAAAATCAAGAATGTGTATTAGCTATCGATATGAAAAGAACAGCCTTTGATTATCTTGTAAATAATGCAGTTATGTCAACGTATCAAGAAGAAATTTATGGTAGTTATGAGGAATGGAAAACATTAATACACAATTCGGATATTCGGGTGCAATGGGATCCTGAGCGGGATATATATGGAAACCCGTTAAAATATCGTTCTTTACAGCTTGGTTTAAGAGGAGAAGCAATCAATAAATATGTTGAAGACTGGATAGTAAATGTGACTGATATTACATATTACGTCTTGGAACTGAAAGATATGATTTCTGCTAAAAAGGATATATCGGAACTGTTGCCTGACGAAAAGGTATATCAAATAAGCTAATTCTGTTAGATCTAACGGATAGGATTGTTGGTACAGAATCAGTAAGTATACAACAGACGAGGTACAGTTACATAAGCAATGGGAAGGCATTAAAAAGAGATATCCTGTCGGGGCTTACGTTCAAGGAGTGAATAGTTATTCTTATCCGCAAGGGACTGTTATTAGAGGCAATGATTTTATTGCAATATATACAGGTGATGAGCCCTTTTGTCTTAACAAATTAGTTCAATACAAAGTAGAAGCATATGATGATATGGATATGTGGTTGGTAGTCGGGTAAATGATTGCTTACAGGAGATTAAAAACATGAGAAAACATGAAAGAATATATCATATTATACCAGGAATTTTAATTAATGATAAATCTACGGTTAATAAAATTTTTGCGTTACTTGATAGTGTTCCTTTTAATAAGTGGATAGAAGTCAATGAAAAAATTTATTCATCAAATTTTTTTCAACAATATGATGAATTTTATGTTATGTATTTGGATCCTCAAGGCTTGGTAGAGAGATTATTTGTTACTTGTTGTCAAGATATTGTTAGTTTTATGAAAGATCGTATTAGCTATGAATATGGCGATGGAGTAGATATAGCAATTTGTACAAAAGAGATTAATGATGCTGTTATTTGTAATCACGATGGACAGGTTTTTATGCTAAAAGAGCAATAAAATTTACCTGTGGGAAATTTTTATTTTGTCCACACATGGGTAAGCTACTAAAATGAAAAACTACGAGACATTTGAAAAAGGGTTTTGGATAGATGAGGGAGAGAATGCTAATGAAAATCATGAAAAATACCATATTTATCATATTGCTTCTAATCTTAAGTATTTCCACTGCCCTTTTGATATATCTGCATTTTTTTGCAGCAAATGACAATGACCTTTCCGGGGAGTGGACTGCAGAGCTGGACATGACGGAGCAGGCCGCGGTCACGGCCCTTGGCTGGCTGCAAGATATAGAAGCCGTCTCCATCTCTCTGGAGGATATGGAGGCCTATATGCAGGATTTGACCATTCAGGTGAATCTGACTTTGGAGCAAACCGCCCGCTCTGAGGGAAACTTTCATTGCAGTATTCTGCCGGAAAGCTATGACGCCTGCAATCAGGCGGCCTATGAGGCATTTGCCGTGGCTTTCCGGGAGCTTGCGGCCGAGAGGCTTCGCATGGCGGGCTATACGGGAGGTACAGACGAGGAATCCGTCGAGGCTCTTGTAACCGAGACTTTCGGGATGTCTACTGTCGCCTATCTGATGTCCTGCGGGCCGGCTCTGCTGCCTTCCATGGAAGAACTGCAGGCTCAATATGACGGCAGCGGCACCTATGAAGCCGAAGAAGGCATTCTGACCAGACAGTTTGACTCCGGAGCGTCTGTCACCACAAAGACGGAAGGCTATATCCGAAAGGGTTCTATCCTGATTTTATCGGACCATTATCCCATACTATACACTTTGGAACAAGCCCAAGATCAATAATTTGAGATGAGTGGGAAATGCACGGGAAGGGAGATTTAATGGAGGAGATTCAATGAAAACAATCCGACGGAAAATAAGTTTCTTAATAACGGGTTCTCTTATATTGCCCGCAATTCTGGTCTGTTTATGTCTGCCGATCAGGACAGCCGCGAGCTTCGAGATTTCCGGGAATTGTCAGGCGCAGGCGGATAACGGTGCCGCATGCACCGTAAAAACTCTGGATTATGACTACGATCACAACACATACCTCTCCTTGCGGGACATGGCCATGGTCCTTAAGGATACGGACAAAGCCTTTTCTCTGGAAATCACGAAAAATACGGTTTCTCTGAATATGGGAAATGCCTACACGCCCGTGGGAGCGGAAAATGTCCCTTGGAACAGCGGCAGAAACCCGGACATTTCCCTGCGGCGAAACGAATTCAAGGTAGGCGAACAAAAGGTATCTTATCATACCCTGATTGTGAGACAGTCCTCCGGCTATTACGATTGTTTTATGATGGCGGCAGATATTGCCATGATTCTGGATGTGGACATCACTGTTTCCGATGCAGGCTCCCTGCAGATACACACGCAGGAGCCTTTCAGCATCTCCCCTGCCGCGCTGGAGCAGGCGGGCTATTTTTACGGTGTCAACAGTGTGATGGTAGGAGATGCCACCACCGGGGAAATCTATTATCAGTATCAGTCTGATATGCCCTACCCCATAGCCAGCACGTCCAAGCTTATGACTTGCCTTCTGACGATGGATGCCATCTCGGCAGGGCAGATCACCCTTGAGCAACGGGTCACTATCTCTAGTGCTGCTCAGGCGCTGGCCGTCTCGGGCGATGGGGTGCTTCCGCTGGAAGCCGGAAAACAGATCACCGTACAGGAGCTTTTGCAGGGCGCCCTTCTGCCCTCCAGCAACGAATGCGCATTGTGTCTGGCTGAAACGATCGCCGGTTCGGAGGAAGCCTTTGTCCGAATGATGAATCAGAAAGCGCTGGATCTGGGACTTTCTCAGGCGGTCTTTTATAACAGCCACGGTCTGCCCTCCTACACGGAGGATACGATTCCCTCAAAACGTCAGAACCGTATGAGTGCAGAGGATATGTTCCGGCTGGTATCTTACCTTTTGAAAGTTTATCCCCAGATCACGGACATCACTTCTCAGGAAAGTGCTGTCTTACCGTCTCTCGGCCTTGAAGTGCGCAATACCAATCCGATTCTGCTCAATCTGCCCGGAGTCACCGGCCTGAAAACTGGAACGACCAACAAAGCCGGAGCCTGTCTGGTCACTTCCCTGACTGCGGATGACGGAGCCATGGAACATGATCTGGTAGTGATTGTTCTGGGTACCGAGGATTCCGTAGAGAGGGGGCGCGTGTCGGAATTGCTGGCCAGATACGCCCGGCAGACCTTTTATGCGAATATAGAAAAATCGGAGGACGGAGCATCTGCCCCACCCTCCGAAAATCTGCCCATACACGCCGAGGCGGCAGTGGATTGGATTCTCCGGACTGCAAGAAAACATTAAGCTGTCGAATTTATGCTTCCGCCTCCACTACCTCGGCATCCGGTGCATTTTTGCGAACGCTTTCGATACCGTTTAAGCAGGAGGCTTTTGCCTTATAACCCTCGGATACGGCGATAATCTCTCCGTTGCGCGCTTTCAGGCGGAAACGATACTCACCGGCCTTGTCCGTATACACCTCAAATTTAGGGTTGGTAACGGTTTCATAATTTTCCGCGGTCTGATCCTCAAGCTTGGCGGCAGCGGCATTCTTGCGAACGCTCTCAATGCCGTTCTTACATGCGCTTTCCGATGTGTAGACCTCAGAGGTAGCGATCACTTCACCATTGCCGGCTTTCAGGTCAAACTTAATGCCGGTTTTAACGGTTTTTATCACGAATTTACCCATTTGAAAAACCTCCTTGTATTGGTTGATTTTGTTGGGTTTATTATACCAGTCCGGGTAATTCATGTCAACAAATAAGCATCTTCGGGTCCGCCCCTCAGCCCGCTTGACAGCGCAGGCCATCTAAAATATAATCAAATTTAAGATTGCTCCTGTCGAAGCACAGGAAGAAAATATACGGAATGCGGTATCGCGGACACTTTCGCCGCGACACCCGGGGAGGAAAACATGTCATACGATTTTGTAAAGCATATTGTGGAAGGTGCGACCATGGTGATCGTAGTTCTGGGGCTCGTGGGATGGATCACAAACGGAAGAGGAGGAAAAGGCGGTCAGAAATAGACTGGAATACCGCTTTCCTTTCATGAGAGAGAATATGAGGCATACAGGCCCTGAGGGCTTGTAACGCGGAAGCGGCGCGGCAACGCGTTGCGGAAATGAGGTTGTCATGAATTTTGTGAAGAAAAATGGTGCGGGAATGCTGCTTTGTCTGGGAATCGGCGTGGTGTGCTTTTTTCTGGGGAAGGCTTTTCCGATTATTGGGGGACCGGTTTTTGCCATCCTCATCGGCATGGCGATGGCGTTACTCTGGAAAAAGAAAGAGAGCGTGCAGGCGGGAATTACTTTTACATCCAAGAAGATTCTACAGTGGGCGGTGATCCTGCTGGGATTCGGGCTGGATCTGTCGGTGCTGCTGAAGACAGGGGCACAGTCGCTGCCCATCATTCTGGCCACCATTGCCACCTCTCTGGTGATCGCCTTCGTGCTGTGTAAAGTGCTGAAGGTGCCGGAAAAGACGGCCTGTCTGGTGGGAGTGGGATCCTCCATCTGCGGAGGCTCCGCCATTGCGGCCACGGCGCCCGTCATCGACGCGGACGACGAGGAAGTGGCGCAGGCCATTTCCGTCATCTTTTTGTTCAATGTGCTGGCGGCGATTATTTTCCCCTATCTGGGAACCCTGTTGGGATTTAGCGGAAGCGAGGGATTCGGCATCTTTGCGGGCACGGCGGTGAACGATACCTCCTCCGTGACGGCCACGGCTTCCACTTGGGACAGTATGCACGGGTTTGGCACGGCGACGCTGGATAAGGCGGTGACCGTGAAGCTGACCCGGACGCTGGCGATTATTCCCATCACGCTGGTGCTGGCTTTTCGCCGTATGCGTCAAGAGAAGCGGGAGAACAAGACGGGGAAGAAACTGGAATGGAAGAAGATCTTTCCCATATTTATCCTGTATTTTGTGCTGGCAAGTGTGATTACTACGGTGGCCTGCAACGGATTTCAAGTATCCGTGGCGGTCTTTGCCCCGTTGAAGGAGCTGAGCAAGTTCTTTATCATTATGGCTATGGCGGCCATCGGTCTCAATACGGATGTGGTGAAGTTGATTAAGCAGGGCGGAAAGCCGATCTTTATGGGATTTTGTTGCTGGGTGGGTATCACCGGTGTGAGCCTTTTGATGCAGTATGTGATGGGGATTTGGTAAATGGTGCGCAAATCGGACGGAAGGAAAAAGAATCTGGAGGAGCTTCGCTGTCTGGCTATGATGATGGTGGTAGTGCTGCATTTTCTGGGCAAAGGGGAGCTTCTGGGGGATGTGACGGCGGCTGAGATGGATGCGGTGGGCATTGCCGCATGGGTGCTGGAGGCGTTCTGTATCGTCGCCGTAAATGTGTACATGCTCATCAGCGGTTATCTGCTGTGCGAGTCTTATTTCAAAATAAGCCGCCTGATTCGGCTGTATTTACAGATCTGGATGTATTCCGTGGGGATCGGACTGGCGGCAGGACTTGTGGGACTGACTACGGTTGAGTGGGATACCCATTATTTCTTAAGTCTGTTGTTCCCGGTGTCCATGGGGCATTACTGGTTCATGACGGCCTATGTGTTTCTGTATCTGCTCCTGCCTTTTGTGGGAATGGCTGTAAAACGGATGACAAAAGGGCAGTTAAAGCTTGCTTTAACCATGCTGCTGTTTGCGTTTTGCATGTTGAAATCCGTTCTGCCCTTCCGGTTGGAGGAGGACGGAATGGGCTATGACTGGCTCTGGTATCTGTGTGTGTTTCTGACGGCGGCCTATATCCGGAAGTTTGGTGTGGCGTTTCTGGGAAAGTGGTGGCGGTGTGCGCTTCTCTATATCGGCGGCTGTGGGGCTGTCTGTGCGGAACTCTTTGTGCTGCGGGCGGTGTACCTGCGCACGGGAAGTCTGGGACTGATCCTGAAGATCAGTCTGGAGTACAATCATGTATTTGTGTTACTGGCGGCTGTGGGGCTGTTTGGATGGTTCCTGCACGGAAAGGGTGAGGGGATCATAGGACGTGCGGCGGCCCAAGTCGGGCCCTATGTGCTGGGCGTCTATCTGCTCCATGAGAATATGGCGCTGCGCTATGAATGGCAGGGATGGTTCGGTGCAGGAGAGATTCGGACTGTGCCGGAGCTTCTGGTGAAGACAGCGGCGGCGGTGGTATGTATGTTTATAACAGGTGTTATTATAGAGCGGCTGCGCAGCTGGATTGTGGAGATACTGGGGAGAGGGCTCTCCGGAATTAAGTGCTGGCAGAAGTGGACAGAGAAGCTGGCGCAGGCGGATCAATTGTTTGCCAAAACAGAGATTTGAAGTGATAAAACATGATTTAACGAGTGGGGCAATCGGCGGTCAGGATGATCAGCCGATCAGAGAGAGCGGAGATTTTATGAAGAAGGTAAGTCGTCAAGGAAGGGAACCGCAGGGACAAAGAGCCGCCGGAGTGTGGTGGGAGCCGCTGCTTGTGGTGATCCTGTTCTGGTATCCCCTGCGTCATATTAACTGGGGAGTGGATCTGTGGGATACGGGATATAATTATGCCAATTTTGTCTACATGGGGACGGAACATATGGATCCCATGTGGCTTTTTTCCACGTATCTGGCCAATGCGGTGGGTCATTTTCTGACCACACTGCCCGGAGCGGGCGGACTTGCGGGTATGAATCTCTACACGGGACTCTTTGCGAGTGCGCTGGCCATTATGGGGTATCTCTTCTGTACGAGGATGCTTAAGATGCCGCGCGGCATTGCTTTTGTGGGGGAGATGGCGGCGCTCAGTCTGTGCTGGTGCCCCACGGCGTTACTCTATAATTATCTGACTTATATCCTCTTTCTGGCCTGTGTCATCCTTCTGTACGCCGGTCTGACGAGGGAGCGGATGTGGTGCCTTTTCGGGGCGGGACTCTGTCTGGGGGCCAATTTGTTCGTGCGCTTTTCCAATCTGCCGGAGGCGGCAATGATCGTGGTCGTGTGGACATATGCGTTTATCCGGGTGCGGGAAAGAGGGAAGGGCGCAGCCTTGGCGGTGCGTTACACGGGATTTTGTCTGGGAGGCTATCTGGCGGCTCTGGCGGCGGGGCTTGTCTATCTGCAGTTGCGATATGGACTGGACGCCTATGTGGGCGGCATCCTGCGGCTGTTTGCCATGACGGAGGACGCCACGGACTATAAGCCCACGTCCATGCTGAGCGGAATCATTGATCCCTATCGGGAAAATCTGTACTGGCTGGTGCGGATCGGTGCGATCGCGTTTGCGGGAACCGTAGGGTTTACCCTGATCAAGTGGCTGCAGCGATGTTGTGCCCGTATTGGGGCGGGTGCAGGCGCCGCAGAGACATCCGGCGTGAGGCAGGATGGCGGCTTGGTATGGAAGATCGTGTGGATTCTTGCGAGGACCGGGGCCTGCGCGCTGGCGGTATTGATGTTGGCATGGCTCTATTACAGGGGATTTTGCTCGCTGGAATTCTATTCCTATGGTTCGATCCTAAGGCCGGGAATCTTGTTCTTGATGCTCACCATGGGGATCGCTTTCTTGCGCATTTTTTATCCGGGCAGTTCGCCGGAGGAGAGACTCCTTGGCGGCATGGTGCTGTTGGTGGTGCCGCTCACGTCTCTGGGGAGCAATAACAATGTGTACCCGAGCCTGAACAACCTTTTTGTGGCAGGGCCTTATACCCTATGGCAGTGCGGCAGGTTGATCTGTCATGTGCGGGATGAGGACTTCAAATGGGGCAGGCTGTTTGGACTCTTTCCCCTCAAGGCGATACTGACGGCGTTCTTGGCAATGTTTTTGTCTCAGGCCGGACAGTTCGGCATGGGCTTTGTGTTTGCGGAAGCCACGGGAATCCAAAACGCAACATGCGTTATTGAAAATAATGAAGTGTTGGCCGGAATCAAAATGAGCCCTGAGAGGGCGGAGTGGATGAGCGGAATCAGCGCTTATGTGGCGGAGGAGAATCTGAAGGGACAGGAAGTGATCCTCTACGGCTCCGTTCCGGCGCTGTCCTATTATCTGCAGATGCCCTCGGCTTTTAATCCTTGGAGTGATCTGGACTCCTATCGGTATGAGGTGATGGAACAGGATCTGCGGGAGCTGACAGAGGAGATCGCTGCTCAGACCAAAGCATGTCCTGTGGTGATTCTGGAGAGAAACTGCGGGCTGTACCTGCAGGGAGGCACCGAACTTTTGGCGGAGAACGGATTGTCGGAATCAAACTGGAAGAAGATGAATCTGGGGAAATTGGACTTGATTGCGGATTTTATGGATGCGTTTAAGTATGATTTAACCTATGAGAATGATAAGTTTATGCTGTATCGGGCAGAGTAGACAGCGGTTGTGTAAACAACGGACAGCACGCTCCGCGCACTGTCCTTATGTCCAATAAAAAGGTCTGCGGCTTATAAAAGCTGCAGACCTTTTGCTTTGGCTTCCTCCATGACCTTGTCGGGCCACAGGGAACATTGTACTTCTCCGATATGTGCCTTGCGCAGGAAAAACATACAGATGCGGGACTGGCCGATGCCGCCTCCGATGGTGAAAGGAAGCTCTTCCTTGAGGATCGCCTGATGGAAGGGGAGGTTTGCCCGCTCGGGGCAGCCCGCTTTCTCAAGCTGTTCTTCCATGGCCTTTTTGTCCACGCGGATACCCATGCTGGAGAGTTCCAGTGCGATGTCCAGCACAGGATAATATACGATGATGTCGGCGTTCAGCGCCCAGTCGTCATAGTCCGGCGCACGTCCGTCATGGGGTTCTCCGTTCTCCAGTTTGTCGCCGATCTGCATCACACACACGGCGCCCTTGGCCTTGGCGATATAGTATTCGCGTTCCTTGGGAGTGTAGTTCGGGAACATCTCCTCCAGCTCCCTTGTGGTCACAAAGAAGATTTCGGGAGGAAGGATTTCGTTTATGTAGTCATAATGGATGGACATATATTTCTCGGTCTTTCGCAGTACCTTGTATACATTGCGGACGGTATCTTTGAGGGTGTCTAGATTGCGGTCCTCTTTGGCGATGATCTTCTCCCAGTCCCACTGATCCACATAGATGGAATGAATATTGTCGGTCACCTCGTCTCTGCGGATGGCGCTCATATCGGTGTAGAGACCCTCCCCCACGGAAAAACCGTATTTCTGCAGCGCATAGCGTTTCCATTTGGCGAGAGA
>CAZSAJ010000058.1:0-15508 GCA_964604835.1 uncultured Acetatifactor sp.
ACCTGCTTCTTGGTAACCTCGTCCACACCGCCGTTCAAAGCGTACAGCAGACATTTTGCCACGTTTGCACGAGCGCCGAAGAACTGCATCTCCTTACCGATTACCATGGAAGATACGCAGCATGCAATGCCGTAGTCGTCGCCGTGGGTAGGTCTCATCAGATCGTCGTTCTCATACTGGATGGAAGAAGTCTGGATGGACATCTTCGCACAATATCTCTTCCAGCCCTCGGGAAGTCTGGTGGACCAAAGTACGGTCAGGTTGGGCTCGGGAGAGGGACCAAGGTTGGTCAAGGTGTTCAGGTAACGGAAGCTCATCTTGGTAACCATGGGTCTGCCGTCAACGCCAACGCCGCCCAGAGACTCGGTAACCCAAACGGGATCGCCTGCGAAAATCTGGTTGTACTCGGGAGTACGAGCGAACTTGATGAGACGCAGCTTCATGATGAAGTGATCAACGAACTCCTGAATCTCTTCCTCGGTGAAGGTGCCGTTCTTCAGATCTCTCTCTGCGTAGCAGTCAAGGAAGGTGGAAGTACGACCCAGAGACATTGCTGCGCCGTTCTGCTCCTTTACAGCACACAGATAACCGAAGTAGGTCCACTGAATAGCCTCTTTTACATTGGCAGCGGGCTTGGAGATATCGCAGCCATAGGAAGCAGCCATCTCCTTCATCATCTTCAGGGCAATCATCTGCTCGGAAATCTCTTCGCGCAGACGGATTACGTCGTCGGTCATCACACGTCCGGTGGAATCCTTCTGTGCCTGCTTATCTTCGATCAGTCTGTCGATACCGTACAGAGCCACACGTCTGTAGTCGCCAATGATACGGCCGCGGCCATAAGCATCGGGAAGACCGGTGATGATGTGGGAGGAACGGCAGGCTCTCATCTCCTGATTGTATGCGTCGAAACAACCTGCGTTATGAGTCTTTCTGTGAGTGGAGAAAAACTCGGAGATCTCGGGATCAACCTCATATCCGTTGTCGGAGCAAGCCTTCTCCGCCATACGAATACCGCCGTAAGGCTGAAGGGATCTCTTGAAAGGCTTGTCAGTCTGGAAACCTACGATGGTCTCCTTGGACTTGTCGAGATAACCGGGGCCGTGAGAAGTGATGGTGGAGACAACTTTGGTGTCCATATCGAGAACACCGCCTGCCTCTCTCTCCTGCTTCTGCAGATCCAGCACCTGTGCCCACAGGTCTTTCGTGTTCTGTGTAGGTCCGGCCAAGAAGCCCTCATCACCATCATAGGGATGATAGTTTCTCTGGATAAAGTCGCGAACGTTTACTTCCTTATCCCATTTGCCGGCTACAAAATCTGTCCATTCTGGTCTCATTTTGAAATGCCTCCTCTTAGTTTATTTGATTATTTTGAAGTAACTTGCGTTACTCTTAATCCTGCTTTTTATTATAAAAAAAACAAGTTTAAGAGTCAAGGCAGATAGTGCATTTTTTTGCAAACAATAAGGTCATGTACGGAAAAAAATACACAGCGGTAAATTTGTTTTCAGTTGAGGGCGAGAGTATCTTCCCAATCCTTCATGATTGTCTCGCATTTGTCAACGTCAACGGACTCAACCGCCTCCCTCAACTGCGCGAAGAACTCCTGTTGATCCTCCTCATAGCCGTATTGGTTCATCTCCTCGATCACATCTTCCATACCGCCCATGTCGAGCTCGTCGAGAGCCTCCCTCATACGGGCAAAGCATTTGAGCAGTGTTTCGGGAGTTATCTCTTTTTTGTCCTCATTTTCTTCTTCATCATCCGCACAGAAGGGTTCCAGTATGGGGAGATATGCGAGATATTTTTCAAGCATTTTATCCGTATCCCGGTGTATGATGAACGTATCTCTGGCGTTCCCGGCTCTCTCCAAAGCGGCGGCCTTCTCGGACAGCTCCATGGCCCCGATCTGCTTGGAAGCGCTCTTTAACGCGTGAACCTCTATGGTATAACCGGCCCAGTCTTCCTGCTCTTCCAAGGATTTGATGAGATTTGCCTTTTTTTCGATGGAGCGGTAATACACTTTCAGAACCTTCCAGAACAAATCGCTTCCGCCGATGAATTTGATGGCGAAGGCCGTGTCCAGATCGCCGACTGTTATATGCGTTTGATCCGTGGTGGGTGATCCTGTGGAGATGTTATGGCTTTTCTTTATTTTTTCTACGGGGAGCCACTGTTTGACCTTGGACACCAGCATACGTACCTCGATGGGCTTTGCCACAAAGTCGTTCATTCCCTCGCGGAGGAACATTCCTTTGGTCCCTTCAACGGCGTTGGCGGTTAAGGCAATGATGGGAACCTCGTTATATTCCGGATGGAAGCTCCTGATAATGTGTGTGGTCTCCACGCCGTCCAGCTCAGGCATCATGTGATCCATAAAAATAATGTCATACCTGCTCGGAGCGTTCTTGATCGCATTAAGCGCGTCTTTTCCGCTGATCACAGTGTCTATCTTCATCTTCAGCGGCTCCAATAGTCCCTCCGCCACCGTGAGATTGACGGCATTGTCGTCCACGATCAGGATTCTGGCCTCCGGAGCCGTAAAGTCGAAATCGCATTCTTCCAAGTTGTCATTT
Organism: uncultured Acetatifactor sp.; assembly: GCA_964604835.1. Taxonomy (GTDB): domain Bacteria; phylum Bacillota; class Clostridia; order Lachnospirales; family Lachnospiraceae; genus Acetatifactor. The sequence goes on from CAZSAJ010000058.1 coordinate 2,577, forward strand.
CTGTACAGTTCTTCTCCGTTTAACAGCATGGCGATGTTCAGGGAGAAGAAAGGCTTTTTCAGCACGAGCAGATTGGGAATGCCATAGCTTGCCTGATCATAAAAATTGATGATCAAAACGGCGGTGAGCTGCGGGTGGTTCCAGATATAGTTTTTCACATCGGAAGAAAACATGGGGCGATCCATAAAGAGGAAAAGCCGCTTGTCTTCCGGAAGGGTATCAAGGTCTTTGGCGGACAAAAGCCGCAGGTATTCTACGCCCAACTGATTCATGTCCGAATTCAAGCTGTCTCTCAGATACGGATTGGAGATCAGACCGGCAGTCAGCAGGTTCTCCGGCGCTTTCACCTGAATGCTGGGGGTGGCGTCCACGATTTTCTGGGGCAGCGTAAAGCTGAACTTGCTGCCTTTCTCATATTGGCTCTCCACTTGGATGCTGCCGTTCATCAAAGACAGCAGTTGTTTGGAGATCGCAAGACCCAGACCTGTTCCCTCAATATTGCGGTTGCGCTTGCTGTCAACCTGCTGGAAGGATTGAAAGAGCTTTCCCAGATCCTTTTCTTTAATACCGATTCCCGTGTCTTCCACGGCGGCCAAAAGCACAATCTCATCAGAAGCGGAAACGGTGAAATCTATCCTCAGGGTGATTTTTCCCTTGTTGGTAAATTTGGCGGCATTATTGGCCAGATTCAGAAGGATCTGTTTGAGTCTTATGCTGTCGCCCATAAGCTTGCAGGGAAGATCGGGAGTCACATCCAGAATGAGCTCCACATTCTTTTCATTTAGTCTTGTGAGAACAATATTAGCCACGTCATAGATGACGGACATCGGCTCGTATTCTGTTTCTATGATATCCATTTTGCCGGATTCTATTTTGGAAAAATCAAGGATATCGTTGACGATGGTGAGCAGCGCGTTTCCGGCCGCTTTGATCTGGTTGATATAGGATCTGGCGTTGGGCGGCAGATCCTCCCGCAGAGCCATTTCCGCCATGCCAATCACGGCGTTCATGGGCGTCCGGATCTCATGGCTCATATTGGCCAGAAAGTCGGATTTCATGCTTGCGGATCTTCCAAGCTCTGCGTTGGCTTTGTAGACAAGGTATTTATTGTATGCCATACTGGATAACACGTCCGCCACGGTGTAAAGGAACATGGCCGCATTATTGATCTGATTCAGTTCCAATATATGTACTTTCTCTGCGGCTGCCAGATATTGATCGGGATCTATGCCCAGTTCCACCGCAATTTTTCTGACCTGATCCGGATCCGGAGCTTTTTCGAGAACCTGTCCTCCGATAAAGCATCCCACCATTTTGCCGTTGGCCATAATGGGTGCGGCATAGTCGATAAGGCCCGCATGGCAGAAGTAGATGGTGGATTTGCCGTTTTTGAGAGCCAGCTCCGCACCCATTTTATCGCATTGGGAGCAGCGCGCGCAGCCGAGTTCCGAACGTCTGGTGTAGTTCATGCAGAAATCGGAGAAATTGGAACCCTGCGTTACCGCCGTGCCGTCGATGTCCGTTGTGAGGGCCGCCATTCCGGTCATATTGGCAAAGGCGTCCTGTATTTTCTGCAAGGTGTTGATATCAATTAAATCAAGCAGGTGCAATTCATATTTTGTTTCCATCTGGTCTCCCTGTTCTTCCCGTATGCGTCTCGCTTCCCGGGAACGGATTGTGATTTTGGCAGGTATCGGTTACTGAAAGATTTTATTGATCGCATCCAACAATTTTTTGTGATCCAAAGGTTTTAACAGATAACCCTGCGGCTTCAGACTGAGTGCCGTCTGGATTTTTCCGCGCTCCTTGACGCCGGTCAGAAATATGACGGGTATATCTTTCGTGTTTTCCGCTGCCCGAAGCTTCTCCAAAATGGCGGGGCCGTTTTCTGTCGGCATCTCGTAATCGAGCAGAATGAGATCCGTCATTCGGCGCTCCAGAAATTTCAGGGCAATCTTCCCGTTGACCGCAGTGGCGACGTCGTAGTCCTCACACAGATGCTCTTTGATCAGTTTCAGCATCATCGGATCATCGTCAACCACCAGAATGTGTTTGCGCGAAGGAGCGACCGGTTCCTCCTCATTTGTTTCCGGCATGGATGATTCCGGCATAGACGACTCTGCCGGAGACGGATCAGCTGCAGACGACTCTTCCGTAGATGACTCCGACATGGAGAAGAATCGCTCCAATTCCTCCCCAAACTTGATATCTATCTCTGTTTCTTCTTTTTCCGCTCTTTCTTCGAGAAATCTGATGATCTTTTCCCGGATGGAGTTCGAGGACAGGGGCCGATACAGGATTAAATCAGGGGCTTTGGGTGTAGTACGGAGAAATTCTTCGTAGTCGGTTCGGGAAGCGATCAGAACAAAAGGAATGTGCAGCTCGCGCAACCTGAATCTAATGTTGGGTCCGTGGGTAAAACTGTTTTGTGCCTCCCTGCTGGCGCAATAGACAAATATATCCGGCTGAAAATAATTGATATGCTGCATCAAGTCCATATAGCGGGTGGAAGAGGACAGTATATCAAAACTCTCTATCATCTGGTCAAAGAAGTCGTCTATTACGGATGCATTGTTTCCTGTTATCAAAACTTTATATTTCATGTTTTTTCTCCCTAATGTTTGTATATTAAACTCCATTTAAATTATACAATCAAAACAGCGAAAGGTAAAGTTTTTATTATACAAAGCATAGTCAAAAGACACGAATCATTTGAAATATGATGCAGGAATAACTTGTCAGATTTTCGGGAAAGTATTATACTAGGTGGGAGAGAAAACCCACAGATGAAAGGAGAATAATATGACCGGAGTTACGAGAGAGATGACAATCGGAGAGATTCTGCGCACCAACCCCGACGTGGCGCCCGTGCTGTTAAATGCGGGAATGCATTGTCTGGGCTGCCCTTCGGCACAGGGCGAGTCTTTAGAGGAGGCCGCCATGGTTCACGGTCTTGACATCGACGAGCTGATGTCCGCCATCGAAGCGCTGTAGGTTGGAAGTGCTGTAGATTTTGAAAAGTCGTAGATAAAAAAGGATGTTTTCCTGCGGACGAACCGTGGAAGACATCCTTTTTGATTTGCATTTTTCTGTGGGCGGATCAGCCTTCCGGCGCCAGAACTTTCAGCGCGTGATCGGGTATCAGCGCCTCGTAGTGTTCTTCCAGAAACGTCCGGCTGGCGGGCATGGTACGCTGCAGACTGCCGTATTCCGAAATCATATTGCTCACCCGGTCGAAATCGTCCCGGCCGGAATCTCCCTGCGTCAGAACCAGCAGATACTTCTGATTCTGTTCGTCCTTGTAGAGTGTGCTCAGACCGTGAAACCGGGTTCCGGTGACTGCGGCGGCGGACATGACCTGCTGCAGGGAATCCAGACAGAAGATCCGCGTACGCAGTTTTTCCTCCTCCGAGGTATTTTCCTTGGGAGAGGGTTCCGTGTCTGTGTCTGCTTTGGACTCCTGCAGTCTGCGGAACAAATCCAGCATCTCCTGATGATCCCCATGGTCGTCGTATTCTTCGTCCTCATCGTAATCGTCATCTTCCGTGACAGAGGGGGCAAACCGGGAAAAGCGGGTGTCCAGCTCTTCGGGATCCTCCACTTTTGTGATAATCAGAACAATGCATTCCGCGTTGAGCGGGATCGCTTCGATCATCAGGGGAATGTCTTCGGCCTCAAAGCCGAATTCAAAATTGGCCTGCTGCATCATATCTCGAAAAAGGCTCTTGGCTTTCTCTGTGCCGTAGGCGAGTTCGCTTATTTTCAATTCGCGGCTTGCAAGATCTTCTCTGGTCAATGTGCAGCGAATCTGATTTTCATTTACTTTTTCTATCTTCATATGCCCCTTCCTTTCTGCATCCGGGATGCGGAGTGAATGGTTCAATTTATAACATGCATTCTATACTTTCATCGGCTTTTCGTCAATAGAGGCGGCGAACAGTTTAAAAAATTTTAAGAATATCCGCGCCCAAAAAAACTTGCCAAATAATGGCGGATAGTATATAATCATGAACTGTAGATGCCTCCGGCAATCTGGTGCGGAGAGGAGGCAGGCAGTCAAGTCTGGGTTGATTTATGATTCTCGACAGAGGAAGACGGGATTTCTTCGTCGCCTTTGTCTCTATACTTATTATATCACATCCCGCGGCAAAGGTGCAGTGTTTTCTTTGGTGCAGTTTGACACAGCTTAGCGCAGCTTGGCGTAGCGGTGAATGTGACAGATGTCTTGCAAGTGCATCCGCGCTTGGCCGATAGGTGTTTCATAGCATATCAACTATAATTTTCACATTTATAATTCATTTTAGTCATTTTTTCATGTATTATTTTTAGTTCAAAATGCACTGCCGGAGCATTTACAGTTAATATATCACATTGACTTATGGTTATTACAGTATTACGGCTTCTTTTGGTCCAAGACCCGGATAGACGGAGCAAAGTGCTGTCTCCGGCGGCATGGCCGGAGGGGAAGAGAAAATCGGAAAAACTGCCAATAAGGGAAGAAATTGTCTTTTGCCGCGGTTTGCTGACAGGCCGGTTTACTCTAAAAATCAAAATTTGTCAAAATTGGTAATGACGATGTCGAATTCCTGTGTTAGAATGTAACTGGCCTTTTTTGTGGGCGGCTGCATCCGGCACAGGAATTTTGCCGTGAGAAAAAGTTAAAATAGGAAGTAAAAATACAATATCAAAATACAATAGAAAGAAGAAAAATTATGAAGAAAAAAATGATAACAGTTATTGTCGCAATCGTTCTCATCGGAATCGTGGCATTGTTTGCCGTGGGCAAGCCCTTGTTGGACAAGTATTCCTACAGCAATGAACGGATGGATCTGGACGAGTATTTCGGAGTGTCCGGCGAACGGGCCGCCATCATTCTGCAGGATGAGCAGGTGGCGGAACAGGCGCTTGTAAGGGACGGCATCTGTTATTTTGACTTGAATACCGTGCATCAATATATGAACGAGATCTTCTATGTGGACATGGAGGAGAATCTTCTGCTCTATACGGATGCGGCACAGACCGTATCCGCCGTGCTGGACGGAAATACCGGAAGCTATACCACCACACAGGGAGAACAGAATCTGGGCTCCCCCGTCAGTCTGGTGGAGAACGGAACGGTGTATCTGGCGGCAGATTACGTCAAACTGTTCACCAACTACTCCTATGAAGTGTTCGACAGACAGGTTCAGGTCTATACGCAGTGGGGCGAGTGTCAGACGGCCTCGATTAAGAAAAACACCGCCGTGCGCGAGAAGGGCGGGATCAAGAGTCCCATCCTGCGGGACGTTCAGGCGGGAGAGACCGTGGAGATTCTGGAGCAGATGGAGACATGGAGTAAGGTTAAGACATCCGACTCCATTATCGGGTATGTGGAAAACAAGCGTCTGGGCAGCATTGACACCGCGCAGGAGATGCCGGTGACGGATTATCAGGCGCCGGAGTATACGGGGCTTCCCATGGAGGGCAAAGTGAATCTGGGATTCCATTCCATCGGCGGCGTGGGGGGCAACAGCACGTTTTATGAGATGGTGTCAGACAGCAAAGGTCTGAATGTGATCGCCCCCACATGGTTTAGTCTGTGCGACGAAGAGGGGAATTTCAGGAGCTTTGGGGAGGCCGGGTATGTGAATATGGCGCATTCCGTGGGACTGCAGGTCTGGGGTGTGCTGGATAACTTTAATTATCGCAATGAGACCGGAACTACCGTCAATGAATATGAGGTGCTTTCCTCCACCTCCAGACGGCAGACGTTGGTAAACGGGATCACTGCCGAGGCGGTCAGTCTGGGGCTGGACGGCATCAATATCGACTTTGAGCAGGTGGCGGATAAGACGGGAGTGCATTATGTGCAGTTCTTGCGGGAATTGTCCGTGGCATGCAGACGGAGCGGTCTGGTGCTTTCCGTAGATAATTATGTGCCCTTTCACTTTAACGAACATTACAGGCTGGACATTCAGGGAGAGATTGCGGATTATGTGATTATCATGGGATATGACGAGCACTGGCACGGAAGCGGAGAGCCCGGCAGTGTGGCGAGTATCGACTATGTGACCAACGGTATCACGAAGACCGTATCACAGGTTCCCGCGGGCAAGGTCATCAATGCGCTGCCCTTATACACCATTGTGTGGACCACCAACGGGGTCAACGTGACGGACGAGTATCTGACATTAAACAATATGGCGGCGTTCTTAAATCAGGTGAACGCACAGCCGGAGTGGGATGAGATCACCTGTCAGAATTATCTGGAGTGGAAGAGCGGAGAAAGTCTGAAGCAGGTATGGCTGGAGGATGCGGAATCCGTCAGAGTCAAACTGAATGTGATGAGTGTGAATGAGATCGGCGGCGTGGCGGTGTGGCGGCTTGGATATGGAACACCGGAAGTCTGGGAGTTGATCAATGCCTACAGCTCCTATTAAGGCGGTAATTGTGATGAGACTAAACGAGCTGAAGATAAACGAAAGTGCAAGGATCCTTAACATAAGCGGTATGGGCGCTCTGCGGCATCATCTGCTGGACATGGGACTGACGCCCCAGACGGTGGTGACCCTGCAAAAGAAAGCGCCCATGGGCGATCCCATAGAGATAGAGCTGAGAGGGTATGAATTGACGCTGCGTCTCGCAGAGGCGGAGAGCATCGAGATAGAACCGGCGGACAAGGTCCCGAGGCAGGTGGAAAGTGACCGGAGAAGACCTCCGGCAGTGCATCCCCGCAAGGGAGAGCTGGGGAAGGCGGGGGATTATCACAGAAATAAGATCGGCGTCACCATTCCCAGAGGAGAGCCGGTCACGTTTGCTCTCGCGGGCAATCAGAACTGCGGAAAGACGACCCTGTTCAATCAGTTGACGGGCTCCAATCAGCATGTGGGCAATTTTCCCGGGGTGACGGTGGACAAAAAACAGGGCAGTATCCGCAGTCATCCGGAGGCCACGGTGACAGATCTGCCGGGGATCTATTCCCTGTCGCCCTATTCCAGCGAGGAGATCGTCACCAGAGATTTTCTGCTCAAGGAGAAACCGGACGGCATCATCAATATCGTGGATGCCTCCAATATTGAGAGAAATCTGTGTCTCACCATGCAGCTTATGGAACTGAATATTCCCATGGTGCTGGCGCTGAATATGATGGATGAGGTGCGCGCCAACGGCGGCACCATACATATCAACGAGCTGGAAGAGATTCTGGGAATCCCCGTGGTTCCCATTTCTGCGGTCAAAAACGAGGGAATCGAGGAACTGATCGACCATGCCCTCCATGTGGCCAGACACCGTGAGGCGCCCGGACGAATTGATTTTTGCCGGGACAGCGAGGAGAAGGGAGACCGGATCAGCGCGGTACACCGATGTATTCACGCTTCCACGCATCTGTTGGAACCCTTCGCCAGAGAGGCAGGGCTGCCGGTGCGGTTTGCCGCCACGAAGATGGTGGAGGGCGATGAGCTGGTGGCGCAGGCCCTGCGTCTTCCCGAGGAAGAGACGGCTGCGCTGGAGCGAATCATAGCCAATATGGAGACGGAAGGCGGGCTGGACAGAGAGGCAGCTCTGGCCAACATGCGTTTTGACTTTATCGAGAATCTCTGCGGAGAGACGGTGACGAAACCCAGAGAGAGCAGAGAGCACAGACGCAGCGTGAAGATCGACAGGATCCTCACCGGAAAATATACGGCGATTCCCTGTTTTATAGGAATCATGGCTTTGGTGTTTGTCATGACGTTCAATTTTGTGGGGGTCTGGCTCTCGGATTGGATGTCATTGGGAGTGAACGGCGTTATTGCATTGATCGAGCGGGGATTGGACGCGTGGGAAGTCAATCCGGTGGTGCATTCGCTGGTGATCGACGGAATCTGCAGCGGCGTGGGAAGCGTCGTGAGTTTTCTGCCCACGATTGTGACCTTGTTTTTCTTCCTCTCCATTCTGGAAGATACCGGATATATGGCGCGAGTGGCATTTGTCATGGACAAGCTGCTTCGAAAGATCGGACTGTCCGGAAGGAGCGTTGTGCCCATGCTCATCGGTTTTGGCTGTTCCGTGCCGGCGATCATGTCCACCAGAACGTTGTCCAGTGAGAGAGACCGGAAGATGACAATTTTGTTGACGCCCTTTATGAGCTGCAGCGCGAAACTTCCCATCTACGGATTGTTCATTCAGGCTTTTTTCGCGAGGCAGTGGAGAGCGCCGGTGATGGTGGGACTCTATTTCTTTGGGATCTTGTGTGCGATTCTATACGCGCTGATTCTGCGCATGACATGGTTTAAGGGAGAGCCGGTGCCATTTGTGATGGAGCTGCCCAATTACAGACTGCCTGGGGCAAAGAGCGTGGGCAGGTTGATCTGGGACAAGGCGAAGGATTTTCTGCAGAAGGCGTTTACTATTATTTTTATGGCCACCATCATTATCTGGTTCCTGCAGAGTTTTGATTACAGGCTCAATGTGGCGGAGACTCCCGACAGCAGTCTCCTTGCCATGCTGGGAAGCGTGATAGCGCCGGTCTTTGCGCCCCTTGGATTCGGCGACTGGCGGGTGGCGACAGCGCTGCTGACAGGCTTTACGGCCAAGGAGAGTGTGGTGTCCACGTTGACGGTTCTGCTGGGCGGGGAGACGGCGCTTCTGCCGACCTTGTTCACACCTTTTACGGCATTGGTGTTCTTGGTGTTTACGCTTCTCTATACGCCGTGTGTGGCGGCCATTGCCACGGTGAAACGGGAGATGGGCGGTGTGAAAGCCGCCGTATTGACGGTGGTGCTGCAATGTGTGATCGCGTGGGGAGCGGCATTTGCGGTACACGGTGTCGGCGTCCTGCTGGGGTGGATGTAAGATGTACGGATGTACGGAATGCAGAAATCAAGGAAGGAATGGAGAACGGCATCGGCCGGGAAAGCGGATAAAAAATCTCCTGCAGTCTTTTGTTGAAATGGAAGACTGCAGGAGATTTTGATGTTATTTGATAGAATCTGTTGTTGTTCGACAGACCTCTTTGTTCATTTCTGGTTTCGGGCTAGATGCGTTTTCTCATCATCAGATGTCCTGCCAGACATACGCCGGAGAGAAGGAACAGCCAAGGAATCAGATGACTCTCGCCGGTCTTGGGCACATCGTCATATTCACCCGAGGAAGCCTGCGCCGGCGCCGGATTCTGGGCGGGGGCGGGAGACGCTGCAGGTGCGGAAGCCGCGGGCGCGGTGCCGTCCTTGCTGTAGTTGACGGGATCGGTCATCAGTCCGCTTCCGGCGGTGAAGAAAAAGGTTCCGGCCGCGAAATTGTAGTACTGTTCGTAAATACCGCCGGGGTTTGCCACGGAGACATAACCTACGGTGCCCGCCACGGACACCTCGGTCCGCACGGTGTTCTTCTCAGTGGAGATCAGTCGAAGATTGGTGACATTATTGTTGAAAGTACAGATACCGTTGTCATATACATAAGCGTTGGCGATGTCACCGCTGATTGCCGCATAGCTGTCACCGTGCACATGGCATTCGTCCACACCCTTTGTGGTAATCACCACATGGGCGCGGTTTACGGTCAGATTGCTCAGATGCGCATTGATCGTGAGAGTGCCGCCTGTCTGCTGTTTTTGATCCTCGGCTTCGGGATCCTTATCATTGGGGAGAATGACCAGAATGTCTCCGTCTTTGAGGCGGTCATTGCCGTTATTCATGTAATAGAGTTCCCTGCCCTCATTCTCTTCATCCCAGCTTCCGGTCTGCATACGCCAATCACCCTTGTCAATGTCGAATTTCACATAGAAGGAAGTGGGTTCGGCAGCGGAGACTTGCAGTGTGTTGGAACCGGGAACAACTGCCAACAGAGCGGCCGCCATGAAAGGAATGAAATGTCTGCCTAATTTTGTTTTACATATTTTCATAAGTAGCTCCTCCTGAATTGAAATAGTCGCTGAATTAAAATGTCAATAGTGGTTTATGAGATCGTTTTTCTAACAGCCAGATGTCCGATAAAGCAGATGGCGGAAAGCAGCAACAGCCACAAAACCAGATTGTTTTCTCCCGTTTTGGGCACATCGTCATATTCGCCGGAAGCGGCAGTAGAGGATGTTTTGTTGCCGGCGGTTGAGGCGCCCGAAGCGGAGGGAGCCGTACCTGAGGTGCTGTATTGGCCGGAAGGGGTCTTCAGTCCCGTCTTCTCGTTAAAGCTAAACGTATTGGCTGCAAAATTCCAGTATTCCTCCTGTACCCCGTTCTTATCTTCCACGGCGGCATACTGTACCGTACCGCCCACGGTTACATTGGGCAGCAGATCCGCTTCCGCACCGGGTTTGTTAATTACTCCTACGCTGTCCACCAGATGAAGATTGGTCACGTTGCCGCTGAAGGTACAGTCGGTGGCGTCATATACATAGGCATTGGTCACATTGCCGCCGATGGAGGCATAACTGTCTCCCAGAATATAGCAATTGTCCACGCCGCCTGTGGTGATCAGCACACTGGCGCGGTTTACGGTCAGATTGCTCAGACGCGCGTTTACGGATATCACCGTGCCGTCCATATTTTGTTTGGCGAGTTTGTTGTCTTCATCCACAACTCTTTCGGGTTCGGGATAATTCGGAAGCACTACCAGAACGTCTCCGTCCTTGGCCTTTTCATCGCCGTTGCTCAGATAATAGGGCTCTCTGCCGGGCAGATTATTGTCCCAGTTTCCGACCTGCACACGCCATTCATAAGTATGTCCCTCTTCATGTTCGGCAAAGTTGGGTTCGCCGTTCTCTTTTTTCTCTCCGTGGAGACAGTCCGTGCAGATATACTTCAGATAGAAGGTTGTGGGTTCCGCGGCGGATACCCGCAGAGTGCCGGGCTGATACAGTGTCGCCGCCAACATGGCCGCGGTGAGCAGCGATACGATCCGAGTAGATTTTTTCATATGTGAATCCTCCTAATGTATTGTTTTGCCGAAAACTTAGTCCCGAAAAGGCGCATAGTTGTCACCGTTTTCAATCTCTTTTGCGACTACCACGAAGCGCCCCTGCTCCACATGATAGACACAGGTGGAAAGTGTGATAAAATGATCTCCAAATTCCGCTGTGACACCAGTGTCATAAAGGGACAAAGCCTTTATATTCCGGTAGAAATCATCAAATTCCTCCTGCGTGTCCGCCTGAAAGAACTTGTAGAATTTGAATACCGTGTCAGTCTTTTTGTAGACCTGAGAGCGAAATACGGCAATCACTTCATAGCGTCGTTCCACGTTCTCCGTGTAGAGTGTGATGATATTGTGTTCCCGGCAGTAGGTTTCCTTCTCATACTCCGTGAGATTGCCGAACATGGCGCCGGAACGCATGTTGTGTCCATGGATGATCAAATTGGTGGAGAGCGGATCGAGATAACTGTCCGTATCCAGTATTAAACTGCCGTTGGGATCATCCCTGCCCTCAAAGTTCCGATAAAGGTAGTAGGTTTCCTCCCGGGGGGTCCACATGACGGGATAATCGATGGTGGTACCTTCGATCTGCAGCCATCCGGCCATATCTTCATTGGCCAGAAAACTGTCCTGATAAGGATTGTCCACGAGCACGAGCGGAGCTTCCTGCGATCCGCCCTCCGTTTCCGGAGCGGATTGTGTGGGGACGCCTTCTGAGGATGGGATGTCTGCTGCCATATCCGTCCTGTTCTCCGCCTGCAACTGCATCTGTTCCAGAAGTTCCTCGGCCCGTTTGTCCGCCGCCTGACGATAGACGGTCAGAGCGATGGCTGCCGCCAGACAGATCACAGCCGTAATTCCCAACAGAATATATATTTTTGTCTTCAGTTTATTCATGCCCCTATTATACGCTACCCTAAAAGGATAATGCAATAGTTTTAGAAATAATTTACAAGGAATAATATAGTAAAAACAGTTTATCCAAAATGCGGAAGTGAGAGGAAAAATGAAAATCAGAGACCAGAAAGTACTGACGATGATCGTCACGGGTCTGCTGTTTGCGGTTTTATTGCTGGCGCAGCAGGAACAGACGGCATCCGTGAGCGGAAGAGGAGTGCTACAGAAGGAGAGAGTTTTCCGCGTGGTGATCGACGCGGGGCACGGGGGAATCGATCCGGGCAAGATCGGCGTCAACGGCGCCGAGGAAAAGGATATCAATCTCGAGATTGCGCTGCTTGTGAAGCAATATCTGGAACTGCAGGATGTGGAAGTGATCATGACCCGGGAGACGGAGGAAGGACTCTATGACGCAAATGCGGACAACAAGAAGGTGCAGGATATGAAGCGGCGCATAGAGATCATTGACGAGAAGGATCCGGCATTGACCGTGAGCATTCACCAGAACAGCTATCCGGAGGAGTATGTCAAGGGAGCACAGGTCTTCTATTACACGGGAAGCACGGAAGGACAAAAGCTGGCGGAACTTTTGCAGGATAGCCTTGTGGAGCGCTTAGACTCGGAAAACCACAGACAGATCAAGGCCAATGACAGCTATTATCTTCTGAAAAAAACAGCGTCACCCATCGTCATCGTGGAATGCGGTTTTCTGTCCAACGGCGAGGAAGCCCAAAAACTCTGTGACAAAACTTATCAGCAGCGGGTGGCATGGGCTGTGCATGTGGGTATTTTACAGTATCTGTACGATATGGAGGACTGAATGTCTTTCCTTTTCCCAAGAGTGTGCCATGCTTTAAGCCGGATGCTCACAAAGTGCTCAAAAAAGAAAAAGTCTCGCAAGTCTTGGCTTTCCAGACTTGCGAGGCTTTTCGTTCTCATTTTTTTCTCTTTTCAAACTCCTTCCGGAATTCCTGCAAATCCTGTCCGCGCAGAGCACGCTCCAAAAGATTCGGAAGCATCTGTGGATTGCAGGCAAAGCAGGGAATATCCAACCCGGCTATCTTTTGCGCCATATTCGCATCGTAATACGGTTTGCCGCTTTCCGTCAGCGCAAGCAGGCACACCACCGTCACGCCGGATTCCTTCATTTCTTCCAGCCTGCGCAG
>CAZSAJ010000059.1:0-15335 GCA_964604835.1 uncultured Acetatifactor sp.
CGCTATTGGAGCGCACTTCCGGCGAATACCCCGGTCAGGCCAGAGCTGATCTATTCTGCATTGTGGACGACATGATCTATTATCTGGAAGATGACGGAACAGTTTATGACGAACATGACAGGGGTCTAAGATATCGTCTGTATGCCCAGCCTTTTGACGGCAGTGCGGAAGCCGTATTGCTGGCAGAGCATGTATTTGAGGCAAAATATCAAGAAGGCATCCTATTATGCCAAGCATATGACCCGACCACAGATCATGTCATTTATAAACAAATAGATGCAGAAAGCGGAGAAATATTATTAGAATTTGATTCCAACATAATTAGGGAAACTATTGGAAATTACTTTATAATCTCTGATGAATTGGATTATCTGATCTGTTATTTTTATAATACAATACAATTGGTACAATATCGTTATGAGGATCAGACAGTACAGCAGCTTCCCATCACTAAAGAATATGGAGATCGCGTGTTTTCTTGGGCAGGCAATCTGTTTACATGGCATTGGAATGAAGATAGAACAGTGAGTCTCATACAGCTCTATGAGCAGGGTGAACCGGTGATGCGGTTATTCCCCGTCAAGTTTCCTAACAAGAATTACAGCTTCTCTAATGGAAAGGTAATCTACTGCGAGGAAAATTCCACCGTTATGGAATATGATCTGGCATCGAATACTACTCGGAAAGTATGCGATTTGGATCCGGGTATCTCAGAAGAAAAGCCTCATATTTTTTTAAATGCGCAGAGTGACAATGGGGGTGTGCTCTTAGAGGAATCATGTGGTGATTATTCGTTTTTATATCTGATTGATGAGAATGGGAAGAAAACACTGTTGAGGACATGGGAGAGCTGGTAGAAATCAAGAAAGCCATCTTGCGGTGCCGGATGCCCGGGCAGAAAGGGGAATTTTATGGAGATAGAAAAGAGAGCGGATCAAGTGCTCCATACGGATGCCGGGGAGGTCATGAAAGAAATCGAGAGCAGTCCCAGAGGCCGGGCAGCCATGGAGCACTTTCTGTCGGGCTATAACTGCACGCAGGCCGTAGTACTGGCATTTGCGGATCTGTTGGATATGGATGAGACTATGCTGCTTCGCATGAGCTCTTCCTTTGGCGGCGGGATGGGGAGGTTGCGGGAGGTGTGCGGCACCGTGTCGGGAATGTTCATTGTGGCGGGGCTTCTCTACGGCTATGACGACCCGAAAGCTTTTGAGGAGAAAGCGGCCCATTATGGGCGGATACAGGAATTGGCCGGGAAGTTTCGGGAGAGGCAGGGCAGCATTGTGTGCAGAGAACTTCTGGGACTTTCCCACCAATCGGACAGCCCCGTGCCGGAGAGACGCACACAGGAATATTATCAGAAGCGTCCCTGCCCGCAGCTTGCCGGTCTGGCCGCCGCTCTTTTGGAGCGTTTTGTGGAAGAAAATCCGGTGTCTCCGAATAAGATGTAACAGGATGGGCTAAAATGAAATAAAAGCGTCCTACACAGACATTTTATCGGAAGGAGACGGATCAAATGTATTATTTGGAGATCGAGAAAGTAATAGGCAGGGAAATTTTGGATTCCAGAGGAAACCCCACCGTGGAGGCCGAAGTGCATCTGGCCGACGGAACCGTGGGGCTGGGTGCGGCTCCCAGCGGGGCGTCCACGGGAGAATTCGAGGCGCTGGAGCTGCGTGACGGCGACAAGAGCCGCTATCTGGGCAAAGGCGTGACCAAAGCGGTGGAGAACATCAATACGGTGATTCATCAGACGCTGAAGGGGATGGACGCCTCGGACATCTATGCCGTGGACCGGGCCATGATTCAGGCGGACGGCACCAAAGATAAGTCGAAGCTTGGCGCCAATGCGATTTTGGCGGTATCCATCGCCTGTGCGAGGGCGGCGTCCGTCTCGCTGGACATTCCCCTGTACCGCTTTCTGGGAGGCATAAGCGGCAACAGACTGCCCGTGCCCATGATGAATATCCTAAACGGCGGCTGTCATGCGCTCTCCTCCGGTCTGGACGTGCAGGAATTTATGATTATGCCGGTGGGTGCATGCTGTTTTCGGGAGGGGCTTCGGTGGTGCGCGGAGGTGTTTCACGCGCTGGCCTCCATCCTGAAGGAGCGGGGACTTGCCACGTCCGTGGGCGACGAGGGTGGATTTGCGCCGGCCCTCTCCTCCGACGAGGAGGCCATCGAGACGATTCTGGAGGCCGTGAAAAAGGCCGGATATGAGCCGGGCAGAGATTTCCGCATCGCTATGGACGCCGCCGCCTCAGAGTGGAAGACGGGCAAGACCGGCGAGTACAGATTGCCCAAGGCGGGAACCGTCTACACTTCGGAGGAGCTGATTGAACACTGGAAAGCGTTGGCGGACAAATATCCCATTGTCTCCATCGAGGATGCGCTGGATGAAGAGGACTGGGAGGGATGGAAGAAGCTCACCGTAGAGCTGGGGGATCGGATCCAGCTTGTGGGAGACGATCTGTTTGTGACCAACACGGGACGCCTCGCAAAGGGAATCGAGATGGGATGCGGCAATTCCATTCTGATCAAACTTAATCAGATCGGATCCGTGTCCGAGACGCTGGAGGCTGTGAAAATGGCCCACAAAGCAGGGTATACCGCCATCAGCTCCCACCGTTCGGGGGAGACGGAGGACACCACTATTGCGGATCTGGCGGTCGCGCTGAACACCTGCCAGATCAAGACCGGGGCTCCGAGCCGCTCCGAGCGCGTGGCCAAGTACAACCGTCTGCTCCGCATCGAGGAGGAGCTGGGAGAAGCGGCGGTTTATCCGGGCATGCGGGCCTTCTCATAAAAAGTTGTAAAATTCTCCGGTATCGCTTATAATAAATATAAAGCCAGAGACGGGTGCGGATGCGGCGGCAGGGCACCCGTTTTTTGGGTATTCTGAATGTTTACTCGTCTCACAAGAGTCTTTTTATTTCCATAGTCAAAATTTGCGGTCAAAATTCGGTGTGTTAAAACAAAATTTTAAATAAATATAGAAAAGAAAGTCATACTCAGACGGCAATATGAAAATATAAAGTGCGAGGACATACTATGAAAACAAGGGGTATCGGTTCGGCAGGGGATACGGATACATACAAAAAGGGACACAGGCGCTTTGCGGCTCTGTGTGCGGCGGGAGCGTTGGTGTGCAGTGCCTTGGCGGGCTGCGCGGCGGGGGAAAAGAGTCCCCTTGATCCGAATGATCCGGTGTCGCTGACGGTGTGGCATTATTACCACGGTGCGCAGAAGAATGCGTTTGACGATCTTGTGAATGAATTTAACGCCACCATGGGAAAAGAAAAGGGAATCTATGTGCAGGGAATCAGTCAGGGTTCCGTATCCGATCTGGAGACGGCGGTGAGGGATTCGCTGGAGGGGAGAGTCGGAGCCGCGGACATGCCGGATATCTTTTCCTCTTATGCGGACACTGCGTACGAGGTGGAACAGGCGGGCGCACTGGCCAATCTGTCGGATTATCTGAGCGACGAGGATCTGTCGGTATATGTGGATTCCTATGTGGAGGAGGGACGGATCGCGTCGGACAACTCCCTGCGGATTTTTCCGGTGGCCAAATCCACGGAGACCATGATCCTCAATAAGACGGACTGGGATGAGTTCGCTCAGGCGACGGGGGCTTCGCTGGAGGAACTCTCAACCATAGAGGGTGTGGCCGCCACGGCACAGGCCTATTATGAGTGGACGGACAGGCGGACTCCCGATGTGGCGAACGACGGAAAAGCATTCTATGGAAGAGATTCCATGGCGAACTATTTCTGTATCGGTATGATGCAGCTGGGAAACGAGATTTTTCAGGTGGAACAGGGCGAGGTGAATCTTCATGTGGACGAGGCGTCCGCAAGACGGTTGTGGGATTGCTATTATGTTCCCATGGTGAAGGGGTATTTTGGGGCATACGGCTCTTTTCGGTCGGATGACGTGAAGACGGGAGATCTGTTGGCGTATACGGGAGCCACAACCTCCGCGATGTATTTCCCGGATGCGGTGGAACTGGACGAGGGACGTTACGAGATAGAGTATCTGGTGCTTGCGGCGCCGATTTTCGAGGGCGGCGAACACTATGCCGTTCAGCAGGGGGCCGGGATGGTGGTCAGCAGATCCGACAGACTTCATGAATATGCGGCAATCGAGTTTTTGAAATGGTTTACCCGTCCGGAGAACAATCTGGCATTCTGCAGCGGATCGGGGTATCTGCCGGTCATGAAAGAGGCCAATGACAAAGAGATACTGGACGAGGTTGTAAAGCGGCAGGGCATTGAGATGTCCGGGAAGACCTATGATTGTATCAGGCAGGTGTTTGACGGGATGGACGAGGTGACGCTGTATACCAACAAATGTTTCCGGAACGGATCCGCTGCGAGAAAGGTTTTGGAGTATCATCTCTCGGACAAAGCACAGGCCGACAGGACTCGGGTGGAGAGCGCATTGGCGGAGGGAGCCTCCTTGGAGGAGGCCTGCGCGGAGTTTGTGACGGACGAAGCGTTTGACGAATGGTATCGAAGTTTCTGCAAAGCGTTGAAAGAAGCGGTAGACTGAAGTTAGGACGGGACAAAATGGCACGGCATAAGATCGGGAACAAAAATCGGGCAGAAAATAGAATCAGAGACGAAATCAAGAGCGGGAACACAACCGGTGGCACAAACGGAGGCGGAACGAGGAGCAAGCATACGATGTTCAGGATCTTTCTCGTGCCGTTGGTCGCCGTGATGCTTATACAGAGTCTGGTTGCGCTTGGCATATTGTTGTTTCGCAACACAGGTTCCATGCTGCAGAACTATTCCGTGAGCATGATGTCCCGCATGGTGGAGAATCGCAAGGTCATCCTGCAGAATGATATGACCCAGAGGTGGTCTGCAATCTCGGCGCAGGAGGATGTCATAAATCTTGTGGTGGACGAATTTCTCCGGGAGCAGGATGTCACGCTGGAGCAGACGCTTGCCTCGAAAGAGTTGAGAGGTCTGCTCTTGGAAAAGATGTTTCCCCACTGTATCGCACAGGCGGAGAACAATCTGACCACGGGAGTCTTCCTGATTCTGACGGATGAGGAATTTCAGGAAGAGAGAGAGTTTGACGGTTTTTTTATTCGTGATTCCAACCCTTTTACCAGTCAGGCAAATTATACGGATCTGCTATTGGAGCGGGGAAACAAGCAGCTTGCGAGAACCTATCATGTGCCGCTTGATACCGATTGGACCACCGCTTTTGGGATGAGCGGACAGGGACGGAAGGCGGAGGAGAATTTTTTCTATGAGCCTTGGAGAGCGGCCCGCGAGAAATCCTACGCCGCGGCGGAGGATCTGGGATATTGGTCTGCGCCTTTTGTGCTGGGACCGGAGGGCAAAGATTCCCATGAGATGATTACATATTCCATACCTCTGCGCTATCGGGGGGAAGTGTATGCTGTCATGGGCGTGGAGCTCTCGGTCAGTTACCTCTGTGAGTATCTGCCGGTTCCGGAGCTGGATGAGGAGGAGCAGGCGGGGTATTGTCTGGCCGTGGAGAATGAGGACGGCAGTTATACCGCGCTTGCGGGCACCGGGATTCTCTACAACATTGTGCGGGAAGATTCCGAACGCTTTGCGATGCACCGGACCGGATACGGGAATCTGTATGCGGTGGAACAGGCCAGACTGGGGAGCCAGCATGTTTTTGCGGTATGTTTTCCCCTGAAGATCTATAGCAGCCATGTGCCTTATGACGACACAAACTGGGTATTGATCGGGCTAAACAGCGAGGAAGAAGTGTTTGGCATGACGCGGACGCTCTACCTGTGGATGGGCATCGCGCTGCTGATCGGATTTGTGTTCAGTCTTGCCGGAATCTATCTGGTGGTGCATCGGATCACCCAGCCCATCAAACATCTGATGGCGTGCATCAGCCGGGGCAGAAGCGGGCTGCAGGAGTTTGTGCCCACTGATATTCGCGAGGTGGACGCACTGTATGAGGTGGTGGCGGATCTGACGGAGAGACAGCGGGAGGCCGAGGCGGTGCTGCTGGAGGAGAAGGAACTTTACCGGCTGGTGCTGGAGACTACGAAAGACACGTTCTTCTCCTACAATTTCAAGGACGGATCCATCGATATTATCAATAATGACGCGCTCAACGGCCGCTGGAGCCGTGCGGAGTACGAGACCGGACTGAACAATCTGGACATGGTGCATGAGGAGGACCGGGAGCAGGTGCGGGAGCTTCTGAAGATGCGGCAGGATACTTGGAGACTGGAGTTTCGGGCCAGACGCTCGGAGAATGACCCCTATCAATGGCTGCGTTTGTCTGGCAATGTAATTTGCGATGCGGAGGGCAACCGCCGCAGAGCCGTGGGAAGCTTTCACAATATTCAGGCACAGAAGGACAGGGAGGAACAGGAGCGCCGAAAAATCACCATAGACAGCGTGACAGGATTTTTTGCGTATGTGGCGGGGAAGGAACGGCTTGGAGAGGCGCGGAAGAACGCACCGGGCGGAGTCATGGTCTACTTCATGCTGGACAATCTCAGGCAGATCGATGAGCAGAACGGCATCACTTTCGGCGATATGATTCTGGAGGAGATCGGCCGGATCGTGCGGAAAAATGCGGGAAGTGAGAGCATATTGATCCGGTTTGACGGGAATGAGTTCTGTGCATGGCTCCCCGATAAGACAGAAGAAGATGCGCAGAATTTCGTAAAGGCATTGTTCGGACAGATTGAGGAGCGGTTTGATCCCGAGATCTTTCGGATTATGCTTCACGCTGGAATTGTGACCGGGAATAAAAACAGAAATACCAACGAACTGACCCGTATGGCGAAGCAGGCTCAGATGGCGGCGTCAAAGGCCACCGACGGAATGGGATACTGCCGTTATGGCAAGGATGCGCAGAGACAGGGACAGCTCGGCGCCGGTTGGAAGGGCAGGCATATTGTGACGGCGGATTACGGCGAGAATGTCAATCTGGTATCTCTTGCGCTGACATTGTTTGGCAGGGGGGACAATCTGGCCGCCCAGATGTATTTGATTTTTCAGAAGATGGGGCGGTATTATAATGCCAGCGACGTGTTTCTCGTGACTGTTCAGCCGGATTTTCATACGATCTATCTGGAGTATCAGTGGCACAGAGAGCCGTCCGATCGGATAGCTGATCAGGCCATGCTTTATCGGGAGGACGAATGGAATACGTTTGCAAAGCGGCTGGAAGAGAAGCGGATTCTGACATGGGATGCTGAAAATCCGTTGGAGTCCTCGGAATATTCTTTTTGTGGGACGGCGGACGCTTCGTCGGGCTGTGCGGTTCCGCTCTATGACAACGGGAGTGTCATGGGGATTTTCACGATCTTAAACGGCAGGGCACCGGAGGCGGAAGGGACGGAGGCGGCCAAAAATCTGCTGGAGCTCTGCAGTGTTATCCAAAGTCAGATCAATCAGAGGCGACATGATCTGGCCAGCAAGGCCAAATCTGATTTCCTCTCCCGTATGAGCCATGAGATCCGGACGCCCATGAACGGCATTATCGGCATGACCGCCATCGCCCTGCGGCCCGATCAGAGCAGAGAGCGGATTCAGGACTGTCTGCAGAAGATCCAGACTTCCTCGGATTATCTGCTGAGTCTGATCAATGATATTCTGGATATGTCCAAGATCGAGAGCGGCAAGATGCATCTGGAGCCCGCTGATTTTTCCATGCGGGAGCTGATTTCGACCGTTGTGGAGGTGGTTCGTCCACAGGCGGATGCCAAGTCCATCGAGTTTGTGCGGGAGATAGAGCTGCGGCACGACTGGTTTGTGGCGGATAAGCTCAGGCTCAGTCAGGTGCTGATCAATCTGTTGGGCAATGCGGTGAAGTTCACGCAGGATCAGGGAAAAGTCTTTCTGGATATTCGGGAGGAAGGGAGAAGCGACGGCACGGCGAATGTCTATTTTGGAGTTCGCGACACGGGCATCGGTATCAGCGCGGCGGATAAAGAGCGTGTATTCAGAGCTTTTGAACAGGCCAGAACGACCACGGTATCCAGACAAAAGGGAACGGGGCTTGGCCTGTCCATCAGCAGCCGACTCATTCAGATGATGGGAAGTTCCATTGAGCTGGAGAGTCAGCCGGGGGTGGGGAGTACCTTTTTCTTCAGCTTGTCCCTGCCTTTTGGCAGAGCACAGGAGAGCGAGCGGGAGGAGGGAGAACTTTCCTTCGAAGGCTATCGCATTCTGTTGGTAGAGGACAATGAGCTCAATTCCGAGATCGCGCGGACGATTTTGGAGGAATCCCATTTCAAGGTGGACTGTGTCTATGACGGATCTCAGGCGGTCAGCAGGATTGCGGAGACGGAGCCGGGAACTTATGATCTGATCCTCATGGACATTATGATGCCCGTTATGGACGGACTCGACGCCACCAGAGCGATCCGCGGGATGCAGCGGGAGGACTGCAGGACGCTTCCAATCATTGCCATGTCCGCTAATGCGTTTGACGAAGATCTGAAAAAATCGGTGGAATGCGGTATGAACGGCCATCTGTCCAAGCCGGTGGAGATCGACAAAATGTATGCCATGCTCAAGAATATTTTGTTCGATGCGCCCGAAGACGGCAATTAGGATGGCAGATGACGGTGTGACGTCAATGCGATTTTTTCCTTGCCATGACAGAGATTTTGCTTTATGATAAAAAGAAGGGATTGGCTCGGAGGATGGGATGAAGAGATCTGGCAGAGAGAGAAAGTGGTTTCTGGTTCTTGCGGCGGCACTTGCGTTCTACACCATAAAGAGCATATTTGTGGGGGCGGATATAGACGAGGCATACGGAGTGACGGTCGGTTATCGGCTGGTGCAGGGGGACCGACTTGTATGGGATATGTGGGAACCGCATCAGACCTCCGCGATCTTTACCGCCCTGTTCATCCGTCTGATTCTTCTCTTTACGGGCGGCAGCCTGCAGTATATGACGATTCTTTTGAGAGTCTGTTTCTTTCTTGTCCAGACAGGCATCACATGGTATCTCTATCAAAGTTTGAAAGAATGTCTGCCCTTTCTAAGCAGATGGGAGCGGATGCTCTTTGCCATGGTGTACTATATCACCACACCCAAATGTATCTATGTGCCCGAGTATTCCAATCTGCACATGTGGTTTTCCACGATGCTCATATTGTTTATGATGCGGTATTTCTGCCGGGATTCCCGCGGCCGCGGCAAAAGCCAGTATCTGGCGATGGCGGGCGGAATGCTTGCCTGTGATGTGCTCTCCTATCCGGGGATGGTTCTCTTGTATCCTTTTTGTGCGGGACTGATTCTGTGGAGATCCGATACCGGCAGAAAACGCTTTGGTGAGTTTCTGATCTTTACGGTTCCCTGCATTCTGGGGGCGGGCTTTTTTGTGGGATACCTGTGCAGCTATATGAGCCCACAGGATTTGGCGCTGGTACTGCCTGCCATCATGGGAGAGGGCTCCCATCAGACGGGGGTCTGGGACAAACTTGGCGTCTGGGGGGCGGGAATCGGGAAGCTGTTTGTGATGACTGCAGGGTGTGGGATTGCGGCGGCTCTGCTTGCCGCGGTGTGGAGAAAGATCGCGCCCGCGGGGACGAAGAAAGGTGGAGCGGTTGTCTGGCTGTTTTTCTGGTTTGTGGTACAGACGGTATTTCAGATCGGGTGCTGGATGGAGAGCGATTACAATTCCGGTTATCCGCAGATCGCCTATCTGGCGGTTCCTCTGTTCGGGCTGTGGTGTGCGGGCAGATGTGAACGGAGAGAACGGGTGGGGTTATATCTGGTCGGATTCTCACTGGTCAACTATCTGGCGCTGAATCTTTTCTCCAACTGGGAACCGGCAAGTCTGAATGTGTATCTGGTGGCAGGGCTGCTGGGAGGACTGCTCTGTTTTCGGCAGTATTTTCTGGAGAGGCGCGGGGAAGCGGGGCTTCGGCTTGTCAGGATCATCTGCGTGCTCTTTGTGCTCGTCGAGGTGTTTGGACGGTGTCTTTTGATCATCGGCGGTGACGAAGG
Organism: uncultured Acetatifactor sp.; assembly: GCA_964604835.1. GTDB lineage: Bacteria > Bacillota > Clostridia > Lachnospirales > Lachnospiraceae > Acetatifactor. The sequence goes on from CAZSAJ010000059.1 coordinate 9,984, forward strand.
AAGCAGCATGATTTTTCAGGTGCGCGGAATCAGCAGAAAGGGAGTCAGAGGCGGGATCTTGACGTCCTATATGAATTCCTATCGCTATAACAACAATTATGAGCTGTTTTCCGAGATTGTACCCGAGGGCGGCATGGTATTGTATCTGGGGCCATCCTCCTTTTATTATATGTTGGGAGACTGTCGGGTAGCATCGCCCAACACGATCAGTACGCCGGTGTATGACGAAAGTCTGGCGCTTTACTATGAGCTGCATCCGGAGCGTTTTCCTGATGTGGTGGTGATGGAGAGCTGTTACGGCGATCTATCCTTTTTTGCGGAGGATGACTATATTTTTACATGGCTGGAGAAAGAGTACCGGCCGACGGAAGTGAAAGATTATCCCTATGTGCGGGTCTATCGCAGGGAGATGCCGTGAGGTGGGAAGAAGCCTGCGGCGGGAGAGAAAGGAAGCAAGGAGGAATTGCATGAAGAAAAATGGCATCAATTACAGTGAATACGCGGCGTTGTGCAGGGAGGCAGACCGGATAGAATTGGGTTTGTATGACGAGTACGAGGTGCAGAGAGGACTTCGCGACAAAAACGGAAACGGTGTGCTCACAGGTCTTACCAATATATCCAGAATTGACTCGTTCAAGATGGTGGACGGTGTCAAGACGCCCTGCGAGGGCAGACTATGGTATCGGGGATACGACTGCATCGAACTGGTGCGGGGATTCCGCCAGAAGCGGTATGGCTTTGAGGAGGTGGCATATCTGCTTCTTCTGGGGGAGCTTCCCACGGAGGAGGAGTTGAAACATTTCTGTCAGGTACTCGCGTCGGAGAGAACGCTGCCCACCAATTTCACAAGAGATGTCATCATGAAAGCGCCCAGCAGCGACATTATGAACTCCATAACCAGAAGTGTGCTCACACTGGCTTCCTATGACAGAAAATACAGCGATACCACGGTGGAGAATGTGATGCGCCAGTGTATGGGACTGATCAGTCTCTTCCCGGTGCTTGCGGTGTACGGGTATCACGCCTACAATCATTATGCGAATGACGACAGCATGTATATTCACCGTCCCTCCAGAAAGCTGTCCACCGCGGAGAATATTCTTATGATGCTGCGCCCGGATAAAAAGTATACGGAACTGGAGGCAAGGGTGCTGGATATCGCGCTGGTGCTGCATATGGAGCACGGCGGCGGCAACAATTCCACCTTTACCACCCATGTGGTGACATCGTCGGGTTCGGATACCTACTCGGTGATTGCGGCGGCGCTCTCTTCGCTGAAAGGACCCAAGCATGGCGGCGCCAATATCAAGGTGGTGGAGATGATGCGCGATCTGGAGGCGAATGTGTCCGATTGGGAGGATGAGGATGAGGTACGGGCCTATCTTCAGAAGATCCTGAGCAAGGAGGCCTTTGACAAAAAGGGGCTGATCTATGGTATGGGTCATGCCGTCTATTCCCTCTCAGACCCCAGAGCGCAGGTGTTCAAAGGATTTGTGGAACAGCTTGCCGTGGCGAAAGGGCGGGAGAAGGATTTCCGTCTGTATTCCATGATCGAGAGGCTTGCGCCGGAGCTGATTGCGCAGAAGTCCCGTATCTACAAGGGCGTCAGCGCAAATGTGGACTTTTACAGCGGATTTGTCTACAGTATGCTGGAGATTCCTCTGGAGCTTTACACGCCGATCTTCGCCATTGCCCGAATCGTGGGATGGAGCGCGCACCGCATTGAGGAGCTGATCAATATGGATAAAATTATCCGTCCCGCCTACAAGAGCGTGATGGAGGAGCGGCCTTATATTCCCATGGAGGACCGATAGAGTGTAAATAAAGATCACATCATTTTGGAACCGGCGGCATAAGCTGCCGGTTTTTTGCGGCGGCGAGGCGGCCGGCATATGTTTTTTCCACAGTATACCCTCATTCAAGTTCAGACATAATAGATACAAGGTATTGAAGTCTGGAGGAGATGTGGTAAAATATGAGAATACGGAGGAGATTTGTGGTGGATACGATGCATACTTATCTCAAAGAGTATGGTGACATCCCTTTTGCAGAGCGTCCCATGAATGACGTGGACAGTCTGGTGCTGTGTCAGTTTGCCTATCTGAAATTCGACGGATTGGTTCCGGGAATCAGGGAGGATGGGCACTCCGTATCCCTTGAGGAACTGGCGAAGCATCCTGAGGCCGAGAAACTGTTTGCGGACGAACGCTTTGCGAAGGACAACCGGGAGCTTTTTGAGGGAATGCTTTCGGGCAGACGGTTTCGCGGGCTGAAGCTCAACTGTCATATCAATGTGGTGGAGAAAGAGTGGGAGACACAGTTTGCGGCGATCACCTGTCTTCTGGAGGATGGTACCATCTATGTGGCGTTTCGGGGGACGGATGAGACGATCGTGGGCTGGAAAGAAGATTTCAATATGGCATTTCTCTCTCCGGTGCCCGGGCAGTCTCTGAGCGTGAAATATCTGAATATGGTGACGACGCGTTTTCCCAACTCCTTCTATGTGGGCGGTCATTCCAAGGGCGGGAATCTGGCGGTTTACAGCGCCATGAACTGCGCCCCGCATGTGCAGGAGAGGATCATCAAAATATACAGCATGGACGGACCGGGTTTCCGCCCGGAAGTGCTGCAAAACTGCGGCTATGACAGGATTGCGGACCGGGTGGTGAAGCTGCTGCCCCATTCTTCCATGGTGGGCATGATCTTCGAGTGGGATACCCGGTATCGGGTGGTGGAGTCGAGAAGCTTCGGGCTGGCACAGCACAATCCCTATAACTGGAAGATCAAGGGCGGAGAATTTATTCTGGCGGAAGAACTCTACGAGAGGGCTCGTCTGACGGACAATACCATCAACGAATGGATTATCTCGCTGGACGAGGGGAGAATCAAATTCTTTGTGGACACGCTGTATCAGGTCATCGCCGCCTCGCAGGCCGAGGATCTGATCGCCATGACGGCAGATTGGAAGCGCAGTATGACAGGGGTCATCTCCGCCATGAAGGAGTTGGATGAAGATACGGCCGGAATGCTGCAGGAGACTGTCAGGGAGTTGTTTGAACTGGCCAGAATCCGTGTGAAAGAGGAACTGACGAAACCGTTAAAGAAGGCATCAAAGCTCACGAAGGAGAGGCGTCCTGCAAAAAGAAGGACAGAAGCGGTGCCCCCGACAGCGTAGCAAAGCGCGGATCCAGCCGTTCGGGATGCCACTGCAGGCCCAGAATGGGAAGGCTCTCATGGATGATTCCCTCGGGGCATCCGTCCTCCGGGCAGTGCTGTATGATCCGCAGGCCCGTTCCGAGTCTGTTCAGACATTGGTGGTGGGCCGAGTTGACAACAGCCTCCCCGCCATAGAGAACATGCAGGAGAGAGTCTTCGCGGATGCGGGTGGCATGATAGAGATCCCTGCCGGAGAAGAGGTGCAGGGAGGAGGTGGGCATATCCTGTGTGACGGTGCCGCCGAAGGCGATATTGATGAGCTGCATGCCCTTGCAGATGCCGAGAACCGGGCATTTGTTTTGGATGCACAGTTCCAGCGCCTGAAACTGCAGGATATCCAGTTCCGTGTCAATGTTGCGGGAGCCCCGGTTCTTCTCTCCGAAGAAGGCGGGGGTGATGTCGCCGCCGCCGGGCAGCAGAAGTCCCTGACAGGAGAAGACTTCTCCGGGATTTAAGGTGGTGACGGGAGAAAAGTCGTTTTCCCGCAGAAATCGCTCATAGTTGGCCGTGTCCTTAGGGCGGCCGAGAATCGCAATTTTATGATTGTGCGGCATGTTTTGCTGTTCCTGACACAGAAAGTGTATACAGTAGTATATGCGGCGGGCCTGTTTTTGGCACACTGACGGGAGGGCTGAGAGCGATACATAGTGATGGGCATACGTCCCGTAATGGCTGCCGAAACGGTATGGCCGCCAAGATTGATTATTACTTGTTTGTGCCGACGGTGTCGGCATGTTCGGAAGGTTGAATAAAAATGTGTGTTCAACAAGAGATTCGAGTGCGCGTCGCAACGCGCGGATGGGGAAGAAAATGACGGAGCGGAAAGAGAAGGTTTGGCCTGTCCGCCATGGAATACAATGGAATTATGCTGCTGCGGTGCTTTCTTTCGTGCTGCCGGTGGCGGTCATGCTTGTGATCTTTGCCATCAGAGGAATCTATCCCTTTGGTGCAAGGAGTTTTTTGAGTACGGATCTGTATCATCAATATATGCCCTTTTACAGTGAGTTTGTCCGGGCGGTGAAGGCCGGGCAGGGAATTGCTTATACATGGAATGTGGGGATCGGAACGAATTTTCTGGCGCTGTATGTGTATTATCTGGCCAGCCCTTTTCATTGGTGGGGATTATTGGTGCCGGAGAATCATATCATGGAGTTTCTGACCTATCTGGTGGTGTTCAAGATCGGTCTGTGCGGTCTGACGGCCTTCTGGTATTTGAGGAGCCGCCGTCCGGAACGGGGCGCGGAGCCGGCGGGGAATGGGGCTGCCGGGACCACGGCGCTGTTTTTCTCCCTGTGTTATGCGCTGTCGGGATTTCTTGCGGCCTACAACTGGAATATCATGTGGATCGACTGTGTGATTTTGCTGCCGCTTATCATGAGGGGAGCGGAGCGGCTTGTCCGGGAGGGAAAGCCCGGGCTTTACTGCGTGGCGCTGGGGCTTTCTATTTTTACGAATTTCTATATCTCCATTATGATATGTATTTTTCTTGTGATGTATTTTCTGGTCCTGTATTGCACGGAGAAGCATCCTATGCCCTGTGGGGAGATCGGGAGGGTAAGGCGCGCCGCAGCTCATTTAAAGCCGGTGGGACAGTTTGCCCTGTATTCTCTTCTGGCGGGCGGCATGGCAGCCGTACTGCTGATTCCCGAGGTCTGCGCCCTGATTGAGACGGACTTTGGGGATATCAGTTTCCCGAGTAAGGTGGAAAGCTACTTCTCCGTGCTGGACATGCTGGCCAGACATTGTGTGTCGGTGACGGTGGAAAAAGGGTTGGACCATTGGCCCAATATCTACTGCGGAGCAGGTGTGTTTTTGTTCGTGCCGCTCTATGTGTTGAACGGGCGGATTCCCGCACGCAGGCGCTTTGGCATGCTGGCCCTGACGGGCATCTTCCTTCTGGGGTTCAGCACTTCGGTGCTCAATTTCATCTGGCATGGGCTCAACTATCCGGACTCTCTGCCGGCAAGACAGTCTTTTATCTATATTATGCTGGTGCTGGTGATGTGCAGGGATGCCTGTGCTTATCTGGATCCGGCGGATAAGACGATGAAAGAGCGCGTCATCCATGTCTATCTGGGGGCGGTGGCTGCGCTGCTCCTCGTGGAAAAGTTTGTGGAGCATGAGGATTTCCTGCCC
>CAZSAJ010000060.1:0-14955 GCA_964604835.1 uncultured Acetatifactor sp.
GACGGTTCGCTAGGGTCTGCTTATGGAGTATACAATCTGCCCAATTCGGATTACGAAAATCGGAGTTTTGCAATCACCTAGAAATATAAATTCAGGAAAGGATATGGGATAATGAGTGACAATATCGAAGAAAAGCCGGAGAGGGAGAGCAGGAACTTTATCGAGCAGGAGATCGACAAGGATCTTGCCGAGGGCGTGTATGACGAGGTACACACCCGGTTTCCCCCCGAACCCAACGGCTATCTGCACATCGGACATGCCAAGAGCATATTGTTGAATTACGGTCTCGCACAGAAATACCGTGGCCGGTTCAATCTGCGTTTTGACGATACCAATCCTACCAAGGAGGATGAGGAGTTTGTGGAGTCCATCAAGGCGGATGTGGCATGGTTGAACGTGGATTGGGAGGATCGACTGTTTTTCGCTTCCAATTATTTCGGGCAGATGTATGAGGCGGCAGTGAAGCTCATTAAAAAGGGCAAGGCTTATGTGTCGGATCTGACGGCGGAGGAGATCAAGGAGTATCGCGGGACATTTGAGACGCCCGGACGGGACGATCCTTTCTGCGGCCGCAGTGTGGAGGAGAATCTGAGGCTGTTTGAGGAGATGAAGGAGGGAAAATACGGCGACGGGGAGAAGGTGTTGCGGGCCCGTATCGATATGGCCTCCCCCAACATCAATATGCGGGATCCGGTGATCTATCGGGTGGCGCATATCAGACATCACAATACCGGGGACGCGTGGTGTATTTATCCCATGTATGATTTTGCCCATCCGGTGGAGGATGCTATCGAGGGAATTACCCATTCTATTTGTACGCTGGAATTTGAGGATCACAGACCGCTTTACGATTGGGTAGTGCGGGAACTGGAGTATCCCAACCCGCCCAGACAGATCGAGTTTGCAAAACTTTATCTCACCAATGTGGTGACGGGAAAGCGATATATCAAGAAGCTGGTGACGGAAGGAATCGTGGACGGATGGGACGATCCCAGACTGGTGTCCATTGCGGCCCTCAGAAGAAGAGGGTTTACGCCGGAATCTCTCCGCATGTTTGTGGAACTCTGCGGGATCTCCAAGAGTCAGTCTTCCGTGGATTACGCCATGCTGGAGTACTGCATCCGGGAGGATCTCAAACCTAAGGCTCCCCGCTATATGGCGGTGCTTGACCCCGTGAAGCTCATCATCGACAACTATCCGGAGGGACAGACGGAGATGATGGAGGCGGTGAATAATCCCGAAAACGAAGCGCTGGGCACAAGACAGGTCCCCTTCGGCAGGGAACTCTACATTGAGCGGGAGGACTTCATGGAAGAGCCGCCCAAGAAATATTTCCGCATGTTCCCGGGCAACGAGGTGCGCCTTATGAATGCTTATTTTGTAAAGTGTACCGGATGTGTGAAGGATGAAAACGGTAAAGTGACGGAAGTACACTGCACCTATGATCCCGCGTCGAGAGGCGGCAACAGTCCCGACGGGCGCAAGGTGAAGGGGACGATTCACTGGGTGGCGGTGGCACAGGCGATTCCCGCTACAGTGCGGCTGTATGAAAATCTGATTGATGAAGAAAAGGGCGTGTATAATGAGGACGGGAGCCTGAACCTGAATCCCAATTCGCTTACCGTTTTAGATACCTGTTATCTTGAACCTGCTTTTGCGGGGGCGAAGGCCTACGACAGTTTTCAGTTTGTGAGACAGGGATTTTTCAATGTGGATGCAAAGGATTCCAAGGAAGACGCCTTGGTGTTCAATAGAATCGTTTCATTAAAGAGTTCTTATGTACTGCCAAAACAGGAGGGATAGTGTGAAAAATGAATTTTTCACACGCAACTTTGTGCCTGCGGCCCAAAGTTTGCAGGTTACAGAAAGGCATGGTGATTAATATGGCTGGATTATTATCAGGATTAGGATTGGATGAGTTGGAGGGAATCGACATCTATGCGGATCCCGGAAAAAAGCAGAAGGAAGAGCAGGAGGCGGTCAAGCATACGGTGGAGGAAAAGGATCTGCTCTATGAAAAGGCCTTTGTCTGCCCGGTGTGCGACACGAAGTTTACCAACAAGATCATGAAGACAGGCAAAGCCAGACTTCTGGGTATGGACAGGGATCTGCGGCCCATACACGAGGGCGTGGACACGCAGAAGTATGACGTGCTGGCTTGCCCCAAATGCGGTTATGCGGCAATCAGCAGGTTTTTCACACAGGTGACGTCCACGCAGGCAAAATTTATTAAAGAGCACATCAGTCAGAAAGTGCAGCTGCATGAATACAAGGGGGAGACCTACAGCTACGAAGAGGCCATAGAGCGCTATAAGCTGGCGCTTGCAAACGCGGTGGTGAAGCGGGCCAAGAACAGTGAAAAGGCTTATATCTGCTTGAAGAGTGCATGGATTTACCGGGGTTATGTGAAAGCCTTGGAGGAATCCGGAGGCGATGCCGACAAGATTCAGGAGGCGCGGGATATGGAGGAAGCCCATATGCAGAACGCATATAAAGGTTTCACGGAGGCCTGTCAGACGGAGAGTTTCCCCATGTGCGGCATGGACGAGATGACCATAGATTATCTGTTGGCCGTGATGGCGTTTCATTTTAAGGAGTACGATACCGCCAGCAAACAGGTGGCAGCCATCCTCACCTCCCCTGTGGCCAATGCCCGCACCAAGGATAAGGCCCGTGACTTGAAGGAGGACATTCTGGCGGAACTCAAGAAGAACAAATAACGGATCGAAAGTCGTGGCAGGGGTGTGAGACAGTTATGTATGACATGACCATAAGACTGCAGACCAATAGTGACAAATGCCTGTATGAACAGATTTATGAGCATATCCGGCATGAGATCTGGGAGGGGAGGCTGCTTGCCGGAGAGCGCCTCCCCTCCACCCGTTCTCTGGCGGAATATCTTCAGGTGGCCAGAAGCACGGTGGACTATGCCTATGACCAGCTGCAGAGCGAGGGCTATATTGAGGCAAGACCCTATCGGGGATATTTTGTGTGCCCCATAGAGGAGCTGATGGGAGTTGCGGACGAGTCGGGAGGCTCCCGGGATGCGTCCGGGGGCGAGGGAGGAAGATCCGGCGGAGGCGGCACAGCCTGCGCGGAAGAGAATGTGACAGACAGGGAAGCTGCGATGCGCTATGATTTCTCCCCCCACGGAATCGATATGTCCGGGTTTCCTTTCAGTGTCTGGAAGCGCATCAATAAGAATATCTTAAATGACGGAAACAGCGAGCTCTTTGCCCGCGGAGAGCCGCAGGGAGACTATGATCTGCGGCTGACGATCAGCCGGTATCTGCATTCCTCCAGAGGGGTGAACTGTGTGCCGGAGCAGATCATTGTAGGAGCGGGAAACGACTATTTGCTGATGCTTTTGGAGAAGATTCTGGGGCGTCATGTGGGAATCGCCATGGAGAATCCCACCTACATGAGAACTTGGAGGATCTTTGACTCTTTTGCCTATCAGGTGGTCACGGTGCCCATGGACGAGAACGGCATGATGGTAAACGAACTGGAAAAAACCCATGCAAGGGTGGCTTATGTCATGCCGTCCCATCAGTTTCCTACGGGAGCGGTGATGCCCATCGGGAGAAGGACGGAACTGTTAAAGTGGGCGGACGGGGCAAAAGACCGCTATCTGATCGAGGACGATTATGACAGTGAATTCCGTTATCGGGGAAAACCCATACCGTCTCTACAGTCCTCTGACGAGCATGGAAAGGTCATCTATATCGGTACGTTTTCCAAAGCCATCGCGCCGGCCATTCGTATCAGCTATATGGTGCTGCCCAAGGCGCTTTTGGAGGTCTATCACAGGAACTGTTATTTCTATTCCTGTACGGTGTCAAGGATCGATCAGGGGGTTCTGAATGAGTTTATCCGGGACGGCTATTTTGAGAGACATCTGAACAAGATGCGCAAGATTTATCGCGCAAAACACGATCTGCTCCTGCGGGAGCTTGTACCCTTTGCCAAACAGTTTGTCGTCTCCGGGGAACACGCGGGACTGCATCTTCTGCTCACGGCGAAGGGGGAGCGTACGGAACGGGAGCTCTTGGAGCAGGCGGCCGAGAGAAGTGTGAAAGTCTACGGACTCTCCGACAGTTGTGTGGAAGCCGTGGACGGACGGGCAACCGTGCTTCTGGGCTTTGGCACCATGGGGGAGGAATCCATAAAAGAAGGAATCGCGAGATTAAAAGAAGCGTGGCTGTGACCACGCTTCTTATTGAAATCCCTGATTTGATCATTGATCCGAACTATTTTTTGTCCTCATCGGCGGCATCGTCGAAAAATTCTTCGGAAGATTCCTCCTCTGCGGTGTTGTCTTCTTCATCAAAGAAATCCTCGACAGCCTCTTTTACCTCGTTGGCAGCGGTCTGGGCAGTCTGGGAGACCTGCTCGGAAAGAGGCGTGAAAGAATCGTCATTGTTGGTCTCTGTCTGTCCTGAAACATCCTGTGCGGCGGTCTCCTCATGATTCAGAGGCACATAAGTACGGGAAGTGTCATCCTCAATGTCCTCGCTGAAATCATCGTAATCGTCATCTAATTCATCCATCAGTTCAGCATCCTTTTTCTGCATATAATAATAAGCAGCCGCACCTGCAGCTCCGATTGCTGCGGTGAATAAGAGGAATTTACCAAATTTTTTTGCCATGTGCATCTCCTTTCCAATTAATTCCAGATTTATATCTCTATATTAATACTATTTTGTGAAATTGAAAAGAGAATATGTGTAAATTTTTAAAATTTTCATTTTTGGGACGGGGTATTTCCGGTTGAAAGCTTTCTCCGAGTGTGATACACTAGAAAGGCACGGCGGGAATCCCGGGAGAACGGAGTACAGACAGATGAACGGCAAGTTTTTCGACCTCAAAAAAGAAAAACAGGATAGAATGATCAATGCGGCCTTAAAGATGTTTGCGCTGCACGGCTACCGTCATGCGAGCACGGATGACATCGTCCGGGAGGCCGGCATCAGCAAAGGTCTGTTGTTCCACTATTTTGAGAGCAAGCTGGGAACCTATACGTTTGTCTATGACTACAGTGTGCGCTATATGATTCTGGAGCTGGGCAATGTCACTGCGGAAGAGACGGATCTGTTCGAGATCATCAAACAGATCGAGGCGGCGCACATGCGTGCCATGAAGGGCTATCCCTATATGCAGCAGTTTTTAAACCGCTCTCTGTCGGAGGATGTGAGCGAGGCGCTGATCGCCATCGAAGAAAAGCGGAATCTCCTGCTCGAAGCCTATGACGCCATCTACGGCCGGGCGGATTACACGAATTTTCCCCCCGGCGTGCAGGGGGAGAAACTGTGTGCGATGATGGAATATACCGTCAAGGGACTGATGACAGAGCGGTTTCAGGATGCGTCCTTCCAGCCCGATATGCTGTATCGGGAAATCTGTGATTATCTGGAGATGATGCGGAAATTGGTATACGGGTCGTGAAGTCTTGAGAATCCGTACCTATTTTGGCATTTTATAATCGGGGTCGGCCGGATAGCCGCCTTTTAATTTCTGCATGCCGCGCTGGATGGCGTCCTTTGAGTTTTTCCAGTCAGCATCCTTGTTGCGGTAGTCAAATTTTTCCACCATCCATGCCACATCTTCCGCCACGCGGCTCATATTGTCTTCCATCAGCGTAAACAACATCCGATAAAACGGTTCTTTTTCCTTGTCGGAAAGTTTATTGTCCGCAGCCTCGCACAGATCGCCGAAATGGGGCAGGCAGAAGCCTTTGCTCTCTCGGATCTTTCTCTGAAATTCCTCGTCATTTTTGTAGAGATAGAAAAAGGTGTCCATGTAGCGCTCATAGGTCTCGGCGTAGTGGCTGCAGATATAACAGGATTTTTCTTTCTCACGGACCCACATGCTGACGGCATTGGCTTCGGCGGGAGATTTCATCAGCTTGGTCTTGAGGGAAGATTTGCCGGGTTTGAAGCCGGCAAATTTATTTTTCATCTCGGCAATCATACGCATATAGTGGGTCTTTAAAATCCATGCGTTTCCCAGCGTATTCCCATAGTCAAACATCTTCTGAAAATGGCTGCGGCAGAAGCCTGCCCGGTCTGTCATATCCCGGATGTCCGCCTCCATATAGGAGGAGCCGCTGCCCAGCACAAAGTCCAAAAGATCCTGTTCGATACTGCGTTCAATGAAGCAGAAAGGACATTCATCCTGTGCGTTCACGGCATCGTTTAAGGGAATGGTGTAAAGCTGTTCTTTCATCTGGGATCCTTTCCGGCTTCCGCCCTGTGGAGAGTCGTTTATCTGATTCTTGTTTCTGATTCTTATTGTACTGCAAAACATAAATCTTGGCAACATTACATAAATATTACAGGTTTGTAACGATTTGTAAGCGAAAATTAAGAAAAAATTTGTTGTATCTTGTCGAAATTCAAGATAGTATAATATGCAGAGACAAAAAGAAAGATGTGATTATTCTTGGTATTCAGCAGTGTGGAATTCCTGCTCTATTTTCTTCCGATCTTTTTCGTCCTATACGGGTTGACTCCGAATAAATATAAAAACTTTACGCTTCTGGTGGGAAGCCTTGTCTTTTATACGCTGGGTGAACCGCATTATCTGGCGCTTTTGCTGGGATCCGTTCTGGCGAACTATCTGATCGGACGCCTCCTTGGGAAAAGGGAGAAATATCGAGAGCAGTATAAAAATAGAAACAGTAAAAAAAATAAGGCGAGATACAAAAATTACATTGGATGGCTCAAAGTGCTGTTCATTGCGGCGGTTTCGGGAAATGTGGGCATTCTCCTGATTTTTAAAGTGGCGATGGGAGGAGAGACGCTGCCTCTGGGCGTGAGTTTTTACACATTCCAGATCCTGTCCTATCTGATAGATGTCTATCGCGGGGACATTCCGGCGGAGCATTCCCTTGTGAAGACGGCTACCTATGTGACCATGTTTCCGCAGTTGGTCTCCGGCCCGATCGTAAATTATGCGGAGGTGTCGGCGGCGCTGCATAAGCGGCGGATGACTTGGCGGAGCATACAGAGCGGATTGAAGCTGTTTACGCTGGGGCTTGTGGCGAAGGTGCTTCTGGCGGACAGAGTGGGTCTTTTGTGGAACGATGTGCAGGTGCGTGGTTTTGAGAGTATTTCCACGCTGCTCGCATGGCTGGGCGCCATTGCTTATTCGATGAAGATCTATTTTGATTTTGCCGGCTATTCGCTCATGGCGATGGGATTGGGAGTCATGATGGGCTTTGCCCTGCCCGAGAATTTCAAGACGCCCTATATGGCGAGAAGTGTGCGGGATTTTTATCGCAGATGGCATATGACGCTGGGACGGTGGTTTCGCAACTATGTCTATATCCCGCTGGGCGGAAACCGCAAGGGGGAGCTGTGTACGGTGCGCAATCTCTTGATCGTCTGGGCGTTGACCGGCCTGTGGCACGGCGGACGGGGCAATTTCCTCATCTGGGGGATGCTGCTCTGGGGAATCATCGTCACGGAACGTCAGGTGACGCGCTTGACGGAGAGGTTTTCCACGGCCGGAAAGCGTGTGTGGAACCGGATGCATATCCTGCCCCATCTTTATCTGTGGGCGGTGATTCCGGTGACTTGGATGTGTTTTGCCATCACGGATGTGAAAGAATTATTCGTCTATCTGGGAAGGATGTTCGGGACGGCGCCCAAGTATGTCATTCTGCGGAATGACTGGCTCATCACGCTGCAAAGTTACGGTGTGCTTTTTGCGGTTTGTTTTGTGGCCTGCACGCCGTTCGCAAAAAGACTTTTTCTCAGATGGAAGGACAGTGCGGTGGGGAATGTGGTTTTGGCGGCGCTGTTTTGGATCTGTGTGTGGCGAATCATGGTGGAGGGGAATAACCCGTTTTTGTATTTCAAAAGCTTTTAGATCCCGAATATGAAGTTTCGGATTGTTTGGAGGGATTGTTACGGATACAGGATTGACACGGAATGAAATGAGCAGAAGATATGCCGGAAGCAGTTACCCGCTTCTTCTGGCGGCATTCGGCTGCATCTGTCTGACGGTCACGGGCGGCTGGCAGGTCTACACGGAGCCGCTTAAGAACGGCGGGGCAAAGATCCTGCAGGTGCTGACCGCAGGAGGGCAGGAGGATTTCACGGAGATCGGAGGACTGCTTGCGGACGGAGCGGAGGCAGGGGGCGCGGATGGGCTGCCCGGGGATCTGAATGTGAAAGGGCCGGAGGATGAAGAGGGTGCGGTCCGGGGGCCGGAAGACGGGGAAGGATCCGCTTTCGGACCGGAAGAGACCGGGGAGGAACATCCGGAAGGGCCGGTCTATCGCGATGTGGAGGACGATTATTTTGCGGATGCTGCCTTTATCGGGGACTCTCGGACAGTGGGGCTGTACGAGTACGGCGGTCTTGAGGAAACCGCTACTTTTTACGCTTCCACGGGATTGACCGTGCATAAGCTTTTTACGGAGAAGATTGTGGCGGTGCCGGGGCAGAAGAAAAAGATCACGGTGGAAGAGGATCTCACACAGCGGCAGTTTGCCAAGGTCTATCTCATGATCGGCATCAATGAGATGGGAACCGGCACGGTGGAAAGCTTTCTGGAAAAATATGCGGAGTGCGTGGAGCACATCCGGGAACTGCAGCCGGAGGCGGTCATCTGCCTGCAGAGTATCCTGCGGGTGACAGAGGAGCGTTCGGAGCAGGGCGACTATATCACCAATGAGGGAATCGATGCGCGCAATGAGGGGATTGCGGCCATGGCCGACAACGAACATGTCTTTTATCTGGATGTCAACGAGGTGGTGTGCGACGAGACGGGAGCGTTGACGGCGGATTACACCCATGACGGGGTGCATCTGAAGGCCCAGTATATTGCGCTTTGGAAAGATTATCTGAAGAGTCATGCGGTGACGCCGGAGTAGAGGAGCTATTGTTTTGCAGGAGGTGCTTGACGTTTCTGCATTCTGTCTATATGATGGAAGGAGGGTCGGAGGATTCCGGCAATGCAAAGGAGGACAATTTCATGAGTGGGAAGAACAACAAGCCGGTTCTGGGGGAAAAGGGCATCTATGATGCCAAGAGTCTGGGGACTCCCAGAGTGGCGGTATTGGGGCTGCAGCACATGTTTGCCATGTTTGGCGCGACGATTCTGGTTCCCATGCTGACAGGGCTGGACGTGTCCACCACACTGCTTTTTGCAGGACTGGGGACACTTTTGTTTCATCTGATAACCAAGGGTAGAGTTCCGGCATTTCTGGGCTCTTCTTTTGCGTTTCTGGGCGGTTACTGGGCCATCGCTCCCATGGCGGACGGGATGCCTAACAGGGAGCTGCTGCCTTATGCGTGTTTCGGTGTGGCTTGTTCAGGGCTTTTGTATCTGCTTCTGGCGCTTCTGATCAAGATATTCGGCACGGAGAAGGTGATGCGTTTCTTCCCGCCCATCGTAACGGGACCACTGATTATTGCCATCGGTCTCACCCTTTCCCAGTCTGCCATCGACAACTGTTCCACGGACTGGCTGATCGCGGTGGTGGCCATCGCACTGGTGGTCGTCTGCAATATCTGGGGCAGGGGCATGGTAAAGATTGTGCCCATCATCATCGGTGTGGTGGGTTCCTATGTGCTGGCCGCCGTGCTGGGCCGGGTAGATTTTACCCCTGTGGCGCAGGCGGACTGGATCGGGCTTCCCATCCACTGGGATGCCACGGTGTTTTCGATTTTTCAAGGCGGAGACCTGTCGTTAATGATCACCGCTGTGATCACCATTATGCCTTTGGCGCTGGCTACCATTGTGGAACATATCGGTGACATTTCCGCAATCTCTTCCACCGTGGACAGAAATTATATTGAAAATCCCGGACTGCACCGCACTTTGTTGGGGGACGGACTGGCCACGATTCTGGCTTCTCTGTTCGGCGCTCCCGCCAATACGACCTACGGCGAGAACACCGGCGTGTTGTCCCTCACCAAAGTGTTTGACCCCATGGTCATCCGGCTTGCGGCGGGATTTGCCATTCTGTTTTCCTTCTCGCCCAAGGTGGCCACGCTGATCGGCTGTATGCCCACCGCCGCCGTGGGCGGTGTGTCGCTGGTACTCTACGGCATGATCTCCGCGGTGGGTGTCCGCAATGTGGTGGAGAGCCGGGTGGATTTCTCTAAGAGCCGTAATATTATCATTGCAGCGCTGATTCTGGTGCTGTCCATCGGAATCAAATACAGTGCGGCGGGCGTGATCGCTTTCCGGATGGGAGAGCTCACGATCAGCCTGTCGGGGCTTGCGGTAGGCGCGCTGGCGGGAATTATTCTGAATGCGGTTCTGCCCGACAAGGATGCACAGACCGGGAAACGGTGAGCAAAATAAAGTATGAAAACGGTATGAGACGGATGCGGGCAAAATAGAATAAGATGGAAAGAGCGATATCGACCTGCGATACAAGACTGCGGAGGGACAGTAATTTGCGAGAAAAACTGTACGGGATCACAGGCGGGTTTGTTACGGGGGAGCGGAATGGAAATGAAGATTGTTGACATGCACTGTGATACCTTGTCGGAAATTTTGAAACACAGGAGACAGGGGGAGACCTGCACCCTGCGGGAGAACACGCTTCATGTGGATCTGGAGCGCATGAAAAAGAGCGGATATCTGCTCCAGAATTTCGCAATGTATGTAAATGTGGGTGAGGAGCCCGAGCCTTGGGACGAGATCTGTGCCCAGCATGAGATCTATCGGGAGGAGCTGCGCGTCAATGCGGACATTCTGGCGCCGGCGTACACCTATTCCGATATCGAGGAGAACCGGCGCAATGGCAGAATCTCCGCTCTTCTTGCCGTGGAGGAAGGAGCGGTCTGTCAGGGGGATCCGGATAAACTGGAACGGCTTTATGAGATGGGCGTGCGGATGCTCACGCTGACTTGGAATTATCCCAATGAGCTGGGATATCCCAATCTGGACAGCCGGGTGGGCAGGAAGGTCTGGGATCAATGCAAAAGACTGCGGGAGGATGACTGTACCCAGCAGGAGAGAGACGAGATCCGCGAGGCTCTTGCCAAGTATCTGGGTACGCCCGATACCGAGCATGGACTGACCGAGCGGGGGCAGGAGTTCGTGCAGCGCATGGAACGGCTTGGGATGATCGTGGATGTGTCTCATTTGTCCGACGCGGGATTTTACGATGTGCTGCGGCACACGACCAAGCCTTTTGTGGCCAGTCACTCCAACGCAAGAACCGTATGCGGCTGTGTGCGGAATCTGACGGATGACATGATACGGAAGCTCGCGGAGCGGGGCGGCTGTATGGGGCTGAACTTCTGTGCGGATTTTCTGGAGGAGATGCCCGCAGGTTCGGAGAATCCCGGGACGATTCAGGCGGTGGTGCGCCATGCCAAGCATATCGTGAATACGGGCGGTATGGATGTGCTGGGGCTTGGAAGCGATTTTGACGGTATTGACACGCACAGGGAGCTTCCGGGAGCCCAGAGTATGGAACGCCTGTGGGATGCACTGCACACGGCCGGATTCACGCAGGGACAGATGGATAAGATTTTCGGGGAGAATGTGCTGCGGGTGTATCGGGAGGTTCTGTGAGAGAACTGCCATGGCATTTATGAAAGAGCTTGAGAGACGAGATCGAATATCAAAAGAAGGTGGTGGAAAATGGATCTGACGTGTAGAATTTACAGAGTCAATCGAATTGACGGAGATTACGCTTATCTGCTGCAGGAGGATAAAATCAACGGTGTTGATTTGACGGAAGCCGAGGAAAAATGTGTGGCAAGAGCGCTTTTACCTGCGGAGATTGCGGAGGGCAGCAGATTGTCATATGAATGTATGCAGTATGAGATAATTTGAGGGACTTCAATTACATAGTTTAACAAAGATCAGAGTGGTTTCACACTCTGATTTTTTTGCTCTCAAACGCTGGTGCTTATCATTTGTGTGATTAGAAGTTACAGACGGGAGGAGACGGCAGGGACTTGATGTGAAAGCAGACCGCCACAGTTTATACAAGAGATAAGGCGGTCATGCCATATGTCAGCTGCCGCAAGCCGAGGGCAGTCAGTACAGAGCAGAGGGAAACAGGCAAAGCGATGTTTTATCGCTTCGTCAGATGATGATTGAGCGGAATATAGAAAAGCATAATAACTAATTTTATTTCATTGACTTAAATTTTTTATTCTGTTAGCATTTATTCAGAGCAGGCGCCTACTCAAAAAAATAGTAGGAGGAGCAAAGAAAATGTATCATGGAAGATTTAGAAAAAGCCATTATGAAACAGGTTATAATTGGGGAAACCTGTTATGTGAAAATGACAAGAATATAGAACAAAACTCTACCTTTCAGATAACAGAGGAGCGTAAAACATTTGCAAAAGAGTGTTTGCCTATTTATGAAAAATATTATCCCGAAATCTTGGAGGAAATCAGAGGATTGGCAGACGGACAAAAAGGCAGATATGAAGATTTTTATACGTTTCTGCTAAGTATGTATTGCTTTGAGTTTAATAATCATTGTACTTGTTTTGCATTTAAGGATAAAGACAATCTTATTTTTGGCAGGAACAGTGATTTTCTTGTAGCATTAGAAAAACTGTATATGAATTGCCTGTATAAACTAAATGGAGTGTATGGTTTTAACGGAAATACTACTGCTTTTATAGAAATGGAGGACGGGATAAATGAATATGGTTTAGCGGTTGGTCTTACGTTCCTATATCCTAAGATTACAAAAGCAGGATTCAATTCCGGTATGCTGGTGCGGTATGTATTAGAAAAATGCAAAACGGTTGATGAAGTGATTGAAAGTTTGAATAGGATCCCCATTGCTTCACAGCAAACACTAACTGTTATGGATAATTACGGAAATTTTGCTGTTATTGAATGTAATTGCAGCCATGTTGAGGTAATAAGACCAACAGAGAATGATAGTTTTGTTGTAGCTACAAACGGTTTTGTTTCTCAAAAAATGATAGAGTACAATAATCATGACATAGATGATTGGCGTTCAGATGAAAGATATTCCGTTGCTTGTAATGCGCTAAGGGAACATAAAAATGATTTTTCTTTTGAATTGGCAAAGGATATTTTATCAGGTAAACATGGTTTTATGTGTCAGTATGAAAGAAGCAAAGGAGCAGACACAGTATGGTCAGTCATATATGATATTAAAAACAAAAGAATTTTCAGAGTTGAAGGAAATCCATCACGCAAGAAATTTCTTGAAGATACCAGAATGAAATTTATTTAATGATTACCAATAATCTCAATGCAAAAGAAACAGTAAAAAACTAAATGTTGATTATCTATGGTGGCAGTAATCCTAACGGATAACTTGCCACCATTTTTATTTTCAGTCAGAACGAGAGGAGGCAGCATAACAGACAACAAGGCAAGGCTACACGGAGGAGGAAGAAATTTGATAGAGAAATGAATGTGATTATTGTATTATAGTAGCTGTATAAGTTGGGAGATATAGAATTCTATAAATTGACTTTGTATTTCTACCATTGGTTGCGCAAATGTATCAGAAGTTATATAGAATGCAACCGAGGTTTTTGGTATTGTTTAGGTATCAAAAGCAGGGAGGATAAATATAATGAATTTTTCAGAAAAATTATTAACGTTAAGAAAAGCCAGCGACCTAACACAAGAGCAACTTGCTGAAAAACTTGATGTCTCAAGGCAATCTATTTCAAAGTGGGAAAGCGGGCAGGCAACTCCAGAGTTGGAAAAGATAGTGGCATTGAGCGCAATTTTTGATGTTACAACTGATTATCTGTTAAAGTCATCAGAAATAGATGATTTATCAGTGAAAACCGAAATGTTGGAAAAACAACAACAGATGATGCTTGTTCGTGAACAAAAACAGCATCAGATTTTTGAGTGTGTCATGTATGCACTTGCAGTATATATGATATTTTTTGCAGTATATTTCATTGGACATTTTCACTTTTGGGAGTGGGTGGCAAATCCGTCAGTGTTCTTTGCGGGTTTCCTTATTGCCACTGCTATTGTAATCTTTATTTGCGTAAAGAAACTTAGTAATAAACCACAATAGAATTTTAGCTTGCCAATTATCATTATCAAAATTTTTGAAACAGAAAAATTATTCAAAATGATTGACAAAGAAAAATAAATGTGCTTAAATTGTCAATAACAATTACAGACAAAAGGCATTGACGAGGAGGAGTACATACTATTCCGGATGAACAGAGAGAAAGTGGTTGGTGAAAACTTTCGTGATGGGAGTATGGAAGTAGCCTTAGAGCTTTGAACCGAACAGATGATAATCTCAGTAGACTTCAACGGAGATTCCCACCGTTATCAGGGGAAGCTATATCGGAATAACGCAGATTATTCCCGTATGGTAATGAGCGCAGAAGGATTTCTGAATTTAGGTGGTACCACGGACATGTTAGTTCGCCCTAAGCATTTGCTTAGGGCGTCTTTTTTTTCTTTTTTGTAAATTTTATATTTTCAAGGGAGGTATCCATATGGATCAGAAGTACAATTTTCAAAAAACAGTAGAAGCATTAAAACGATTTTGGGAACAGGAAGAAATTTACAAGTATCAAAACGGAAAAGATAAAAAAATATTTTCTATTGATACCCCGCCGCCGACTGTAAGCGGAAAACTTCACATAGGTCATGTATTTTCCTACACTCAGGCAGAAATGATTGCCAGATTTAAGCGAATGCAGGGATATGATGTTTTTTATCCGTTTGGATTTGATGATAATGGTTTGCCTACGGAACGCTTGGTTGAGAGAGATGAGAAGATTCGTGCAAACACACTGCCAAGAAGTGAATTTCGTTCAAAATGTATGCATACAATCGGGAGATATGAAGAGGAATTTAAAAACTTATGGAAACGGTTGGGATTTAGTGTAGATTGGAATTTAGAATATCAGACAATATCGGATTTTGCGCAAAAAATATCACAGAAATCCTTTATTGAACTGGCAAAAATGAATAAGGCGTATATAAAGGAATCTCCGGT
>CAZSAJ010000061.1:0-13935 GCA_964604835.1 uncultured Acetatifactor sp.
GTTTTGCGTATGCATAGACGTAATAGCAGATCTGGGGCACCAGACGTCCGATATTGATGGAATTGGCCGAGGAAAACCGGAATCCCTTCTCCTCCATCTCTCCCGCCAGCTCCTTGTCCGAAAAAATCTTCTTCACACCGGTCTGCGCGTCGTCAAAATTGCCATGGATTCCCACCACGAGGGTATTGGCCCCCTTCTGGGTCACCATCTGCTTCTCCTGAATCGGACTCACACCGTCCTTGGGATAGAAAACCACAATGCGCGTGCCCTCAACGCCCGCAAATCCCGCCAGCGCCGCTTTCCCGGTGTCACCCGAGGTGGCGGTGAGAATGACGATCTCACTCTGCATCCGATTCTTCTTAGCGGAAGTGATCATCAGATGGGGCAGAATCGACAGCGCCATATCCTTGAACGCGATGGTGGAGCCGTGGAACAGTTCCAGATAATAAGCTCCCTCCGCCTCCGCAAGCGGCGCGATCTCCTCCGTGTCAAACTTCTCGTCATACGCTTTTTCGATACAGGACTTCAGCTCTTCCTCCGTAAAATCGGTGAGGTAGAGTTTCATGACCTCGTAGGCCACCTGCCTGTAATCCATCCGTGAAAGCTCCTCCAAGCTCTTGTCCAATGCCGGAATGTGATCCGGCACAAACAGCCCGCCGTCATCGGAAAGTCCTTTCAAAATAGCCTGCGAGGAAGTCACGCGCGCTGCGTCTCCCTGCATTTTTCCGCCTCTCGTGCTGCTGTAAAATACATCCATGCTCTTCTCCTCTTTCCGCCGCTTCCGGCATTCCTTCGTGTATCTTTCATCCGGGTACTCTCCGGACGACCCACAGATTTTTTACAATCTTAGCCAGTATAGCACACTTTCTATGCCGGTGCAAGATTTGCCAAGGCCGTCGTTACTTTCCCACGATCTCCTTTAACATAACCGCCTTCCCCAGATCGCCCTCCACCCGGATCTTCTTGGTGGTGAACGCCAGAATCGGATCCAGTTTGCCGCTCATGATTTTGAGCAGGGTTTCCGCGCTGCAGGTCACCAGCACATCCCGGTCATAATATTCATAGGGCTGAATGTTGATCTTTCCGTCCGCAATCTCCAGATAAAAAGCGCCTGCTGCCTCGCCTTCAATGTTAAACTGAAACACAAGATGCCCCGGGATTTTACCCGCGTCGGCTTTCTCCGCAATCTTCTTCACCTGATCCACAAGTTCTTCGTATGTCATACTGTTCTACCATCCTTTCTGAAATATATTTTAGCTAGGCAATTGCGCAAATTTGATTTTTGCAAAGGGTCATTGCGCAAATTGTATATTCCAACGCAGATGTCCCACCTTCACCGTAGCGGTACATAAGACACCAAAGTACGGTGTCTAAGTACAAGCGATTTATCAAATCGCATACGGTTACGCTAGGGTCTGCTTATGGAGTATACAATCTGCACAATTCGAATTACCAAAATGAAGTTGTGCAATTACCTAATATATTTTAGCCAGAACTGCGAAACATATTTCCCGGAAACAGGAATTGGGCAATGGAGACAAATAAGGGCAGCCCTGCCACTGCATTCGGCGCCCGTTTTGTCTCCATTGACCAATTCCGTCCCTCGCAGCTGCCATTTCGCATTCCTACACATCCATCATAGCAATTTATCCCTCATAAAGCAACCAAAAGTTACATGCCATAGGCACCATTTTGGCTGCCAAATTTGGATGCCAATTTTGGCATGTCCGCTCTCATCGGTAAAACTCATGTCCGCCATGCTCGAACAGATAGGTCAGGTGACTGTCAAACCATTTCACCTTCTCCCCGTCCGCATATTGTCTCGCCACAAAATAGAGGGCTCCGTCCGAGATATCCTCGCCTTTCAGAGCGCGTTCCACCGCCTCGTCCGTGTCCTCGCTGACTTTCACCGTCCAGATGCTCCCGTTTGACACCGGAGAAAACTGATTCACGCCGTTCTCCGCCTGAAACACCACATCCTTTACACTGTTGGGAAACTTCTCGCTCTCCACCCGGTTCAAAACCACATTGGCCACCAGAAGTCTGCC
This sequence comes from uncultured Acetatifactor sp., assembly GCA_964604835.1. Taxonomy (GTDB): domain Bacteria; phylum Bacillota; class Clostridia; order Lachnospirales; family Lachnospiraceae; genus Acetatifactor. The sequence goes on from CAZSAJ010000061.1 coordinate 2,049, forward strand.
CTCCACATCCTGATTGCCCGCCTCCGCCTCCACGATGCGCATCAGAATGTCCAGATCCTCCTCTTCCAGACGATAAACTCCCTCACGCTCCAATAGCTGCACGTCCACCACGCGCTGGCCCGAGACTGCGATCTCCGCAATCCCCATGGTACCCGCCTCCCTTGTGGCCAGTACACGCTCATCCAATTTTAATTCGCTTGCCGGTACACAAGCCTGTCTGCTCTGTGAGATGCCCTTTACGCAGATTATGCCAAAGAGCATAATCAGCTGCAGCAGGATCAGTCCGCTGATCGCCTTCTTATACATATGCATTCCTTCCGTACCAACTCCAATCAAGAGCATGATTCTTGTCCCCCGGTGGGAAAAATCGCTCTAAACATATGTATGCGGCTTGTCTTTTTTTTATGAGTCATGCTATACTAAAATCATGAAAAAGAGATGGGACACCGACCAAAGACAACTAAATGACGGCAAAGAGGGTTTCTGTCCCGCGCGCAGAAAAGACGGCACGACTTATTTCCGCGCATCCCTCACCCATAAAAGAAAACATATCAGTCTGGGAAGTTTTTCCACCCCTGAGTGCGCTCATCGGGCCTATCTGGAAGGAAAAAGACTTTTGGAAGATTCTTCCGCCGCCCTGTGGCAATATGAGGAGAATTCTCCCCTGCCCTTCGCCAAGTGGGTCTGTCTGCTGAATTTCAGAGACAACGGCATCTATTTTGGAACCCCGATCTATCTGCGGCAGAAATTTTTCGATTATCATTTGAGCCCCTCAAAGAGTCTGAAATTTGATCTCGACGATCTGTTCTACTACTCTTCCCACAAGATCATGTGCCGGGGAAATCACTACTTCGTGGCGGACTACGGCATGCAGGTAAATCTTGTGACCCGCTACGGCATCAAGAATTACGCGGTGGAAGGCAGGGACTTTCGCTTTCTGAACGGGGATCCTCTGGATTTTCGCCGTGAAAATCTGGAAATTCTGAATATCTATCACGGCGTCCGCCTCACACAACAAAAAGACGGACAGTATCTCTATACTGTCCGCATACATATCCGGGGCAATTATCTGGTGGGCCAATACACCTCCGAGGAGGAAGCCGCCATCGCTTACAACAAGGCCGCGGACATCCTGTTCAAAAACGGCGTCCGCAAAAACTATACGCCCAACTATATCGAGGGGATGTCTCCCAGCCGCTATGCGGATATCTACACACAAGTGGAAATCTCCCCCAAGATTCTCAATTACCGCCCTCCTACTTCTCCGAATAATCTATAAAACTGATATTCAGACTGGCATAGCCCGCAATGCCGTCCACGGAAGCCGATTTCGTATATTGCCACATGGTGAATCGGTAGGGATAGTCGGGCACATCCTGCAGCTGTGACAGCCAGATGTCATAGGCCGTAAGCTTGGACATGTCGATCTCCTTGATCAGCCATTCCTTGTCCCCGTAGAGCATGGTCATATAGCCTTCTTCCGCCACAGTGTCCAGAAATGTCTTCGCAATCTCCGTCTTCTCCGCTTTGCTCAAAGCTTCGATGCGCGCGGTGTCATTCTCCACAAATCCCATGTCAAAGGCCACCGGATAAGTGATCTTATAGTCCTCGAGCGCCTCTATGACCATCTCGGCCTCCTCCACGGCTTCCTCCACCGTGACCGCCTGCGAAGAAAAATACACGCCAGTCCTAAGTCCCGCCTCGGTGGCCCGCTTGATATTATTGGAAAAATTCTCGTCCGCCACCAATTGTCCGCTTCCATACCCTCTGGCGCCGACCCGCAGCATGACAAAGTCGATCCCGGCCTTCTTCAATTTTACAAAATCCACATAATCCTCATATTTGGAGATATCAGCCCCCACAAAGGAAACCTGTCTTCCGTCCTCATAATACTTCATCAGCTCGGACTGACATACCAGCTTGGTGTAGTCGTATTCATGTTTGGGAAGGTACGGACTGATTAACACCCATTCCTCCCTGCCGTCCCGATTCTTCACCAGCGTATGTTTGCCGTCGGTGGAGGGGTCGTTCTCCGGCACCACCTCGGTCTCAGACTCCTTGGATGCCGAAGGCTTTGACGCGGTGCTCTCCGTGCTCTCCTCGGTCTTCTCCGGATACTTATCCCAGAAATCCAGATCGTCGGGAGAGAGCGTTCTCCCTGACACCAACGCGTCCGTATCCGGATAGCTCATCGCCTGCGTCTGTTCCTCCGTGGACTCTCCGCTCTTCTGTGCATCGTTGGAATATCGGATCCGCTTCTGATTGTTCATCAGAAGCACCATCACAAGAATTGCCCCCACAAAAAGCGTCACAGCCACAATCGCCGAGAGTACCGTGGGCGTCAGACTGCTCCTATTCTCTTCAAAGTCATCCGGCAAACGCATCCGCCACTCTCCTCTCTCACAGTTTCAAAATAGCTTTCTTGGGACATTTTTCCACACACGCGCCGCAGCCCGTACACTTCTCCTGATCGATCTGTGCATGAAAGTCCGTCACCGTCACCGCCTGTGCGGGACAGTTTTTCACACAGATGCCGCAGCCGATACAGCCCACCGTACAGGCCTTCATGGTCACGGGACCCTTGTCCGTGGATCTGCAGGCCACCTCCGTCTTCGCCTCATAGGGAATCAGGGAAATCAGATGCTTGGGGCAGACCTCCACACACTTGCCGCAGGCTTTGCATTTCTCCCGATCCACCACGGCCACCCCGTTGATCACATGGATGGCGTCGAAGGGACAGGCATCCACACAGCTTCCGTAGCCCATACAGCCACTGCCGCAGGATTTGGGGCCGCCTCCCGGCACAAACGCCATGATGCGACAGTCCTTTACGCCATTGTACTCATAGTCTGCGACGGCCTTTTCGCAGTCGCCCTGACAATGAACGAAAGCCACCTTCCGCCCGAGTGTTTCCGTCTCCACGCCCATGATGGCGGCAATTCGGCTGCCCACGGCCTCGCCGCCCACCGGACAGGCATTCGCCGGGGCCTCCCCCTTGACGACGGCCGCCGCCAGACCGGCACAGCCCGCATAACCACAGCCTCCGCAGTTATTGCCGGGAAGCGCCGCCAGCACTGCCTCCTCCCGCTCGTCCGATTCCACTTTGAACTTCAAACCCGCGATCCCCAGAAAGAGCCCTACAAAAATTCCCACAAGCCCCACCACGGCCGCAGCGGCAATGATTCCTGTTATATTCATATCCATACCCCCAGCTATAATAATCCCGAGAACCCACAGAAAGCGATTGCCATCAATCCCGCCGTCAACAGAACCATGGGCATCCCCTGAAACGCCTTCGGCACATCATTGTATTCCATCTTCTCCCGAAGTCCCGCAAGGATGACGATAGCGACGGTAAATCCCACGGCAGTGGCAAATCCGTTCAAAATGCCGGTGAGAATCCCATACCTACGCTGCACATTGGTGAGCGCCACCCCCAGCACCGCACAGTTGGTGGTAATCAGGGGCAGATAGACCCCCAGCGCCTCATACAGCGCATGCATACACTTTCGCAGAAACATCTCCACAAACTGTACCAGCGCCGCTATCACCAGAATGAACACAATCGTCTGCAGATACTCCAGACCGAATCTCAGCAGGATAAACCGATAGATCACCCCCGCCACCGCGCTTGCCAGCGTGATGACGAAGATCACCGCCGTTCCCATACCCGCCGCCGTCTTGATCTTCTTGGAGACGCCGAGGAACGGACAGAGGCCCAGAAACTGGCTCAGCACCACATTGCTCACCAGAGAGGAACTGATCAAAATGACCAGCAGATCCTTTACATTGTCCATTTAGCTCTCCTCCTCTCCCAGATCAAGTATCATCAGCTCATCTTCGTCCGCCGTATGATCGTCCTTTGCCGGACGGCTATCCTCTTTCGGATATGCACTCTCATCCCCCGTCCGCACGGCATCTTTCGAACGGTTCTCGTCCGCCTTCGGTTGCAAATCATCCTTTGAATGCTTTTGATTCGTGGAATGATTTTTCTTTTCCACCTCATTATCCTGCCGCTTGCCGGCATATGCTTCGTCATAAAATTTTCCGTGGGAAGAGCATCCGCTCACCCCGCATGCGGTACAATCCTGCGCACAGCCCGCGGGAAGCGTCTCGTCCACAGCACGATTCGCCGACCTGCGCTTCCGGTTCCTCAGTACGTTCTGGAGTGCCGTGAGTCCCGCCAGCACAAAGAACGCCCCCGGCGCCAGCCGGAAGATGAGAATGGGCGTAAAACTCTCCGGCAGAATCGCAGCGCCAAACAGACTTCCCGCACCCAGAATCTCCCGCACCGCACCGATACAGGTCAGCGCAAAAGCAAATCCCAGTCCCATTCCCAGACCGTCAAACAGAGAGGCAACCGCCGAATGCGAGTATGCGTAGCTCTCCGCTCTCCCCAGAATAATGCAGTTTACCACGATCAGCGGAATGTACATGCCAAGCGCCTGATTCAGAGACGGAATATAGGCCTCCAACAGAAGCTGCACCATCGTCACAAAGGAAGCGATGATCACGATAAACGCAGGAATACGCACCCTGCCGGGAATCGCCTTTCTGAGCAGTGAGATAATCAGATTGCTCAACATCAAAACCACCGTGGTCGTCAGCCCCATCCCCAGACCGTTGACGGCGGATGTGGTCACCGCCAGCGTGGGACACATGCCAAGCAGCAGTACAAAAGTGGGATTCTCCTTGATCAGACCGTTATAGAGTCTCTCCGCGGGTCTGTCCGCGGTCAGCTTTCCATCACTCATCCACGTCACCTCCCCGCAACAGAGTCCGGGCAGTCTCCAGACCGCCGTTTACCGCATTCACCACGGCTTTGGTGGTGATGGTCGCCCCGCTGATGGCATCCACCTCGGAATCCGTCCGGCTGCCCGTCTTGGTATAGGAAAAGCGCTCCACCCGTCTCCCCTCAAACTGGGGCGTCAGCACCTTGGGCGCCTCCATGCCGAGGCCCGCTGTCTCCGAGATCTCTAAAATGGACACTCCGCCCACGGTTTCATCCGCAGAGACTCCAACATACAACACAATATTGCCTCCGTATCCCTGTGAAGAGACGGATTCCACCACATAACCGCAGAACGTCCCGTCAAAAGCCTCCGCTTTGTACACGGTTCCGATTTCCACTCCGTTTTCCTTAAGACTTGCGGAGAGCGTCTCGTCCGGCGTATAATCCATCTCATGAAACGCCATCCCTCGCTCTTTAGCGTCGGGAAAAACCGCGGCGCAGGCCTCCTGCACAGCTTTTTCCTGCTGCAGCCGGATGGGCTCCTTGGTCAGTTCATACACAAATCCCAGCAGCACGCCTGAGATCAACGTGATGGCAAACAAAATTCCTGCTTCCTGCAACATCACGGCTCTATCCGATTTATGCGCCATGGACTTTCCCTCCCTTCCCGTAACCGAAGGCCTTAGGAACGGTCACTTTCTCAATCAGCGGCACCAGAAGATTGCCCAGAATAATCGCATAGGACACTCCTTCCGCCCCGGGACCGAAGATGCGGAAAATCCCCGTCATGATCCCCAGAAAGATCCCGAACAGATACTGTCCCTTCACCGTAATCGGACGCGTCACATAATCCGTCGCCATAAAGAAAGCTCCCAGCATCAGGCCTCCGCCGGCAAGCTGTGCCGCCAGATAGGCAGGGTCAAATCCTCTCCCGCCGAAAAGCCCCGCAAAGATCACGAACGAGACCAGATAACTCCCGGGAATCCGCAGATCAATGATTCCAAACAACAGCAAAATACAGACTCCGATCACAATGGCAATCACGGACGTTTCACCGATGGTTCCCCCGATGCGCCCTATAATCATATCCGTCACATTCACGCTCTCGCCCGCCTTCAGCGCCGCAAGGGGCGTCGCCCCCGTACAGGCGTCCCAAGTGATGCCGGCAAAAGATCCGCCCTCAAAGGTAAAGTCAGCCATCTGCTTCGGGAAAGAGATCAACAGAAAACATCTTCCGGCCAAGGCGGGATTCATGAAATTCTGCCCCAGCCCGCCAAACAAAAGCTTCACCACCAGAATGGCAAATATGCCGCCCAAAGCCGCCATCCAAAGCGGCAGACCCACCGGCAGATTCAGGGCCAGCAGCAGTCCCGTGACCACCGCCGACAGATCCGTGACCGTCGTCTTCTTCCGGATCTGCCCATACACCCCTTCTGTGAGTACCGCAGCTACCACCGTGACGGCAATGACCGCAAGGGCCCTTGGACCGAAGCGGTAGATCCCGTAGCCCGTCGCAGGCAGAAGCGCCAGAATCACAGTCAGCATAATACCCGAGGTGGTCGCCTGAGAGCGAATATGGGGATTTGACGAGACTTTCGGCATTTTCTTCTCTTCACTCATACTGCTCCCTCCTACTTCTTTTTCTTCTTGGCAAGCAAAATCTTGCGCATGGACTTGATCTGCTGGGTGAGCGGACGTTTGGCAGGGCAGACAAAGCTGCAGCAGCCGCACTCACAGCACTCCATCCCATCATGTTTTAGAAATGCATCCTCGTCAAAATGCTCCGCATAATCCGCAAGTCTGCTGGGCATCACCCTGCCCGGACACACTTCCAGACATCTCCCGCAGTTGATGCAGGGTCCCGGCTCCATGGCGGAGACCTCATCTTTGGACAGGGCTAAAAGCGCGGTGGCCGTCTTGGTGGTGGGGATATTCAGATCAAAAAGCGCCGTCCCCATCATAGGACCTCCGCAGACCAGCTTTTCCGGCTGTACACGATACCCGCCCGCCGCATCCAGAAGTTCCGCATAGCTCATACCGATGCGCACTCGATAATTGCAGGGATCTTTCATGGCATCCCCCGTCAGGGTCACAATCCGCTCCGTCAGAGGTTTCCCCTCCGCCACCGCGCGGTAGACCGCCACCATCGTATCCACATTGTTTACCACACAACCCGCATCCGCCGGCAGCATGGTGGAATTAATCTTTCGCCCCGTCACCGCATAGATCAGAAGCCGCTCGCCGCCCTGCGGATATTTGGTCTTCAGCGCCTTGATCGCAATCCGTTTCTCGTCCTTGGTCAGCTTCTGCAAAAGCGCGATACATTCGGGTTTATTGTCCTCCACCGCAAGGATTCCTCTGGCATTGTCGAACAGCCGCAGAATCACTTTCATTCCGCCGATCAGTTTCTCCGGCTCCTCCAGCATTCTCCGATAGTCGCTGGTCAGATAGGGCTCGCACTCCGCACAGTTTGCAATCACATAATCAATGCGCTCCGGCTCTTTGGGAGCGAGTTTCACATGGGTGGGAAAGCCCGCGCCGCCCATACCCACGATCCCGGCATCCCTGACGGCCGCAAGGATCTCCTCCTTGTTCATCTCTTCCAAAGGCTTGACCGCCGCACAGGGCGCCTCCTCATACAGCCCGTCATTGTCGGTGACAATACTCATCACCATGTCTCCCGACGCTACTCTTCTGGGCTCTATCACTTTCACGGTTCCGGACACAGAGGCGAAAACAGGCGCGGACACAAAACCGCCGCTCTCCGCAATCTTCTGCCCTGCCAGCACCCGGTCGCCCTTTTGCACCAGAGGCTTGGCCGGCGCGCCAATATGCTGGGAAAGAGGATACACCATCTCCCCCTGAGGAAGCACCTCACGGATGGCCTTATCCTTGGACAAATCCTTGCCGTCGTAGGGATGAATCCCTCCCACAAAAGTCAATCTCGCCATATGCTCTTCCTTTCATGACAAAATACCACAATAACTATTTTAATTTTACTATCTTTTCATAAAAATATCTACTACAAAATCTTGGTTTATGGTATAATGTCCGCAAAGGGCAGAGTCAAGTGGCTGTATATGCAGATGCCGAGCTTGCTCGAGCAGATGCATATATGGCCATTTGACGAGCGAAGCGACCCCGGAAAACCGAAGGTTTTTCGGGGCTCTGCCCGGGCCTTGTCCGGGGGCTGCCCGAGACTTGTCCGGGGGCTGCCCGAGACTTGCCGATTTCAAAAGCTCATACACCAACACATGCACACTTGGAGGGAAATATGAGAGTTTATAGAGAAATTATTGAAAATTATCAAATTGCCTATCCGCTTGAGAGACTTGCACCGCCCGAGAGCGTGCTCTTTCTGGATATCGAGACCACCGGCTTTACCGCCCGCTCCTCTTACCTGTATATGATCGGCTGTGCCTTCTATCAGGACGGAAACTGGCAGACCATACAGTGGATGGCGGAAAATTATGAGCAGGAAGCCGACATTCTGCAGGCATTTTTTGAATTTGCCGCCATGTACCGCTATCTGATACATTTTAACGGCAATAATTTTGATCTGCCTTTTCTCACCCAGAAATGTGAGCAGTTGGAGCTTTCTCATTGTCTCGATGCTTTTGCAGGGATTGACCTGTATAAACGAATCTCCCCCTGCAAGGCATTCCTAAAACTCCAAAACTGCAAACAAAAAACTTTCGAACAGTTTCTTGGCATCGACCGCGAGGACGCATTTTCCGGCGGCGAACTGATCGGCATCTACCACGATTATGTAAAGTCCCCCAATGAATTTGCGGAGAAATCTCTGCTTCTGCACAATTCGGATGATCTCAAAGGGATGCTGGACATCCTTCCCATGCTGTCCTACAGCGACATGCTGGGGGATTCCGATTCCGTCCGGGCCCGGAAAGTACAGGCCAACTCCTACCGGGATGTACAGGGCAACAGCCGCAGGGAGCTTCTGATCACCGTCACGCTTCCCACGCCGCTTCCCAAAATCGTATCGGCCACGGCAGAAGGATGCTATTTCCGGGGCGAGGGAAACGAGGCGGTCTTAAAAGTACCGATCTTCGACGGCGAGTTGAAATATTTCTATTCCAACTACAAAGATTACTATTATCTGCCCACGGAGGATGTTGCCCTGCACAAATCCGTAGCCGGATTTGTGGACAAAGAACACCGGATTCAGGCATCCGCCGCCAATTGTTACACCCGGAAAGTTTCCGCTTATCTCCCGCAGTGGGACGGCACGTTTGAGCCTTATTTCAAACAGGATTATAAGAGCGGCACTCTCTTTTTTGAGCTGACCGATGAGATGAAAAGAGACCGGGCGGCGTTTACCGCTTATGCCAATCAGGTGATACAGATGATTGCCACATCCTGCTAGAAGAAACACGATTCCATAACAAGGAGCTGCGCACTAATTCGCTTTCGTGCGCAGCCCTTTTCCTTTGGGAGTAAATTTTTAATTGTTTCCTAGAATCTTAAGAACGAGGCAAAAAGTTTCGCCGTGATCTTAAACTTCATGGTCTTGGTTCCGCCATAGTTGCCAAGACCTTTGACGGTCACGGTAGCGTTGCCTTTCTTGGTATTGTTCTTATAGCTGCCCTCCATAATGGTGTACTTTTTTGTCAAAATATGACATGCAGAACGCAGAATACAAAGCGGCATACAACTATGCCAAAAATGTTGACACTCTGCTTAACCCTTTGTATAATCAGCACAAGGCATACATTTTTCTAATGGCATTCTGTCGCATCTTACGGAAAATCTTTTTTTGTGAACTCTATGCTTTATCCCAAAACAATTTATTTTGCGATGAGCATAGCGTACGGAGATCGTAAGAGAGGCCGGACAGAATCCTGTTTTCCGCACGCTTGTGGAACAGAAGGGAATCCGCCGGAAGACTTGTTGAGTTGCAGAAGATTAATAAGTCGGGCTGTATCCTTGCTCTGTGTGTAACTTGTTTTACAGCGTTGTGTTTACTGGTTAGGGGACTGGCTCCGATAACATGCTTGCTTGACTTGTTGCCAGTCTTTTAATGATAATTCCAGTTAAAGAATAACGGTAGTTGGCAATTGGGGGTTGGAGGGCAGGAAAATGAATTTATTTCTTGCATTTTGTATGGTTTTTGCAATATATATTCTAGTGTTTGTATTGAGGATAACAGATCACAGAAAACATCCGCCTTTTATAGAAAAAGGGGAAAACGGCAAGAAGAATCAGGAATGCTATATTGTTTCTGTTTGGACAGTTGGTAAGGGAAGTGCTTTTTATCATCAGTATCATTTTGTCAAACGAAAGAATGGCAAATACAGATTGAAATTTTATCCTGTTCTTGAATGGTTTGGAGGGGTGCTACTTTTGTCATTCTATATATGGATGATAGAAAATCACTGGGACTCGATTTTGAAATATCCGGAAATAGATATACCTTTCTTTTTAGGTTTTTTTCTTCTATTGCTATGTATGTGGACTGCTTTGAATGATGCCTCAATTGTTGCCAGAATATATTTTCATAAATATTTGAAAAAGCATATAAAGGGTAAGCGCTGTTAGGTTTGCGTCGGGTATTGGAGACAGAGCCATCTCTGCTTTAGGTGACATCCCATCCTCCCTGAGAGAACAGATTGTTACACAAAAGGATGAAACACCCCTACGCGCATGGCATAAGTTGACGGCGAAAGCGGAAAGCATCGAGAGTTTCTTTCCGCAATGGAATTCTGAATAGGAAATCCTAAAAGGATTATAAAGGTGGAACAAACGGCTGGGCGAACTCTAAAAGAGCTGCGCACTAATTCGCTTTCGTGCGCAGCTCTTTTTATCGTCCTTATATCTTTGCCTGTTTACGCCTTTACATAATAGAAAGAATTTCTTCTGTCATATCCGATCTGTCTGTAATTGATAACCTGCTCCGTACTTCCCACAAACAGCAGGCCGCCCTGCACAAGAGACTGGTTGAACTTGCGGAACACCATGTCTTTGGCCTCCTCCGTGAAATAAATCAACACGTTCCGGCATACGATAAGATTACAGTCCGTGAGATATGTATCTTTCAAAAGATTGTGTTCCCTAAATTCCACCCTGGCTTTGATCTCATCGGAAATCTTAAAAGAAGGTCCCACCTTCGTAAAATATTTCCGTTTCATTTCATCGGGCACCGCCACAATGCTCTTATCGCTATACAGACCAACCTTGGCCTTTGCAATGACCTGTTTATCCAAGTCCGTGGCAATAATCTTGATCTGATTCAAAGGGATATGCTTTGACAGCGCCATCACCAGCGAATAGGGCTCATCACCCGTGGAACAGGCCGCACTCCAAACCTTCAGATTCTTGCCGAATTTCTGAATCAGTTCCGGTATCACAACACGATCCAAAATCTCCCACTGATCCGGATTGCGGTAAAATTCGGAAACATTAATCGTGATATAGTTGACAAATTCTTCAAAATACGTCTTGTCATTCTTCAACGCCTTGACGTACTGATCATAACCGTTGATACCATGCTTGGAAATCAGCGTGTCAATGCGCCGCTTCATCTGCCTCTCTTTGTAGCTGTTTAAGTCGATTGTGGTCAGTGCCATGATTTCCCGCTTAAAGTATTCATAATCATATGTCATAGCCGCACCATCCTCTGCCTTATTCTACAAACACACAAAACATTACTCTTCCTCAGATGCCTCCGCTGCAATCACAGCGTCGATATCAACCGATACCACGTCAGCGTCTTCCTCTTCCGCTTTGGGCTCCTCCACAGGATCGGGCATCAGTGTCGCCTTGATGCTCAGGGAAATCTTTCTGTCGGCCTCGTTAAAGTCCACGATCTTAGCAGTGATCTCCTCGCCGATGCTCAGTACGTCCGAGGGCTTCTCAATATGCTCTTTCGCGATCTGGGAAACATGCAACAGTGCGTCCACACCCGGCTCAAGCTCCACAAACGCGCCGAAATCCGTCATTCTGGCAACCTTGCCCGTCACGATGCTGCCGATGGCATATTTGCTCTCCGCATCCTTCCAAGGATTGGCATCGTCAAACTTTAAGGAAAGGGCAATCTTGTTCCCGTTGATCTCCTTGATGAGAACACTCAGTTGATCCCCAACCTTGAAGACCTTCTTGGGATGCTCTACCCTGCCCCAGCTCATCTCGGAAATATGG
>CAZSAJ010000062.1:0-12137 GCA_964604835.1 uncultured Acetatifactor sp.
TCCTATGCTCCTAACGGTACTTGGTATGGTCAATGTGCCGGGTTCTACTTTACCTGTATCAGATGTTACTCCAAGCGGAACACCGGAAAATGCATCTATGCCGATTGTTTCAAGCCCCTCGTTTAAATTCACCAAGCCCAGACTGCTGCAACCGGAAAATGCGTAATCCCCTATTGTTCTTAGGGATGATGGGAAGCTGACCGTTTTTATAATCGTATTGTCCCTAAATACACTTTCTTTAATTGTCACAACACCATCCGGTATCACAACATCCTCAGCTGTACCATTGTAACTGGTCAATACACCATCATTAATAACGAAATCCGAATCAGAACTCAGCAACATTGCCCCGTAAAGCTTCCCCGCTTCATCCTGTTCCGCTATTGCTTCTTCGCTGCTCTCTGCGCTGCCCGCTTCGTCTTTTGACTCTTCATCCGAGGCTTCGTCTTCGCTGCTCTCTTCGTCTTTCGAGTCTTCACCCGAGGTTTCGTCTTTACTGCTCTCCTCGTCTTTTGAGTCTTCACCCGAGGTTTCGTCTTCGCTGCTCTCCTCGTCTTCCTTTGTTACTTCTTCGGTAATTTCCTCAGTCTCATCCTCCGGTAAACCTTCTTCAGTAATTACCTCTGTTTGCGTTTGTTCCTCTGTCGCTTCTTTTTCGCTGACACTGACTGTTTCGGTCGATACTGCAAAAGCTGTCATAGGCATTTCCGTAACAAGCATTGCCACTGACAATGTAAGCGTCCAAAAGAGTTTCCATACATTTTTTCCTTTTCTCATTTTTCCTTGTATGATGTTTATAGAAGCAAAACACCATAACTTCCTTTCTCAATATAGTGGTTCATGGAAAATTATAACCTTATTGGTTATATTATTCAATACCTTTTTCATTGTTTTATGAACTTCTTGTTATGATTAAACTTAACCTATAAAGTTATATTAACACATGAAAGGTATTGATTAGTGTATGGAAGATTATAGAATAAAAATGGGGATACGCTTAAAACAGAAACGGAGACTGCTCAATTTGACCCAAGAACAAATGGCAGAAAAACTTAATGTATCAATTAAACATTATGGAGGCGTTGAACGCGGAAATGCAGGTCTTTCCATAGAAAACCTTATAGAAGTATGTAATATACTGGGTACCGATTTAAATTATCTGATTTTAGGGGAAGAAGAAAAAGACTGTCTTCCGGAAAAAATCAAAGAACTATATTTTTCCTGTCCAAAAGAAAAAAGAACCTTTTTGATTGAATTAATGGAAGTTGCCATGAAAATGTAGAATTGCATTTGTTTATTGAACTGAAAAGATTTGTAGACAACCGCACTCTGAAATATGGGTGCGGTTGTTGTAAATCCGGGAATTCATAAATTTGAAAAATTTTAGCGCCCTTGCTTTTGGGCCAGCGCCTGTCCGCGCAGCTCCTGTGCATTGGAAAGCGCCGCGGCCGTCAGCGTATCGCTCCCCAAGAGTCTGGCAAGTTCCGCCAGTTCCTCCTCGCCGTCTATCTGCCGGATGTCCGTGACGGTCCGCTCGCCGTCACTGCTCTTTTCGATGACAAAATGTGTATCCGCCATGGCGGCAATCTGGGGCAGATGCGTGATGCAGATGACCTGATGTGCCCCGCTGACCTCGTTGAGCTGCCCGGCCACCTTCCATGCGGTTCTGCCGCTGATTCCCGCGTCAATCTCGTCAAAAATCAGTGTGTCGATGGCATCCCTGCCCGCAAGCACCGTCTTGATGGCAAGCATCACCCTCGACAGTTCGCCGCCGCTTGCCACCTGACTCAAAGGTTTCAGACTTTCGCCCGGATTGGTGGAAATTAAAAATTCTACCTCGTCATAGCCGCAGGCGGTGATCTCTCCCCCGGACCGGACTGCAATCTCAAACTCCACGGTCTGGAAGTTGAGCTGTAATAAAGCTTGTTTCAACCGCTCCGTAAGCTCCATGGCATGTTTCTTTCGCACCTCGGAGAGCCGTTTGCACGCCTGCTCCAATCTCTCCTTTGCCCCGTCATATTCCCTTCGAAGCCCTTCCATATAAGCATCATAATCATTTAATTTGTCCAGAAGCGCCTGTCTCGATGCCGCGTAAGCGAGAATCTCCAGGATCGTATTTCCATATTTTCCCTTCAATCGATTGATGAGATTCAAACGTTCTTCCGTCTGGGCAAACTCCTCCGCGTCAAACTCGCAGTCCCCCATATATTCCGCAATATCCCGATTGTAGTCCGCAAGAAGGCTGTCCACCTCCGCAAGCTGACCTTCCAGTTCCTCCAGACGCTCATCGTAGGCGCTCACCGCCTGCAGCGCGCGCAAGGCCCTGCTCAGCGCCGCACCCGCACCGCCCTCTGTGTCCGTCCCCGAATAGCGGTAACTCTCCGCCAGATTCTCACTGATTTTGCGGCCGTTGCTCATGCGGCGGTACTTTTGCTCCAGTATCTCATCTTCCCCTTCGCTCAGATGCGCCTCCTCGATCTCCCGCAATTCAAATTCCGCAAGGGACTGTTCCCGCTCCTTGGCTGCTTCGTCCAAGGCTTCCTTCGCAATCTCCTTCTCCAGACTGCGGCAGGCCGCATACTCCTCTGCCACCGTCTCGGCAGGCTCCCGATAAGTCTCATCGCAGTAGGCGTCCAGAATCTCTCTGTGCTTCTGAATCCGAAGCAGGGACTGATGCTCGTGCTGTCCATGAATATCCAGAAGCACTTCCGCCAGCTCCTTTACCTGTCTGGCCGTCACCGTCTCCCCGTTGATCCGATAAACGCTTTTTCCCGGCTGCATTTTACGGCTGATAAGGATCTCGTTATCCTCCGGTTCCAGCTCCAATTCCGCCAGTTTTTGTGCGACCTCTTCCCCGCCGCAGGAAAATACCAACTCCACCAGCGCGCTCTGGGCGCCGTCCCGCAGCATGTCCTTCTCAAATTTTCCTCCCAGCGCCAGATTGACCGAACCGATCAACAGGGATTTCCCGGCTCCGGTCTCACCGGTCAGAATATTCAATCCCGAACCAAACTCCACCTCTGTCTCTTCCATCAGAGCCAGATTTTTCACATGTAACCTTTGTAACATATCTCTCTCCTTCTGCGCCTTCTCCAAAGCACATCCAGACCTATTTACTCAACATCCCCTGTATTTTATGGATCAGTTCCCCCGCCTCTGTCTCGGTGCGTGAGGCCACCATAATGGTGTCGTCTCCCGCGATACAGCCCAGCACCTCCGGAAATTTCATGGCGTCTAAGGCGGCGGCCACCGCCATCGCCATACCGGACACGGTTTTTATCACAACCAGATTCTGCGCCCTGTCCATGGAGGCAAAACCCTCTCTGAGCACACGGACATACCGATCTTCCACGGCACTCTTTCTCCGGCCCAAAACCACATATCGCTGCTTGCCCTTGGCGTCCGGAACTTTGGAGAGTTCCAATTCCCGGATATCTCTGGACACGGTGGCCTGTGTCACCTGAAACCCGGCCTCCCTGAGATATGCCGCCAGCTCCTCCTGCGTCCCCACATCCCGTGTCTCTATAATCTCCACGATCTTCTCATGCCTGCTCTTCTTCATACAATCTCCGTCCGCCGTTCTCTTCCCTTCCCAAACCGCTGCCCGCTCAAGCCCGCAATCTGCGCTCTCACCCCCAGCCACCGTCTCACTCAAGCCCTCATTCCCGGCCGCCGGCTATCGGCACACTCACGCCCACAAGCTATACTCTCACTCCCAACCGCCGGCACCCGGTGAAGAATCGCCCCGCGATTCTTCGAGAAATGATCTAGTTTTTCTTAGGCTGCGTACTCAGCAGCCTTAGAAAAACTTCATTTCTTTTATTCACTGAATTTTTTATGTAGCACTTCCATGAAGCTCACCTGATTCAATCTCAAAAATTCCGTGATCTTCTCCGACTGCACAATCCGGATCCTGTCACCGGTACACATGGAGATCTTATGGCTTCCGTCAAAATTGGCCTCCACCGTCTGTTTTCTTCCCTCTCTGCCTGCGGGAATCTCGATCTCGATCACATCTTCCGGATCCAGCACAATACTCCTGTGGTTCAGGGAATGGGGACAGATGGCCGTGAGCATCAGGATCTTTGCGCTGGGCTCCACCAGCGGACCGCCCGCCGAGAGACTGTAGCTGGAAGATCCCGTGGGCGTGGCCACGATCATGCCGTCCGCTTTATAGCGGTGCAGAAACTGCCCGTTCACATAGATGTCCATCCAGAGCATCTGAATGGATCCCCTTCTGGAGATGACGATATCGTTTAACGCCCATCCTTCCTCCCACTGTTTACCGCAGTGAAAAGTCACTTTGCCGTTGAGCATCATGCGGGATTCCTTGCTATACTCACCGTTGATCAGTTTGTCCAAAGACTCCTCCAGATTGGCCGGCTCGATCTCCGTCATATAGCCCAGCGTCCCAAGATTGACACCGATGATGGGAATGAATAATTTCTTGGTCTCTCTGGCGGCCTGCAGCACCGTTCCGTCCCCGCCCAGCACGATCATGCAATCCACATCCTGCGGGATATTTCGGGCCTCCTCGGATACCTCTGAGTTATCCGCAGTCCAGTCCGACTCTTTGATCATGAGCGTCACTTTCTGTCCGCTTCGCTCCAGATACCCTTTGATCTGGTTGGTCGAACGCAGATCCCTGTCCTTATTTTTGTTGGTGTAAATCAAAAAATGCTTCATCTGTATACCTCCTCCCTACAGCTCGTGAGACTGCTCCACGGTCTCTTCGATCCTTCGCTTCCAGACATCCTCCTGTGAAAGTCCCGTCCGCTCTTCTGTGATCGTCCGAAGCATTTCCTCCGCCTCGCGCTCCGTGCGCTCCAGAATTTCTTCGGAGATTTCGGTCGCCTTTCGGATATGCAGCAGATACTCTATATTGCCCTCCGGCCCCTTGATGGGCGAGTACTCCAGATGCAGGACTTCAAATCCGATGCTGTCGGCATAATCCACAATCTTATGAATAACCTCTCGGTGCGTTGCGGCCTCCCTCACCACACCGTTTTTGCCCACCTTTTCCCGGCCGGCCTCAAACTGGGGCTTGATCAGACACACCATCTCACCCCCGGGGATTAAGAGTTCTCTGGCGGGTATCAGAATCTTGGTGAGCGAGATAAAGGAGACGTCCACACTGGCAAAATCCAGATCATCCTCGATGTCCGCTCTGGTGAGATAACGGAAATTGGTCTGTTCCATACACACCACCCGCTCATCGTTTCTGAGTTTCCACGCAAGCTGCCCGTGCCCCACATCCACGGAATAGACTTTCGAGGCGCCGTTTTGCAGCATACAGTCCGTAAATCCCCCCGTGGAAGCGCCGATGTCCATACAGATACGGCCGTCCAGCACAAATCCCCACTGCTCCATGGCCTTCTCCAGTTTCAGTCCGCCCCTGCTCACATATTTGGGACTTCCTCCCCGCACCTCCAGAGTGATCTTCCCCTCCTCAAACGCCGTGCCCGCTTTGTCTTCTCTCTGTCCGTCCACATACACGTTTCCGGACATGATGATCGCCTTGGCCTTCTCTCTGGAGGGCGCGTAGCCTTGATTTACCAGAATGACATCCAGCCGCTCCTTCATACGCCCTCGTTTCCGCGCCGTCTGCCGCGCATGAGACTTTCCCGGATGCACTCCACGATACTCCCGGCATCCGCCCCCACTTCCTCTTTCAAAAGTTCCACATTGCCATGTTCTATATAGGCGTCCGGAAGTGTGACACAGATACAATCGCAGTCCTCTGAGAGGATATGATTCTCGTGGAGACAGTGCAGCACCTTCTCCCCGTAGCCGCCGGACGCCACATTCTCCTCCATGGTGACGATCAGCCGATGCCCGGATGCCGCCTCCAGCACCGCCTCCTCGTCGATGGGCTTCACAAAGCGGCCATTGATTAGACTCACGTCATGGCCCAGCTCTTTCAGCCGCGCTCTGACCGTCTCCGCGGTCTTCACCATGCTGCCCACCGCAAACAGCGCAATCTCCGACTCTCTGTAGATCCACTCGGCCCTGCAGTACTCGATGGGAGCCCGGAATTCCTTGAGCCCCGCATAAGCCGTCCCTCTGGGATAGCGGAGTGCGATGGGTCCGTCGTACTGCACTGCAAACTTCAGCATATCCGAGAGCTCCCACTTGTTCTTGGGCGCCATGATATGCATGTTGGGTATGCCGGACAGATATGTAAAATCAAAAATTCCCTGATGGGTCTCGCCGTCGCTGCCCACCAGCCCCGCCCTGTCGATGGCAAATACCACGGGCAGATTCTGAATACAGACATCGTGCAGGATCTGGTCATAGGCCCTCTGCAGAAAGGAGGAATACACCGCCACGATGGGCTTTAATCCCCCCGCCGCCAGCCCTGCCGCAAAAGTCACCGCATGTTCCTCCGCGATGCCCACGTCGAAGAACCTGTCCGGATACATGTTGCGGAAACGCTTTAACCCCGTTCCGTCCGGCATGGCCGCCGTGATCGCCACGATCCGCTCGTCCCGCTGTCCCAGCTTGCACATCACCGTGGAAAATATATCCGTGTAGTTGGCCTCGGTTCTCGGATGCGAGGGGATTCCCGTCTCGATGTCGAAAGGCTCCGCCCCGTGAAATCTGGCGGGATGCCGCTCTGCGGGTCCGTAGCCTTTCCCCTTCTGGGTCAGCGCGTGGATCAACACACATCCTTTCACACGTCTGGCCTCCCGGATCACCTTTATCAGTCCGTCTATGTCATGTCCGTCCACCGGCCCCAGATAAGTGATTCCCATATCCTCGAAGAACATGCCGGGAATCACCAGCTGCTTAAAACTGGACTTGGCCCGGCGAAGTTTTTTGACCATACTGTCGCCGCCCCTCGTGCCGCTGAGTGCATTATAGATGCCCTCCTTAAAGTCCAGATAACCCGTGGCGGTACGGATATTGTTCAGATATTTTGACACGCCGCCCACATTCTCGGAGATGGACATGTTGTTGTCGTTTAAAATGATAATGAAATTGGTCTCGAGCTTGGCCGCATTGTTCAGCGCCTCATACGCCATCCCCCCGGTGAGAGAGCCGTCTCCGATCACAGACACAATGGTCTGCTGCTCCCCTTTGAGATCTCTGGCTTTCACAAGCCCCAGCCCCGCGGAGATGGATGTGGAACTGTGCCCTGTGTCAAAGGCGTCATAATCGCTCTCCCTGCGCTTGGGAAAACCGCTCATGCCGTGGAATTGTCTGAGTCCGTCAAAACCGTCCTTTCGTCCGGTGAGAAGCTTATGAGTGTAAGACTGATGTCCCACGTCCCAGATGATCTTATCCTCCGGCAGATCCAAGGACAGATGCAGGGCCATGGTGAGCTCCACGGCTCCCAGATTAGAGCCCAAATGTCCTCCTGTGACACTGATCTTCCGGATCAAAAACTGGCGGATCTCCTGCGCCAGCGCACCGTACTCGCCTTTGTCTATTTTCTTGATATCATTTGGATTTTCTATTCTCTCCAACAACATCGCCGTACCTCCGCATCCCACAGGAACCGCTCCGCAGACTCTGTGGTCGTGTATTACCGAAACCGCCTCGCATCCGATCCGGCTGTCTCAGCTGCGCCTGTCGATCAGATACCGCACCAGCCTCTCCATAAATGCATGGTCGCCGGGAAGCTCCCTCAGAATCTCTATCGCCTCACCGGAAAGCCGCTCCACCTCCGTCTTCGAACGCTCCAGCCCGTATAGCGTCACAAAGGTCTGCTTGCCGTTTACGGCGTCGCTGCCCACGGGTTTTCCAAGCTCTTCGCTGTCCCCCACCACATCCAGAATGTCATCCTGTATCTGAAATGCCATACCGATGTCCAGCGCACATCTGCGGACTGCCGCATCCTGCTCCTCGGTCGCTCCCGCAAGAAGCGCCCCCACTGACATGGACGCCTGAATGAGCGCTCCCGTCTTGTGATGATGAATGAAGGCAAGCTGCGATTCGCTTAAAGGTTCCGTCTTTCCCTCCGCCTCCATGTCCGCTACCTGTCCGCCGATCATTCCCCATACACCCGCATGTCTGCCGAGCACCTGAAGCGCCCGGCTCACCCGCCGGTATTCGTCTGGATTCTCACAGATTTCCAGCACCGCCATGGCTGTCTCGTAGGCGGCATTCAACAGTGCGTCTCCCGCGAGAATCCCCATGGCATCCCCGTACACGGCCCATGTGGTTTTGCGTCCCCTGCGGTATTCGTCATTGTCCATGGCCGGCAGATCGTCATGCACCAGAGAATAGGTGTGAATCATCTCCATGGCGGCCATGAAAGGCTCTATGAAACGGGTATTGCTCCCGCCAAACATCCGGTAGGTCTCCTGCATCAGAATGGGGCGCAGGCGCTTTCCGCCCGCAAACAGACTGTATCGCATGGCCTCCACGATGGTCTGAAACTCGTCCTCCCGTTCAGGCCAGTATGCCTGCAGGATCTGCTCGATCTCGGCGGCTCTCCCCGCCAGTATCTCCTTAAACGCCTTGTCGCTTGTCTGCGTCACGATTCCAGTTCCTCCATTCCGCCGTCCTCCGCAAGCTTCATGACCTTTTTCTCCACCCGGTCTATCTGCTCATTACAGCTTTTCAGCAGTTTCATACCCTCACTGTAGGCGGCGAAGGCCTCCTCCAGAGAGATGTCCTCATCCTCCAGCCTCCCGATGGTCTCCTCCAGCCGGGCAAAATTTTCCTCCAAAGTGACCGGAGCCGCATCCTCCGTCCGTTTCTTTCCCGCCATCTTTTCTCTCCTTTAACACCGCTTTTCCGGCCTTTTTCCTAAGGCTTTTCCGCCGGACGGCTAGTCCTTCTCACAGCCCCCGCACTTTCTCCACCCGGGTATCGATACTGCCGTCCTGCACGCGGACGGTCAGAATCTGACCCTCCCGCACCCCCGCCGTGGAGCGGATATTGTGTCCGCTTTCATCTTCCACATAAGAGAATCCGCTCTTTAGCTTGTCCAAGGGCGAAAGCCCCTTTACGCGCTCAATATACAGATCCAGCTCATGGCGCTTTTCTTTGAGAATGCCCTCCATCCGGGCCTGAAGCCGCTCTTCCAGCCTGCGGCTTTGTTCCTTTCTGTCTCTGATCCGGCTCTCCGGACTGTGGAACCTAAGCTTCATGGCATGTCTTTCCAGCCGCTCCCGCTCTCTGTCAAGGCGCCTGCGCATCAGGCGCCGCAGCTCTTCCCTGTACGCTTCCATGCCGCCCAGAATCTCCCGGATATCCGTCACCGCAAGCTCCGCCGCCGCCGAGGGTGTGGGAGCCCGCAGATCCGACACATAATCGATAATGGTGGTGTCCGTCTCATGTCCCACCGCAGAGATAATGGGAACGGAACAATCGAATACCGCCTGTGCGACCACCCGCTCGTTAAAGGCCCACAGATCCTCGATGGAACCGCCGCCTCTGCCCACGATCATCACATCCACCTGCCTGCGCTCCAGCGCGCGGATTCCCCGCACGATGCTCTCCGCCGCAGCCTCCCCCTGCACGATGGCGGGATAGAGCAGAATCTGCACATAGGGATTTCGTCTTGAAGCGATCTGGATGATATCGCGCACGGCCGCCCCCGTGTCCGCGGTCACCACACCCAGCGTCCTGATATATTTCGGAATGGGACGCTTGTACTCCGGGGCAAACATGCCGCACTCCCGAAGCTCCTCCTTCAGCCGCTCATATTTTTCATAGAGGAGTCCTGCGCCGGAGAGCACGATCTGCTTCGCATAGAGCTGGTATTTGCCGTCCCGCTCGTACACGTCCACGGTGCCGCCCACCACGACCTGCTGCCCTTCCGTCAGCCTGAAATCCAGCCCGGCCCGCTGTGTTGCGAACATGACGCAGCTCACGGCAGCCTTCTCATCCTTTAAAGTAAAATAAATATGTCCAGAGGAATGATATTTGCAGTTACTGACCTCTCCCTTCACAAAGAGAGACTGCAAAAGATAATCCTGCGTGAACATATTTTTGACATAGGCATTTAATTGACCCACCGTATATACATTATGAATTGTTCTCACCCGACTTTACTATTTTGCCCAATATTGCGTTTACAAAACCGCCCGAAGCCTCCTGACCGTATTGTTTTGCAATCTCCACCGCCTCGTCGATGGCGACTGATCCCGGAATATCCTCGTCATAGACGATCTCGTAGGTGCCGAGTCTCAGTACGGTCAGCTCCACCTTCCCCATTCGTTCGGTGTCCCAGCCCTCGGTATTGGCATTGATAATCCTGTCTATCTCCGAAAGTTTTTCCTGAATCCGGGTACATCTTGCGGTTATATAGGCGCCGTCC
The DNA here is from genome assembly GCA_964604835.1 of uncultured Acetatifactor sp. Taxonomy (GTDB): domain Bacteria; phylum Bacillota; class Clostridia; order Lachnospirales; family Lachnospiraceae; genus Acetatifactor. The sequence goes on from CAZSAJ010000062.1 coordinate 10,274, forward strand.
GCACTGCCCGCGGCCCGCCCCGTATCCTCGGCAGGTATATCATCCAAAAACAGACTTCTCTGCTCCTCCATCTCCCTGTCGGAGTGGAATTCCGCGCGGAACAAAAGTCTGAACACCTGCTCTCTCAGCTCGTGTCGTCCCATCATGTCATTTGTCCTTCTTCATATTCACGCCTGCGATTCTGATATTGACACTCTCGCAGCTCAAGCCGGTCATATTTTCAATGGCGCTCTTAACCTTGTTCTGCACCTGCTGACAGGTGGCGGGAATATTGAACCCGTAGTCCATGGTCACTGCCAGATCCACGTTTACGCAGCCTTCCTGTACGGCCACACGGACGCCCTTTGTCAGCTTCTTCACGCCCGCCTTAGCCATCAGCTCGTTGGTGATATTGCCGGCCATGGAACTGACGCCCTTCACCTCCGTCGCCGCAAGTGACGCGATCATTGCCACCACATCGTCCGCGATCTGCACCGCCCCGATATTCTCATCCGCCTTGAGTACCACTGTGTTTTGATCTCCTGCTTTTTCCATTCCGTTTCCTCCGTTCCCTGCCATAACTATAAAGTGATCGGCCTCTCCCGACACGAATATAGTAATTATACCATATCTACCCCTTGCTTGTCACCATAAAAAATGTCAATGTCAGCTGCCTGTCGTTGCTGGTATAGACAAAAGAATTGATTCCTGTCCCCGCCAGATAATCAAAGATCTCCTGTCGGTCCAAAAGCGCCTCATACATCGCCCGGTAGCACGTCGCATCCGCACAGCGCAGGGAAATGTCCACACCGCCCTCCTCCAGTCTGCGTTCCACCAGTGCCGCCAGTTGTTCCTTGTCATAGCGCTCAAACAAAGCATTCTCCCTGACATAATAATTATCCGCACAGGCGCTGCACTCCGGCATCTCCTCTGACTCGGACAAAATGTGCGTCCGCTCCAGAAGTTCCGTGGTAATACACAGATAATCATAGCTGATCCGGGGCAGACTCTCCTCCCCGGCGGAAGGCTCCTCATTCTGGTAGGAAATATCCCCCCATGTGGCGTCCACATAGTAAAATTCATCGTTGGAACGCACCAGATTCCACGCGTGCCCCTCTCCGGTCTCCCGCACCTTTCCCTGCACCAGCGCGCACTCCACTCCCATGCGGTTCATCACAAACTGAAACGCCTTGGCATAGCCCTGACACACGGACGCATGCCCCACGAACACGGAATAAATATTCTGATTCTCCTCGGCGTTTACATCGTACTCCGTATTCAGCACCAGCGTCTCATAGACATATTTGATCTTCTCATAATCGTCCTGCGTCTCGGGCGCTTTGGCAAGCAGTCCGCGGACCGCCCGCTCGATCTCCCTTCTGCGGGCCAGCACCGTATCCCAATCCTGACTGTATGTGCCGGTGAACTCGATGGCCACCGTCTTGTCCCCCCGGGTATACTTCGTATAGCTGTATCCCTCCACATAGAAGAGCTCCGGATGGTCGTTTAACACACACTGAAAAATCTTGTCTACCACATCCTCGTTCAGTCCCGCCTTGAACCCCTCGGCGGACAGCTTGACCCGGTCGGTCATGGTTCCCATGGCCTGCGCCATGTCCCGATACCAGAGCCGCTCGCTCTCGTTCAATGCGGAATACGCATACGCGCTGACATCTTCGTCGAGAAAAGAGCCGCTCTCGGGGAGCTCCCACGGGGTCTCCGCCGAAGGCTGCCTCACATCTTCCCCCGCAAAACTCTGTCCCTCTCTATCCTGCTGTTCCATCTCCTCCAGATAGAGTTTTCTCCGCCCGGCGTTCAGGGAAGGCGCAGTCTCATCCCGCAGAGGATTCTCCTCCACGCCGCAGCCCGCCGCGGACAGCGCCGC
>CAZSAJ010000062.1:12237-13524 GCA_964604835.1 uncultured Acetatifactor sp.
TCTGTTTTTCCTTCCGCTTGCGCTAATTTTTACTGAATTCCTCCAACACCAGCCCGGCATTCCGCTCCAGCGTCATGCCCACGCTCCATGCATTGACAAAGAGCAGCAAAGGATTCCCCTTCATGTCCCGAACCTTCTTCATATCGGAGGTCCCGGTGAGCTTCTCCACGTCCACCTCGTCATGGTTCGCAATCCAGCGAATGTGCTCATAAGGGAGATTTTCCAGCCGGATCTCCACATTATATTCGTTTTCCAGCCGGTATTTTAACACGTCAAACTGCAGAACGCCCACCACGCCCACGATAATCTCCTCCATGCCGGTGTTGAACTCCTGAAAGATCTGGATGGCTCCCTCCTGCGCGATCTGCTCGATTCCCTTCACAAACTGTTTCCTCTTCATGGTGTCGATCTGCCGCACTCTGGCAAAATGCTCCGGGGCAAACGTGGGGATTCCCTCATACTCAAATTTCTCCTTCGGCATGCACAGCGTGTCTCCGATGGAGAAGATCCCCGGATCAAACACGCCGATGATATCCCCCGCATAGGCCTCGCTCAAGATCTTGCGCTCGTCCGCCATGATCTGCTGGGGCTGGGAGAGGCGCATCACCTTGTTGCCCTGCACATGGCGCACCTCCATATTGGCGTCAAAGCGGCCGGAGCAAATGCGCATAAATGCGATTCTGTCCCGGTGCGCCCTGTTCATATTGGCCTGAATCTTGAACACAAAAGCCGAAAACTCCCGCTCCGCCGGCTCGATGATACCGACGTCCGCCCTTCTGGGCAGCGGGGTGGTGGTCATATTCAGAAAATGTTTTAAGAAGATCTCCACGCCAAAGTTGGTCAGCGCGGATCCGAAGCACACGGGAGTCAGCTTTCCCGCCCGTACCTGCTCCAGATCAAATTCCGCGCTGGCCCCGTCCAGAAGCTCGATCTCATCGAGGAGCCTGTCCGCCGCCTCGTCCCCCAGAAGCTCTTTCAACTGTGCTTTGTTCTCCACGGGAATCTCCGTGGCAGTGCCCTCCTTCGTTCCCTTCTCGGTGTCGGAATAGGAGATGACACACTTTTTCTCACGGTCATAGACCCCCTGAAAGGCCTTGCCGGAACCGATCGGCCAATTCACGGGGCAGGTGGCTATTCCCAGCTCCTTCTCGATATCGTCCAACAGCTCGAAGGTATCGTTGGCATCCCTGTCCATCTTATTGATAAAAGTGAAAATGGGGATTCCGCGCATTCCGCAGACCTTGAACAGCTTTCTGGTCTGGGCCTCCACACCCTTGGATGCGTCGA
>CAZSAJ010000063.1:0-12535 GCA_964604835.1 uncultured Acetatifactor sp.
TGTGGGTAAAACCGGGCTCCCTGAAATGTACATGCACATCCACCAGCCCCGGCGCCACCACCAGACCTTCCGCATCGATCACCTCACAGCGGGCGGGCTTTTTCATATCCTGTCCCACTCTGCCGATGCATGTAATTTTGTCCCCGTCAATCAGCACGTCATAATTGCCTTCCCTGCCGGACTTGGGGTCTATCAGATAACCGTTCCGTATAAGCAGCATAAGCGCCTCCTTCTTAATTCATTATACAGAATTTTAGCGCTTTGACAAGCAAATTGCCAAGAAAATGCATTCAACATTTCTGATTGCTGCACAGCACATCCCAACTGATAATGACTATCCTGTGGGAGAGTTTTTCGTATTTCGGAAAATTGTATGTGTCAACTTCATGGCGGCCTCCTGATTGTTCTCCGGATAACCATTGTTTTGGTCTTTATTTTTATACTGTAGACACAAAAAAGCACCACCGCCCCGCGATGATGCTCTCTCGCTTTCGTTTATTTACTCAAAAACCACCGGCTTCTCCATGTAATCCATCTTCAGCACAATGTAGGGACAGGAGGGAACCCGATTGGCCGCCTCGCTGCTGTCAGGCCCTAACAATGTGGTGTTCACACAGATCGCCTCCTGTGTCAGGTACAGCTCATTGACCGCGATGCTGTAGCCGCCGCTCTCCTGCTGCCCGTAACCTATGACTATGTAGAGATATTCCTCATCGCTGTAAGTAAGCTTGAAGGGAGCCGCTTTCTTCTCGTCGATGATGCTCTTTAACTCGGCCGGTATCTTCTCCTCGCTCACCACCGTAAATCCCAGATCCTGCAGCTTCACCCGCTCTTCGCTCAGTATGGAGCACCCCGGCAGCAGAAGCATACAGAGCAACGCCAACAGAAATGCCGCCCCTTTTTTTCTTCCTCTCATATAGATTTTCCGCCTGTTGTTTTGGTCTATTCTATGTACAATTTCAGCAGAATATGCTATACTAAACAGCAAATATGCAAAAAATGAGGTAGCTATGATACGTTTTATATTAGTGGTAATTGTTTTACTGGGCTTTCTGATTCTGGGAAGTCCGCTGTTGGTAGTGGAGTGGCTGATCGGTAAGAAAAATCCGGATCTGAAGAGCCGCAGTTCTCTGGCCATCGTCAAATGGGCCTTCCGCATGATCACCCGTGTCACGGGCACGAAAGTAATCGCCATCGGCGAGGATCGCATCCCCACGGATACCGCCGTTCTGTATGTTGGAAACCATCGCAGCTATTTTGACGTGGTGCTGACCTATCTGCGCGTGCCGCGCCCCACCGGCTACATTGCCAAGAAGGAGATGCTCCGGTATCCTCTTCTGAAAAACTGGATGCGCAATCTCCACTGTCTCTTTCTGGACAGAGACGACGTGAAAGAGGGATTAAAGACTATTCTCGCCGCCGTGGAAAAGGTCAAGAGCGGTATCTCCATCACCATCTTCCCGGAGGGTACGCGCAACACGGTGCCCCATACGCTGCTTCCCTTCCGCGACGGGAGCTTTAAGATTGCGGAGAAAGGCGGTGTGCCCATCATCCCCATGAGTATCGTGAACTCCGCCGCAATCTTTGAGGATCATCTGCCCAAAATGAAGAAGGCGACGGTCATCATCGAGTACGGCGAGCCCATCTATATGAAAGATCTCGACAAGGAGACCAAGAAGAACATCGGAAAATATGTGAGTTCCATCATCATGGATACCTACCAGAAGAACAGGAAACTGTTGGAGGAACTCACCCCTTCAGGAAATCCACAATCTCTGTAAACTTCATGCCGTGGGATGCTTTCACCAATATGGTACAGCCCTTTGGTAAAAAGGCATCCCGTTTCTCGGCCAGTTCTCTCAGCAATTCTTCACGAGCGGAAAAATAATAGATCGTCCCCTCCGCGCGTTTTCCTGTCTCCTGCGCCACGCGCTCCAGTGTCTCCACCGCCCCTTCATAGATGTGGCGGGCATTCTCACCCACACACAAAATGCAGTCCGCACCGGAAGCCGCCGCATAAGCGCCCACCCGGACATGCATGGCATCGGAATCCTCCCCCAGTTCAAACATATCCCCGAGAATCGCCACGCGATAGGTATCCGCCATGGCGAGCAGATCCAGAGCCGCCCGCATGGACACGGGATTGGCATTGTAACAGTCGTCTATGACGGTGTAGTCGGGAAGACGCAGAAGATTGTTGCGTCCGCCCACAGGCTCCACTCCGCGGATTCCCTCCGCGATCTGCTCAGACGTCAGGCCGAGCAGCCTTCCTACACAGGCCGCCGCCGCTCCGTTGATGACCATATGTCTTCCGGGCAGGGGAATCTGCACATCAAAAGTCACGGAATCTTCCGTCCCGGGCATGTGCATGACAGCCTCGCTGCCCCACAGTCCTTTCTCCGTGATGTCGGCGGCATACACCTCCTCACAGGAGAAACCGCCCAGCCCGAAGAAATGCGTTCCTCGTCCCCGCACCTGTGTCACACTGCGCAGCATGTCATCCTCGCCGTTCAGGCAGACCTCGCCGTCCTGCGCCATATAGTCGAAAATCTCCGTCTTGGCCTTGAGGATCCCCTCTCTGGATTTGAGATTTTCCAGATGACACTGACCGATATTGGTGATCAGACAGTGCGTCGGCCGCACCATCTTGCTCAGCCGATGCATCTCGCCAAAATCGCTGATGCCCATCTCCACCACCGCCGCCTCATGCTCCTCGCGCAGGCGAAGCAGGGTCAGGGGCACTCCCACCTCGTTGTTAAAATTCCCCTCCGTCTTTAACACACAGAATTTTTGCGCCAGCACACCGGCCACAAACTCCTTGGTGCTGGTCTTGCCCACGCTCCCCGTGATGCCCACAACGGGAATGGAGAATTTGCCGCGATAATATTCCGCCATGTCCTTCAACGCCTGAAAGGAATCCTCCACACACAGATAACTCCCCCAGTCCTCCATGGACGTCTCTTTCTCCGTGGATGTCTCTTCCTTAACCTGCTCCGGCGTCTTTTCCGTCACGGCCAGAACGGCTCCCGCGGCAAAAGCCCCCGCGATAAACCGATGTCCGTCCACCCGCTCTCCCACGGTGGCCACAAAGACGCCTCCCGCGGTCACTTTCCGGGAATCCAGCACCACACTGTCCACCAGAGTCTCCTCCGTGACGGCCAGCGCGCCTCTCTCCCGCAGCACAAGTCTGCCTTTACAGGCTCTCGCAATCTCACCGATACTCAGATTCAAAGCGATACCTCCCCAACCGCATAACTCAATATCTTTTCACACAGATCCTCAAAACTCATCCCCACAGCCTGCGCCTCCTGCGGCAGCAGTGATGTGGGCGTCATGCCCGGCAGCGTATTGGCCTCCAGACAATAGATCTCTCCCGTCCTGCTCATCATAAAGTCCATGCGGGCGTAATTTTTCATGCGCAGCGCCTCGAATACCCGCTCCGCGATCCGCTGCATCTCGGCCGTTTTGCCCGCTTCCAGATCCGCGGGACAGGTCTCCACCGTGCTGCCCGCCTGATATTTGTTCTTATAGTCATAAAATCCCTGCTTGGGAGCGATCTCGATCACGGGCAGCGCCTTGCCGTCCATGACTCCCACGGAAAACTCCCTGCCCTCTATGTACTGCTCCACGATCACCTCATCGTCATAGCGGAAAGCTTCCGCCAGCGCATCTTCATACGAAGCCTCTTCTCTCGCGATGCATACGCCCACGCTGGAACCGCCCCGGCAGGCCTTCACGATACAGGGAAATTTCGGAACACGCTCGGCCTTTCCGCCAAAGTCTCCGCCCGCGCCTCGTCCCTCTCCCTTCTTGATACGGAAGCCCACCGGCGTGGGGATTCCATGGGCGGCGAATATGTCCTTGGTGATCCCCTTATCCATGGCCATTGCCGAACTCACAAAATCCGTGCCCGTGTATGGAATCCCCAAAAGTTCAAAGCAGGCCTGAATCTTGCCGTCCTCGCCGTTGGCGCCATGGAGCGCCATAAACACCACATCCGCACTCTGACACAGCGTCAGCACATTTGGTCCGAAAAAATTCTTGTCTCCGTCTGCGCGCAGAGCTTTTACGGCCTCCAAATCCGGATTTTTCTCCGCGATGGCGGCGATATTCTCGGACCAGTCCACATCCCGATCAAAAATATCCGTCACATCTTTCGGGTAACCGAGATACACATCCAAGAGGATCGCCTGATGCCCTCTTTGCTTCAATGCCTTATAGATCATACTGCCCGAAATGAGCGACACATCTCTCTCCGTGCTGGTCCCACCAGCCAAAACCACTACTTTCATTGCCCTCTCCATTCTGTCTCTTCTTTTTATCAAGTCTCCCCCAGCGTATCTTTTACCGCCAGAAGCTGTGCCAGAATAATCAGGTATCTGGACTTTTCTTCCTCTCCCACCGCATAAAAATCCATTGAGAGTGCATTCCTTCCTCTCAGATAATGCAGCATCTCCTCCATAATATGATTATACTGATAATTGTTGATCACATAGTTGGCACTGGCCAGTTCCAGTGCGTGGCGCAGTAGATCGGATTCTCCGTTATTGCGCGGCGTCACCGGATGGAGCATCTCCTCGTACAGTTCGCTGACAGTCTCCCCCTGCTCCATCAGTCCGTTCATGAAGATCGTGCAGAGCTCCCTGTCCACAGGATGTCTGGTGACAAGATACGTCATGGCTCCGTACAGATAGCCGTCGCCCTCCGTAAATTCGCTATGGCTCTCAAAATAGGTACGGTATTCCACAATCTGATTCCCATATGTATCAAGTCCCGTAGCGCGGTAAAGCTCCGTCAGCGCATGAAAGAAATCCGCATCCTCCTGCAAGTCCGGCATCTGATTAAACACCACGGAAGCTCTCTTCAGACAATCCGTGGCAAACTGTCTGTCGGACTTCTGATACAGATAACTAAACTTCGTAAGCGCCGTCACATAAGCGGCCTCCTGCCCCTGTGCCACGGGCTGTTCCCCTGTCGCCTTGATCCAGTCCGCCACCGTCTCCAGCACATCCGCTGTCCCATTCCTGTTGTCATCAGGAAAGACTTCTCCGTACCACTCATAAGATAACAGAATCCGGTTGATGTCCGCCGGGGTGGCCGTCCGGGCTTTGCATTCTTCCGTCAGCACCTGACATAGATCTGCGAACATCTTATCATAAACATCTTCCTCCAGCAAAAAGGTGTGGGAACGTCCCACATATTCACATTCCAGATAATAGCTGCCTTCCTGACTCCATTCGCGAAAATCCGCATAGGCGGAATACAGTCCCTGTTCCGCACTGTATTCCTGATTCACCAGAGCGGCATGAAACACCGCCTCTCCCGTCTTCGCATCCACCAGATCAAACGTCTCCGGCAGTTTTTTGCCGCGCACCGCCGCCAGCTTATTGCCGGCGATCCGGTAACCCTGCGCATCCACCAAAACATTCGGATAGAGCTTGGGCACGGTATAATCCACCACAGGGGTACTCTCCATGGCATTGGCCCGGCCCGTCTGCCCTTCTCCCATGCCCTCCGCCGAATGCAGGCCGCAGGCACACAGAAATGCCGCCAGACAGATGATCGGCAGCACTGTGTATTTGATCTTTTTTCTTTTTTTTATCTTCTCTCGTGTCAATTTTTCACCCTGATCCCATTCGTCCGCTCCGCAGACGTTCGTCATCCCAAAACGAATACCTCTTCTCACACTATTTTATCATGAATTCCTCATAAAGCAATCTTTTTCTCGCCGTCATATACGATCTCTCCGTCAATAATCGTATATAAGGTACGGGTGAAGACCTCCATGGGATTGCCGGTAAAGACAGCCACGTCGCCGTCCTTTCCCACCTCCAGACTTCCCAAGCGATCCGAGACACCGCAGATGACAGCCGGATTGATGGTGATGGACTTAAGCCCCTCCTCCATGGGAAGCCCCGCTTTTACTGCAAGACCGGCGCAGAGCGGCAGCGACTGTATGAGAGACACGGGATGATCCGTGGTGATGGCGGTCATGACGCCCGCCCGGTTCAACACGCCGGCAGTCTTGAAGGCCATGTTCTGAACCTCAATTTTGCTGCGGCTGGCCAGATCCGGCCCGACGATGGCGGGATATCCCGCCTCCGCCAGCTCCTCCGCTATGAGATGTCCTTCGGAACAATGGTCCAGCGTCATGGAAAGGCCGAATTCCTTAGCGATCCTGACAGCCGTAAAGATATCGTCCACCCGATGCACATGAGCTTTTAAGGGGATCTCCCCCCTCAGTACGGGGATCCAGCACTCCTTGGTAAAATCCTGTTCAAATTCCTCGCAGTCCGCTTCCGCCTGCTCCTTCCGCCTCAGGTATTCCCGGGCCTCAAACAGCTCTCTTCGCAGCATGGCGGCCGTCGCCATCCGGGTGGAGGGACTTTTGCCCTGTCCGGAATAATTGACCTTGGGATTCTCCCCGAAAGCCACCTTCATAGCCGCCGGGGCTTTCACGATCAGATCGTCGATCCTTCTGCCGTGGGTCTTGATCAGCGCAAACTGGCCTCCCACCACATTAGAGCTGCCGGGACCGATCATGGCGGCGGTGATTCCCGCGCGCACCGCGTCCCGGAAAGCCGCGTCCATGGTGTTGATGGCATCGATTGCCCGAAGATAGGGCGTGACGGGATCCACGGTCTCGTTGCAGTCATCCCCCTCCATGCCCTTTTTCTCCTCGGTGATACCCATATGGCAATGAGCCTCGATGATGCCGGGCATCACCCAGGCTCCCTGTACCTGCAGCACTATCTCCTTGTCCTGAGGCTCCACTGACACTGTCCGGCTGTCGCCCACCTCGGCAATTTTACCGTTCAGGATACGGAGCACACCATCTTCGTACTCCTCCCCTGTCATGGTTATGATTCTGCCTCCCACAATATACATGCGATGCTCCTTAAAACAGATTTTCCGCGTTGACAGGCTCGCCGTTTTTCTTCAGACAAAAGTAGAGATTACATCCCTCCAGCGTGTAGAATCTGCTGGGAGCCGCCACGGTTCCAAGCTTCTCTCCCGCTTTCACATATCCGTTCTTCTCCACCTGAATATCGGAGAGCTGCCCGTAAGTCGCCACATATCCGTCGCCAAGCTCCACGGTCACAACCTTGCCAAGCTCCGTGTCCTCATATACGTCGGCGATTCTTCCCTCGGCGCAGGCCACCACATCCTCGCCCTCCTCGGCAAAGAACACCGTTGCCGGATTATATTTGTACTGATCCAGTGTGGCGAAATAAATACTGCCGTCCATACTGTAGGGCAAAAGCACCTCGCCGCTCACCGGTCTGGTCAGCCCCTGATCCTCGCTATAGTGCAGCTCTGCGGCCGTTTCCTGAGTCTGGGCATCGTCCTCCTTCTGTTCACCCTCATCCGTCCTTTCGGCGGACTTATTCCCCTCAGACTTGGATTCATCCGTCTTCTTGGGCGCGTTCTGTGTCGTCTGATCCGTCAGTCCGGGAATCTGTATCAGATGGGAGCCTGCCTCCGCTGACAAATCATCCTCCAGCGGCATGTAGTCAAGATCATTCTCCAGATTCATCTGCGTCTGACTGCCGATGGTGGTGTTTCTGGCCTGCTCATTTCCGATCTCATTTAGCCGGTCGTTCACACCGTTTTCCAGAGCCGTGAAGTCCAGAGTATAGCCGTCATCCTGCTGCTTTGCCTCCTGCCCCTTCATATACAGCCCCGTCATGGTAAGTGCCGCCAGCACAAAAGCGGAGGAAGCCACCATGATGATGCGCTCTTTTTTGATACTGTCTCGTCTATTTCTTCTCATATTCTTTTCCTTTCTGCTCTCTCGTTTTCTTTAATGCACTGATTTATTATGAAAAATGCCATCCTTTGTTTTCACTTCTAGTCTTGCCGAAAGAAAAAGTTTTATACAGCCAAAGAAAAAGACTGCGGTTTCACACCACAGTCTTTTGAATCGGATAATTTAATTTGTAACACTTGTTTTACCTATTTCAGAAACCGGATTTTCATCCTTGCATTTTTGATTACAACAGTTTTTCTCACAGCATTTCAACTACTTTAGAAACTATGCCCCCTGTTCGTATTTGGCTACGTCCACATGCTGCACGGTTCCCACGTTGCCGTTCTCATACAGGAACACACCTGTTCTGCGGATGGCGCCGTTTGTCTGTCCCGTGCTGCCCTGCAATGTAAAATCAGTGGAGGCGTTCTGCAGACAGATGGCGCCTACGCCTTTGTCCGCCAGCCGATAGAGTACATCGTTTCCGTTTTCGTCCTTGCACCAGATCTTAAGTTTGGACCAGATGGCGTCATTCTCGTCGATCCATCCGTTACCGTCCTCATCATACTTTGCCAGATCTGCGAAGCCGTCGCCACTTGCGGTTCCGAAGAGTTCGCTTCCGTCGTTGATGACGCCGTCGCCGTTCTTATCCAATGCCAGATAACCGCTCTTTGCACCCAACTGGGAAATCTCATCCAGTTCGCCGTCCGCATCGATGTCAAAATAGAATTTCTGATCCGACAACTCCGCCACATCGGTGTCCAGATTGATCACCAGAGGATCACACATGGAGGTAGCCGCAAGCTGCAGATCCTGCTGGAAAGTCTGCTGGAACTGTCTGCTCATTGCCACATCTACGTTAAAATTGATCTCTCTTCCGTCGGAAGTACGCACGGTTCCCACGGTGGAAAACATGGTATCCTCCTGCTCAAACTGGAAAGTGCCCTGCTCGTAGGTAAACACGCGCATATTGGAGGAAAAGAATGTTAAAGACTGATTGGCGCTCTGGCTCGCACTGACAGTCTGGCTCGCGCTCACACTCTGGCTTGCGCTTGTGTTCATAAGTCCCTGATCCTCCGACCACTGATTAAATCTGCTGCGCCTGTTTGAAAAGAGCAAATCGAAAATATAGCGTACCGTCATCTGACGGAAATCCGCCAATGTGCTGCTTGCGCTGGTCGTGCGCAGATTCACACGTCCTGCGCTGATTGAGAGACCATTCTTCCAGTCCTCCAAAGTGTAAAGTTTCTTTTCGGAAGCTTCCGCCTCCTCCTGATCGTTTTCACCAACAGTCTGATTCGCTCCCGTCTGCCCGTCGGCCACAGATGCGTTCAGTCCGTTCCTGTTGTAGGTCAGCGACCCCTCTCGATATTCCGTTAACGAAAAGCGTCTGTATGTTGCTTTTGAAGCATGATAGCTTCGTGCGGATTCCATTCCTATGTTGCTGGAATCAATTTTCAAATGTTTCCCTTCACTCCTTTTTGGGAACACCATATACTTTTCCATGATGAAGCGCGTGGCTTCCGACTTCCTGTCCCCCTCATAAAAAAGGACGGCACTTCTGCGAAGGAATCCGTTTCTCCGCACAAATACCATCCATGGTGTCACTCTTACTTGGATGTGGGTGGCCTTCCCACACTCCTGTAATTATAATATCGACATCTTTTCATTTAACTTTAGTTTGAAGGCAAACCGATCTCAAAAATTTCCAGAGACTTCTGTTTGATCGTATAGGCGGCTGTCCTGACAAGCTCCCGGTCATGCTCCGCAACCATCCGTCTCATCCGCTCCACACCGCATTGCTGTTGATTGTAATCGACGATATACCAGAGCTGTCTATGATCACTCTCACGCAGAAGATCGGCAAGCCGCTCCGCCCCCCGATCGTTCAACAGAGTTCTCACCATAACCACATCCGCATGCGGCAGATAATATTGATACACCAAGCGATGCTCATAGGGATCATCCACGATCACCACCGCATCCTCCGCAACCTCTTCCTTCAAAAAAGCCACCCATTCCCGGTCGCTGCAGGTCATCAGTTCATCCAGACGCATGGTATCCACGGAAAACTTCCCCGCCACACACAGAATACCCAACAGCAAAACCTGCGGTATCAGCATATGTGTTCCCTTCTCCCCCGCCGTGACCGCCACGAACAGGGATAACAGCCCCCACGCCACATACAGATACCTGTCCTGCCAGATGGGCGCTACCAATACGGACAAAAGCCCTCCTGTCAGCATGGTGCCTCCGAAAGCCGCGAGACTTGCCAGAGCCTCTTTTTTCCCCCGAAGACAGGCCCGGAGAAACAGGGCGAAAACCGGGATATAGAGTGCGATCCCCATCCCCGTAAAGGAGGAATCCCACAAGTGTGCCGGCGCCAGTATACATTCCCGCCAGTCGAATTCGGAGATCCAATAGTCATTGGCAACTTTGGCGCTCTGCTTCAAAAGAGCCCCCAGCCAAGGCAGGTAACCTACCGCGACAAGCACTCCTCCCAGCAGAACCGCCCTGATGCGATCCCGCTTGCGGATCAGAACCGCCGCCAGAAGGATCAGCCACAAAAAGAACACCGCCATGACCGCATAATAATGCGTATACATGGCAGCCAGAGTCATGAGGATGCCGGACACATAATGGCGCAGCCCACCGTCCTCATAGTAAAAAAAGAGAAAAAGAGCCGCGGCCGTGACAAAGAAAGCTCCCCACGAATACATTCTGATATAGACAGACAGATCCAGCGTGGCATAGGTGCCTCCGAACCACAAAACATAGAAAAGCGAAACCCGCTCTCCCCAGCGCTTTCGTATCAGGGTAGCTCCCAATAGCAGCAGATTGAGCCAAGTGGCCGCCAGTGTGACAAAGCGGTATTTGGTCAGACTCTCGCCCCCAAAGAAACTGCTGAATTTCAAAATCAGATAATACAGGGGCGGATGGACATCCGCCGCCGCCCCCCGTATAATTTCTCCTATGTCTCCCCGTACCAGATTGACGGAGTACGCCTCGTCCAGAATCACGCTCTGGGAAAACACCGGCATAGAGACAAGAACACAAATCACTGCCGCCGCCAGATAGGGCACAACCGCCCGGATTTTCTTCATTTTACACTTCCCTTCAATCCGCCATTAGAAGAGCTTTATTGTAATTGATCAGACATCCCCTCAGAATGATCTGACGCTCCTCGTCGGTGAGCTCGCCCAGCTCCATATCAAACTCTTTCAAAACGGCGTTGTCCTGATCGACCAGATAGGCCCGAATCGTTCCGCTCTTGTCCTCCACAGCCTTCTTGATGCCGGGGATAAAGAGATAATCCAGATTCTTGAACGGCAGCTCGCCCTCCTTGATGATAAAGGGAAGCATTCCCCAGTTGATCAGATTGGAACGGTAGCGCTTGGTGGCGTACTCGTTGGCGATATTGGCCCAGCCGCCCAGCACTTTCTGGCAGGAAGCCGCCTGTTCGCGTGCGGAACCGTCCCCGGGCTTTACCGCAAAGATCGTGGATCCGAAACCGGTATTCTCATGGTTGACATCCGGGAAGGTCTTCTTCACCGTCTGCATCACGGGCTTCACATCCGGATGCGCCTGACAGGGATGTTCCCCGGACATTCTGGCTTTCTCCGCCTTCTGGATATCCTTTGCACGTCCCACATACGCAGGATCTTTTCTGGAGAGTGCAAACTCCGCAAGCCCCAAGGGATTGGAGCGATAGGAGGATGTCTCGCCAGAGGGAATCAGCTCGTCCGTGGTGGTGACGGGATCGTGGATCTCACTCACCACCCGCAGCACCAGATTCTCCGGCAGCTCGCCCATCTCGGGCCAGTCCTTGATATTGGGACCAAGCTGGATCTCCACATCGGGATCCGCCTGCCCCTTGGAATCAAACACACGGTTCGCATAGATTTTGGAATCAAAATGGTACTGATATTTGCCGATCTCTCCGTCGAAATCCGTGGCGGGTGTCAGCACACCCTGATTGGCGGCGGTGGCCGCAATGGAACGGGCATCCATCAGGGCAACCGAGGATATCTGGCCGTTCTGCAGTTTGCTTCCCTCGCGGTTGGGGAAGTTTCTGGTGGAGTGACGGATGCTGAATGCGTTGTTGGCAGGCGTGTCACCCGCACCGAAACAGGGGCCGCAGAACGCAGTCTTCATGACCGCGCCGGTCTCCATCAGGGCCGCACAGCAGCCGTTTCTCACAAGTTCCATATACACGGGCATGGAGGCGGGATACACGCTCAGCGTAAATCCGTCGGAACCGATATAGCGTCCTTTCAGGATATCGGCCGCGGCACAGATATTCTCGAATCCGCCGCCCGCACAGCCTGCAATGATTCCCTGATCCACCATAAATTTACCGTTTTTGACTTTATTTTTCAGAGAGAACTCCACTGCACCGTCCAGACTCACCTGTGCGCGCTTCTCCGTCTCATCCAGAATATCCATGAGGTTTGCGTTGAGCTCCTCGATGGTATAGGTGTTGCTGGGGTGGAAAGGCATGGCGATCATGGGACGCACCTTGTCCAGATCCACCTCGATAACGCCATCATAATAGGCCGTCTCACCGGGCTTTAACTCCGCATAGTCCTCGCTGCGGCCATGAATTTCATAAAATTCGCGGATTCTTTCATCGGTCTGCCAGATGGAGGACAGACAGGTGGTCTCCGTGGTCATGACGTCCACACCGATCCTGAAGTCGGCGGAGAGAGAAGCCACACCGGGGCCCACAAACTCCATCACTTTATTCTTGACATAGCCGTTTCCGAACACGGCGCCGATGATCGC
>CAZSAJ010000064.1:0-12181 GCA_964604835.1 uncultured Acetatifactor sp.
ATACCGAGGCCACGAAGGTAGTGGCCAGCGTGGGACCCGAGCAGGAGTATTTTCTGGTGGACAGGGAGAAATATTTAAAGAGAGATGATTTGATCTTCGCGGGACGAACACTGTTCGGTGCGCCTGCTCCCAAGGGACAGGAGCTGGAGGATCATTACTTCGGCACGATTCGGGAGAGAATCGGCGCTTATATGAAGGATCTGAACGTGGAACTTTGGAAATTGGGCGTTACCGCCAAAACCCAGCACAATGAGGTGGCCCCCGCCCAGCATGAGCTTGCCCCGATCTATGAGACCGCAAATATTGCGGTGGACCACAACCAACTGGTTATGGAGACCATGAAAAAGGTGGCCGGAAGACATGGCATGACCTGCCTGCTTCATGAGAAGCCCTTTGCGGGAGTGAACGGCTCCGGCAAGCACAACAACTGGTCTCTGGGAACTGACAATGGTGTCAACATGTTGGATCCCGGGGAGACGCCCAACGAGAATATTCAATTCCTTTTGGTATTGGCCTGCATTATGAAGGCCGTGGACACTCATGCGGATCTGCTCCGCCAGAGCGCATCCGATGTGGGCAATGACCACAGACTGGGCGCGAACGAGGCGCCTCCGGCCATCATCTCCATGTTCTTGGGTGAGCAGCTCGAAGATGTGGTGAAGCAGCTTGTGGAGACCGGTGAGGCGGATCACTCCATTCAGGGCGGCAAACTGCAGACCGGCGTGTCCACCCTGACGGACGTGGACAAAGACGCAACCGATAGAAACAGAACATCGCCTTTTGCGTTCACGGGCAACAAGTTCGAGTTCCGTATGGTGGGAAGTGCCGATTCCATTGCCGATCCCAATACCACGCTGAATGCCATTGTGGCGGAAGCGTTCTGCGAGGCCGCGGATATACTGGAACAGGCGGAAGATTTTGAGATGGCGGTGCATGATCTGATCAAGCAGTATATGACCGAGCACAGAAGAATTGTGTTCAACGGAAACGGTTACTCCGACGAATGGGTGGCGGAGGCAGCAAGAAGAGGACTGCCCAACATCAAATCCATGGTGGAGGCTTCCTCGGCACTGACTACGCCCAAGGCAATCAAGCTGTTTGAGAAATTCGGCATCTTTACCAAGGCGGAGCTGGAGTCCAGAGAGGAGATCCTCTATGAGACCTACTCCAAGACCATCAACATCGAGGCTTTGACGATGATCGAGATGGCGAAGAAGCAGATTCTGCCCGCAGTCATGAGATATACCAAGTCTCTGGCGGATACGGTTCTGGCCGTAAAGGAAGCCGGTGCGGACGCAAGTGTGCAGGTTGAAGTTTTGCAGGAGATTTCCGCAAAGCTGGCCGAGGCGAAAAAGGCCTTGACCGCGCTGGAGGAAAAGACCGCAAAGGCGGGCACCATCGAGGTGGAGAAGGATAAGGCATTCTTCTTCAAAGATGAAGTGTTTACCGCCATGGCGGAGCTGAGAGCGCCTGTGGATGCATTGGAGACCATGGTTGACAAGAAGGTTTGGCCGATCCCGACTTATGGCGAGTTGATTTTTGAGGTATAAAATTCTCTTTTTGTAAACAATACAGACAAGGGGCTGTGCCGCGGGCGGCGCGGCCCTTTGTTGAGAAATGAATGATTTTTAGGATTTTCAAAAAATATGAATTTAGGTATTGCAAAAAGGAAATACTTCGTGTATAATACATCAAGTAACATAGATAGCGCTATCGCCAAACGGTAAGGCAACGGACTCTGACTCCGTCATTTCAAGGTTCGAATCCTTGTAGCGCTGCTGTCGGGAACACCCGGATTCAGTGATGAGTCCGGGTGTTTTTTGCTTTTAAGGATAGATTCTGACTGCGGAAATATTCTTATGGCAGATCGCTTGTGGGGTCAGTATTGTACCCTTTTTCTGTCGTGTCTCTTTTTATTAGGATTGGAGGGATAACTTTATGAATGGGCTCTTTTAATGGAACGGGTTTTCTTTTTTTTCGCTCGTTCATCTGCTCCACAAGTAAGCTTACTGCTTCGTACGCAATTTTATCAATCTGCTGTCCGACGGTGCTGATAGGAATAATCGCCTCTCGAGAGATTGGTGAGTTATCAAAACCAATAATCAGGTAGTCGTCGGGAAGGGTGCCATATTTCCGTACAAGAATATTAAGGAGTATATTAGCCAGTGTGTCATTTGTAACAAAGATTCCCTTTTTCTTATCAGGATAATCCTTTTCCAGATCATTTACAATTTGTAGTAGTTTTTCCTGAATGGTATTATGGGAGATCCCAAATTCATGAATAATAATCTGATTATCAAGATGGTTCTCCTCGCAAAAGTCTTTAAAACCCTGTATTCGGTCATTGGCAGGTATTTTGCCAACGGGTGGATAATTGATGTGGATCAGCATATCGCAGCCATGTCTCGCCAACAGGCTGGTTGCCTGATATCCCCCCATATAGTTGTCTGTATTGACACTGCACACATAATCATCTTCACGTTCAATGGTAACGATCGGAATATCAAGCTCCGCTAATTCTTTGGATGGAATAGTATGGCTTAAGATGATCATTCCTTCGATTTTGTAGGCAAGCAGCTCCTGTATATAACGGCGTTCCATGTCCTCTTTGTCGTTTCCGATAAATAAAAGAAATTTATATCCGAATTGTTCATAAGTAGAAAGAATTTTGTCAAGCATCTCAGAAAAGTAATGAAGGAATAGAGTCGGAATGATAATGCCAATAATTTCGGTTTTACCTTTGGCCAGAATACGAGCTACTTTATTTTCTTTATAATCCAATTCGACAAGAGCTTTGGCTATAATTTCTTGATTTTCCAATGTAAGGGAATCCGGATTGTTAAAGTATCTGGAAATCGTTGTTTTTGAAAAATTAGTATATTTGGCAATATCATTGAAGGTTACATTTTTCCCGCGTTTCATAATTTTTATTTGCCCTCTTCCTAATAGTTCTTTAAACAAAGTATATCAAAAACAAAAATTTTAGGCAATAAATAATCGGTTAAGTAACTGCTTGTGTGTATTTTTAACAAATTAAAGGCATAAAAATAGAACAATTAAGAATAAATTTATTTTTTTTATATGTAATTGATAATATATAATTGACAAGATATGTATTTTTTAGATATAATAACCATGAAAGTAACCGGTTACTTAACCGGTTTTAATAAAATAAGGAGGTAAATTTTCATGAAACGGAGAACCATGAAGAAGGTCATTTCAGTAGGACTCAGCGCCATAATGATGATGACTTTGCTAACCGGCTGTAGATTTGGATTTGCAAGTGATCCGGATGATCCAAATGAGAAGAAAGAAGAGGTCTTTATTGACACTTCAGTGGATACTTTTGAATATGATTCCTCATTGCGCGGAACCAGTATCACACTTCTGAATTCAAAAGCCGAGATTCAGGTAGCGCTTCAGCAGATGGCAGACGAATATGAACAGAAATCCGGCGTTCATGTAGAAGTCATGCCGGTTACGGACGGAGATTCCCCGTATACCAGAGTGGTAAGTATGTATAATTCGGGCACACCGCCCACATTGGCGATTCTGGATACAACGGATGTCATTGCTCTGGCGAAGGAAAAAGCCGCAGATTTATCCAACGAATCTTGGATTGCGGAGGCAGAAGAGTATATCACATCGGTAGACGGAAAAATATACAGCTTTCCCCTGTGTATTGAGGGAAGAGGAATCATTTATAACAAACAGGTAATAGAGGATACGCTGGGAGAAACTTTTGATCCGGACGCCATCCGGACGCAGGAAGATTTCGTGAAGCTGCTAGACAGGCTGGTAGATGCAGGAATGGAGAGACCCATTTCTATTGCCAAAGAAGACTGGTCCTTAGGTGCGCACCATCTGCAGTACATATACGAAACTTACGAAGGCACCTCCAATGGCGCTCAGGTTATCATTGAAGAGATTAAGAATCATGATCTGGATTTAAAATCCTATGGCAGATTGTCAGGCTTCTTGGATATGTTTGATATTCTGCGGAAATACAATGTGGCACAAAAGGATCCTCTGGGTGCGGATTATGACGAGATGGCCATTGACCTCGCGGATGGAAAAACGGCATTCTGGTTTAATGGAAACTGGGCATGGCCTAATCTTTCGGAAGCAGGCGCAAAGGAAGATGACGAGTATGGTTTCCTGCCCTATTTTATGAGTAATGATGTGGACGATTTTGCAAATTCACAGATTCAGGCTTCTCCGTCAAAACAGGTAATGATGGATGGCCAGTACGCAACAGAGAAAGAGCAGGCTGCGGCGAAAGAATTTTTGAATTGGATTGTATATAGCGAAATCGGACAGCAGATGCTTGTGAAGGTATGCAATATCGTGCCGCCGTTCCAAAACAACCCTTATCAGCCCAGTGATCCGCTCAGCCGTGATATTTATGAGAAGAGTCAGGATGGGTTGACCTTCAATGCTTCTGCGATTGTACCCAATGACCACTGGTCTGTACTCGGCGCTGCAATGCAGAAATATCTGGCACAGAGGAGTGATCGGACAGAACTGATGGAGTCCATACAGGCATACTGGGATGAACAGAATTAGGAAGGAGGAGGTATCGATATGAAATCAAAAAGTAAAGGATTGGATTTTTGTATGTTTGCACTGCCGGGAGTATTTTGTTTTTTTGCCGTGCTGGTCGTGCCGTTTGTCTATGGTGTGTATCTGATGATGACAGACTGGGACGGAGTATCTTCTGTCAAGAATTTTGTGGGACTTAAGAATTTTACCGGTGTTTTTCGTGATACACAGTTCTGGACCTCCCTGCTTCTGACCTTTAAATATGTGATATTTGTTGTTGTGATCGTCAATCTATTGGCTTTTGGGATCGCTTACCTTTTAACGAGAGGAATCAAGGGACAGAGTTTCTTCCGGGCAGGATTCTTTACGCCCAATCTGATTGGCGGCATCGTGCTTGGTTATATTTGGCAGTTCGTATTTTCCAGAGCGTTTGTGAGCTTTGGCGAAAGTACCGGATGGAAGCTGTTTGAGGTTTCCTGGTTGTCTGATCCAACCATGGCATTTGTAGCTTTGGTGGTGGTGTCTGTGTGGCAGTTGTCCGGTTACATGATCCTGATTTATGTGGCAGGATTTATGGGACTCAATGAGGATGTCATGGAGGCTGCAAGCATTGACGGCGCTGTCGGTTTCATCAAGTTGAAAAATATTATCCTGCCTATGATGATGTCATCTATTACGGTCTGTTTGTTCCTTACATTGTCGAGAGCTTTTATGGTATACGATGTGAATCTGTCACTGACGGCCGGCGCGCCCTATGGAACAACAGAGATGGCAGCAATGCATGTGTATGAGAAGGCATTTACATCCAGACAATTTGCCGTAGGTCAGGCGGAAGCATTGATTCTGTTCATTATCGTTGCATGTATCAGTGGAGTGCAGGTATATCTGACCAAGAAACAGGAGGTGGAAGCATAATGAAGAAGACAACCGTAGTCGGGACAAAAGCCAGAATTGTAAATGCGATTTCGATGCTTGGGCTGATTATCATTTTTATTGCCTATATGTTTCCCTTCCTCATGGTAGTGATCAATTCCTTAAAACAAAAACGTGATATTATCAAAAGCCCGTTTGCATGGCTGTATACAATCAAAGGATTGTCTTTTGATAACTTTGAAAAGGCATTTACCCAGATGGACTATCTGAATGCTTTTAAGAATTCCCTGCTTGTGACGGTTTCGGCAACACTGTTGGTAACCTTATTTGGCACAATGTTGGCATATTATATCGTGCGCAATAACAATATTGTATCCAAGATTGTTTTTTCGCTCATGGTAGCCTCCATGATCATTCCGTTTCAGGCAATTATGATTCCTCTTGTAAGCATTTATGGAGGAACACTGAGAATCCTGAATCACAGACTGACGCTGATCTTTATGCACACAGGATTTTCCATGGCGATGTCTGTGTTCATGTTCCATGGTTTCATCAAAGGAAATGTGCCTATAGCGTTGGAGGAAGCTGCCTGTATTGATGGCTGTACGCATGCCCAGACCTTTTTTAAGATTGTATTTCCCTTGTTAAAGCCGGTGATCTCCACTATGGCAATCTTGAATGCGTTGGCCTTCTGGAATGATTTCCTCTTGCCTTCACTGGTATTGACAGACAAGAAGCTGCTGACATTGCCTCTCTCTACCTACAGCTTCTACGGGACATATTCTGCGGATTACGGCACGATCATGGCAGGGCTGTTGCTATGCGTGATACCGATTCTGGTTTTGTATGTAATTCTTCAAAAACAGATTGTTGGCGGGGTTGTTGCGGGAGCAGTGAAGTAAAGCTCGGGTTGATCTATTATACGAAAACTTATTTTACTGTCAGGGGGGTATTGTAAAATGCCCTCCTGTTCAGTTAATATATGTTTATGTAAAGGCAGGGCGACAGAATATGAAAAGGGATACATTACATTTAAAAGCACCGGGTAACTGGATTAATGATCCTAACGGTTTTATCTACTATCAAGGGAAATATCATCTTTTTTATCAGCACTATCCCTATGCGCCGGAATGGGGCACCATGCATTGGGGACATGCAGTGAGCGAGGACTTGATTCACTGGGAACATGTGGGGATTGCGCTTTTTCCGTCCATAGGCGCAGATCAGGACGGCTGTTTTTCAGGCAGTGCTCTGGAGTATGCGGGAAAGCTGAATCTGTACTATACGGGAATTCACTGTGAGCAAGAGGATGTGAAGGACTCCTTTCTTTCTTCCCAGATTATGATCATATCGGAGGATGGAAAACATTTCGATAATGCCTCCGGAAAGCGGATTGTGGTTCCGGTGATTGAGGATGAGGAACTGGGTGACAGGCAGGATACCAGAGATCCGAAGGTGTGGGGGGAAAACGGTGCGTTTTATATGGCGCTTGGAAGTACCTGTGGAGGCGCGATGGGACGGATCCTGTTTTACAAGAGCACGGATGCGGTAAACTGGAAATATGCCAATCAGCTTCGGAGCGAGCGGTTCGGGCGGATGCTGGAATGTCCTGATATTTTCCGGGCAGGGGAAGGTTATGTGTTTATGGGATCGCCCATGTATATTAGAGAGGGGGCCGTTGGTTACGAGCATCATGCCGTATGTATGTCTGGAAATTTTGATTATGAGACCTGTAGTCTGACCCTTTCGGAGAACCGGCAGTACGTGGATTACGGGATGGATCTCTATGCACCGCAAACCAATCTTGACAGAGAAGGCAGACGGGTCATGATCGCATGGATGCGCATGCCCAAGGCGGTAGAGGAAGCCGGCAGGGAGCCATGGAATGGGATGATGTGTATTCCAAGAGTGATTGAGCTGTTGGGCGGACATGTTTATTTTCGGGTACATCCCGAGGTGGAACGGTATTTTCTGCAGGAGATCGAAATCCTCCAAGGACATCTGCCAATTTCCGAAAGTATTCCCTATCGTATCAAGACAACGCTGGAGGAAGGGGACAGCCTGAATATAGGAGGGTATCATATCCGGAGAGAAGAAAATGTTGTAAAAACCGATCGGAGCAGGGTGTTTTCCGATATAGCAGGGCATCAGATGATAAGCAGTACCCCGGAAGTGTCCGAAGAGTGCCGTCTGGATATCTTTGTGGAACCGAATTTGATCGAAATATTTGTAAACGAGGGTGAATATGTGATCAGCAATGTGGTCTATGGAATCGGGGATCACATAGAGGGAAAAGTGGAACAGGTATGGAGGTTTTCAGAGACAGAAAAATGAAGAGAACATGGTGGAAAGAAGCAGTTATATATCAGATATATCCGCGTAGTTTTATGGACAGTAACGGAGATGGAATCGGAGATTTAAAAGGGATCACGAGTAAATTGGAATACTTAAAATACTTAGGAATTGATGTGATCTGGCTATCGCCAATCTATCAATCCCCCAATGATGACAATGGTTACGATATCAGCAACTATAGAGCTATTATGGATGAATTCGGAACCATGGAGGATTTTGATGAATTCCTGCAAAAGGCACATGAAAAAGGAATTCGTATCGTAATGGATCTGGTGGTCAATCATACTTCCGATGAGCATGCGTGGTTTATGGAAAGCAGGAAATCGGAAGACAATCCCTACCGGAATTATTATATCTGGAAGAAAGGTGCGGACAGCCAAAATCCACCGAACAACTGGGGTGCAAGCTTCGGCGGATCCGCATGGCAGTACGACGAAGAGACGGACATGTATTACCTGCATCTGTTTTCCCAAAAGCAGCCGGACTTAAACTGGGAAAACCCGAAGGTGAGGCAGGAAGTATTCGATATGATGACATGGTGGTGCGACAAAGGAATTGACGGATTCCGCATGGATGTCATCAGTATGATTTCAAAGACAGAGGAAATGCCGGACGGAAAAGTGAATGACTTATATGGGGACGGCAGTCCGTATTATATGAATGGACCCCATATCCATGAATACCTTCGGGAGATGAATGAAAAGGTATTGTCAAAATACGATATCATGACTGTGGGGGAAACTCCTGGGGTGACTACGGAACTGGCAAAGCGATATGCCGGTGAGGATACCCGTGAGTTGAACATGGTATTTCAATTCGAACACGTGGAAGGTGACGGAAAATACGGAAAATGGACGGACGAGAAAATCTCACTGATTCGTTTGAAGAGCATTCTGTCCCGCTGGCAGACAGAGCTTTACGGAAAAGCGTGGAACAGCTTGTTTTGGGATAATCATGACCAGCCGAGAGCGGTCTCCCGTTTTGGGGATGACAGACCGCAGTATCGGGAATCTTCCGCTAAAATGTTGGCTACCTGTCTGCATATGATGCAGGGCACGCCGTACATATATCAGGGGGAAGAACTGGGTATGACTAACTATCCGTTCAGGAGTCCGCAGGACTTCCGTGATATTGAGAGTATTAATGCCTATCGCGAGTGGTGCGAGAGCGGTACATTATCCCATGAAGTGTTCTGGCCATGTCTGGTCAGAAAGAGCCGGGATAATGCCAGAACCCCGATGCAATGGGATGACACGGAACATGCAGGATTTACGAAAGGAAAACCATGGATTGCAGTTAATCCTAATTATAGGGAGATCAATGCAAAAGCGGAGGCAGAATATACCGATTCGGTGTTTCATTATTATAGAAAACTGATTTCATTGAGAAAACAAAGCCCGATCATTGTGTATGGCAAGTATGAATTGTTATTGCCGGAAGATGAGAACTTGTATGTTTACACAAGAACATTGGATGGAGAAAAATTATTGGTAGTATGTAGTTTTTCCGATCAGGAGGCTGCATTCTTTATTCCGGAAGAATTTGCGGGAGCGGAGTGTATGATCTCAAATATGAGAGATACTTATGAGATCGGGAAAATAATGTTGAAGCCTTATGAGGCGTTTGTTCTACATTTACAGGAGGTGGGCAGTATATGAAAAAAATGGATGTGTCGGCACTGGGAGAATTGTTGATTGACTTTACCGAAAACGGAAGCAGTCCGCAGGGCAATCCACTGTTTGAGGCCAATCCGGGCGGAGCGCCCTGCAATGTGCTGGCGCTGCTTGCGAAGCTGGGGCATGATACGGCCTTTATCGGGAAAGTTGGAAAAGATTTTTTTGGTGCGCAATTAAAGAATGCTATTGAGGAGGTAGGAATCTGTGCGGACTATCTGCGCATGGATGAGGAAGTACATACCACGCTGGCGTTGGTGCACACATTCCCGGACGGAGACAGGGATTTTTCATTTTACCGCAATCCCGGAGCGGATATGATGCTGACAGAGGAAGAAGTTCCGGAAGATTTGATTGCAAACTCCAAAATTTTCCATTTCGGAACATTGTCCATGACCCATGAGGGAGTGCGTGCTGCGACCAAGAAAGCATTGGATATCGCAAAAGAAAACCGGATTATGATTTCCTTTGATCCGAATCTGCGTCCACCTTTGTGGAATTCTATGGAGGAAGCAAAGGAACAGGTATTGTACGGCCTGCAGTATTGTGATGTGTTAAAGATCTCCGACAATGAAATTCAGTGGCTGACGGATGAAGAAGACTATACAAAAGGTGTAAACTGGATAAAAGAGCGCTTTCCCGAGATACAATTAATTCTCGTAACCATGGGGAAAGAGGGAAGCCGGGCTTATTATGGGGATATGATGGTGGAAACAGCTGCCCGCATCAACGAGAAGACGATAGAGACAACCGGTGCGGGGGATACGTTCTGCGGATGTGTGCTCCATTCCATACTGGAGTACGGTCTGGAAAATGTGACGGAAGAAAGGCTGAAGGAGATGCTGCAGTTTGCCAACAGTGCCGCATCCTTGATTACGACCAGAAAAGGTGCATTGCGCGTCATGCCTGAGCGAGAAGAAATTGTCGAAAATATGAAAGGCTAAAGAGATGAAAAACGGGACCAAAAAAACGGAGCAGGATTTTCAGAACAGACTTAACGGTCATATAGACGAATTGCGCTGGCTGTATATGGAGTTATATGATAATTCGTCCATGTTTGCCGAACTATGTGATTCTCTGTACGTTTTCTATCAGGAGCGAAGCGATGCTCTAAAGAGCAGGGACAGACAGCGGGAATCTCATCCTGACTGGTATCAGCAAAATGATATGTTGGGCATGATGTTTTATATTGACAACTTTGCAGGAAATATGAAAGGCGTCAAAGCAAAACTCGACTATATCAAAAAGTGCAATGTCAACTATATCCATCTGATGCCTTTTTTGGATACACCGGACGACCTCTCCCGCTCGGACGGCGGTTATGCGGTGTCCGATTTTCGAAAGGTCCGCCCCGATCTGGGAACAATGGAGGATCTGGAAAATCTGACCGCCGCCTGCCATAAGAAGAATATCAATATCTGTATGGATTTTGTGATGAATCACACTTCGGAAGAGCATGAGTGGGCAAGGAAAGCCCGTCAGGGGGACGGCGAGTATATGAGCCGGTACTTCTTTTTTGACAATGTGGATATTCCGCGGCGTTACGAGCAGACAGTGCCACAGGTATTTCCCACGACTGCGCCGGGAAATTTCACATATCTTCCGGAGATAGGGCATTATGTGATGACTTCGTTTTATCCGTATCAGTGGGATCTCAATTATAGGAACCCCAGAGTGTTCAACGAGATGATGTACAATTTCCTGTATCTGGTGAACCGAGGAATTGACATCATCCGTATTGATGCGGTGCCCTATATCTGGAAAGAACTCGGGACGCAGTGTCGAAACCTGAAACAAGTGCATACGATTGTGCGCATGATGCGTATGATCGGTGAGATCGTCTGCCCGGGAGTACTGCTTTTGGGAGAGGTAGTCATGGAACCGGAGAAAGTGGTTCCGTATTTTGGCACCGTGGAGAAACCGGAGTGCCATATGCTCTACAATGTGACGACCATGGCAACCACCTGGCACACGATAGCGACAAGGGATGCGAGACTGTTAAAGAGACAGCTTGATATTGTAAACAGCTTGCCGAAAAATTATGTATTTCTCAACTATTTGCGCTGCCACGATGATATCGGCTGGGGATTGGATTACCAGACACTGGGGCGGGAAGGCATGTTGGAAGTGCTGCACAAGAAATATCTGAACGATTATTTCCGTGGGCTTGCAGGAAGCAGCAACAGCCGTGGGGAGCTTTACAATGAGGATCCTCTGACGCAGGATGCGAGGTTTTGCGGTACGACCGCTTCCATGTGTGGGATTGAGAGGGCAGGATTTGAACAAAATGAAGAAATGATGCAGAGTGCCGTTCAAATGGATGTGATGCTCCATGCCTACATGTTTATGCAGTCTGGAATTCCGGTGCTGTATAGCGGGGATGAAATCGGTCAGCTGAACGATTATACATATAAGGATGATCCGCAAAAGTCAGCGGATTCCCGTTACATCCACAGAGGACCCATGCGCTGGGAACAGGCGGAGCGTATAGCGGTACTTGGAACAGTGGAAAATCAGATATTTCGGAGGCTTGATGAACTGGAGCGGATTCGTAGAGGAGAAAAGGCCTTTGTGTCTTATGCGGATGTATGGACATTGGAGACCGGGGAGCGGGAATTACTCTGTATAGGGCGGTATTATGACGGTGATCAGATTCTCGGGATATTCAATTTTAGTGAACATGAAAAAGAGACATGGATAAATGGCGCGGAAGGGGAGTATGTAGATTTACTTACCGG
>CAZSAJ010000065.1:0-12111 GCA_964604835.1 uncultured Acetatifactor sp.
TAGCGAGAAGAATGAGTTTACTCATTCGGCGAGCGGCGAATGTTGATCATGAATCTATGATTCATGATATAATGAGCGTTAGCGAGAAGAATAAGAGCAAAGTTATTTAAAGGGAACAGCAGAAATGATCGATCAGGAAAAATTCCATATATTTAATTATATTAAAAAGGAAGAATACTGTGCCAGCATGGATGGTATGCGTTATATGCTGAAAAAGAAAGAAGCAGAAGAAACGGTACTTGAGTGTATTATCTGGCCGGAGCCGTACTGTTATGCCAAAACACCTGAAGAAAATAAAATGCGAAAGGAATTCGAGTTTTCCACAGAAGGAGTGAAAGAAGCAGGTAACTGGCTGAATGAACAATATATACAGCAAAAGGCATTGTGGGAATTGTCCAAAAAGTTACGGTAATTACTTCAATTTTTGAAGTTTTTCTTGAAATCGCAGTGTGTTATGAATTATAATGAACACATAGCTGATATAGTAGTGCAGTTAAGAAAGTAAAGTGGGAGATGAATATATGTCATCAATTGTTTATGACAGTAATTTTTACCATAGAGAGGTTGCTTTTTGCAAGGTATACAGTCAGGAAAGCAAAGAAAAAATGGAAAAAATTTTTCTGAAAAATAGAATCTCTTATTTCATTGAATGGCAGGAGAAGCCTTTTTTTCAAAGGATGAAGGAGAATAGCAAAGAAAAAAATGTTTTTACAATTCGAATCAATGAGGCAGATGTAGATCGTGCCAGAGAGTTGGTAGAAGGATTAGAATCTGTAAAGATCCATAAGACAGATCAGAAAGACAAATAAAACGCCCCGGCATTGCCGGGGCGTTTTACTTTATGGGAAATTTCAATCAGTTCTGTTTATCCCCCGCGGGCTTACAAGGCTTGCGGGGGTGTTTTATGCTCAGGTCCACATATGGAAGTCTGCTGTTTTGCGGTATGCGGGCTGCGCGGCGGCCGGGGGAAATCCTACATGTCCGGCAGTAAGGAAACCGGTTGGACGATTTCAAAAAAGTTAATGATAGAATACTGCCATAGTCAGAAATGAGAAATTCTTTTGAGAGGGAAGTGGTTTAATTATGAATTTTATGGAAGCTGTCGAGCATGTTTTTACTAACTATGGAGTATTTGAAGGGCGTGCAAGACGCAGTGAGTTCTGGTATTTTCAATTATTTCAATTTATGATTGGGCTTTTGCTTGGTCTGTTTTCATTTACCGAAATTGTAATTATTCTGATACCAATCTATTTACTGGCATCTCTTGTTCCCAGTTTTGCAGTTGGCTGGCGGCGTTTTCACGATATTGGCAGAAGCGGTGTATGGTATCTGATATCGCTGATTCCTGTTGCTGGAACAATTATGATCATTGCATGGTTGTCACAGGACAGCCAGCCGGGAAGCAACCAGTATGGACCAAATCCGAAAGGAATAGGAAATGCAGGAACATATGGCGGGAATTACAGGCAAGGCGGCGGATCCGGGAATGGTCATCTTGCGGTGCAGTGCGTAGCCGGTCCTCTGCAGGGGCAGACTTACCCGATCCGCGGCGGTGAAATTTTGTTTGGAAGGGAAAGCGCCTGTGGGGTCAGAATGCCGGATGGGACGCCCGGGATCAGCAGGCGGCACGCCTGTATCCGATGGCAGCAGGGCATGCCTGTCCTCATAGATCTGGGATCAAGTTATGGGACTTATCTAGCAGATGGAAAACAGCTTCCGCCAAACTATCCGGAATCCGTTGCGGCAGGGACGAGGTTTTACCTTGGTAACAGGGGTAATATGTTTCAAATTGTAGTTTTTTAATAATGAGTATAAATAAGGGAGGTATTGCTATGGCAGAAATCAGACAGAAAATTATCAGTTGTTCCAAGGGACATTATTATGATGCGAACCGCTATGAAAGCTGTCCGTATTGTAGTTCTGGTAGTTTTTCTCCTACAGTTGATCCATTTGCGGAGATGTCGGACGGAGGTTCTGATAACGGTGGAATCGGAAAGACAACGGACGTGGGAACAGAGGATAACTACGGTAATTATGGGAATTTCGGACCAACTGAAATTCCGCAGGTAAAGAAAAGAGCAGCTGAGTCTATGAGCAAGACACAGTTTGTGGACAGTTCCACGCCCGCCGGGGCGCCTTCTCCGGTAGTCGGCTGGCTGGTGGCGGTAGAAGGTCCCTGTCGTGGGACGGACTACCGGATTCATACGGGATATAACTACATAGGAAGAGAGACAGGGGATATCTGCATTCGCGGAGATAATACCATCTCGGCGGAGAAAGATACAAATGTCACCTTTGTACCGCAGACGAGGAAGTTTTATATTGCGCATGAGCAGGGGAAAAATGTCCTTCTGGTAAATGACATGCCGGTCATTGGCGGCGGTATGGAAATTAAAAACTATGATTTGATTACAATAGGAACGACCAAGCTTATGTTTGTGGGATTGTGCAGTGAAAAATTTAGCTGGGGTGATGATTAATATGATGGCAGATAATATCGCAGTGGAAAATGTAAATGAGCTGGCAGAAGAGGTGGAACAGGGGGCGGAAACGCTGGGAAGTTATATGGAGATCAGCCGGTCAGTTTTGGTTGTAGGCGTGATTGTGGCAGTGGCGCTGGCGCTTGCGGTTTTTGTGCTGCTGCTGATTTGTATCAGACAGCGCAAAGAAAAGAGGATGTATGGTATGACAGTTTCGAACATCGGAAACAAACCGGTAGAATCTGTTTCAATCGGCAAGCTGCACGAGCTGGGAGAACGGTCCGGACAACAGGATTGTTTCGGCATATCCGATGAATCCCTGATGCAGACACATGGGCTGCTTGCAGTGGTGGCTGACGGAATGGGCGGGCTTTCCGATGGTGATAAAGTGAGTACGGCAGCCGCGGAGTCCATTTTAGATAATTTTTTCCTATACCAGGGGAAGTGCACGCTGGAACAGCAGCTGCTTATGCTGGCACAGGGCGCCGTGGAAAGTGTAAATGATTTACTTGGTCCTTCCGGTTTCAGTAAAAGCGGCTCGACTCTTGTGATGGGGCTTTTGCGTGAGAGTTTGTTCTCATTTCTATCGGTGGGAGACAGCAGGATATGCCTGTACCGGCATGGGATTTTAATGCAGTTAAACAGAGAGCATATTTATAAAAATAAGCTGGCGCTGAATGCAGTTAACGGAGAGATGCCATTGCAGGAAGTGTATGGGGATTCCCGTGGGAGCGGTCTGATTAGTTTTCTGGGGATGGGAGCATTACAGCATATTGATTTCCCGGCGGAGCCGATCCGTTTGGTGGCAGGGGACAAACTGCTGCTGATGAGTGACGGCATATACAATGCGCTGGACGATGAGACGCTGTCCAGATGTCTGGAAGAGGAGCCGGAAGAAGCAGTGCTGCAGATCCGGGAGGCGATCCGGGAGAAAGGATATATCAATCAGGATAATTATACCGCCGTTATTATCGGATGCAAATAAGAAGGAGGGAAAAGATTTGATTTGCTATGCAAGCTGCACGGATATCGGAGGACGGCCGTATAATGAGGATTTTGTTGATTATAAAAAGATAGATGAGGATCATCTGTGCGTGGTATTGGCAGACGGACTGGGCGGTCACGGCGGGGGAGATATTGCGTCACAGACCGCTGTGAGATTTGTTCTGGACGGATGGAATGGGACTTCAACGCCGGCCTCCCTGTGTGATCTGGCACAGGCAGCGCATAGAAAAATTTTATCTTTGCAGACACCGGCCTGTAAAATGAAGACAACAATAGTCATCCTGTCAATAGAGAAAAAGCGCGCGCAATGGGCGTATGCCGGGGATTCCAGACTATATCATTTTATGGATGGCAGACTGGATTTTCAGACGAGTGATCACAGTTCATCCCAGATAGCGGTATTGATGGGACAGATCAGACCGGAGGAAATTCGATTTCATGAAGACCGCAGTCATATTTTCCGGGCGCTGGGGCAGGAAGCTAATTTAAGCGCGGATGCCGCAGAACGGGAGCTTTCTGCAGGCTGGCATGCTTTTTTGCTCTGTTCGGATGGATTTTGGGAATACGTGTATGAAGAAGAAATGGAAAAGGAACTGCGCAGGTCGGCATCTCCGCAGGAATGGCTGGATCGGATGCAGAATTATCTCAGGATGCGGGCGGAGGATGATCATGACAATAATACTGCGGCGGCAGTGTGGGTTGCTGTGTGAAGAAGGGAAAAGGAAAGGAGAGGCAGCGCATGAAGAATAGGTATGAGAACAAAAAGGTGACAGGGGTAAAGAGAAAAGCGGTGTTGTTTTTTAGTATCTGTATGCTGTTTGTTTTATGCTGCACGGGCTGCGGAAAAACAAAGTCTGCAACACCGGGACATTTGGCGGCGAAAAACAGCGTTGTTGTAGTCAGTGAATATGTGTCGCTTGATGGTGTGGAAACGGGGCTTGCTTATGGAAGCGGTTTTTTTATCGGCAAGGAAGGGGAAAATCCGCAGTATCTGGTTACTAACTACCATGTCATTGCCGATTATTTATATTTCGGCGCAGGTCAGAACTCAATATTTACGGATGAAAATGGAATACAGTATGCGCTGAAGAGTTATCTGCGCGTTTATTTTGATTCCTCCGATTATGTGGAGGCATATGTAGTGGGATGTAATGAGACGGCTGACGTTGCGGTGCTGCGCATTGCATCGCCGACGAATAAGAGGTCTGCTCTCAAACTCTGTTCTCCCACAGAGGATATGGTAGGTTCTACCGTATATGCGATTGGCTATCCGGGCATAGCCGATAATCCGGCGGTAGATTCCGTGACGATATGGGGACTGGATGACATTACATTTACATCCGGTGTTATCAGCCGCTTGACAACAACTTCGGGAACCGGCGTGAAAAATATACAGGTAGATCTTTCCATAAAACACGGTAACTCCGGGGGGCCGGTTGTAAACGGAAATGGCGCGGCGGTAGGTATCAGCACATGGGGGTATACGAATGCCAATGCGGAAGAAGCGGCCTACGCCGTCAATGTGGATGAAGTAATGACGCTTATCAACCTGTACAGTGTTCCCTATACAATGGAGTCGGAATCAGGCGCTGACATGACGATGGTTATTGCCGTTGTGGCAGGCGTAGTCGTGCTCTTGATTGTAATTGTTATGATTGTCATATTGACGAAAAAGAAGAATGGTGTGCCGGTCACACCTGTATCAGAAGCGCGTGCCGTGCAGACGGTGTCTGCGGCAAACAGCATGTCTGGTCCATCAGCGGCATCCGGTGATGATTCGGGATATCGCCTGCAGGGAGTAGCTGGAGCGCTGGAAGGCAGACGCTTCATGATAAGAAAAAGCGTGCCTTTAACGATCGGGCGGAATGCAGATGGCTGTAATGTGGTTTTTCCCGCGTCAACGGCAGGTGTCAGCGGAAAGCATTGTCAGGTCTGGTTTGATCATGGATGTATATGGATAAAGGATCTCGGTTCAAGACACGGAACATTTTTGTCAGCCGGAACCAAACTGACTGCCGGTCAGGCTATACAGATAAAGCCGGGAGAACAGATCTGCCTGGGTTCTCAGTCAGAAACACTTGTGCTGGCACAAAAGGGAGGCAACTAATATGTCAGATCAGTTTTGTCCGTTTTGTATGAGAGAGGTAGACAGGGGGATTAAGATATGTCCGGCCTGCGGTGGCAGTGTGGATATCACGGCGCCCAAACATCATCTTCCCATCGGAACCGTACTGAGAAATAAGAGTGGGCATAGTTTTTTGTTCGGAGCGGTTAAGGGAGAGGGCGGTTTTGGTCTGACTTATATCGGCAAGGAACTTGTTTCTGGAAAACTTGTGGCAATCAAAGAGTATTTTCCTACCCGTTGTCAGCCGCAAAGATACGCCGATTCATCCGTACATCCGCAGGAACGGTTTGAAGATATCTATAAGCATGGTATGCAGAGCTTCCTGAGCGAGGCCAGCATGCTCCGGGCGGTATCGCATTTGCCTTCCATTGTCCATGTCATGGATTATTTTGAGGCAAATAAGACCGCCTATATGGTTATGGAATATCTGGAAGGAAATACGCTCTACCGTGTAATGCAGGAACGGGAGCGGATAGATCCCGAAACGCTCATACAGAAATTTCTGCCGCTGATGCATAATTTGGAAAGTCTGCATAAGGCGGGAGTGCTTCACCGGGACATTGCGCCGGATAATATTATGTGGATGCCGGATGGGAATCTGAAACTGCTTGATTTTGGATGTGCGCGTTCCCTGGAAGATGGACGGTCAATGACAGTGGTATTAAAACCTGGATTTGCGCCGATTGAACAATACCAGACGAGGGGGCAGGGCGCATATACGGATTTATACGCTCTGTGTGCGACATTATATTACTGTATTACCGGGAAAGTTCCGCCAGCATCGCCGGAGCGGCTGACGATGACTTTTGATAATCAGCCGGATCCCTTACTCCCGCCTTCGGCGTATGGCATTTCGATTTCGCCGGAAGAAGAGCAGACCCTTATGTGGGGATTGTCTTTGCAGCCATCGGTTCGTCCGCAAAGTATGGAGAAATTCGCATCCCGGCTTGAGCAGGCTTGTGCCAGTCATTCCAGACCGGTGCGGCCACAACACAGTGGGATTCTGACCGGGGAGGAGGATCAGGGAATGGCATCCCGGCATACAGAGGGGCAGAACATGGTGCCTGACGAGTCGGACGCGCAGGATACGACCTATCAGGGTACGGCGGACGGCGACACATATCCGGAGGAAGAGAAAAGTATTCCGGAAAACCGTGGAAAAAAACTGCTGCTGTTTGCGGGCGTTGCGGCAGGAGTGGCTATCGCACTGGTCGTGACCATGATCTTCCTGCTATAAAAAAGTGGATTGAGATTGAAGACGGGGAAAAAACAGGTTATAGTATCTAAGGATAAAGATTTGGAAAAATAAATGCTGAAAAGGAGCGAGGCTCATGAGTAAGAAGTATTGTCCCTATTGCATGACGGTGGTGTCGGAGAACGAGAGTTGTTCCGTATGCGGACTGACAGCCGGCACCTATATTTCTTCACCGCATCATCTGCCTCCGGGGACGGTCCTGATGGACCGATATCTGGTGGGGCGTGTTTTGGGTGAAGGAGGATTTGGCATTACCTATATCGGATGTGATCTGCGGCTGGAGCTGAAGGTGGCTATTAAGGAATACTATCCCGTGGACCGAGCCACGAGGAATGCATCATCATCCTTGGAGGTGACGAATTTTGTCGGACCGTCTGCCAAAAGCTATGAGCGTGGAAAACAGAAATTTCTGGGAGAAGCTCAGGTTATGGCGCGGATGGATAAACAGCAGGCAATCGTCAGCGTGCGCGACTTTTTTGAAGTGAACAATACGGCATATATTGTAATGGAATACATAGAGGGCATTACTTTTCGTGAGCTGGTGGAGAAAAAGGGTGGAAAAATTGCCCCGGATGAGTTGTTTCCGATGATTGAACCACTTTTCCATGCGCTTACGATCATGCATGAGAATGGTCTGATTCACAGGGATATTTCACCGGATAATCTGATGCTCGAAAACGGCAAGATACGTCTGCTGGACTTTGGGTGTGCAAGGGAAGCTTCCCGGGGAAATGAGACCATGACGATTGCCTTGAAACACGGTTATGCGCCGATTGAGCAGTACCAGCAGAAAGGGCAAGGGCCATGGACGGATATCTATGCGCTTAGCGCAACGATTTATTACTGTCTGACCGGTAAAGTTCCGCCACAGGCATTAGACCGCATTACGGAGGATGACCTGCTTTTGCCAAGCAAACTGGGCGTTCAGCTTTCTGAAGGACAGGAAAAGGCGCTGTTAAAGGGAATGAAGCTGCAGCCGAACCGTCGTTTTTCCAGTGCGGAAAAGATGTGGAGAGCCATTTATGCGCAGTCCGATGAGGAGAGCGAAACAGGTACAGAGAAACACAGTTCTGGTATGCAGGCGGATGCAGGTGAAAGAAATAAAGAGATGTATAGGGCCCAATATAAGCCTGTCATGAAAGCCGAAATGGCAGAGAACGGCAAAGACAGAATGGATAACATACAAAATCGCGTCATGGGCGAGATGGATGCTAAGGAGGCTATGGGAGAAAATACGGCGGAGGAAGGCGCCCTGGAGGAGAAGGCTGATGCCGGGAAGGAAAGCAAAGCGCCGGAAAAGAAGACCATTTATTTATTCAGACAGAAAAGATTCATCTGGGGAGCGGGAATTGTGGCAGCCTGTCTGGCTTTGTTCTTCCTGATCTGGATAAACCGCAGACCTGCGGGGGAAGATGCGGAAAAATCTATTCCTGTAAATACGCAGAACCTGACGGAACAGGGAAATGCTGTAGCAGAGCCGCGGGATGCTGACAGACCGGCACAAACAGATCCTCATATCTTTGATAATGCTTTTACGTTTACCGACGGTGGCAGCGATGAATTTGACAGACTGATGAAGGACGATTCTGTTCCATCCGTGATTATTGAATGTGAAAATGTGGATATCAGCAGAGCGGTTATCACAAAGCCGGTTTTGCTGTCAAAGAATACGCTTTGGCCAGCAGACAGCCTGATTATTGCGGATGAGGGATATCTGCAGGTAGAGGGTATTCTGGATATGAACTCTTCCGGGTATATTCGGGTATATGGAGACAGGCTGCGTTTTTATCTTGCGGATGGAGGGTCTTTTCATTCGGACAATGCATTTGTCTGGCTGGATGATCCGGTCTGTGCCGTCATGGAAGGTGATGTTTTAAGCTCGAATAAGGAGCACAGACTTATCCTTTCAGAAGATGTTTTTGAAGCAGATAACGTCAATTCCGTTACGGATTTTGCAGCTCTGCAGCGCGCCATAGAGGCGGGAGGACCAATCAGTATCGATGCGGACATCGTAATAGAAGATTATGTCAATCTCACAGTTCCGGTGCGTATTTCTAAGGATGTGACGGTGGGCACAATGCAGCAGGAGGATGTGGATTGTATATTGGATGTATGGGATGGGGGTGTCCTCATTAATCATGGTACGCTTAACGAGAGCCTGCACCTGTGCGATGGCGGAACGGTTGTCAATGATGGCATAATGAATGACACAAGCTGTTTTTTGGTGGAAGATGAAAGCACATTGATAAATCTCGGGACAATGTATGCAGATCATACAAGCCGTATATGGGAAAATGCATTATTTGTCAATATGGGGGACTTAACCTGCCGTGAACTTTTTCTGGCGGGCGGTAATATGGTAAATATGGGAGATATTGCTGTGGAGGCTCCGGAAGGGTTTGAGATCATGCATGCTTCCAGGTTCTGTAATATTGCAGGAGGGACGGTGGAAATCAAAGAAGGCGGCAATATGTATAATGCCGGCGTGATTGAAAATATGGGAGAGATGATCATAGGATATGGGGGAGGATTTGAAAATACGCTATTGCTCAACAATGGCATATTTGAGGCGAGGAATGGCGCCAGTCTGAGTGAGAGCGGTATATACTATGGCGGGGGAGCGTATGATACGGCATCGGACATAAAGATATACCATACCATATACTTGAACCCGGATACACTGGACGGGATCGTGGAAGTGACAAGCGAAGACGAACTGAGAACGGCAATGGAGACAAAGGGGAGCGATGCCGTATATATCAGGTCAGACATTACTGCACATACGGATCTGTCAGTAAAGAAAGACCTGTTTATTGATAAGGGATGTTCATTGACCATGGCAGATGGCGCGGCAGTCACCGACTATGGAAATGTGATCAGGTTGAGAGAAGGAGCTTCCCTGCGTGGAAGCAGCATCACACTGCAGAAGGACGCGCAGCTCTATATGGAAGACGCTACACTGCATTTGGAAGAAAACGGAGAGCTGGTTTTGGACAGTTCTGCCCTCTGGGGCTGGGGAGCAAATATTGTGATCAATGATGCGGCGATGACCATGAAGAACAGGGCAGCATTCGGTATTGATTATTTGAAATCTTTTGAGGCAAATAACAGTGTGATAATGCTGCAAAATAAAAGTATGCTGGCTATGCTCGCCTATCAGGACGAAGACATCACGATCAGCGGCAGTACGGTCACTCTATCCAAAGAAGGCGGACCTTCATGTTTTTATACGGTATCGGAAACTGACTGGAAAGAAAGTGAGCTGCATATTGACGCGGGAGTTTTTGAGAACCGATCAGGCAGCCTGAATATGCAGAACTGTCAGATAGCGGTTTCACAGGACGGCACTATGAGCAGTACTGCCTCAAATCTTACCTTTTCAGGCAAAACAACGGTCATCAATGAGGGAAAACTTGATGTCAGCGGTTGGGGTGAGCATGCGTTTGCCAGTCAAGGGACGATGACAAATTATGGGATCATGGACTTTTGGATGTCGCAGATGGATCTGTCAGCTCCGATTGAGAATCATGGGACGGTTTATTATAGCGGAAACATGTATTCCGGCACAGAACAAAGCTGGGATGACTGGGTGATGGGAAACAAAGCAATTGACCGAAATAGTCAGAATTAGGATAGTAACATAAAAAGATACAGGATACCGGGAATCTATGAGTTGAACACGTAGGAAATAACCTGCTCCAACCGTTCGCTCATAGATTCTTCCGCGTCTGATGAAATGGCATAAAGAATCAGCCAGTCCATGGCGTTCCGGGGATCCAGCCGGGCCATTCCGCAATCTTCAAGGAGAGCGTTTAATGTCCACCAATGGTACTCCACCCTTTCTTCGAGAGGTATATAGTCCTCGTCCAGTTCCCTGTAAAAATCAGGATCAGACATCTCATTTTCCGTAACAACATAAAGTAAGAGAAGCAGTTTGCGGGGAACGTCCTCCTTGTGGTTTCGTATATTTTTTATGGAAGTAGCGTTAGGCCAGTTCTGTTTCAGAAGTTTCTGTATGGTATTGTAATCAACCCTTTTTTTGCCGGAGGGAACTCTTAAGGAGAGATAAGTCTGCATTACCGCTTCCAGGGAGTAGTCCGGCTCTGTATCGCTGTCCCAGCAGGGAGTCGGATGGATCAGCTGGTTTATAAATTTGTCAAAGTAATAATAGGCGCGCAGGTGCACGGTGCCAAAATTGTCCAGATTATTTATATAGCAGGTGCGGAGGTCTTCCGGTGTGCGTGTGATCTGAAATTCTGCCCGCAATTTATGAGTAAGCCGGAAAGTCCGGCTGCTTCTTGCCTGATTCAGTTCTTTTATGGGAGGCAGGGAAAGATAAAACTGTATCGCGTCCTGATAACTGTATCCGTTGCGCAAAAACCAGGAGAGAATGACTTCACGGTTATCCCGGTACTGGATACAGCAGTCCGTACAGAGGCACAGAAGGTAATTTAATTGTTCTTCGCTTAATTGAAGCGCAAAGGCAATTTTGAAAATGTCATCTCTGCCGGCCGGATTATTTTTTCCTGTTATCCAGTTGCGGATTTTCTTGGAAACGGACTGCAGGTTTGCGTCTGGGGTGACGGCCAGAAAAAAATCTGTCAGACGGGGAAACAGGTCGGGAGCCGGATACATTTCCGCTAAGGTGTCGGCGAAGCTGCGTATGACAATCTGGCCATTCCGAAGATAATCTGCGGCCATGGCAGGTGTCATATTCCCATATACGATATTCTCATATTCAACGGCGGATAGGTGTGTCAATTCAATATGCATAGATTGTCCTTTATCATCATATTTAAAAACAAGTATCCATTCAGCGATTCTCTTACTTGATCATCCGTTCAAATTCTGCAGCAGGGACCGGCTTGGAATATAAATACCCTTGCAGATAGGATGTAAGACTTACGGAGATGGAAAAGCTTTTGAGTCCTCTGATACTGGTACATATATTTAATACTACAATTTTACCATGATTTTAATAAAATGGAAATGCAGGAATAAAAGAAATGAATCATTTGTATGACAGGATAAAAGGCAGTAATATGCCAAAGGAAGTTTGAAGTGTTGACAATAGTATGATATATTTCTATCAGGAACGTATTGGGATTTTATAAAAAATGGGATGTACTGAAGCAAGTGTATATCATCAAAAACATGTGAAACAGCGGACAACAGCGAAGCTGTTATATATAGGAGACCAGCTATGAAAAGTCAAGCCTAAATTAGCAAAAAATTTCTTTCTCTTA
>CAZSAJ010000066.1:0-12076 GCA_964604835.1 uncultured Acetatifactor sp.
TGGGTATCAGCAAGATTAAGACCGAGATGGACGATCTGTCCTTAAAATATCTGGAACCGGAAGTCTACTATGATCTGGTGGATAAGATCGCCGTGCGAAAGAGCGTGCGGGAATCCTATATCCAGAGCATCGTGGACGAGGTCGATGAGCATATCAAAGGCGCCGGTATCAGCGCCAAGGTGGACGGCCGCGTCAAGCATTTCTTCAGTATCTACAAGAAGATGAAGAACCAGAATAAGACGCTGGATCAGATCTATGATTTGTTCGCCGTGCGCATTATCGTGGACTCGGTGAAGGACTGCTATGCGGCGCTGGGCGTGATTCATGAGATGTATAAGCCGATTCCGGGGCGTTTTAAGGACTATATCGCCATGCCCAAGGCCAATATGTATCAGTCGCTGCACACCACGCTGATCGGCAGCACCGGACAGCCCTTCGAGGTGCAGATCCGCACCTTTGAGATGCACAAGGCGGCGGAGTACGGTATTGCCGCCCACTGGAAATACAAGGAGGCCTCCGACGGCAAGAAGGTGGAGGGGCAGGAGGAGGAGAAGCTCGTGTGGCTTCGCCAGATTCTGGAGTGGCAGCGGGACATGTCCGACAATAAGGAGTTCATGAATCTGCTGAAGAACGATCTGGATCTGTTCTCCGACAATGTGTATTGCTTTACCCCCACGGGTGAGGTGAAAAATCTTCCCGCCGGCTCCACACCCATCGACTTTGCCTACAGTATTCATTCCGCGGTGGGGAATAAGATGGTGGGCGCCAGAGTAAACGGGAAGCTTGTGTCCATAGATTATGAGATCCATAACGGGGACCGCATCGAGGTGATCACCTCCCAGAATGCCAAGGGCCCGAGCAGGGACTGGCTGAATGTGGTAAAGAGCACACAGGCCAAGAACAAGATCAATCAGTGGTTCAAAAACGAGCTGAAAGAGGACAATGTGGCCAAGGGCAAGGAGCTGCTTGCCGCATACTGCAAGACAAAAGCCGTCAACACATCCAATATTATGAAGCAGGAATACATGGATGTGATACTGCACAAATATGGGTTTCGTGATTGGGACAGCGTGCTGGCCGCCGTGGGGCACGGTGCCCTGAAGGAAGGCCAGATCATCAATAAGATGCAGGAACTCTATGACAGGGACCACAGGCGGACGCTCACCAACGAGGAGGTACTGCACAGCATTGCGGAGGTTGCCGCCGCCAGTGCGAACCGTCCCACACAGATGCGCTCAAAGAGCGGAATTGTGGTGAGGGGGATCGCGGATCTGTCCGTGCGTTTTTCCAAATGCTGTTCTCCCGTGCCGGGGGACGAGATCGTCGGCTTTGTCACCAGAGGACGAGGAATTTCGGTACACCGCACGGATTGTATCAATATTTTGAATCTTCCGGAGATCGAGCGGGCCAGACTCTTGGATGCGGAGTGGCATGTGCCCGACCATGCGGCGGCTGAGAAGTTTGAGGCGGAGATCAGGATTTTCGCCAATGACAGAAGTGGTCTGCTGGCGGACATCACCAAGGTCATGACGGAGAAAAATATCAATATTCTGTCGCTGAACACCCGTACCAACAAGCAGGGACAGGCTACGCTGCAGATTATGTTTGAGACCAGCGGCAGGGAGGAACTGAGTCGGATCATCGAAAAAATCAGGGCGATCGAGAGTGTGATCGATATTGAGAGAACTTCGAGCTGACGGACAGGAGCGGATATGAGTGATTTGAAGATCGGACGTATGGTGTTGGGGGTATGCGGCACCAACACCTATTTTTTATATCGGGAAGGGGCGGAGGAATGTCTTGTGGTCGATCCGGCGGATTACGGCAGACAGATCTATGCGAATCTGCGGAAGAACGGACTGCGGGTGGCTGGGATTCTTCTGACCCACGGACATTTTGACCATATCTGGGGCGTGGAGGCTCTGAAAGCCGCGGCCAACGAAGTGGCGGAGCATCATGGCTATGACCCGGTGCGTGTCTATGCCTGTGAGGCGGAGCGAGCGCTTCTTGGGGATGTGCGTCTGAATGTGTCCGAGAACGCGGGAAGAGCCAGTACCGTGGAGGCGGACGTCTATGTGAAAGACGGAGATACCGTTGAAATTGCAGGCATCGGATGCAAAGTGATTGCCACGCCCGGCCATACGGAGGGCGGGTGCTGCTATTATTTTGAGGAGGCGGGATTCTGCGTCTGCGGCGACACAATTTTTCAGGAGTCGGTGGGCAGAACCGATCTGCCCACGGGAAGTCTCTCGACGCTTGTGCGCTCCATCAAGGAGAAGCTTTTCGTGCTGCCGGAGGAGACCAAGCTCTATCCGGGACACGGGGAGTACACCACCGTGGGACATGAGAGAAAGTACAATCCTTTCTTGGGGTGAGAGACGACGGCCCGAGAGGGGCCGTTCGGAGAACAGAGTGGAAGATGCTTGTAATTGAATTGAACAGAGCCAATTATGAATATGATGTCAACGCCCTCATGAGGGCGTTTTATCCCGGTGAGACGGTGACGATTCTCACACCCGAGAGTACGCCTCGGCGAAGGCTTCAGACGAAAGAGGAGCAGGAGAGCCGAAGACAAGCGGGCGAGAGGCTGCTTGGGGCGGCGGTGGAACTGCAAACGGCGGGCGCCCGGGTGCTGCTGGGAGAGCGGGCGTATGACTGGGACTATGATCCCGGGACGCAGGGACAGGACGGAGCGGAACAGGACGAATTGCATTATAAACATGCGTTCAAGCGCTTTTTATACCGCACTTTGAGGGATTACACCGGCAGGACGCTTCCGTGGGGGAGTCTCACGGGAATCCGCCCTACCAAGATCGCCTATGGCATGTTGGAAGATGGGCGGGATGAGCGGGAAATTCTGCGTATGTTCACGGAGCAGTATGAGGTGAGTTCGGAGAAAGCCCTGCTTGGTCTGGACATTGCAAAAAGGGAGCTTGAGATTCTGCGTGAGGTGCATTATGAGCAGGGGTACAGCCTCTACATAGGGATTCCCTTTTGTCCGACCACCTGTCTGTACTGTTCTTTCACCTCCTATCCGATCGGGGGATGCCGGAAACTGGTGGATGCCTACATTGACTGTCTGATTCGGGAGATGGCCTATGTGGCGGAGCGGATGTCCGGCAGGATTCTGGACAGTGTCTATATCGGCGGAGGGACGCCCACCACATTGGAGCCGGAGCAGCTGGACCGACTGCTCTCTGCGCTGCGGGAACGGTTTGATTTCTCTTCCGTACAAGAATTTACGGTGGAGGCCGGACGGGCGGACAGCATCACGGAGGAGAAGCTGCGGGTGCTCTTTCGGCATGGGGTGGGCAGGATCTCCGTCAATCCCCAGACCATGAAACAGGAGACCTTGGATATCATCGGCAGAAAGGCCACCGTGGAGCAGGTGATCGAGGCTTTCGGACTGGCCAGAGAGGTCGGCTTTACCAATATCAATATGGACATCATTCTGGGGCTTCCGGGGGAGTCGGAGGCGGATGTGCGGCACACGATAGAATGTATCACAGAGCTTGCGCCGGACAGTCTGACGGTACATTCTCTGGCGATCAAGCGGGCTTCCAGTCTGAGCCAATGGATAGAAAAGAACGGGATAGAGACCCTGCGCAACACGGACGAGACCATGGCCATTGCGGCGCAGGGCGCAAGGAATCTGGGCATGGCGCCTTATTATCTCTACCGCCAGAAGAATATGTCCGGCAACTTCGAGAATGTGGGCTATGCAAAACCCGGAAAATACGGGCTTTACAATATTTTGAT
Organism: uncultured Acetatifactor sp.; assembly: GCA_964604835.1. Taxonomy (GTDB): domain Bacteria; phylum Bacillota; class Clostridia; order Lachnospirales; family Lachnospiraceae; genus Acetatifactor. The sequence goes on from CAZSAJ010000066.1 coordinate 3,760, forward strand.
CATGGAGGAAAAACAGACCATAGTAGCACTGGGGGCAGGCAGCATTACCAAGGCGGTGTGGCCGGACGGGCGCATTGAGCGCTGTGAGAATGTGAAGGATGTTGCGGGGTATATCGAGAGAATCGATGAGATGTTAGCCAGAAAGGAAAGGCTCTTGGCGCAGTTGTAGTTTTGCGGGCGCCGATAAAGATAGACGATAGAAGGAGGAAGATTCCATGGAAAAGGCAAAGGTTTATTTTACAAAAGAGATTACACCCGAAGCGGTGATCCGCCTGTATGAGATATTGAATGTGCAGCTGCCCGGAAAGGTGGCGGTGAAGGTACACTCCGGTGAGGTGGGCAATCAGAATTTTATCCGCCCGCCCTTCTGGAAGCCCGTGATCGACAAGGTACAGGGAACCATCGTGGAGTGCAATACCGCCTACGAGGGCAAGCGCAACACGACCAAGGATCACTGGGAGACCATGAAGCTCCACGGCTGGACGGATGTGGCCAAGGTGGATATCATGGATGAGGACGGCGAGATGGAGCTTGCGGTGGACGGGGCCAAACAGATTTCCGTCAATTATGTGGGGAGTCATCTTGCAGACTATGATTCCATGCTGGTACTCACCCATTTCAAGGGACATCCCATGGGCGGATTCGGCGGTGCGCTGAAAAACATTTCCATCGGGATCGCGTCTTCCCACGGCAAGGCGTATATTCACGGCGCCGGCGACGTGGAGAAGATCTGGTCCTCCAAACAGGATGATTTTCTGGAGGCGATGGCGGACGCGGCAAAGTCCGTGGTGAGCTATTTTGACGGCAGGATGGTGTTTGTCAACGCGATGTGTAATATGTCCGTGGACTGCGACTGCTGTGCGGTGGCCGAGGATCCTGAAATGGGGGATATCGGACTGTTGGCAAGTCTGGATCCCATTGCGCTGGATCAGGCCTGTGTGGATCTGGTGTACGCGTCCGAAGATCCCGGCAAAACCCATCTGATCGAGCGCATGGAGTCAAGGCACGGCATCCATATCGTGGAGACCGCGGCACAGTTGGGATTCGGCAGCAGAGAGTACGAGCTGGTGGAAGTAGAGGTGAAGTGAGAAATGACATTGAGCAAAAAGCCCACGACGGGTATGAAAGATATTCTGCCGCAGGAGATGCAGATCAGGGATTATGTCATGAGCGTAATCAAGGATACCTACGGCGGGTTCGGATTTACGTCCATCGAGACACCTTGTGTGGAGAATATCGCCAATCTGACGAGCAAACAGGGCGGTGACAATGAGAAACTGATTTTTAAGATCTTAAAGCGCGGAGTGAAGCTGAATCTGGATACTGCGGAGACGGAGGCGGACATAGCGGATCTGGGGCTTCGCTATGATCTGACCGTGCCTTTGGTGCGTTTTTATTCCAACAACGCTTCCTCGCTCCCCGCTCCCTTTAAGGCACTGCAGATGGGCAGCGTGTGGCGGGCGGACAAGCCCCAGAGAGGGCGGTATCGCCAGTTTATGCAATGTGATATCGATATTTTGGGAGAGCCGTCCAATCTGGCGGAGATCGAGCTGATTCTGGCGACCACCACCACATTGACAAGGCTGGGATTTCGCAACTTCAAGATCCGCATCAATGACAGGCGGATTCTGAAAGCCATGGCAGCCTATGCGGGATTTGAGGAGGAGAGTTTTGACAGTGTGTTCATTACGCTGGACAAAATGGACAAGATCGGCATGGACGGTGTGAAGGCGGAGCTTGTGCAGAATGGTTTTGACGAGGAACGGTGCGACAGGTATCTGGAGCTTTTTGAGGCCGTGGAAGCTGCGGAGGACGGCGTCGCCTGTCTGACAGAACGGCTGGGAGAGTATCTGGACGGGGAGGTTATGGACTCTTTTCGGGAGATCCTTTCCAGTGTGCAGGCCACCAAGGCGGACAGCTTTGAACTGGTTTTTGATCCGACGCTGGTGCGGGGCATGAGCTATTACACAGGCACGATCTTTGAGGTGGCCATGCCGGAATTCGGCGGAAGCTGCGGAGGCGGCGGACGCTACGATAAGATGGTGGGAAAATTTACGGGCAATGATGTTCCGGCCTGCGGTTTTTCCATCGGGTTTGAGCGCATTGTACTGCTTCTCATGGAGCAGGGATTTAAAGTGCCGACCCGCCCGAAACAGGTGGCCTATCTGGTGGAGAAGGGTGTGGCAGGAGAGGAACTGTGCAAGGTGATTGCGCAGGCACAGAAGGCCCGAGAGGACGGCACGCAGGTGCTGGTGGCCCGGATGAACAAGAACAAGAAGTTTCAGAAGGAACAGCTTAAGCAGGAAGGCTACGAGGAGTTCGTGGAGTTCTATAGAGAACCGCTGAAAAAATAAGCAGAATCGAGGGAAAGACAAATGGCTGAGTCAATGAAGGGATTAAAGCGCACGCACCGCTGTGGAGAGCTGAGCGCCGCAAATGTGGGCGAGACAGTCACCGTCATGGGATGGGTGCAGAAACAGAGGAACAAAGGCGGTATCATTTTTGTGGATCTGCGGGACAGGGCAGGTATTCTACAGGTGATCTTCGAGGAGAGTGACTGTGGAGCGGAGAACTTTGCCAAGGCGGAGAAGCTGCGCAGCGAGTTTGTGGTGGCGGTCGCAGGCAGAGTGACCAAGCGTGAGGGGGCCGTGAATGAGAGCCTCGCAACCGGTGAGATCGAGGTCCGCGCCGAGCAGGTGCGCATTCTCTCCGAGGCGGAGACACCGCCGTTTCCCATCGAGGCCGATTCCAAGACCAAGGAGGAGCTGCGTCTCAAATACCGTTATCTGGACTTGAGAAGGCCGGATCTGCAACGCAATCTGATTCTCAGAAGCAGGATTGCCACCACCATACGGACATTCTTAAGCGAGGAGGGATTTCTGGAGATCGAAACCCCCATTCTGAACAAATCGACTCCGGAGGGGGCAAGGGATTATCTGGTTCCCAGCCGCATACATCCCGGTTGTTTCTATGCGCTGCCCCAGTCGCCTCAGATTTTTAAACAGCTTCTCATGTGCTCCGGCTATGACCGGTATTTTCAGATCGCCAAGTGCTTCCGGGACGAGGATCTGCGCGCGGACCGTCAGCCCGAGTTTACGCAGATCGATCTGGAGATGTCTTTTGTGGATGTGGACGACGTCATCGATGCCACCGAGCGCATGGTGGCAAAGGTGTGCAGGGATGCCATCGGGCTTGAGGTACAGCTTCCCATGAAACGGATGACTTGGCAGGAGGCCATGGACCGCTTTGGTTCCGACAAACCTGACACGCGCTTCGGCATGGAACTCAAAGACGTGTCCGACCTTGTGAAGAACTGCGGGTTCGGTGTGTTTACTTCCGCGCTGGAGGCCGGCGGAATCGTGCGGGGCATCAATGCAAAGGGACAGGCCGAGATGCCCAGAAAGAAGATCGACGCGCTGGTGGAATTCGCAAAGGGATACGGCGCGAAGGGGTTGGCTTATCTGTCCGTGATGCTGGACGGAACTTATAAATCTTCTTTTGCGAAATTCCTGTCGGAGGAGGAGCTGAAGGCTCTCGTGGCCACCATGGACGGGGAGCCGGGGGATCTGCTGTTCTTTGCGGCGGACAGACTGAAAATCGTGTATTCCGTGCTGGGCGCTCTGCGCTGTGAGCTGGCGCGCCAGTTGGAACTGATAGACAATGACAGATTTGATTTCCTGTGGATCACGGAATTCCCGCAGTTTGAGTGGAGTGATGAAGATGAGCGCTATGTGGCTATGCATCATCCGTTCACCATGCCCATGGAGGAGGACCTGCCTCTGTTAGACAGCGATCTTGGCAGTGTGCGCGCAAAGGCCTATGACATTGTGTTAAACGGCGTGGAACTGGGCGGCGGCAGCGTGAGAATTTTCCAGAGCGATGTGCAGGAGCGGATGTTTGAGGCGTTGGGCTTCACGAAAGAGAAAGCGCATCAGCAGTTTGGTTTCCTGTTGGATGCGTTCCGGTACGGTGTGCCGCCCCATGCGGGTCTGGCCATCGGACTGGATCGCTTCGTCATGCTTCTGGTCAAGGCGGACAATATCCGGGAGGTTATCGCTTTCCCCAAGGTGAAGGACGCTTCCTGTCTGATGTCCGAGGCGCCCGGAGAGGTCGATCCGGCGCAGCTTGAGGAGCTGTCTCTGGCGGTCACCGGCGAGGCGGCGGAAGAATAGGCAGAGAAGCACACGATAAAAAGCGCCGGACGGAGAGGTGTCAGGCGGAGAATTGTCGGCGGAAACTGTACAAGATGATACATGAGAAATCTTTAGGGTACGGCTGTTGGGGCGGGGAGAACTTCACCGTTTCGACAGCCCCTGCCATTTCTGGGGATTAGAATGAAGACGGGAATGAAAATTGGAATGATAATGGGAATGAAAAACGGAGACGGAATATGGAATGTTATCTGCTCTCAGTAGAAGAATTTGACAGTGATTCCGGGACGGAGGCTCTCCTTGCGTCGGCGATGAAAAAGCTGGATGAATGCCGTCTGGAAAAAGTCAGGCGAACCCGGCCGGGAAAAGTGAGAGATCTGGCGGTGGGAGCGGGACTGGCGCTGCAGCTTGCGGTGCAGGAGGGCATGCGGCAGGAGAAGCACTGTGAGACGCATCTGTCGGGGATGCCGTGCGCAGCGGAGATGTGGCATGTGCCGGGGATACGGGCGCAGGTGAATTCGATTCTCACGGTGTCGGAGGCGTTAGAGAGGCTGGGGGATCCCGTGCAGATTCCGTATCGTTATGGAACGCACGGGAAGCCGGATTTTGCCGGGAGCGGTTGGCATTTTAATCTGTCTCATTCGGGGCGGTATGTCTGCTGTGTGCTGGATCGGGAGGAAGTGGGTATTGATCTCCAGCAGATGAGGCCATTGGCGGGCAGGAATCCCGCCGGGCGTTTCTTTTCCAAACGGGAGCGGGAACGGCTTAACGCCTGCGGGGATGAGGCGGAGCAGGAGAGGCTTTTTTATCGTATCTGGGTCAGGAAAGAGTCCTATGCCAAGCTCACGGGAGAGGGGCTCGCGGCGGTGCTGGCGCAGGATGTGTGGGAACTGGAAAAGCGGGTAGTCTGGCAGGAGAGAGAGCTGCCTGAGGGATATTTTCTGGCCATCTGCCAATACCGAAAGGACAAAAATGCAGAGCATAGCGAAGAATGAGAAAGGCTTCTGTGGACCGAAGCATATAGAAGAATCAATGTATTAAGAAATATAAAAGTATTCGGAAAAATATTCGGAACAACGTGAGCGCTTAGAATAACAAGAACGGGGAATGAGACAGATGTCCGGAATGAAGAAATTATTGATCTATCTGAAGGATTACAAAAAGGAGTCCGTGCTGGCGCCGCTTTTTAAACTCTTGGAGGCGTTTTTTGAATTGCTGGTGCCTCTGGTGATGGCGGGGATCATCGACAGAGGAATCGCCGATATCGGAAACGGCGACCGGAGTTATATTGTCAGGATGGGACTTAGCCTGTTTGTGCTGGCACTGGTGGGGCTTGCGGCCTCCGTCACGGCACAGTTTTTTGCGGCAAAAGCTGCTGTGGGATTTGCCGCCAGACTCAGACAGGCGCTGTTTCGGTTTATGCAGGATCTGGAATTCTCGGATATTGATACGCTGGGGACTTCCACAATGATCACGCGGATGACCAGTGATGTCAATCAGGTACAGAACGGAGTCAATATGGTGCTGCGTCTGTTCCTGCGTTCTCCCATCATTGTCTTTGGGGCCATGATCATGGCGTTTACCATCGACGTGAAAAGCGCGTTGGTGTTCGTGGTGACGATCCCTCTGCTGGCGGTTGTGGTCATGGGGATCACGTTCTTTACGATTCCCCTATACAAAAAAGTGCAGGCGGGATTGGACAAAGTGCTTTCCACCACCAGAGAAAATCTGACCGGAGTGCGCATTATCCGCGCGTTCCACAGAGAGGAACAGGAGGAGGCGCGGTTTCACGAGGAGAATACCGCGCTGCTGCGGCTTCAGCAGTATGTGGGACGAATCAGCGCCTGCATGAATCCCGTGACCTATGTGATTGTAAACGGCGCGATCATCGTGTTGATCTATACCGGGGCGATACAGGTGGATTCGGGCAATTTAAGCCGCGGCGAGGTTGTGGCCATCATCAATTATATGTCACAGATTCTGGTGGAACTGGTGAAGCTGGCCAATCTCATCATCACCATCACAAAGGCGTTAGCCTGTGCGGATCGTGTGGCGGCGGTGTTTGAGGTCGGTCCCCGGGAAGCATACATGGCGCCGGATCAGGATACCGCGCGCTCTGCGGCTGCCGGAACCGCCCGGCCGGACGGTGCAAAGAAGCCGGGAGAGATTCCCTATCTGGATTTCCGTCATGTTTCCCTCACCTACCCGGGAGCGGGGGCGGAGACTTTGAAAGACATTCATTTTACGGTAAATCGGGGGGAGACGGTGGGAATCATCGGCGGTACGGGTTCCGGCAAATCTTCTCTGGTCAATTTGATCCCCGGATTTTATCCCGTCACGGAGGGGAGCATCCGGCTGGAGGGGCAGGATATCCGGGAGATTTCCGCGGAGCGGCTTCGCACCCGGATCGGTGTGGTGCCCCAGAAAGCGGTTCTCTTTAAAGGAAGTGTCCGCAGCAATCTGCTGTGGGGCAGGCCGGATGCCACCGACGAGGAACTCTGGCATGCGCTCTCTTTGGCACAGGCCAAAGAGGTGGTGGAAGGAAAAGAGGGAAAACTGGATGCGCCGATCTCTCAGAACGGACAGAATCTGTCGGGGGGACAGAGACAGCGTCTCACCATTGCCAGAGCGCTTGTGAGGAAACCGGAGATTTTGATTCTGGACGACAGCGCTTCGGCGCTCGATTATGCCACCGATGCCAAGCTGCGCAGCGCCCTGCGCAGTCTGGAGGGAGAGACAACGATTTTCATCGTGTCACAGAGGGCGTCCTCCATCCGTCATGCGGATCAGATTATTGTGCTGGATGACGGAGAGATGGTCGGTGTGGGAACTCACGAGGAACTTCTGGAGCATTGTACGGTCTATCAGGAGATCTATTATTCCCAATATCCGGAAGAACAGGGACAATCCCGGAAAATATGAAGACAGCGGGGCTGGCGGTAATGAGACAAAAGTCGGAGGACGGAAAAAAGAATATGGACAAGACGGAAAGAACAAAGAAAACGGTGAAAAGGACAGAGTCCAATCAAGCGGAGACCCTGAAAAAAGTCCTGCGCTACATCAGGCGATATTGGTTTATGGTGGGCTTGTCCCTGCTGTTGGCGGTCCTCGTGGTGGTGCTGACGCTCTATATACCCATCCTCACCGGAAATGCGGTGGATCTGCTTCTGGGGACAGGGCTGGTGGACATGGAGGCTATTTTGACCATTATGGTCAAAATAGGCATTGCCGCGCTCATCACCGCGGCTGCCCAATGGGTGATGAATACCTGCAACAATTATATTACCTACCATGTGGTTCGGGATATCAGGGAGCATGCGTTCCGCAAACTGGAAATTCTCCCGCTGCAATATATGGATACCCATGCCTACGGCGATGTGGTGAGCCGCGTCATCGCCGATGTGGACACTTTTGCGGACGGATTGCTCATGGGGGTTACGCAGCTTTTTACGGGAGTGCTGACCATTTTGGGCACGCTGGGATTTATGCTGATGACGAATGTTCCGCTGACGCTGGTGGTGGTTTTCATCACACCGGTATCTTTTCTGGTGGCCCGTTTTATCGCCACGAGAACCTATACCATGTTCAAGGAGCAGTCCGAGATCCGGGGGGAGCAGACCGCTTTGGTGGAGGAGATGGTGGGCAATCTGAAAGTGGTCAAGACCTTTTCCCGGGAGGAGGCCGTGAAAGAGCAATTTGACGAGACAAACGAGCGTCTGCAGAAGAGTTCACTGAAAGCGATCTTTTTCTCCTCCCTCACCAATCCGGCCACGAGATTTGTCAACAGTCTGGTCTATGCGGGGGTGGGGGTGTTCGGCGCCTTCATCGCTCTTGGAAACGGCATTACGGTGGGGCAGTTGTCCTGTTTCTTAAGTTACGCCAATCAGTATACCAAGCCGTTTAACGAGATCTCCGGCGTGGTTGCCGAGCTGCAGAATGCCCTTGCCTGTGCGGCGCGTATCTTTGCGCTGATCGAGGAGGAGCCGCAGACCTCGGAGGCGGAGGACGCCAAGGTACTCTCGAACGTGCGGGGCGAGGTGGCCCTTAAGAATGTGTATTTTCAATATGTGCCCGACAAACCGCTGATTCAGGATTTTAATCTGCAGGTGCCCATCATGACCGACGGCGAACCTACCGACGACCTCAACAAGGGACTGGCAGAGTTC
>CAZSAJ010000067.1:0-11103 GCA_964604835.1 uncultured Acetatifactor sp.
GAATGACAAGATCACGGAATTTCAGGAGAAACCCAAGGAGCCCAAGTCCAATCTGGCGTCCATGGGTATCTATATCTTCAATTGGGATATTTTGAAGAAGTATCTGGAGGAGGATGAGGCGAATCCCAATTCCTCCAATGATTTCGGCAATGACATTATCCCCAGTCTTTTGCGGGACGGAAGGGAAATGTATGCATATCACTTCAACGGTTACTGGAAGGATGTGGGAACCATCTCCTCGCTCTGGGAGGCCAACATGGAGGTGCTTGACCCCGAGCACAGCGGCATCAATCTCTTTGACGAGGACTGGAAGATCTACAGCCGCAACAGCGGTATGACGGGACATCGCATCGGCGAGGATGCCGAGGTCATCGATTCCATGATCACCGACGGCTGCCGCATCGAGGGCAGGGTGAAACACTCCATTCTCTTTGCCGGCGTCAAGGTGGAAAAGGGCGCGGTGGTGGAAGATGCCGTGGTGATGGGCGGCACGACCATCCGCAGCGGTGCGGTGGTAAAGCACTGCATCGTGGCGGAGAATGTGACCATCGAGGAGGGAGCGGTCGTAGGCGCGACTCCCACGGATGATGAGAAGGGCGTGGCCACCATAGGTCCCAATGTGACGGTGGGCAAGAACGCCAAGATCGGGCCCAAGGCCATGGTAGAAGAATCGGTGAAGGAGGGTGAAGCGGTATGTTAAACATGAATGCAGATGCACTTGGCATCATTTTTCCCAACAGCTATGACTCGATGGTTCCGGAGCTGGCCAGCGAGCGTTTGATGGCATCCATTCCCTTTGCGGGACGTTACCGTGTGGTGGACTTCTTGCTCTCCAGCATGGTAAACGGCGGAATCGACAATATTTCGATGGTGGTGAAAGAGAACTATCACTCTCTGATGGATCATTTGGGCAGCGGGCGTGAGTGGGATCTGACCCGCAAAAACGGGGGCTTGAATCTGGTGCCGCCCTTCTCCAACAGGGAGACCAAGGTTTACAGCGGCCGTGTGGAGGCTCTCTCCAGCATGATTCCTTTTCTGAAGAAGCAGAAAGAAAAATATGTGGTGATGTGCGACGCCAATCTGGTTGTGAATTTCGACTTTAAGGATCTGGTAAAGAAGCATATCGAGAGCGGCGCGGACATGACTATGGCTTATACCAGAGAGGGACTGCCCAGAGATCTGCTGGAGCTGGAACCCGACACCAGAAATCTGTACTATACACTGAAGCTCAGAGAGGATCGGGTGTCGGAGATCTGTGTCAATTCCAAGGACAAGGGGATCCAGAACCTCTCCATGAATATCTATGTGATAGAGCGGGAGATGCTGATCGAGCAGATTTCCGAGGCCTATCTGAAGAGAGGGATTTTCTACGAGAGAGACATTCTCGCGCATCAGTTGGATAAGCTGGATGTGAGAGGATATTGTTTCGAGGGTTATGTGGCCCGCATCTCGGGTACCAGAAGCTATTTTGAGGAGAATATGAAGCTTCTGCAGGAGGAGAATCTGGACGCGCTCTTTGGGCCCAGCCCCGTATATACCAAGATTCGAGATGACAATCCTACGCGCTATATGAGCAGTTCCAAGGCAAAGCATGTCATGGCGGCGGACGGCTGTGTCATTGAGGGCGAGGTGGAGAACAGCATTCTTTTCCGCGGTGTCAAGGTGGGCAGAGGCGCTAAGGTGAAAAACTGTGTGCTCATGCAGGATACCGTGATCGAGGACGGCGCCAGTGTGGAATATGTGATCACCGACAAGCAGGTTCTGATCTCCGAGAACAAGGAGCTGAAGGGGACGGATACCTTCCCCGTATATGTGGAGAAAAACAAGAAGGTATAAAAGAACTTCATTAATAAAGGGGTTTATATAAGAAGGTATTTAATATATAAATAAAGGGGCCGATGTTCCGACTGAGACTGCCGGGATGATCGGCCTCTTTATGCGGTGTGTTTTCCGGTTTGAACCGGGCTGATTTTTTTATTATATTTTTGCTTCAAAAGCTAAAGTTCCGTCTTGCCTTCGCCGATATATGTGATATAATAAAACAAAAAGGAAAAGATTGGGCAAAATTCATTTACACTTATAATCCATTAGAAGTCTTTTCCGACCCGGCATCCGGTGGTATTACGATCGGATGTGGGGAAACATGGTCAAGGGCATGGAGGCCCGCAGACAATTGGCGGCAGAGTGCCGCGATACAAGGAGGTAACGGTATGGGTAGTAACGGTAACAACAAATCAGATTCTATTTGTGGAAAGGAGTGAGAATAGTGTCATTCAATTTTTTTAATTACAATTCAGGGTCTTCACTGTTTGGCTCCGGTTCCGGAAATGGAATGAGCAGCCTGTATAGCATGTTCTCCGACAGGAGCGCTATCAAGAACGGTTCTTACAAGAGGCTTTTGAAGTCTTATTATGGTTCGGAGCAGTCTTCCAGTACGTCATCGAGCAGCAAGAGCCGCAGTTCCAGCAATATTATCGACAAAATTCTGGAGGAGAAGAGGAATCCGAAGGTTTCCAAGGATGTGCAGGAAGCCAATTCCAATTTGACGGCGGGTCTTTCAACCTTGAAGTCTTCCGTTTCCATGCTGCAGAACAGCAAGACTTATACGAACACGGAGAATGGCCAGAGCGCGGCAGACAAGGTAGTTTCCGCTGTGAAGGCTTATGTGTCGGATTATAATGATGTTGTGAATGCTTCCAAAGGTTCCACATTGACGAACAAGACGGCATATGTGGCAAATGTGATGAGCAGCACGGCTGCAAATGCCGATAAGCTTGCGGAAATCGGTATCAGAGTCAATTCCAACGGAACGCTTGAGCTGAATGAGGCTACGCTGAAGGCGGCGGATATCTCTAAGGTGCAGGAGCTGTTTTCGCCGGACAATATTACGAGCTACGGTTCTACGGTTGCATCACGGCTTCGGTTTGCAAGTGTGGGATCCACTTCCAATACTGCTGCAAGCAGCAAAGACAAAGACAGCACGACAGCTTCCAGCGCCGCGGCTTCTCTCAAGTCCGACAGCACTGCGCTTGCATCTGACGAGCTGTATGCAAAGGTAGCGGATAAGGACGGCAACGAGACGGATCAGTATGATGTGAGCAAAATTTTTGGCAAGGCAAAGAGTTTTGTGAGCAATTACAACAAAATGTTCGAAGCCGCCGAATCCAGTTCCAATTCCGGCGTATTGGCAAATCTGTCTTATATCAGAGAGAAGACGGCAAACAATGCGGATACGCTGAAGCAGTTTGGAATCAATGTGGATGAGAAGGGCAGATTGAAGATCGATGAGGACACATTCAAGAAAGCGGATATGTCCAAGGTTCAGAAATTCTTCAAGGACTATGGTTCTTCTATTGCCACCAACGCATCGCTTGTGGATTACTATATGACGACGCAGGCAAATGCTGCCGACGGTTATACGGCTGCCGGAGCATATAATGTGCAGGGAAGTTCCCGTTACGCTGACACTGTATAATCCGATTCAGAAGAAATCGTAACATACAGGATGCGGGTTGATCGGAGTTTACTTCGGTTGATCCGCATCTTTTTTTGTTCTCACCGGACGAAAAAGGCCGAAGAGACCTATTGATTCCCCCAAGGGGATCTGTTATAATTGCCTGTAAAATGGAACCTGTTCGGAAAAGGAACGCAGGAATTTCCGGTTTTCCTAGACGGGCAGACCAAATGCCGGGAGGATTTTATGGATAAGATGAATGACACGAATGGGAAAAGAGGAGAGATCGGGAAGAAGAATCCCGTTTATCAGTTGACTTTGTCCGCGATGTTTGTGGCCGTCGGTCTGGTGCTTCCTTTCTTGACGGGACAGGTTCCTCAGGTCGGGAAAATGCTTCTGCCCATGCATATTCCCGTTTTATTGTGCGGATTGATCTGTGGCTGGCAGTACGGTTTAGCGGTAGGTTTTGTGCTGCCGATTCTGCGCTATTTTCTCTTTTCGATGCCCATACTGTTTCCCACGGGAATCGCGATGTCTCTGGAACTTGCCACCTATGGACTGGTGGTGGGACTTTTGTATTCCCATTCCCGCTGGCAGTGTGTGATTGCGTTATACCGCAGTTTGATTATCGCGATGATTGCGGGGCGCGTGGTATGGGGAGTGGCCCAGATTTTCCTGCTGGGGATCAGCGGAAGCAGTTTTACGTGGCAGATGTTTATGGCGGGAGCTTTCCTGAATGCGATTCCCGGGATTATTGTGCAGTTGATTCTGATTCCGGCCATTATGGTTGCTCTGAACCGCACGGGGCTTGTGCGGTTTGCACGGCATGGGGCGTCCGTCCGCAAAGCACGCAATTAGAAGGAGCGGGAAGGAATATCTTTATGATTTTTAAAAAAATGTATTGACATTTAGAACAAAACAAGATACAATATGATTTGTTCGCAGGAATGGCGGAATTGGCAGACGCGCACGGTTCAGGTCCGTGTGGTAGCAATACCATGAGAGTTCAAGTCTCTTTTCCTGCATCAAGCGGCGCGAAATCGAACCGGAAAGGTTTCGGTTTCGCGCCATTTTGTGTACGAATTCTTTATCTATTTTATTCATGCGGATTGGCAAATCAGGCTTAAGATCTATGCGGAGGGACGGGAATGGCAGCAGGCGGCACTGTGGCGCAGCACAAAAAGGGATCCGACGGGGAATGGTACAAACTGGATCTGTCGGCGATCGTTTATCCGACGCTGCAGCGGCGGGATTTTTCTTCCGTCTACCGGCTGTCCGTGATTCTGCGGGAGGAGATTGATCCTCAGATTTTGCAGCAGGCGCTGGACCGGACCCTGCCCCGTTTTCCGACTTATAAGGCGGCGATCCGCAAAGGTTTGTTTTGGCGGTATCTGGAGCCCAACAACCGGCCGGGGCCCTTTGTGCAGGCGGATGTGAGGAACCCCTGCCAGCCCATGGCCTTTAAGCAGAATCATCGCTATCTGCTCAGAGTCTATTATTATAGAAACCGCATCTCTCTGGAAGTGCATCACAGTCTGGGGGACGGAACGGGCGGTATGTGCGTGCTTCAGACCATGACGGCGGAATATCTGCGGCTGTCCGGACACGGAGAGATCGCAAGCGGCGGTTTTGTGCTGGATATCGATGAGGAGCCGGACCGAGAAGAACTCGAGGACGCCTACATGAGGTATGCCAACGCCAAAGTCTGCCCTCCCAGACTGGAGGAAAAGGCATATCGGGTGCGGGGAACCAAGGAGCCTTTTTATACGCTGAATGTGATCGACGGTATTATGTCCGTGTCGGAGGTGATGCGGGTGGCCAAAGGGTATGGCGCCACGGTGACGGAGTACCTGAACGCGGTGTTGTTGTACGCACTGCTGCGCAAGCAGGAGGCGGACGGGAACGTCAGGCTTCGCCCGGTGAAAATTGCCATGCCGGTGAATCTGCGGAGATTTTTCCCCTCCAAGACGCTGCGGAATTTTATCACCATGATATATCCCGGGGTGGATCCCAGATTGGGGGACTATACCTTTGAGGAGATTGTGACCCATGTGCATCACTATATGCGATATTATCTGAATGAAAAGCTGCTGCGCGGGGATATTACCACCAATGCCGCCACACAGCGCAATCCCTTTATCCGCATTGTGCCGCTGTTTATCAAAGATTTCGTGGTGAGACTGTTCTACACAAAGGTGCAGGACGGAAATTCTTCGGCGGGACTGACTAATCTGGGGGCCTTGCAGGTTCCCGAGAGTATGAAACCCTATATCGAGCGTTTTGACATCTATATGGGACAGCCCTTTTCCAGCCGTACCAACTGTGCGGTGGTGAGTTTTGAGGATGTTCTGACCGTCAATTTTGCCAGCAGCATTGTGGAGGCGGATGTGGAGCGGTATTTCTTCCGCAGACTGGTACAGGACGGGATTCATGTGAAGATAGAGAGCAATCGGGAGGACTGATATGTCATATTGTGTAAACTGTGGCGTGGAGCTGGAGGCAGGCGCCGGAAAATGTCCCCTCTGTGGCACGCCGGTCATCAATCCCAGCGAACTCGCGGCGAGGACGGCGGCTCCCTTTCCCGCCCAAAAAGGAGCGGTGGAACCGGCGAACAGAAAAGATCTGGCGATCTTTGTGTCGGTCGTCCTGTCGGCGACGGCGATTACCTGCGGGCTGTTGAATATTCTGGTCTTTCCGAGGGTGCTGTGGTCTCTGGCGGTTATCGGAGGCTGTGTAGTTTTGTGGGTGGGACTGTTTCCGCTGATGATATACAGGAAGCTGTCCGTGTATGGCGCACTCTTTCTGGACGGACTGTCGGTGGCGCTGTATCTGTATCTGCTGGCGCATATGATCGGATTTTATGAGTGGTATTTCTGGCTGGGACTGCCCATCACAATGCTGGTGACGGTGCTGGCGGAGCTTGTGGCGCTCTGTGTCAGAAAAATCTCCGGCTCGTTCTTAAGTGTTGTCCTCTATGTGGACGTGGCGGTGGGTATCGCATGTCTGGGGCTGGAAATTCTGATAGACAGATATCTGCGCGACGCATTTGTGCTGGGATGGTCCGCGGTGGTGATGACGGTGTGTCTGATTCTGGGAATCACGATTGTCACGCTGCTCTCGCGCAGAAGGCTGCGAGGGGAAGTGCGCAGAAGACTGCATTTCTAGGGGGAGAATATGGCGGGGAAGAATATGACGGGAAAAAATAATCAGAATCTCATGCAGTTGATCAGGCGTGTGCACGGATTTGTGGAAAATGCGGATCTGGAGAAGCACAGGCAGTCGCAGGACTATATCGGAAGCATTCTTGGCAACACAAAAGAACTTTCTTTTCGGGAGATTCGGATCGGGGATCTGTACGGGGAATGGGTGAGCGTCAATCGCGCCCACATGAAAAAATATGTGATTCTCCATTGTCATGGCGGCGGATATTCCACGGGCAGCAGTCTGTACGCCAGAACTCTGACCACGAAGTTTGCGGCGTCCACCTCCATGGATGTACTCTGTTTTGACTACAGGCTGGCGCCGGAACATCCCTACCCCGCGGCGACGGAGGACGCCATGCAGGTATGGAACTATCTGATGCTTCTGGGATACGGGGCGCGGGACGTGATCGTCACCGGAGATTCCGCAGGAGGGAATCTGGCGCTTTCCCTACTGTTAAAGTTGAAGGAGGAGGAACGGCTTCTTCCCAGAGGATTGGTGCTTCTGTCCCCATGGACCGATCTGACCTCCTCGGGGGAATCTTTTGTGGAGAAAGCGGAGCTGGACCCAGTGTTAAATCGTGATTATATCGACCGGATGGTGGAGGCGTACGCAGGCGGACAGGATATGAAAGACCCCTTGATCTCCCCGCTTTTCGGGGATTTTACCGGTTTTCCGCCCACTTATATTCAGGCGGGGGAAAACGAGATCCTGCTCAGCGACGCCGAGAGGCTGTATCAAAGGCTGCTGCGGTCCGGGGTCTCCGCCAGACTGGAGATCTTCGAGGGCATGTGGCATGTGTTCCAAATGTCCCCGTTCAAGGCGGCGACGGCGGCCATGGATAAGAATGCGGAGTTTATCTATGATATCTGTCGTTAAAAAATAGAAGTTACGGAAAAGGAATTCTGTGAAGGACGCAGAATATCTCAAATAGAGCAGTTGGATTCATTTTTGTTTTGATCGTCCGCCGAAGCGGGCAGATGGGTAACCGTATGACAATCAGAGAGCGTTTGGAACAGTGGGAAGAAGAGTATTTAAGTCCTTATGCGGCCAAGAGCAAGAATTCGCAGGGACGGTTGAGAGCGGAGGCGGAGTGCGACATTCGGCCTGTTTTTCAGCGTGACAGAGACCGTATCATTCACTGCAAGGCGTTTCGCCGTCTGAAGGATAAGACGCAGGTGTTTCTCTCGCCTGAGGGAGATCACTACCGTACCCGACTGACCCATACGCTGGAGGTATCCCAGAACGCGCGGACGATTGCAAAGGCCTTGAAGCTGAACGAAGAGCTGGTGGAGGCCATTGCGCTGGGGCATGATCTGGGGCACACGCCCTTCGGACATGCCGGGGAGCGGGCTCTGAACAGAGTCTGTCCGCTGGGATTTGAGCACAGCGAACAGAGTGTGCGGACGGTGGACAGGCTGGAGAAGGACGGACAGGGGCTGAACCTCACGAAGGAGGTGCGGGACGGCATTCTGAACCATCAGACCAGCGGCAGGCCCCACACGCTGGAGGGGAAAGTTGTTCGACTGTCGGACAAGATTGCCTACATACACCATGACATGGACGATTCGGTGCGTGCCGGGATTCTGAAGGAGAGCGATGTGCCGGCTCCTATCAGAGCGGTGCTCGGCTCCGCGCCGGGGGAGCGGCTGGACTGTCTCATTCATGACATCGTCACCAACAGCATGGATCAAAACGATATCATCATGTCGGAGCGGGTCTCCAAGGCGATGGCGGATATCCGACAGTTTATGTTTGAAAATGTATACACCAATCCCATAGCCAAAAACGAGGAAGCCAAGGCGGAGGCCCTCATGGAGACCTTGTATCACCATTATATGAAGCATGTGGATGATCTGCCGGAGGAGTTTCTAAAGCTTTTGTCCGAAGGAGAACCCAGAGAGCGGGTGGTCTGCGACTATGTGGGATCCATGACGGATCGCTTTGCCATCGCGGTATACAATGATATTTTCGTGCCGAAATCTTGGCAGATCTGAATATTGACAGCCGCATAGGATGCGGGAAAAGGGAAACCGTATGTACTACCCGGAGGAATTGATAGAGGAAATTCGATCAAAAAACGATATAGTGGGCGTGGTGTCGGGGTATGTGAGACTGCAGAAAAAAGGGGCGAACCACTGGGGATGCTGTCCCTTCCACAACGAGAAGACCCCTTCCTTTGCCGTCTCGGAGAACAGGCAGATGTACCATTGCTTCGGCTGCGGCGTCAGCGGCAATGTGTATACGTTTGTGATGCAGTACGAGAATTATTCTTTTCCCGAGGCGGTAAAAATGCTGGCGGATCGGGCGGGCGTCAATCTGCCCGAAGTCGAGTATTCGGCGGAGGAGAAAAGGCGGGCAGGCAGGCGCGCAAGGCTTCTGGAGGTCAACAAGGAGGCGGCCAAATTCTTCTATTTTACGCTTCGTTCCCCGCAGGGGGAGCTGGGGCAGAAATATCTGGAAAAGCGGGCGCTGACAGCGGACACCATACACAAGTTTGGTCTGGGCTACGCGGGCAAAAGCGGTGAGACGCTGGTGGAGTATCTGCGGAGCAAGGGATTCGAGGACGAGCTGATCAAGGAGGCGGGATTGGCTGTCTACTCCGAGAAAAACGGACTGAGGAGTCAGTTCTGGAACCGCGTCATGTTTCCCATTCAGGACGGCAACCACCGCGTCATCGGTTTCGGCGGCCGCGTCATGGGGGACGGGGAACCCAAGTATCTGAATTCCCCCGAGACGCCGGTTTTTGATAAGAGAAGAAATCTTTACGGGCTTAATTTTGCGCGGACGGCCCGCAGCGGCAATCTGATCATCTGTGAGGGATATATGGATGTGATCGCCATGCATCAGGCGGGATTCACACAGGCGGTGGCGTCGCTTGGAACTGCGTTTACCCCGGAACAGGCCGTTCTTATGCGGCGGTACACGGATAATGTGTTGTTGGCATACGACAGCGACGGCGCGGGGGTGCGGGCAGCGCTTCGGGGCATCGGCATTCTGCGGGATGCGGGATTGACCGGGAAGGTCATCGACATGAAGCCCTACAAAGATCCGGATGAATTTATCAAGAATCTGGGCAGAGAGGCTTTTCAGGAGCGCATCGACCGGGCGGAAAACAGCTTTTTCTTTGAGATCAGAGCGCTCTCGGAACAGTATGACATGCAGGATCCGGAGCAGAAGACGAAGTTCCACCGGGAGATTGCAAAGAAGCTGTGCGGCTTCTCCGAGGAGCTGGAACGTGAGAACTATCTGCAGGCCGTGGCGGAAAAATATATGATCGGCGCGGACAATCTGCGCAGGCTGGTGGTGGGATATGCGGCCACCGCGGGAGATGCGAGACCTGTGGAGCGGCCCAAGTCCGGTGTGGCGCGGAAGCAGACGCCGGAGGAAAATGCCAAAAAAGCACAGCGGCTTCTGCTCACATGGCTGGCGGACTCTCCGGCCCTCTATCCCCGAATCAAGCAGTATGTCTCCCCGGAGGATTTCACGGAGGAGCTGTACCGGAAGGTGGCGGAGCGGCTGTTTGCAGGGTTTTCTCAGGAAAATTTTCAGCCGGCGAGCATCATCAGCATGTTCGAGGATGAGGAGGAGCAGAGCAGGGCGGCGGAGCTCTTTCACACCACACTGCCGCAGCTCAATACGCCGCAGGAGCGGGAGAAGGCCTTTCACGATATCCTGCTCTCCGTAAAGAGGGGCAGTTATGAATATTACACTTCCAGACTCGGCATGGACATGGACGCGCTGACCAAGGTGGTGGAGGGTAAGAAAGCACTGGAAACACTGGCAAAAACGCATATTTCTCTGGAATAAGGTCAAGAATAAGTGCAAAATATGCCTGAAAGATACAAAAAGAACAGAACACCCAGGAAGGATGGAATTACAACATGGACGAAAACACACAGGCCAAATTTGACGAGAAGGTAAAAGAGCTTCTGGCGGCGGCAAAGAAGAAGAAAAATGTGCTGGAATATCAGGAGATCAGCGAGTTTTTCACGGATATGCAGCTCGAGGAGGAGCAGTTTGAGAGAATCTTAGAGGTTCTGGACCAGAACAATGTGGACGTGCTGCGCATCACCGAGGAAGACGATCTCGACGATGAGGAGATCATCCTCACCGAGGATGACGAGGTGGATGTGGAGAATATTGATCTGTCCGTGCCGGACAGTATCAGTATCGAGGATCCCGTGCGCATGTATTTGAAGGAGATCGGTAAGGTGCCGCTTCTGTCCGCCGAGGAGGAGATCGAGCTGGCAAAGCGCATGGAGCTGGGGGATGAGGAGGCCAAGAAGCGGCTGGCGGAGGCGAATCTGCGTCTGGTGGTCAGCATTGCCAAGCGTTATGTGGGGCGCGGTATGCTCTTTCTCGATCTGATTCAGGAAGGGAATCTGGGTTTGATCAAGGCCGTGGAAAAGTTTGATTACCGTAAAGGGTACAAGTTCTCCACCTAC
>CAZSAJ010000068.1:0-10926 GCA_964604835.1 uncultured Acetatifactor sp.
CCTACCACGACCAGAATTGGCATATGGAGAATGTAAACAGGGAAAGACGCTTGGGTGAAATAAGCGCTGAGCCTATTGTGAACATTCAGCTTTGACTGCCCTATTCCCAGCAGCGTGATAATTCCCATCCAGCCGAAAAAGATATAGAGTCCAGTCATCCCAATGTTTCGGACATTTTCAAAACAGTACAGAGCCGTGTATAGACTGCCTGACAGGATCCAAACCGCCAGACTTACCAACCGGTATCGCTTTAGTTTTTGCAGAATACTTTCTTCCGAAAGGATATAGTATCCGAACAAAAACAGGATCATAAATTGCCCTAAACTTTTCCCACCTATATTCAGGACATATTGAAAAAGCCACTCCGGGACAAATAGCAAGATAATGAAGAAATATGGAACACTGCCAACTCTACATTCCGGCAAACACTTCTTTTGCAAATAAACGATCAGAAGCGCAGTTACGGAAATCACAAACAGATAAAGTAAAAACCAAAGATGTGCAGGGGTAAAACCTCCATGATATCCTGTTAAATCGGTTTCCTTTGTAAAAAACAATCCATACTGCTGCCAGTAAGTGCCTGTATATCCGTTAAAGAACACCTCCGCAGTATAGGTCATTACAGGAACAAGCACAAGCAGTCCAAAGATAAATGGAATAACTAATTTTTTGATTCGCTCCACGACAAATTCTTTGTTTGTCCTTTTTAGAAGAGCGTACTTACAGCTCATGCCCGCAATCGCAAACAAAAAGGTCATATACCACGGATACACGGCAGTTGAGAACACATAGAGAACGGTGTTTGTGTGTGACCATATGTAAAATCCACTGTATTCACCTCCACTCCAAATCTGTGCGGCATGAAACGGAAAAAGCAGCAGGATTGCCAGCCATCTTAAATTATCTATGCAATATTTTCTCTCCATTCACATACTCCTTGCCGTGATCCTGTATATGCTGACTTGATCCTTTAACTAATTCTCAGAAAAAATACAATATACATTTCTAATAGAATACCACCAGCACACATATAAATGCGACAAAGGAATTCATTTAACCCTCTGTCGCATTCTGCTTTACATTCTATATTGTGTCTTTGCCATTTGAGCTGATACAGTCAGACGTTTGCTTTTATTCACGATTGCATCAACTGTGCTCCATCCTTAAAGGCGTTACCAACTTTCTCACCCAAACCAATATATACATTATTCGCAGGATCAAAGGTGATTGGCTTTAACTTTTTCGGATCTATTTTATCGTCTGTAACCACGCTGTCATCCGCTGACACATTAACGATTTCTCCGACCAGAATGCCATCCGCAAAACTCTTCACTTTACACTCCAAAGCCATAGGAAGTTCATCGATCAGCGGGGCATCCACGTACTCACTTTTTGTTGCATGAAATCCTGCTTTCTCAAACTTATCCGGAACCTTCCTAGCAGATTCAATCCCCACATAATCACAGGCTATCACCTGATCTTCCGTTGCCATGCTTACGGTAAATGCCTTTCTTACAGCCAAGTTATCTGTGGTCTTATGCTCCGACAGGCTGATGGTAATCTCCTTAAAATCCGTGGTAATCCCCCACGCAGCGTTCATCGCATTAGGCACACCGTTTTCATCATATGTTGCAATGATCAGCACCGGCTGCGGAAACATGATCGGTTTTGCTCCAAAATTAACTCTGCTCATTTACTGGTCCTCACTTTCTGAATGGATTTCACTGCAATAGTTTTTTAACAAAAACTACAAGCCGCATTCAATGGCAATCCGACTTCCGATAACATCTCTTGCCCATATAATAAAATCAGAAAACCTGTATATACAAACATACATAATCTACTCTATGTATCTATAATTTTACGTCATTCTCCAGCTCGCTCGCAAGAGAAATAGTCTGTTCCAGTACCGATTTAATCGAACTTATATTGTCCATATAGCTCTTTGCCACATCATTTGCTTCCTTGATAGAATTCATGATGGCTTCCAAATGGCTCACAATTGCGGACAAGGTAGTCTTTATCTCGGTCGCAGAATTGCCACTATCCTTGGCCAGTTTCCCCATCTCTGTGGCGACAACGGCAAAGCCCCTTCCCGCTTCTCCGCTCCGCGCCGCCTCAATCGAAGCATTCAGTGCAAGTATATTCGAGTGAGACGCATTATTGTTGATCTTATTTACAACGTCTGCCGCCGCATTGACATCCTGTTCCACATCCAAAGTCATCTTACTCATACTTGTCAGCATGCTGAACAGAGTCTCAATTCCGCCGACAACGTCCTGAACGGAACTGTCAATCTCCCGAATTGATTCCTGAAAGCTTGTGGCGATCTCTTTAACCTTTTCCCTGCCCTCCACAGAATAAGTGCATATAATACAGCCCACTACCTGCCCGTCGTCCTTAATAGGGACTAAATTCCCCTCGACAGGAAAACCCATGACCTCCTTAGGCAGATAATTATGCTTTGTTATACCTTTGGAGATAACCTCATCAAAGATTCCGCTTGGATCTTCAAACACAGAACCGACTTCCGCCTGCGGAGGTATTCCCGGGGGCAGCGAAAAGCCCTGCACCACCTTATCCTTGTCCAGAACAGAGATGATCACATCTTTGTCATACAACTGCCTTATGATATGAAGATTATCAACAATATACTGTAAGTTCTCATTCATAATAAATATTACCTCCACCCTCATTATCCGGCCGCATAACCCCATACATATGCCTGCACCTTCTTTTACAATGAGTGTATCATAAGCAGGGAATAAAGTCTATTATAATGTATTTGAAGATACTTATGGGATATTATTCACGATTGAGAGATTTGCCATTTGAATTAGCTATCACTCTTGCCAAGTTCTATGATGTGTCATTAGATTATCTGAGCAGTTTAACCAATGATACAACTCCACCACATAAAAGATAAAATGCGACAATAGGATTTTATCTGTCCCCTGTCGCATTTTCACTTTATGAACGTGTCCTCTCTAATTGGTCGTAATTCGGTCGTAAATTTTAACTTCCAATCCTTGAACTATTTGATTTTACTGGTTCTCTTTACTCAAAGTTTTCATTGTCGGGAACAGCAGCACATCCCGAATCGCCGGGCTGTCCGTCAAAAGCATCACCAATCTGTCAATGCCATATCCGATTCCACCCGTAGGCGGCATGCCGATCTCCAGCGCATTCATAAAGTCCTCGTCCGTGGTGTTGGCCTCCTCGTCGCCTGCTGCCAGCGCGGCCTCCTGCGCTTTGAAACGCTCCCTCTGGTCAATGGGATCATTTAACTCGGAATAGGCGTTGCACATCTCACGGCCATAGATAAAGAGTTCGAAACGCTCCACATAATCGGGTTTGTCCGGCTTTCTCTTGGTCAGCGGGGAGATCTCCACCGGATGATCCATGACAAACACCGGCTGAATCAGATGCTCCTCCACAAACTCCTCGAAGAAGAGATTCAGGATATCGCCCTTTTCATGGCGCGCCTCATAGTGAACGCCCTTCTCGTCCGCAATTTTCTTGGCGGCCGCCGTGTCGGGAATGGCATCGAAGTCCACACCCGCATACTGCTTCACCGCATCCACCATGGTGATCCGCTCAAAGGGCTTTCCCAGATCGATCATCTCACCGCTATAGGGAATCAAGGTGGTGCCACAGACTTCCTGCGCCACATGGCGGAACATATTCTCGGTCAGATCCATCATGCCGTTGTAGTCGGTATATGCCTGATAGAGCTCCATCAGGGTAAACTCGGGATTATGTCTGGTGTCCAGACCTTCGTTTCTAAATACGCGCCCGATCTCAAACACACGCTCCAGACCGCCCACGATCAGCCGCTTCAGATAGAGCTCCAGCGAAATGCGCAGCTTCACATCCTCGTCCAGCGCATTGTAATGGGTTTCAAAAGGCCGCGCCGCGGCGCCTCCGGCATTGGAGACTAACATCGGCGTCTCCACCTCCAGAAATCCCTCGCCCTCCAGATAACGTCTGATGGCGCTGTTGATCTTGGAACGCTTCACAAAGGTATCCTTCACTCCCGCGTCCATGATCAGATCCGTGTAACGCTGGCGGTAACGGATATCCGTGTTGGTCAGGCCGTGGTACTTCTCCGGAAGAATCTGCAGGCTCTTGGAGAGCAGGTCGATGCGGGCCGCATGGATGGAGATCTCCTCCGTCTTGGTCTTAAAGACCTCGCCCTCGATGCCCACAATGTCACCCACATCATACTTTTTAAAATCCGCATAAGGCTCCTCGCCCACGCTGTCTCTGGCCACATAGCACTGGATATTGCCGGGCAGATCCTGAATGTTGCAGAAAGACGCCTTGCCCATGACGCGCTTGGACATCATACGCCCCGCAATGCGGACCGTTTTGCCTTCCAGTTCGTCAAAATGCTCTTTGATATCGGCACTGTGATGTGTCACATCATATTTGGTGATGCGGAAAGGATCTTTTCCAGCCTCCTGCAGCGCTGCCAGTTTCTCACGGCGCACCTTCAAGAGCTGGTTGATATCCTGCTCCTGTGTCTTGGTATTCTGCTGTCCCTTTGTGTTCTGCTGTTCTTCTGCCACGTCTCTATCCCCTTTTCTCTCAGTTCCCTCTCTGAATCTCCAGTATCTTATAAACGAACACACCCGCCGGTGTCTCCGCCTCAACGGTATCGTTGACTTTCTTGCCAAGCAGCGCCTTGCCCACGGGGCTTTCGTTGGAAATCTTCCCCTTTAAGCTGTCAGCCTCGGTGGAACCCACGATTTTGTACTCCAGCTCCTCGCTGTACTCGATGTCCAGAATGCGGACTTTGCAGCCGATGTTGATCTTGTCCAGATCCACCTCGTCCTCCACCACAACCTCGGCATTTTTCAAAATATTCTCCAGTTCCTCGATCCTCGCCTCGATGTCTCTCTGCTCATCCTTGGCGGCATCGTACTCTGCATTCTCCGAAAGATCGCCCTGCTCTCTGGCTTCCTTGATCTTCTGGGCAACCTCCTGACGTCTCACCACTTTCAGTTCGTGGAGCTCGTCCTCATATTTCCTGAGTCCTTCGTAGGTCAAAATATTTTTCTTCTCCTGCATGACACATCACCTTTCTGTTTGTATATTTTCTATTTTGTTATGATCTCTATTTTCCGCTAATTAACTAATGTATTATACCCGTTTTACTCCACAGTGTCAAGATGCGGGATTCCGCCACTGCTTTCTCAGCGAATCATAGCGCACTTTGAGTCTGCGCGCCTCGATGCGTCTCTCCTTCTCCCCCACCGACGCCATATCCAGCCAGACACTGCCCCCGGGCGGGTCAAAACAGGGAATGTATTTCTCCCCTGTAAAATCCAGCACATTCACCGGCTCCCTGTAGCGTTCATCCGGAATGCGCATCTGTGCGTAGGTGCCGTTTTCCGGCAGAAAATGAAGATTGATCGCCAGTCCGTACTCCAGAAAAAATTCCTCGGCGAACTCCTCCAACTGATCCTGATAACTCAGATCCGGCGCGATCCACAGGACGCTCTTCATCTTCGGCGCCAGCTCGCAGAGAAGCTCCTGCAGGCAGTCCGCGTTTCCAAGTACCACAAAATGAGGATGTACGGCTTGGGGCAGCAGCCTCTGCAGCCACTCCCGCCGAAAATATCCGTCGAACTCCGGCAGCGGCAGCAGGCTCCTCACCCAGCTCTCCTCCGGCACATTGTCCTCATAGACCAGCGCATTGTCCCCATATCCGTCCAAAAGCGGCGCCAGCTCCTCGAGCAGCCGTTCCGTAACTTCCGCACGCTCCCGCTTCTGTCTGCGCTCCCACAAATGCTGTTGGATAGCCACCAAAAACCGGGACAGCCTTCCGATTCTCCGTCTCCTCTTAGCCGGAGCCCAAACCGGCTCCCTGATCAGGATTCGTATGAGCTGATAATCCGCGATCCGGTATTCCCGCAGACTGTATGTGAGCCTGCCATCCTCCGAACCTGCTACGCCGCGCGTGGTTTTCACACCATTTGCTTTCAATAAATTTATTGTTATGATCGTGTCCATGCTCCATTATATGCAGCCTGCGTCAAAATATGTTCTTGTATGTTTATCACACAAAAATGCGCTCCACGCTCTCCCTCAGCTGCTCCATGGTCTCCATACTGTTGATCTCCCGGCGAAAACGAGCGGAACCGGGCATTCCCACCGTGTACCAAGACAAATGTTTTCGCATCTCCCGCACTCCGATGTACTCGCCTTTATATTCCAATTGCAGCGCTGCATGGCGCAGAATGACTTCTTTTTTCTCCGCATTATCCGGGCGGGACAGGAGCGTCTTGTCCTCCAGATAGCGGGTGACTTCCCGAAAGATCCACGGATTGCCCTGTGCGGCGCGGCCGATCAGGACGCCGTCGCATCCGGTCTGCGCAAGCATCCGCTCCGCCTTCTCGGGACTGTCCACATCGCCGTTTCCGAGAACGGGAACGGACACCGCCGCCTTGACCTTGGCGATGATATCCCAGTCGGCTTCTCCGCTGTAATACTGTTCTCTGGTGCGCCCGTGGACGGCCACGGCGCTCACGCCGCAGCTCTCCGCAATCTTGGCGATCTCCACGGCATTGACATGAGACTCGTCAAATCCCTTGCGGATCTTTACGGTGACAGGCTTTTTGGTGGCCTTCACCAGAGCGCCGAGAATCCGCTCCACAAGCTTCGGATCCTTCATCAGCGCCGATCCCTCCCCGTTATTCACCACCTTGGGCACAGGGCAGCCCATATTCAGATCCAGAAAGGCATGGGGCCTGTCCTCGATACGTTTTGCCATCTCGCTCAGGATGACCGGGTCGGAACCGAATAACTGCAGGGATGCATAGCCCTCATCCGGGTGGATTTCCATGAGACTGTCCGTATTTTTGTTATTGTAATAGATCGCCTTGGCGCTTACCATCTCCATACACACAAGCCCCGCTCCCTGTTCATGGCACAAGAGACGAAAAGGCAGGTCCGAGACACCTGCCATGGGAGCCAAGATGATGTTGTTGGGGAGGGTGATTCCTCCAATCTCAAGCCGGGACATACTCCGTTCCTTTCCACATTTTTGTTTTCACCGGGCATTTTTCTCATAAATCAGCCGCAGTCCGTCCAGCGTCAGAGAAGGGTCATAAATGTCGATGGCCGCGGTCTCGTCTGCAATCAGCCTGCCCAGCCCGCCGGTTGCAACCACCTTTAATTCCTTCAATCCGCTCTCCTCCCGCATTTTGCGGATAATGTATTCCGTCTGGCCGATCTGACCGTACATGACACCCGCCTGCATGCTGGAGATCGTCTCCTGCGCAAGAATTGTCTTGGGCATCTTTAACTCGATATCTGGCAGCTTTGCGGTCTGCGTCCACAACGCCTCGGAGCTGATGCGGATGCCCGGTGCCGTGACGCCCGCGGTAAAACATCCCTCCGCCGTGATCAGATCATAGGTGGTGGCCGTGCCGAAATCCAGCACCAGCACGGGGCCGCCGTATTTGGTATAGGCCGCCGCAGCATCCACGATGCGGTCCGCCCCGATGGCTCTGGGGTCCTCCGTGGCGATGCGGATACCGGTCTTCACGCCCGGCCCCACGATCAGGGGTTTGACGCCGATATAGCGGTTCAGCGCCCCCAGCAGGGCATGCATCACCGCAGGCACCACACTGGAGATCACGGCACCTACCAGCTCTCCCGGCGCAATGCCGTGATGCTCCAACAGATGGAGTATCGTGACACCGTACTCATCGGAGGTATGGGGCGTGCGCGTCATCAGGCGGAAGGTTGCCTTGAGTACCTCCCCCTCATACACGCCAAAAGACATATTGGTGTTGCTCACATCCACTACAAGTATCATATCGAAAGATCCTCTTTTAAAATAAACACCCTGTAATACAGACTCAGGGATTCCAGAAGTTCCTGCCTCCTCCGGCGTATTTCCCCAACCAACAGACCACTGGATATCTCGTCATAGTAAATATCATCCTCCTCGGCATTGGTCTCCAGAGAGAGCGTCCCGTCCTCCTCAAAGACGATGGTAAAGATCCCGCCCACTTCCTCCGTAAAAAGCACGCAGATGATATGCAGCTCGTCCTTGACGGAATCCGGTATGCCCGCAAAGCGCTCGTTAAAATAATATTTCATCTCATAGGCGTTGGCGCCGCAGAGTACGATCCTCTTATCTTCCATTCTATTTCCCCATGTCAGAGCAGTTTACTGCGATCAAGGCATATTTGAGGCTCTGACTCAAATTACCGAACAAGTTGGTGATACAATATTCCGAATCTACACATAGCCGTAAATGCCCCGCACGGACACTTCTCCCGCAAAGATCTCCCGTATGGTCTTGTCCGGCAGTTCCACGAGCAGTTCTCCCGTATCCGTGATGCCCATGGCGATTCCCCGGTATTCCCCTGCGGGCTCCGCCACACAGACTTCCCTGCCCCGATTGACCAGCAGACTGTTGTAAGAGTCCTTCAGATGCGTCAGGGAGCCGGCTTCCGCAAAGCACTCATAATCCTCCTCGAAAGCATCCATCACGGCGGCAAGCAGGCGGCTTCTGTCTGTCCGACCGCCGGACACGCCGTCCAGCGCAATCGCCCGATCCGCTATCTCCGGGGCAAATTCCTGCTCCCGCACATTGATGCCTGCGCCGATCACCACATACTGGATATAGTCCCGCTCCACACTCATCTCCGTGAGGATGCCGCAGACTTTTCTGCCCTGAATCACGATATCGTTGGGCCATTTGATGCCCACATCAATCCCGCTCTCACGCTTGATGCCCTGCGCCACGGCATGGGCCATCACCAGCGTCAGCATGGGCGCTTTCTCCGGAGACAGATCCGGCTTTAACAGAATCGTAAAATAGCAGTTTGCCCCCGCCTGACAACTCCAACTGTGGCCTCTGCGCCCCCTGCCGGCAGTCTGCATCTCCGCCACCACCAGCGTGCCGTGACCGGCGCCGGATTCCGCCAGACGTTTCGCCTCAATATTAGTGGAATCCAGACTCTCATAGAACCGAACCGGCCGCCCGGCCCACTCGGTCCGCATGCGGCTGGCAATTTCGCTCTGGGTATAGATCTCTGCGGATGCCGCCGTCTCCGGCTCCGTCAGACGATACCCTTTCTTCTGCACGGCCTCGATTTGATAGCCCTCCCGGCGGAGCTGTTCCACCGCTTTCCAGACCGCCGTGCGCGTCACGCCGAACCGCTCGCACAACTGCTGCCCGGATACATAGGTTTTCTCTTCCCTCAAAAGGGCCAAAATTTCTGCTCTCATAAAGTCGCCGCCATCACCGCCTTGATAGTGTGCATACGGTTCTCCGCCTCCTCGAATACCAACGACTGGGCGGATTCAAAGACCTCGTCCGTGACCTCCATCTCCGTGATGCCGAACCGCTCGCCCATCTGAGCGCCGATTTTGGTCTTCAGATCATGGAACGCAGGCAGACAGTGCATAAAGATCGCTCCCTCCCCCGCATTGTCCATCACTTTCCGGTTCACCTGATAGGGGGAGAGTACACGGATGCGCTCCTCCCACACTTCGTCCGGCTCTCCCATGGATACCCACACATCCGTGTAAATAACATCCACGCCCTTCGTCCCGGCCTCCACGTCCTCGGTGAGCGTAATGCTGCCGCCGGTCTGGGCCGCGATGGCTTTGCACTGCTCCACCAGCCCGTTCTCCGGAAAATAGGATGCCGCGGTGCAGGCGGTAAAATGCATGCCCATCTTGGCGCAGGCCACCATCAGAGAATTGCCCATATTATAGCGCGCATCCCCCATATAGGTCAGTTTGATTCCCTCCAGATGTCCGAAATGCTCTCTGATCGTGAGCAGATCCGCCAACATCTGAGTGGGATGAAATTCATTGGTCAGTCCGTTCCACACGGGCACCTTGGAATATTTGGCCAGTTCCTCCACGATCTCCTGTCCGTAGCCGCGGTATTCGATCCCCTCGAACATCCCGGCCAGCACACGGGCGGTATCGGCAATACTCTCTTTCTTGCCGATCTGGGAGCCGGAAGGATCCAGATAGGTACAGCCCATCCCCAGATCATGTGCCGCCACCTCGAAGGCGCATCTGGTCCGGGTGCTGGTCTTCTCAAAAATCAGTGCCACATTCTTGCCCCGCAGCGTGTCCACGGGAATTCCTCTCTTTTTCTTGTCCTTGAGATCCGCCGCCAAATCCAGAAAACAGAGAATTTCCTCCGGCGTAAAATCCAACAATTTTAAGAAATCCCGTCCTTTTAAATTGATCTTGTCCATGATGTGCCTCCTTATGTGTATCGTACCGTCCGTTGATTTACTTTTCATTTTTAATAATAATATACTTAATATACTGCATTGTCGGCAATTTTTCAACCCCGGAAGCTCCGGCTTCCGCTCCCACGGTAATCGTTTCTCTTTTTTACGGAGCGAGAGCTCGTCCGAATAGAAACCACATCTCTGCCCGGGCAAACAAAATCCATACGCCCGTTTTGACACAGGCGTATGGACTCCGAAAATTCTTTTTCATTTCTATATCTCTTTCTATTACTATTGCCTTTCGCACAGGCCTACTTTGCAGCCTTCGCGCCCTCTTTCAGAGCCGCGCCCATGCTTGCGATCCCCTGAAGCTCGGCGGGGAGCAGAATCGTGGTGGCCTGACCGTCCGCAACCTTCTCGAACGCCTCTAGACTCTTGATCTTCAAAACGGCCTCGTCGGCTCCGGCCTCCTTGAGCATCCGGATACCGTCGGCATTTGCCTGCTGCACCTTCAGAATCGCCTCGGCCTCACCTTCCGCCTCACGGATCATCTTCTCCTTCTGTGCCTCGGCCCGAAGAATCGCAGACTGCTTATCCGCCTCCGCACGCAGAATCGCGGACTGCTTCTCACCTTCTGCCTCCAGAATGCGCGCCTTCTTCTCACCTTCCGCACGGGTCACGGCCTCACGTCTCTCACGCTCCGCCT
>CAZSAJ010000069.1:0-10871 GCA_964604835.1 uncultured Acetatifactor sp.
AACTTTTAGCCTATGATTCGATTGTGGTACAGTGCCACGACAATCCGGATGCGGACGCCCTTGCCAGCGGCTATGGGGTATACACCTATTTGAAAGAGCAGGGAAAGGATGTGCGCTTTGTCTATGGAGGGCGTTATCAGATTCAAAAGAGCAATCTGGTATTGATGGTATCCGAGTTGAGGATTCCGGTTGAGCATGTGGACGCTTTGGAGGCGCCGGAGCTTTTGATCACGGTGGACTGCCAGTATGGCGAGGGAAATGTGACAAGGTTTGAGGCGGGCACGGTTGCCGTCATCGACCATCATCAGGTCAGCGGCACGCTGCCCCTGCTCAGTGAAGTTCGGAGCAATCTGGGCGCATGTGCCACCTTGGTAAGGGAGCTGCTGAAACTGGAGGGAGTGGATATCAACGACAATAAAGGTCTGGCTACGGCGCTCTATTACGGGCTTTTGACTGACACAAACAATTTTACAGAGATTTTCCATCCGTTGGACAAGGACCTGCGGGATGACGCGTCTTTTGACAGAAGTCTGATCGTCCGTTTGCGCAACGCGAATCTGTCCCTGCGTGAGTTGGAAATTGCCGGGGCGGCGCTGATGAATTACCACTATCATGAAGAGTATCGCTATGCAGTGGCCATGGCGGAGCCCTGTGACCCGAATATTCTGGGTGTGATTAGTGATCTGATGCTGGAGGTGGACACCGTGGACACCTGTCTGGTGTACAGCGTGCTGCCCTTTGGCATCAAGATTTCCGTGAGGAGCTGTGTGAAGGAGGTAAAGGCAAGCGAGCTGGCGGAGTTTATCACGGATGGCATCGGCTCGGGCGGTGGGCATTTGGAAAAAGCGGGCGGCTTTATCCAGATGGAGCTGCTTAAGAAAGTGGGAGAGCCTCTGGGCAAAAAGGTGAGCGAGGACAGCGGGGAAATCGAAGAATTTCTGCTTTGGCGCATGAACAGCTATTTTGACAACAGCCAGATTATTCACGCCAGAGATTATCAAATAGACATTTCTGGGATGATGGCATATAAAAAGAAGAAAGTTCCTCTGGGCTATGTGGAAGCCAATCAGATTTTCCCCACGGGCACCAAGATTTGTATACGTACTCTGGAGGGAGATTTGGATGTGCAGATCAATGAAGAACTGTATATTATGATCGGGATTCGGGGCGAAGTGTACCCCAATGACAGAGCCAAATTTGAGCACAGTTATAGCAGACTTGACATCCCTTACGAGTTTTCTGGGGAGTATGCGCCTGTCGTTAAAGATGTGCTGGAGGGAAAAAACGTATCGCTGATTCCCTATGCAAAATCCTGCGTTTCCAGCGGCGAGGTACACATCTATGCGGCGAAACTGGAGCATCGCGTGAAGGTGTTTACCGCATGGGATGAGGAGAAATATATGCTGGGAAAAGAGGGGGACTATCTGGCAGTGCGTATGGATGACCTTCACGATATCTATATTATAGAGGAAAGTATTTTCCATAAGACCTATGAAATAATGTGACATAACATTTTAAATTCATGTATTGACAAACAGCCAACCCTTATGTATAATGAATCAGTGTGCAAATGCACAATAAAGTGCATAGGAGTCGCTATGTTAGTGAATTTATCGGATGTATTGACCTGTGAGGGCAGAGTCATGACCAAGGAGATCCCTTTGGAGATGACGGAGTTCTCAAACGGGACAGGCGTTTTCACCGTGGAGGAGAAGTCCCCGGTGGCCATGACCTTTACCAATCTCGGCGAGGGCAAGGCCAGAGTGGAGGGAAGCTGCAGACTTGTCTTTGCGGCTGCCTGCGACAGATGTCTGTCGGATGTGCCGGTGGTGCTGGAGCTGTCCGTGGACAAGGCGGTGTTCTCTCCCGACAGGATTGCGGAAGATGAGGAAGCGGATGCGGATGACCAAAGTTGTATGGAAGGTTATCAGTTGGATGTGGAGGCCCTTGTGCATGACGAAATTATAGTAAACTGGCCTGTGAAGATTCTGTGCAAAGAGGACTGTAAGGGCGTATGCCCGGTCTGTGGACAGAATCTGAATGAGAGGGAATGTGGATGCGACACCTTCGTACCCGACCCCCGCATGGCGGTAATAAAAGATATTTTTGATGCAAATAAGGAGGTGTAACGATGTCTATTTGTCCCAAGAATAAATCTTCCAAAGGTAGAAGAGACAAGAGAAGAGCAAACTGGAAGATGACTGCTCCCACTCTGGTAAAGTGCAGCAAGTGCGGTGCGTTGACGGTGCCCCACAGAGTGTGCAAGAACTGCGGTTCTTACAACAAGAAGCAGATCGTAGAGGTTGACTGATCTGCGTGGATTGGATTCACATACGAGTATTCCAAGCGAAAAAGGCTTTCTCCGAAAGGAAGAAGCCTTTTCTATTTATTTTCTACTTGATTTTTGTATAGGGGTTTAGTATAGTAGAAAAGAGCGCAGGAAATCCCATATTTTGGTGTGGGATTTAAGACGCAGGCAGGACGGAGAGGAAGAGAAAATGGCCGAGATGGTAAATGTGGCAGTGGATGCCATGGGTGGCGACAACGCACCCGGCGAGATCGTTAAGGGCGCGGTGGAAGCCATAGCCGCAGACAAGCGCATCAAGGTATTCCTTGTGGGCAGGGAACCCGCTGTGGCCGAAGAACTCAGAAAATACAGTTATAATCCGGAGCAGGTGGAGATCGTTCACACGGAGGAAGTCATCGAGATGGCGGAGCCGCCGGTGATGGCGATTCGCAAAAAGAAAAATTCTTCCATCGTGAGAGCCATGAATATGGTGAAGGAAGGAACCTGTGACGCGCTGGTGTCCGCGGGCAGTACCGGAGCGGTTCTGGTGGGCGGACAGGTGATTGTGGGACGCATCAAGGGCGTGGAGAGACCGCCCCTTGCACCGTTGATTCCCACGGCGAAGGGTGTGGCGCTGCTGATCGACTGCGGAGCCAATGTGGATGCAAGGCCCTCCCATCTGGTACAGTTTGCCAAGATGGGAAGCGTGTATATGGAACATGTCATGGGCATCAAGAATCCGAAAGTGGGTATTGTGAACATCGGCGCCGAGGAGGAGAAGGGAAACGCTCTGGTGAAAGAGACCTTTCCGCTCTTAAAGAGCTGTCCGGAGATCAATTTTGTGGGCAGTGTGGAGGCGCGGGACATCCCTGCGGGCGCGGTTGATGTGGTGGTGTGCGAAGCTTTTGTGGGCAATGTCATCCTGAAGATGTACGAGGGTGTGGGCGGCATCCTGATCGAGAAGGTAAAGAGCGGCATGAGAACAACGCTGCGCAGCAAGCTGGGAGCGTTGTTGGTGAAACCGGCGCTCAAGAAGACGCTGAAGAGCTTCGATACGGAAGAGTACGGCGGCGCGCCTCTGCTGGGCTTGAACGGGCTGGTGGTCAAGACCCACGGAAGCAGCAAGGCTGTTGAGATTAGAAACTCCATTCTTCAATGCCTGACTTTTAAAGAGCAGCATATCAATGATAAGATCAGGGAGAAGATCGTTCTGGAGGACTGAATTGTATAAACTTTATATATTTTCATAAAGTAGTATAAATTCATAAGAAAGAAGGAACAAAGATATGGAATTGGAAAAACTGAAGAAAGTAATTGCAGAAGTGTTGAATGTGGATCCCGAGGAGATCACACCGGAATCTACGTTCATGGATGATCTCGGAGCGGACTCTCTGGATGTCTTCCAGATCATCATGGGTATCGAGGAGGTATTCGATATTGAGATCGCAGCGGAGCAGGCAGAGAAGATAACGACGGTCGAGGAAGCGGTGGAGCTGATCAAAGGCGCTGTAAACTAAAGGATTTGGTTACTGCAGGTATTCCCGAATCTTGGTATTTGGGAATACTTTTTTGCGTGGCATCCATTCAGAGGTGTCCATACCGGAATCGAGGAAGGTAAATGCAGGACAAGTATAATTTAAAGGCTTTGGAAGAGCGCATAGGATATCGTTTTGGCAATCAGGATCTGCTTAAGCAGGCCATTACGCACAGCTCCTTCATCAATGAACAGAAGATCAACAAGACCGAAGATTATGAGAGACTGGAGTTTCTGGGAGATGCGGTGTTGGAACTGGCGTCCAGTGAATTTCTTTTTCATGAGCATGAGAAACTCTCGGAAGGGGAACTCACAAAGCTGCGCGCGTCCATGGTCTGTGAGCCTGCCCTTGCCTTCTGCGCGAGGGATCTGGAGCTGGGATGTTTCATACGTCTCGGGAAGGGCGAAGAGCTCACCGGCGGAAGAGAGCGGGAGAGCATCACCTCCGATGTCATGGAGGCCGTGATCGGCGCCATCTATCTGGACGGTGGAATGGAGCCTGCCAGAAAGTTTATCAACCGTTTTATCCTGTCGGATCTGGAGAATAAGAGGCTGTTTTATGACAGCAAGAGCCGTCTTCAGGAATTGATTCAGGGCACCCTCAAAAAAGAGTTTCACTATGAGCTGCTCGACGAGAGCGGACCGGAACACAGCAAGATGTTCAAGGTGGAAATCATCATGGAGGATAAAAGCCTCGGGAGAGGCTTGGGAAGGACGAAAAAAGCAGCGGAACAGCAGGCGGCCTACGAAGCTTTGCTTTTTTTGAAGGAACAGGGATATGTATTTAAAAAGCATTGAGGTACACGGCTTTAAGTCTTTCGCCAACAAAATCGTGTTTCAGTTCCACAACGGCATTACCGGCATTGTGGGACCCAATGGCAGCGGAAAGAGCAATGTGGCGGACGCCGTGCGCTGGGTGCTGGGCGAACAGCGCATCAAACAGCTGCGCGGAGCCAGTATGCAGGACGTCATTTTCTCGGGGACGGAGGCCAGAAAACCGTTAAGCTATGCCTATGTGGCGATCACGCTGGACAATTCCGACCATCAGCTCGCTATTGATTATGACGAAGTGACGGTTGCCAGAAGGATCTACCGTTCGGGGGAGAGCGAGTATCTGCTCAACGGAACCATATGCAGGCTGAAAGATGTGAACGAGCTCTTTTATGATACCGGTATCGGCAAGGAAGGCTATTCCATCATCGGACAGGGTCAGATCGACAAGATTCTGAGCGGCAAGCCCGAGGAGCGCAGGGAGCTTTTTGACGAGGCGGCGGGCATTGTGAAATTCAAACGCCGCAAGGCGGCCGCACAGCAGAAGCTGGAGAACGAACAGCAGAATCTGACACGCGTGTCGGATATTCTCGCCGAGCTGGAGAAGCAGACGGGACCGCTGGAGAAACAGTCCGAGACAGCCAAGGTCTATCTGCGCAAAAAGGAAGAGTTAAAGACGCTGGATGTGAATGTGTTCCTGCTTGAGAACAGTCACATCAGAGAGCAGCTTGCGTCCGTGGAGGAGAAAAGCGGCATTGCGTCACAGGATCTGGAAGAGACCACAAAACAGTATGAGAGCATCAAGGTGGAGCATGAGCGCATCCAGACGGAAATTGAAGCGTTGGATGCCGCCATTGAGAGCGCTCGGGAAAATCTCACGGATACGGGGCTTCTGCGGGGTAAACTGGAAGGGGAGATCAATGTCCTGAAGGAGCAGATCAATTCCGCCAGAGGCAGCGAAACCCATCTGAATAATCGAAAGAGCGCCCTGCAGGAGGAAATTGACGGTCATAATCGGGAGAAGCAGGAAATCTTGAATGAAAAGCAGGGCATTGATGTTCAGGTGCAGGAGATTGCGGATACCGCGGACTCCGTGAGAGCGGCGCTGCAGCAGATTCAGGCAGAGATTGAAATATTAAACGATAAGATTGAGAACGGCAAAAATGTGATCATCGGAGAGCTGAACCAGCGCGCCACCATCAAATCCAAGATGGGGCGTTTTGACACCATGATGGAGCAGGTGAACATCCGCAAAGCGGAACTCAATTCCAGACTCCTGCGGGTCAAGTCCGACGAGGCGGCCAGAGAGGAACAGTTAAAGCAGCTCGAGGAAGAGTTTGATGTGATCACCGAGGCATTAAAAGAGATGAACGACCGGGAGGCCGCCGCCAATGGCGAGCTGGGCGATATCCGTATCCGGCTGACAAATCTGGACGCGAATCTGAGGGAAGCTCAGGCAGCCTATCATATGGAGCAGTCCAAGCTGGAGGCTTTGAGCAATCTGACGGAGCGCTATGAGGGATACGGCGGCAGCGTCAAAAAGGTCATGGAGCAGAAGGAGAAAGAAAAGGGAATCATCGGCGTCGTGGCGGATATCATCAAGGTGGACAAAAAGTATGAGACGGCCATCGAGACAGCATTGGGCGGCAATATCCAGAACATTGTCACGGACGATGAGGACACCGCCAAGAAGATGATCCGGTATTTGAAGCAGAATCGTCTGGGGCGGGCGACCTTCCTGCCTCTCACCAGCATCACCAAGCCGCAGGAATTCAAAAATCCGGAGGCCTTGAAGGAGAAAGGCGTCATCGGCATGGCCGACGACTTGGTGGATATCGACAAGAAGTATCGGAATGTGGCCAAGTCCATGCTGGGCCGCATTGTGGTGGTAGACAATGTGGACAATGCGGTGAAGATCGCCAGAAAGTTCGACTACGGGATCCGCATGGTGACGCTGGAGGGCGAGCTTTTGGTGCCCGGAGGAGCCATCAGCGGCGGCGCATTCAAGAACAACAGCAATCTGCTGGGGCGGCGCCGGGAACTGGAGGAACTGGAGAAGAGCGTCAAAAAACTCTCCGCCGCCATAGACGATGCCAACCGTGAGATTGCGGACACCAAGACGGGAAGAAATAAACTGCGCATGGAGCTTGAAACCTTAAAAGCGGATATCCAGCGCAAATCCATTGAACAGAATACCACACGTTTAAACATTGCACAGGCGAGAGAGCGCATGGAGGAAGAACAGGCGGGGGTCAAGAGCCTTCGTCTTGAAGAGCAGGAGATCGAGGGACAGATCAGCGAGATTCAAAGCAGCAAGGAATCGATCCTGAAAGAACTCTCGGACAGCGAAAGCTTAGAGAAGACCACGCAGGAGGAGATTGTACTTTTCCAGCAGGAAGTGGAAGAAAAGCGCACCCGGGAGACCGAGGCGGCCGCTCAGGTTGCGGAGTGGGATCTGAAGGTGGAGAAGATGCGGCAGACCCAGAGTTTCCATCAGACCAATGTGGATCGTATCAATGGGGAGATCGAGCGTTTTCAGAAGGAGCTGGACGAGATCCTGCAGGCTTTGGAGGACAATGCCAAGGCCGTGGAGGAGAAACAGTCCAATATTCAGGAGATCGAGCAGACCATCACCGCTTCCTATGACAGTCAGAACGAGTCCGAGCGGAAGCTCAAGGAGGATATGGTCCGCAAAGAAGAACTCTCCGCAGCACAAAAGAATTTCTTTAAGAGCAGGGAGGAATTGTCCGAGCGCATGAATGCTCTGGACAAGGAGGTATACCGCCTGAGCGCCCAGAAGGAGAAGCTGGAGGAGTCCGTTACCGCACAGATCAACTATATGTGGGACGAATATGAGATCACCTTGAGCGACGCGGCGGTACTTCGGGATGAGGCCATGACCGATCTGACCGTCATGAAGCGCGATATTGCCGCTTTGAAGGATCAGATCAAGCGTCTGGGGGATGTGAATGTAAATGCCATCGAGGATTACAAGAATCTGATGGAACGCTATACATTCATGAAGACCCAGCACGACGATCTGGTGGAGGCCGAGAAGACTTTGGAAGGCATTATCGTGGAGCTGGACGCCGCCATGCGAAAACAGTTCACGGAGCGGTTTGCAGAGATCACAAGAGAGTTTGACAAGGTGTTCAAGGAGCTTTTCGGCGGCGGAAAAGGTACGCTGGAGCTCATGGAGGACGAGGACATTCTGGAGGCGGGCATCCGCATCATTGCCCAGCCGCCGGGAAAGAAGCTGCAGAATATGATGCAGCTCTCCGGCGGAGAGAAGGCGCTCACGGCCATCGCGCTGTTGTTTGCCATTCAGAACCTCAAGCCTTCGCCGTTCTGTCTTCTGGATGAGATCGAGGCGGCGCTGGACGACTCCAATGTGGGACGTTTTGCCAAATATTTACATAAGCTGACGAAGAACACGCAGTTTATCGTCATCACTCACAGAAGAGGCACCATGGAGCAGGTGGACAGACTCTATGGTATCACCATGCAGGAAAAAGGCGTTTCCACGCTGGTGAGCGTGAATCTGATC
Organism: uncultured Acetatifactor sp.; assembly: GCA_964604835.1. Lineage (GTDB taxonomy): Bacteria > Bacillota > Clostridia > Lachnospirales > Lachnospiraceae > Acetatifactor. Next base: position 8,140 of record CAZSAJ010000069.1, read on the forward strand.
GACAAGGAGCTGGATGATTAGGAGATTGGTGCGGCGGGATTGGTTTGGCATCCGTGCGGCGGAAGGTGAGGAGAGATGAGCGAAGAGAAAAGAGGTTTTTTTGCCCGGCTCAAAGAGGGGCTTAGCAAGACCCGGAACAATATTGTCCGGGGAATTGATGCGGTGTTCGGCGGATTTTCCACCATTGATGATGATTTTTATGAGGAGCTGGAGGAAATCCTGATCATGGGAGACATCGGCGTCAATGCCACCACGGCCATCATTGAGAGGCTGAAAAGTCAGGTGCGGGAACACCATATCAAGGAACCCGCGGACTGCAAGCAGCTTCTGATAGACAGCATCAAAGAGCAGATGCAGGTGGAGAGTCAGGCCTACGATTTTGAGCACAGGCAGTCCGTCATCATGGTGATCGGCGTAAACGGTGTGGGCAAGACTACCACTGTGGGAAAGCTTGCCGGCAAGCTGAAGAACGAGGGCAGAAAGGTGTTGATCGCGGCGGCGGATACCTTCCGCGCGGCGGCGGGAGAGCAGCTCGCGGAGTGGGCCGCGAGGGCGGATGTGCCAATGATCGGCGGCGTGGAGGGAGCGGATCCCGCCAGCGTGGTGTATGACGCGGTGAGCGCGGCCAAGGCCAGAGGGGTGGATGTGCTTCTGATTGATACGGCGGGCCGTCTGCACAACAAGAAGAATTTGATGGAAGAGCTGCGCAAGATGAACCGCATTATCGACAGGGAATTCCCGGATGCACATCGGGAGAATCTGATCGTGTTAGACGGCACCACGGGGCAGAACGCGCTGGTGCAGGCCAGAGAATTCGGTGATGTGGCCAGTCTCACGGGAATCGTGCTCACCAAGATGGACGGCACGGCCAAGGGCGGCATCGCCGTGGCGATCCAGTCGGAGCTGAGTGTCCCGGTGAAATATATCGGCGTCGGAGAGAGCATAGAAGATTTGCAGAAATTCGATTCGGAGGAGTTCGTGAACGCACTGTTCGACGTGGATTTCTCCGATAAAGATATATCCGATGAAGAGCATTCCGGTGCAGAGTATTTTGATATCGACTATTCCGATATGAGGTGGCCGGATTAGGAAGCATGTATTAACTATAAGGATGTGGAAAGGATGTTGGGAAGATGGAAGAACAAATGTTGAGTTTGCCAAAATTTGAGGAAGCCAGCGAGATCGTGAAGAAGGTGACCTCCGAGACCAAGCTGGTCTACAGCGACTATTTCAGCAGACAGACCGGGAACCGGATCTATCTGAAACCGGAAAATATGCAGTTTACGGGTGCATATAAGCTGCGGGGCGCCTATTATAAGATTAGCACACTGACGCAGGAGGAGCGGGACAAGGGCCTGATCACCGCATCCGCGGGCAATCATGCGCAGGGCGTCGCTTATGCGGCCCAGTGTTACGGTGCGAAGGCGACCATCGTGATGCCCACCACCACACCGCTCATGAAGGTCAACCGTACCAAGAGCTACGGCGCCGAGGTGGTGCTGTGGGGGGATGTGTATGACGAGGCCTGCGCCAAGGCATATGAGCTGGCGGAGGAGCACGGCTACACCTTCATTCATCCTTTCGACGATCTGACAGTAGCCACCGGACAGGGAACCATTGCCATGGAGATCTTCAAGGAACTGCCTCTGGTGGATTATATTCTGGTGCCCATCGGCGGCGGCGGACTTGCCACGGGTGTCTCCGCGCTGGCAAAGCTTTTGAATCCCAAGATCCGGGTCATCGGGGTGGAACCTGCAGGGGCAAACTGTATGCAGGAATCCCTTAAAAACGGAAAAGTGACCACACTGCCTGCGGTGAGTACCATCGCGGACGGTACGGCGGTCAAGACCCCCGGCGAGAAACTGTTCCCCTATCTGCAGAGCAATCTGGACGGCATCATCACCGTGGAGGACGAGGAGCTTGTGGTGGCTTTTCTGGATATGGTGGAAAATCACAAAATGGTGGTGGAGAATTCAGGGCTTCTCTCGGTGGCGGCGTTAAAACACCTGGATGTCTCGGACAAAAAGGTCGTATCTATTTTAAGCGGCGGCAATATGGATGTGATCACCATGTCCTCCGTGGTGCAGCAGGGACTGATCATGCGGGATAGAATCTTTACCGTGTCCGTACTGCTTCCGGACAAGCCCGGCGAGCTGACCAGAGTGTCCTCCGTCATTGCGGATGTGAGCGGCAATGTCATCAAACTGGAACACAATCAGTTTGTCTCCATCAACCGCAGCGCCGCGGTGGAACTGCGTATCACCATGGAGGCGTTCGGCACGGAGCACAAGAAGCAGATCATGGACGCGCTGGAGAGAGAGGGATACAAGCCCAAACTGGTGCGCACCAACATTTAAGAGGGCATATGACCGAAGAAAAAGCGGCTGAAATATTTTGGGTAAATTAAGGCTGAAACCTGCAAATTTAATTGCAGGTTTTGCTTTTTTGGGGGCATAATAAATATATTGAAGACTAACTATTAAAAGTCAAGTCCTAAAATGGGAAATTTTTAGAATGAATTGCCGGAAAGCATTTCAGATATAAAAGAACAAAAATTTAGTTCTTAGAACCTTGAAAACTGCATGACAAACAGAGTGTCATTGTTGGCACTCAAAAGGAGATATTTACAGAAAGAAGTCAGGCGGCTTTGTTGTATGACTGTCTGGATCTTTCGAGTTGGTAGATCACTCTCACAAGTTTCTTAGCGGCGTGAGAAATGGCGACGTTATAGT
>CAZSAJ010000070.1:0-10655 GCA_964604835.1 uncultured Acetatifactor sp.
GGTGACAGGATTCGAACCTGCGACCCCCTGGTCCCAAACCAGGTGCTCTAGCCAAGCTGAGCCACACCCCGATGATAACCGAATACTGAGAAAGAGCCAATCGTCGTTCCCGCTCTGTCTAAGATTCCTGTATCATATAGCCGCTATTATAACTCACCGACTCCCCTTATGTCAATCATTCCCGTCATGATAAATTCATAAGTTGACTCCTCCTACAGCTCCCGCCGTTCCTGCTTGTACTGATAGAAGAAATCCTTCAATCCCGTGAGCGCCTTGGCCAGAATCGGAATTTCCTCCTCGTCCATGGTGCGCATCATGGCGTCGATCATCTGCATATGGTATTTCCTGTGCTGCTCATAGGCCTTGAGACCTTTGTCCGTGAGGCTCACGTTCACCACTCGTCGGTCCTCCTCGCTGCGCTGTCTCTCCACATAGCCCTTTAACACCAGACCGTTCATGGATGTGGTCAAAGACCCCACCGTAATGCGCAGCTTGGCGGCCACGGAGGACATCTTGCCGCCCTCGGGTCCCACCGCGTCGATCACATGCATTTCATTGTTCGTGATATCGCTGTACTCGTCCGTGATGATCACGTCCTCCTCCAGACGCATAATCTCGTTAAAAAGATGCACCAATACATCGTTAAATACTTCCCGGCTGTCCATCACTTTTCCTACCATTCTCAAAATTTACGAAATCTCCGGTAACGCCGCTCCAACAGCTCCTCTTTCTCCAGACTCCCGTACTGCTCCATAAACCGGCCGATTCCCTGTGCAAGCTGCGCGAGCACCCCGTCCATGGTCTCCTTCGAGAACCCTTCCTCTTTTGAAAAAGTTCCCTCTTCTCTCACCACATACTCCACAATCCCCATCCGATATAAATCCTCCGCAGTCAGCCTCATCAGGGCTGCCGCCTCCTTGGCCTTGGAACCGTCCCGCCACAGGATGGAAGCAAAACCTTCCGGAGACAACACGGAATAAACGGCATGCTCCAACATCCAGACCTCGTCCGCCACCGCGAACGCAAGGGCGCCGCCGCTGCCTCCCTCCCCGATCACCACGGAGAGAACCGGAACCTTTACGCCGAACAAATCACAGATATTGCGGGCGATCGCCTCGCCCTGCCCCTGCTCCTCGGCCTCCATTCCACAGAAAGCTCCCGGCGTATCCACGAAGAAGATCACGGGCCTGCCGAATTTCTCCGCCTGTCTGACCAGTCTCATGGACTTGCGGTAACCGTCCGGAGAAACCATGCCGAAATTTCTGGCGATACAATCCTTGGTACCCTCACCTTTCTCCTGTGCGATCACCGTCACCGGCATTCCCCGGAAAGTGGCGATTCCGCCGATCACGGCAGGATCATCGCGAAGATACCGATCCCCGTGAAGCTCCACAAAATCGGGAAAAAGCCTCTCGATATAATCATGCCCCACCGGACGTCTCTTATCCCTCGCAAGCTGCACATGATCCCATGCATGCATTGGGGTAAAAAGGGATTCTCCGTCTATCATACCCTCCCGCAAGCCGTCCTGTCCAGTACTTTTTTGCGGCATCCGAAATCTCTTATCTTCATCCGGCGCCGTCCCGCTTCCGCGGCCCTCTTCGCCACGGTTCTCACCGGCACTGTGAAGACGCAGAAGCTCCGACAGCTTCTCCCGCATCCCGCCTCTGGGTACGATGGCGTCCAGAAAACCATGTTCCAGCAGAAATTCCGCCCGCTGAAATCCCTTGGGAAGCTTCTGGCGGATGGTCTGTTCGATCACTCTGGGGCCCGCAAAGCCGATCAATGCTCCCGGCTCCGCCAGAATGATGTCTCCCAGCATGGCGAAGCTGGCCGTCACACCGCCCGTCGTGGGATCCGTAAGCACCGTGATATAGAGCAGTCCCGCCTCGCCGTGTCTTCTCACGGCGGCGGAAGTCTTTGCCATCTGCATGAGGGACACAATGCCCTCCTGCATCCTCGCACCGCCGGAACAGGTAAACATCACCACCGGCAGACGTTCCTCCGTCGCCCGCTCGATTGCCCGGGTGATTTTCTCTCCTACGATCTCTCCCATGCTGGCCATGAGAAAGCGCCCGTCCATGACGCCCAGCGCCACGGGAACACCCCCGATGGCCGCCCGTCCGGTGACAACGGCCTCCCGAAGCCCTGTCCTCTCCTGCAGCTCGCGCACTTTCTCTCCGTATCCTTTATAGCGCAGAGGATTGGAACCTTCCAGTTCCCTGTCCCATTCCTCAAAACTCCCCTCGTCCGCGATCAGATTCAGTCTGACAGGAGCCGGAACGCGAAAATAATTGCCGCAGCGGGGGCAGATATAGGAATTGGCCTGAACCTCCTCCACAAACACCGCCGCCTTACAGGCATTGCATCTGCGCAAAAGCCCCTCCGGCACCTCCGGCCCTTGACCGGCCCGCGCGCTGATGGGAATATATTTTGCCGTCCTCTTAAATAAATGATTACTCTTCAATCTTTACACCACCGATTTCATGATCTTTCAAAAAATCCACATTGACGTTGCCTGCCTGATAATCCGCATTGTTTAGGATTGCGAACTGATAATCCACGTTGGTGTCCACGCCGCCTATGATCACCTCGCCCATGGCACTGAGCATCTTGGCGATGGCATGGCTTCTGTCCTCCCCGTGCACGATCAGCTTTGCCAGCATGGAATCATAGTAGGGCGGAATCTGATAACCACTGTAGATTCCCGTATCCACCCGGATTCCCTGTCCGCCGGGCAGATGCAGGGTGGAGATGCGCCCCGGGGACGGCCGGAAATTCTTCTGCGGATTCTCCGCATTGATACGGCACTCAATGGCGTGCCCCTTAATCCGCACATCCTGCTGTCGAATATTTAAGGGCATCCCCGCCGCAATCCGGATCTGCTCTTTGATCAGATCCACATCCGTCACCCACTCTGTCACCGGATGTTCCACCTGAATACGGGTGTTCATCTCCATAAAATAAAATCTTCCGTCTCCCTCCAGCAGAAATTCAATAGTGCCGGCGCTGACATAATGCGCGGCTTTGGCCGCCCGTACCGCCGTCTCGCCCATCTTCTCCCGGAGCGCCGGAGAGACCGCGGGCGAAGGTGACTCCTCAATCATCTTCTGATGCTTTCTCTGAACGGAACAGTCGCGCTCCCCCAGATGTACCACATTGCCCTCATTGTCCGCCAGAATCTGAAACTCGATGTGTCTGGGATGCTCCACAAAATGCTCCAGATACATACTGTTATCGCCGAAAGCCGCCTGTGCCTCCTTCTGCGCCGTGAGGAATGCATTCTCAAACTCTTCCTCCGAAAAAGCCGTCCGCATGCCTTTTCCGCCGCCTCCCAGCACTGCCTTCACGATGATCGGATAGCCGATGTCGGCGGCCAGCGCCAACCCCTCCGCGACTTCCGTCACGGGATGATCCGTACCCGGAATTACCGGAACCTGCGCCTCCACCATTGTGTTTCGTGCCGCCTGCTTGTTGCCCAGATTGGAGATCACCTCGGAGGGCGGTCCCACAAAGGTCACATTACAACGCTCACAAAGCTCCGCAAAGCGGGCGTTCTCCGACAGAAATCCGTATCCCGGATGGATGGCGTCCGCACCGGTGATCATGGCCGCGCTCATAATTCTCTCCATATTGAGATAACTGTCCACGGAGGGCCCCGGCCCGATGCACACCGCCTCGTCCGCAAGCTCCGAATGCAGACTTCCCGCGTCCGCCTCCGAGTACACCGCCACCGTCTCTATCCCCAATTCCCTGCACGCTCTGATTATCCGCACCGCGATCTCGCCGCGGTTAGCGATCAATAACTTTCGAATCATGCTCTGTCTCCCATTCTGCGTTTACACCGTTCCCACGGCAAAGGTCAGCTCCGCTTTCACCACCAGACGCTCGCCCACAAAGGCCTTCGCCTCGCCGACTCCCACGGGGCCTTTTTGCCGGATGATGCGGGTCTCCAGACGCAAGCGGTCTCCGGGCACAACCTTCCCTTTGAAGCGGCAGTTGTCCACGCCGCCGAAATAGGCGATCTTCCCTCTATTCTCCGGCATGGATAAAATGGCCACCGCTCCCGCCTGCGCCAGCGCCTCCACGATCAACACGCCGGGCATCACAGGCTCCGCAGGGAAATGTCCCGCAAAAAAATCCTCCCGAAAAGTCACACATTTGTACCCTATGGCATATTCCCCCGGCACATAATCCTCAATGCCGTCCAACAGTAAAAACGGATGCCTGTGGGGGATGATCTCCTCAATCTGCTTCACACTTAATGCGTTCATTTCAACTCCTGTCCGCCCTTATGGGCTTTTACTCCAGACAAAACAGCGGCTGCCCGTACTCCACCGGCTCCCCGTCCTGTACCAGAATCTTTTTCACCACACCGTCAAAATCGCTCTCGATCTCGTTCATCAGCTTCATGGCCTCCACAATGGCCAGTACCTGTCCTTTTTGCACACTGTCTCCCACGCGCACATAGGGCTCCGCACCCTCCGCAGGGGCCACATAAAAAGTGCCCACCAGAGGAGAAGTGACGATCTTACCGCTGACTGCAGCAGCGTCCGGTCCGCCCGCACTCTCCCCGCTCTGTCCAAGGCCGGCATCCGCCGCAAAGGGAATCTCCCTGTCCTGTGCCGCCTGCTGCCCGGACATACTCCCCTGTGACAGGGACACAGCCCCTGCGGCACCCACCACAGGCTGCCTGCCCTTCATGGACAATTTCATTCCATCCGCCTCATAGGTGAAAGAACTCAGCCCCGAGGCGGCCACATGATCTATTAACCCGATAATCTCTTCATACTCCATAGCTGCTCCCATCTGCCCGCCGTCGCGGGCATCGACCTCATTCCTCATATTTTTTGATCAGAATCGATGCGTTGTGTCCGCCGAATCCCAGAGAATTACTCATGGCGTAGGTGATATCCTTTTTCACCGAAGCTCCCAGCACATAATCCAGATCCAGCTCCTCCTCCGTCTGCTCCGTCCCCATGGTGCGATGGATAAAGCTCTCCTGAATGCTCTTGACGCAGACAATGAACTCCACACCGCCGGCCGCCCCCAGAAGATGCCCGACCATGGACTTGGTGGAATTGATCTTCAGGGAATAGGCCGCCTCTCCGAAAGCCGCCTTGATGGCTCTGGTCTCAAACAGATCATTGTGATGGGTTCCGGTACCGTGGGCGTTGAGATAATCCACCTGCTCCGGTGTGATCCCCGCCTCCGCCATGGCGTCCGTCATGGCTCTGGCCGCGCCGCTTCCGTCCTCCGCGGGCGAAGTGATATGATAGGCATCCCCGGTGGCTCCGTATCCCGTCACCTCGGCCAAAATGCGGGCCCCCCTGCGCCGCGCATGCTCCAGCTCCTCCAAAATCACGATACCGGCGCCCTCGCCCATGACGAACCCGCCTCTGTCCTTGTCAAAAGGGATGGAGGCGCGTGCGGGATCCTGACTGGTAGTCAGGGCCGTAAGGGACATAAAGCCCGCCACGCCGATGGGGCAGATGGCTGCCTCCGTGCCGCCTGCAATCATCACATCCGCATCATTGTATGCGATGGCGCGGAAGGCATCACCGATACAATTTGTTCCCGTGGCACAGGCCGTCACCACATTGGTGCACTTTCCTCTTGCCCCGGTGGCAATGGACACATTGCCCGCCGCCATATTGGCAATCATCTTGGGCACCAGAAGAGGATCCACTCTGGAAGGCCCCTTCTCATTCAGCTTTAAGACCGCGTTCTCCGTGGCCTGCAGGCTGCCCACGCCGGATCCCACGATCACGCCCACGCGGAAAGGATCCTCCTGCTCCATACAGATCCCTGCATCCTCCATGGCCGACATAGCCGCCACCACCGCATACTGGGAAAAGAGTTCCATTCTTCTGGCGGTTCTTGCATCCAGATACTTGCCCGGATCAAACTCCTTTACCTCCGCCGCCAGCTTCACCTTGTAATCCGCCGTGTCAAACCGCGTGATCGGTCCTATGCCGATCTGCTCCCGCTTCACCGCACTCCAAAAGGTCTCCACATCATTTCCAAGGGGAGTCACCGCCCCCAGTCCTGTCACCACAACTCGTCTTTTCATGCTAACCTCCATGTCGCAGCTTCACTGCGACTTATATTCGGATGAAGAATGCCTGCTTTTCAAGGCATTCTTCGGTGTGAAGCTTTAGATTTTCTTAGGCAGCGTCTTTCAGATGCCTTAGAAAATCTCTTCACACTACATACCCATGCCGCCGTCCACACCGAGCACCTGCCCGGTAATATAGGATGCCTGATCCGATGCAAGAAACGCCACCGCCTCCGCCACATCCTCCGGTCTTCCGAAATGTCCCAAGGCAATCGTCGCGGCAGCTTCCTCCCGCACTTTCTCGGAGAGCTGCCCCGTCATGTCCGTATCGATAAAACCGGGGGCCACGGCATTCACCGTGATGCCTCTGGAGCCCAGTTCCTTGGCTGCGCTCTTGGTCAATCCGATAATCCCCGCCTTGGAAGCCGCGTAATTGGCCTGCCCGGCATTGCCGTGAAGGCCCACCACGGAAGAGATATTGACGATCCTGCCGCCTCTCTGCTTCAACATCTGCCTTGCGGCCTGTCGGATGCAGTGAAAAGTTCCCTTCAGATTGACGTCCAGCACATCGGAGAAATCCTTTTCGGACATGGCCATGAGCAGTCCGTCCCTTGTGATCCCCGCATTGTTGACCAGAATATCCAGCCGTCCGTATCTGCCTATGATCTCCCGGAAGAAAACCTCACAGGCGTCAAAATCACTGACGTCACAGCCGTAGCTCACCGCCGCGCCCCCCGTCTGCGCCTCAATCTCCCGGCATACCGCCTCCGCCGCATCCTTTGACCCGCTGTAATTGACGACCACCAAAACGCCATCCGCCGCAAGTCTGTGGGCAATGGCTCTGCCGATGCCCCGGGACGCTCCGGTGACGATCGCTATCTTTTGCTCGCTTCTCTCTTCCTTCTTCATACATTACCTCTTATTTTTTCCAGCACTTGGTTCATGTCCGCCACCGTCTCAATATTGTAGACCGTCACGTCCCGGTTGATCTTTTTCATAAATCCCGTGAGGGTCCTGCCGGGGCCGATCTCCACAAAGGTGTCCACACCGTCCGCAATCATTCGCTCCACACTCTGCTGCCATCTGACGGGAGAAGCGATCTGTTTTGCCAAGAGCTCCTTGATGGGGGCGATATCCGTCACCGTCTCCGCGGTCACGTTGGTCACATAGGGAATCTTCAGATTCTTAAGCTCCACGTGTTCCAACTCTGCCGCCAATTTTTGTCCGGCCTCTCTTAACATTTCCGAGTGGAACGGTCCGCTGACAACAAGCTCCACCACCCGTTTTGCCCCGGCCTCTTTCAGCGCTTCCATGGCGGTGTCCAGAGACTGCCGCATACCGGTGATCACGATCTGTCCCGGACAATTGTAATTGGCAATGCTCACCTGCCCGATCGGTTCAATGATCTGCTCGATCACCTTGGCCTCCATGCCCAGCACGGCAGCCATTCCTCCCTGCCCCTCGGGCACGGCCTCCTCCATGAGCAGTCCCCGCTTCCTTACCGTCACCACGGCGTCCTGAAGACTCATGGCACCCGCTGTGGCGATGGCGCAGTATTCTCCCAGACTTAAGCCCGCGGCAATGTCGGGATGCAGTCCCTGCTCCTCGATCACCCGCTCCATGGCCATGGAAGTGGTCACCATGGCGGCCTGCGTATACTGCGTCAGGTTCAGTTTGTCATTTTCCTCAAAACAGAGCGCTTTGACATCCATGCCAAGCCATGCTCCGGCCTTCTCGTAGATCTCCCGCGCCACGGTGAACTCTTTGTAAAAATCCAGTCCCATGCCCGCCTTCTGGGCACCCTGACCCGGAAATAAAAACGCTATTTTACCCATCTTGATCTCCTCTATTTTGCCATGGAGGAAAACGCTGTCTTGGTCTCGCTCATCAGTTTCTCCATCACCTCTTTGCAGGTGAGGATCTCCTTGATCATTCCGGCGCACTGTCCCGCCATGACATTTCCGCTCTCCACATCTCCGTCCACCACGGCGCGCCGAAGCCCGCCCACGGTCATCAGTTCCAGTTTCTCAAAATCCACGCCCTGCGACTCGAGACGAAGATATTCTTTGGTCATCTGATTGCGCAGGCATCTCACGGGATGACCGGTACTGCGCCCTGTCACCTTGGTGTCGATATCCTTTGCCTTCAATATGTACTCTTTATACCGCTCATGTACCACGGCTTCCTTGGTAGCCACAAACCGGGTGCCGAGCTGACAGCCCGACGCTCCCAGCATAAAAGCCGCCGCCATCCCACGGCCGTCCGCGATACCGCCGGCCGCAATGACGGGAATCTGCACTGCATCCACCACCTGAGGCACCAGTACCATGGTGGTGAGTTCTCCGATATGTCCTCCGGATTCCGTGCCTTCCGCCACTACGGCGTCCACGCCGCTGCGCTCCAGACGCTTTGCCAACGCCGTGGAAGCCACCACGGGAATCACCTTGATGCCCGCCGCTTTCCACTGATCCATGTATTTCTCCGGGTTTCCCGCTCCGGTGGTGACTACGGAGACGCCTTCCTCGGCCACTACCTTTGCCACTTCCTCCGCGTACGGACTCATGAGCATGATGTTGACGCCGAAGGGTTTATCGGTCAGCTTTCTGGCCTCCCGAATCTGTTCGCGCACCCAGTCCGCCGGTGCATTGGCCGCGCCGATAAGCCCCAGTCCGCCGGCCTCGCTGACGGCTGCCGCAAGATGGTGCTCCGCCACCCATGCCATTCCGCCCTGTATAACGGGGTACTCGATCCCCAACAATTCGGTGATTTCTGTCTTCATGCACTCTCCCTCTCTCTATGCGTTCAGATACTTCTCCACATCTCCAAGCGTCTTGATATTGGGCAGCTCCTCGGAAGGGATCTCCACGCCGGTTGCCTCCTCAAGCGCCATCACCAACTCAAACAAATCCAGAGAGTCCGCGTCCAGATCCTCCTGAAAAGAAGTATCCGCCGTCAGGGTCTCCTTGTCAACTCCCATTGAATCCGCTACGATTTCTTTGATTTTCTCTAACATGTTCCATTCTCCTTTATTTTTATTTTTTGTGAAACCTACACATGTTTACCAGACGATGAGGCTGGCCCCGTAGGAGAGACCGCCGCCAAAACCGGCCAGCACAAGTTTCATGCCGCGCCGAAGCTTTCCCGCCCGGTTCAACTCATCCAACAAGATCGGAATACTTGCGGATGAGGTGTTTCCGTATTCGGCTATGTTCATGGGGAATTTCTCCAAATCCCCGCCCAGCCGCTTTGCCACCGCCCTGACAATGCGGGCATTGGCCTGATGCAGCACAAAGTAATCGATCTCCTCCGGCGCCAACGCTTCCCGCTCCAGAAGTTCCATGATGACCCCGGGCACTCTGGACACCGCAAACTTGAAGACCTCTCCTCCGTCCATGCGGAGAAAATTTTCCGGTGCCGCCGCTTCGCCCACTCTGCGGTTGGCGCTCTCACAGGTGAGTACCGCCCCGCGATTTCCTTCGGAATGCGTCACCTGTGCATAGCGGCCGTCGGACTGGGCTTGCAGCACCGCCGCGCCGCTCCCGTCTCCGAAGAGAATGCAGGTGGAACGGTCGGTCCAATCCATCAGATTGGAGAGACACTCCGCTCCGATCACCAGCGCCGTGCGGTAAATCCCTTGTGCCAGATAGGCCTGCGCCGTGTTCATGGCAAGGAGAAAGCCTGTGCAGGCGCCGTTTATGTCAAAACAGGTAGCCGCCTCCGCCCCCAGCGCCGCCTGAACCTGACAGGCCGTGCAGGGCACCAGAGTCCCCGGCGAGACGGTTGCGGCAATAATCAGATCAATCTCCTCCGCCTCCACTCCGGCATTCTCAAGAGCGGCTCTTGCCGCCCCCACGGCCAAAACCGCGGTGGACTCACCTTCTGCCGCCACATAGCGGCTTTCGATACCCGTGCGCTCTCTGATCCACTCGTCATTGGTTTCTACCATTTCAGAGAGTATATTGTTGTCCCAGCGCTGTGCGGGTACATAAGAACCCGTCCCCAATACTTTTCCAATCATAATGGCTCTCCACAAACTTCTTCTTTAAAATATTTTGATTTTAAAATCAATTACTTTGCTTTTCAAATTATATCACTATAAAACTATTTGTCAATACCTTTTGTAAAAAATAAGTATTTATATCCATTGCCCATAATTCATACAAAAACGGTATGGTTTTTTTAAATCATCTGTGCTATACTAATTTAATGGTAGTACTCTATCAAAATCTATCGCAAAGAATCAGCGAAGGAGGCAGGCAAATGCTGGAACTGCGGGATCTCTCCTTTCAGGTGTCCGACGAGGGCAGCGAATCCAAAGAGATTATCAAAAATATCAATCTGACATTGAATGACCATACTTTTACCGCCATCACCGGCCCCAACGGAGGCGGCAAATCCACATTGGCCAAACTGATTATGGGCATTGAGCGCCCCACAGGCGGACGCATTCTCTTAAACGGTACCGACATCACGGATCTGGATATCACGGAGCGCGCGCGTCTGGGCATCAGCTTTGCCTTTCAGCAGCCGGTGCGCTTCAAGGGTATCAAAGTGAAGGATCTCATCACGCTCTCCGCCGGCACGGACAAGAAACTCA
>CAZSAJ010000071.1:0-9949 GCA_964604835.1 uncultured Acetatifactor sp.
GGATAATCCCAAATTATCCTCCATTAACCTCCATCCAATTCCGAGGATGCCGATTCACCAGAATATCCTTCTGTTTCGCATTCGACACATGCGTATAAATCTCCGTCGTACTGATCGAGCTGTGCCCCAGCATCTGCTGTATATACCGGATATCCACATCCTGCTCCAATAAGAGCGTGGCAAAAGAATGTCTGAACATATGCGGCGTAATATGCTGGCTGATACCGGCAAGCTCCGTGTAGCGTCGAATCATGAACCGCACCGACTGGTCGGACAATCTGTGGTGCCGTTTATTTACGAAAAAGAATCCGCAGATTCCAATCTCTTCCTGAAAAGTTTCCTGATATACGGCCAGTGCCCGTAGGACCTCCGGATTACCAATTTGCAGAATTCTCTCTTTTGCGCCCTTTCCATAGATCAGAACGTTGCCGCTTTCAAGGTCTAGATCTGCGGGTTTTAGCGCACACAGCTCGGATATCCGCATTCCGGTGGCGAAGAGTAATTCAATGACGGCAATGTCCCGGATGCAGCAGCAATGCTGATATTCAGTTTTTGCTTGTTCCTTGTGGGTATAAAGCGCAGACAGAAAGGTCTGTATCGAGTGAAAAGGGATGGTTTTGGGCAGGAGTCTGGGTTCCCGGAAGCGGACATCCAGTTTGGCAAAGGGATTTTCCACCAGCAGTTCCTTATACTCCATGTAATGAAAAAAGGCTTTCAGACTTGCAATTTTGCGTTTAACCGTTTTGGGTTCATAGCGCTTGTGCAAGTCGGTAACAAATTGATCCACGGTATTTTTGGAAAAGCAGTCAGACTGACCGGTACAGAAATGCTCATATTGTTTTAAATCAATGCGATAGGCCTTTAAAGTTTTGGAATCCAGACGTTTCCGGTATTCGCCGTATTCAAGATATTCCGAGATATAGGTTTTCAAAGTATTCATAGACAGACACACTCCTTCGTTTTTTACAACATTATGAGTGTCTGTTTTTGAATTGTCCATTCATTGTCGTCCGCTTTGCAAATTACGTCCGTTGCTGCTTCTCCCTCCGGCACATCACCGCGAACACCACGACGCAGATCACCACCGAGAGACCGGACCCGGCCGTGGAGGCAAGCCCCATGGGGAAAAGGGTGTCGGGAAAGCGGCTGGACGCCAGATAGGCCAGAGGGATGCGCATGCATAAAATGGACATACAGTTGTGGAAAAAGGAGATCCCGGACAGGCCGCGGGCGCAGAAATAGCCGCTGAAACTAAAATGAATCCCCGCAAGCAGGCAATCCCAGACATATCCGGACAGATATTGGCTGCCGGCCAGAATCACCTCCGGTTCGTCCGCAAAGAGGCCCACCACCGGTCCGGCGGCAAACTGCATGGCAAAGGCGGAGACGGCTCCGAAGGCGGCGGCGATGGTGACCGCATAGCGCAGGGTCAGCCGTGCGCGGTCATATTTTCCGGCACCGATATTCTGGGCTCCCAGCGCCGATACCGTGGAGAGCATGGAGGAGGGGATGAGGAACAGCACACCGATGATCTTCTCCACGATGCCTACGGCGGCGGCATCGTTCAGTCCCCGTCTGTTGGCGAATATGGTGATCACGATAAAAGAGATCTGGATAAAGCCGTCCTGCACACACACGGGGATCCCTACTTTCAGAAGACCGCCCATGATATCGCGTCTGGGCCGCAGATCCCTCCGGGAGAGCCGCAGGCCGCTTTTGCTCCGCAGAATAAATATAAAGGACACCGCCACACTGACAGTCTGGGACAATGTGGTGCCCAGCGCGGCGCCCGCAGCTCCCAGACCGAGTACGCCGATAAAGAGATAGTCCAACGCAATATTGGCGGCACAGGCCACGGCGATAAAGTACATGGGGCTTTTGGAGTCGCCCATGCCCCGAAAGACGGAACTGATGATGTTGTATGCGGTGATAAAGGGAATGCCGATAAAGCAGACCATGAGATAGGCTCTGGTCTCAGGCACGGCTTCCGCAGGTGTGGACATAACGGATACGATGGGGGCGACCGCAAGCAGCAGCACGGCGGTAAGGGCCAGAGACAGCGCCATAAACAGTGTGATGGTGTTGCCGATGACGGCCGAAGCCCGCTCTTTTTTCTGTGCGCCCACGGCCTGACCGATCAGGACGGTGGAGCCCATGGCGAGGCCCACGATCATCACGGTGAGCATGTGCATGACCTGACTGCCTATGGAGACGGCGGTGGTGCTTGCGACGCCGTTGAACTGTCCGATGATAAACAAATCGGCCATTCCGTATAAAGTTTGTAGAAAATAAGACAGTAAATAGGGCAGCGAAAAACAGATTACCGTTTTCAATACGCTGCCTGTGGTTAAGTTTTTTTCCATACTTTTCTCATGTTCCTTCCACGCCGCCGTCTGGGGCGTCTTCTGTATTGTACGTCCGAATCGGTTTGTTGTCAAATAAAAGGCCGTCCCGCAAGATCGGGGACAGCCTTCTATTCAGTAACGGTACTCCCGGGACAAATAATGGTATGTCTGAAGCCTGCTGTCACGGTCATACAGGGTAGTCTGACAATCTCTGGGTGCGGACTCGGATTTCTGTTCCGCCGCTTCCTCCAGAATCTGGGCAAAGAGCCTGCCGGCGTCTTTGTTCTTGGAATCGGAGGACTTTTGATTGTCGCGTTTCAATTTTTGTACTGTGGGAACTGCCATCACTGACTGCACCATGAAAATACTTGTAATTCCGTTTGTCATATGCATCCCTCCTTGGATATGTATTTCAATAGTGTCCGTTCCTTGCTATAATATGTTTCGGATATTAGGAGCCAAAAGTTGAGACCCCGATGGAAGTTTCCGGAAAACCTGTTTGTGCAAATGTTTGCAAATCGCATTGACCTTTTGATTAATCTTTGGTAAAATTGTCCGTATAGGCGTTTTTTCTCGAAGTGAGACGAAGTGCTTAAATCTAACAATACGAAAGGGAGTTACAAAATGGCAGCTTTGGTTTTGGTTATTGTTGCAGCGCTTGCAGCATTAGCTTTCGCAGCTTTCAACTTCTTTGGGGTGAAGAAGATGGAAGAAGGAACAGACACGATGTCTGAAATCGCGGCGGCGATCCGTGTCGGCGCCAATGCATTTATCACCTACGAATATAAGATCATCGCAATTGTGGTGGCTATTATTGCGGTACTGTTGATCTTTATGTCCTGGCAGTCCGCAATCTGCTTTGTGATCGGTGTGCTGATGTCCGCGGCAGCAGGGTGGATCGGCATGAAGATCGCCACATATGCCAATGTGCGCGTGTCCAACAAAGCGCGTGTGACCCAAAATATCGGGGAGACCCTGAAGGTGGCTTTCCGCGGCGGTTCCGTTATGGGACTTTGCGTGGGAGGCTTTGCGCTGCTCGGTCTCTTCCTTGTGTACATGATATTCGGTATCGGCATGGGACTGATGTCTGTGGAGGCTGTCATGGACGGCGGCATTTTCACACAGTGTCTTTCCTGTTATGCGCTGGGCTGTTCCATTGTGGCCATGTTCAACCGTGTGGGCGGCGGTATCTACACCAAGGCCGCGGACATGGGAGCGGATCTGGTAGGTAAGACGGAGGCGCACATTCCCGAGGATGATCCCCGCAATCCGGCTACCATTGCCGACAACGTGGGTGACAATGTGGGCGATGTGGCAGGACTTGGATCCGACCTTCTGGAGTCCTATGTGGGAGCCATCTCCTCCGGTATTATTCTTGCGTGTCATCTGTTTTTGGCATCTCTTGCAGGCGGCGGACAGATCAGCGCCGAGCTTTTGCAGAAGATGTTCTATTATCCGCTTGTATTTGCGGCATGTGGTCTGATTGCGTGTATCATCGGTATCGCGTCCGTGCTGTTTAAGAAAGGTTCTGACAATCCGCATAAGGACTTGAATTTTGCCACCATGGTTTCGGCGGCGCTCACGATTCTCTGTGGATTCGGCGCGACATATCTGCTCTTTGGCGATGCGTCTCTTGCAGATGCGATAAGGGATGCGGGATTCTCTCTGGGCTATCTCTCCCCTTGGATCGCAGCTTCCATCGGTGTGGTCAGCGGCGTGGTCATCGGCATGATCGCCGAGTATTACACCAGCTATGATTACAAGCCCACGCAGATGATTGCGCATGCTTCCAAAGAGGGTGCGGCGCTCACTATCACACAGGGACTTGCGGTGGGAATGAAATCCTGTATGGCGCCTCTGATTCTGCTGGGTATCGCTACTTATGCTTCCTATGCGGTTGCGGGAATGTTCGGTATTTCCATGGCGGCGATCGGAATGTTGTCCTTTGTCAGCACCACCGTTTCCGTTGACACCTATGGTCCCATCTCCGACAATGCCGGCGGTATCGCTGAGATGTCCGAGCTGGAGCCGGCGGTTCGCGAGATCACGGACAAACTGGATTCCGTGGGCAACACCACTGCGGCGATCGGCAAGGGATTTGCCATCGGTTCTGCTTCTCTGGCGGCATTGTCTCTGATGGTGTCCTATCTGTATTCCTTCAATGAACCCGGCACGCCGCTTGATCTGAATTTCACAGATCCGCTGATTCTCTCCGGCGCAATGGTGGGAGCCGCGCTGCCCTACCTGTTCTCTGGTATGTTGATCGAGGCGGTTGCCAAGGCGGCCCGCAAGATGGTGGAGGAAGTGAGAAGGCAGTTTAAGGAGATTCCCGGCATTCTGGAGGGCAAGGCAAAGCCTGATTACAAGACCTGTATCGAAATTTCTTCGCAGGGTGCGCTCAAAGAGATGCGTTTCCCCGCGATTCTCTCCATTATATTCCCGTTGGTTGCAGGATTCCTCTTCGGACCGCTGTTCGTGGGAGGCGTTCTCATCGGTGCCACCCTGTCCGCCATCATGCTGGCCATCTTTACAGGAAATGCCGGCGGCGCATGGGACAATGGCAAGAAGTACATCGAGTCCGGCGCTGTGGAAGGGCAGAAGAAGGGCTCTCCTGCACATGATGCGGCAGTGGTGGGCGACACGGTAGGCGATCCCCTGAAAGATACGGTGGGTCCCTCTCTGGACATTCTGATCAAGATCATGTCCACTGTGTCTTTGGTTGCGGTTGCAATGTTCAGTCAATATAATCTGCTGGATCTGATTTTGGGAATGTTAAATTAAGATCGGAAATAGAATCGAAAAACGAGGCCGCGCATGAGTGCGGCCTCGTTTTTATTTAAGGAGACGTTTTCCGGAACGTCATCCCACTTTCGGCAGATCTTTGGATTCCTCAGCCTTTTCTCCGGGATGGCGGAGCTTCTGATATCCCTTTGCCATAGCCGCTGTCACAAGATGGATGCCTTCCGGCACATACAGCAGCATGAACAGGTAGTAGGGCAGGACGTAACGGCATTGGGTTTCCCAGATGATACTGAACAGGAAGCCGCCGACGATGGCGATGAGGGGAATATAGCCCGCGGCACTCTCCTTTCGTCTTCTCCACAATACCGGCAAAGACAGCACAAATCCCAGATAGACAAGGCTCTGATAGCTGTTTGCAAAACGCATGAGCGGATCGTGGAGATCACCGCAGTACACCCGGTCGATCCAGTCCGGCACGGGCCGCTCGTCATCAAAAGAGTAGGTGGAGATCAGAGTCTCAAAAGAAGGCTCGATCCACTGCATCAGCACTTTTGTCTTGAAAAACCAGCGGGCGTAAGCGTGATCTGAGGCAAAGTGATCCAGATTTTCCCGAAGGTTCTCTCCGGCAATTTCCCTTGCCAAGTCATAGTTCCAGTCAGCCTCGCTCATGGTGGTGGTCTGATAGTCATTGTATGTGCCGGGGCCGTTTCGGTTCTCCTGAAGTCCCATAGCGAGGGTCAGGATCATGGGCGCTCCCGGCGTTGCCTCATAACCGGAGCGCAGGGCATAGGAATAGTCCAACAGTTTGACGGACGTAACGGCGCTGACGATGACGAGAAGCCCTGCCAGAACGGGCAGGATTTTTCGTTTCTGCAATGCGGTGAGAACCATGCCGATGAGGAGCGCGATGAGCACGATCCATGTGTGTACGCGCATCAGGAGGGAAAATACCGCCATTACACAGTTGAGCACTGCATAGCGCATGGCGCCGGTTCTTGCGAAGCGAAGCAGCCCCCAGAACAGCACGGTGCAGAAGCAGACGGAGGGCAGATCCCCGTAGGTATAGGGAGTCAGGATCAGAAAGGGCATGCACAGGAGAAGCAGCGGAGGGTACAGTACCTTGCAGATACCGTGCCATGAAGTCTCCTCCACGAACAGATAGCCGAAGATCATTGTGACAACGCCCAGAATAATGTGTAATCTGGCTGCAACAGGATAACAGAAATCTCCGAACAGGCGAAACAGAATCTCGTAGAGGAAAGTCAGTCCTTTTTGATAGGGAAACTTGCCGATATAACCGGTCTCCTTGAACATGATAAAGTTGCCGCTAAGATTATAATGTGCTGCGGCAGTGGCTTTCAACTGATCGCCGCTGGGATAATAGGGCAGTTCGCTCACCCAGATGAGGCACAGGACAACGTAGAGCACGCAGCAGAGCCCCAGAAACACATATTCGGCCTGCCTTCTGTGGTTTCCCAGTCTCTCAAAAAGTTTGTTCAGCAAGAGAGAGAGGAGGCATACGGCCGCAAAGACCGGCAGATGGAACCACATATTGTCCTGAATCAGATAGATGGGACGTTCATAATCGGTGGAAGAATAGAAGGAGTAACATGCGCTGTAATAGGCCAGAAACAGACCAATCAGCAGCGCACAGGCGAACAAAATCCCCATGCTGATTCCGTACAGCTTTCCAAAGACTGGATGTTCGGTGGACTGGGTGCTATTATGATATGAATCCATATGGTGTTACCTCCTCTCTATTCGAATTTCTATTTTAGATGTTTTTTGTGTTTGAAAAACTTTGATTGCAGTAATCCGAATTGTGCGGATTGTATATTCCATAAGCAGACCCTAGCGAACCGTCGGTACTTAGACGCTGTACTTTAGCGTCTTATGTACCGCTACGGTGAGGTGGGAGCGAAAGCGAGTCTGCGTTGGAATATACAATCTGCACAATGACTCTTTGTACAATGATTCCTTGCAATCATAGCATCGGCACCACATTCTGATCGCTGATATACACGGCGAACCTGTCGTTTTCAAAACCGCAGATCATGACAGGCGGCGCAGCGGCATCCTCAAACTGTGCCTCAAATGCCGCTTTGTCTTCCCGGCATACCACATAGGCGGTGGGCATCTGTTCCGGCAGATTGGGGACATACCATTTGGTGCTGGTGAGCCACCAGTACATGCGCAGATCCTCCATGTGGTAGCAGTGTCCCATGGTGATGCGTCCGTCCGTCATGACGCAGATGCGGGAAGCGTCCCAGAATTCCGCATAACCATGGCTGATTCCTTCGCTGTCCATGTAGGCGATCACTTCCTCATATTCCTCCAGATTATGCTGCGGTCGGACACAGTCCTTATAAGTATAGAACAGATTGCACAGCGCAAAAATACATACGCACAGTGCGATCAGTCCGGCAAAACGGGGTGCCCTCTTCTGGAATACGGTAATCAGAACGGCCAGAACCGTCATAATGAGAAACCATACCACAAAGAAATAATTGTGGGCGGTCTCCGCATTGGTGACGATCTCCACAAAGACCGTGAACAGGAAAGAGGCGCCCAGAGTCTGAAGCAGTGTCTTTTGTGAAAAAGACGTGTTATCAACCGATTGATTTTTTGAAATTTTTGCCTTTCCAAAGAGATAGAAGAGTCCGTACAAGGTCAGTGCGATCACGGCCAGAATACCAAGCTGCATGATCGAGGCGAAAGAACCCACTTTACATCCGCCGGCGATGCCCAGACATTCCAGTACAGCGGCGGGCACATCGCGGATGAGTCTGCCGACCATGCCGTCCGCATTTTGGAGATACAGGGTGTATTCCACGCTTGTGGGATGAAGTTTTGCCAGAATCCCCGCCGCAAGCAGGGAGAGGATGAAGCCGGAAGCCAGCCATCTTCTCCGAGGAAGCGCCGAGGCCATATGATCGCTCTCGAAGAACAAGAGCAGCGCCTCCAAGACCACAAGCGGCAGGACCACCACCTGCAGACAGCGCATGCCTCCCAGCGCCAGCGCACCGCAAAAGCCTGTCAGCACCACCCACAGAAAGGCCACGGTGAGTTTGCTGCGGCGTCCGGGGAACCGGGCGGGAGAATCGGGCCGTTTCGAAGCGGTTTTTTGTTTCAAAGCGCTTTCATTCAAGCAAAGTTCTCTCAGATAAATATAGAAGGCAATGCACAGAAATAAGCAGATACAGTGCATCGCGTAATAACCCGCAAACAGAAACCACAACAGCATCACAAAGGGAACCATCTGGCCGTCGTTGCGCAGGCCGTTGATGGGCAGGGCGCAGAGTGCCAGCAGAGCGGTGGCGATGCCCAGACGGGAAATGTTACAGCGTTTCAGGGTGAAGGCGATGGACAAAAGCAGAATTCCTCCCACAATGACGCAGGAGATGCCCGTGGAGAATACCATGCTGCCGCTGATGCCGTAAAAAAGAGAGGCAACGGCGGAAGTGCCCACCACGCGCCGCTCCGTGCTGGAGATCCAAGTGTCCGGCGTCAGATCTTTCTCCTCCCAGATCTCCCGGGCCAAGAGAGCCTCCACGGCAATATCGGAATCCACATGCCGAGTGTATTGAAAAAGATTCAAATAGGTAAAAATTCCCAAATATATAAAAAGCAGTATACCTACTGCCCCTAATAAATAGCGATCTGTTCGTTTTGCACTGGATTTTGAGGAGGAATGAGCCGAAATATCTTTGAAAGCCATGATGAATGCGATCCTTTCCTGTGGTCATTTTCCGCTTCCTGTGTAATGCCGGTTTATCTGCACATAATAAGCAATATGATCATACGGCAATTCGGTTTATAAATTCATACTACACAGTATCGAGAAAAAAATCAACCGATTGCTCTAAAGAATTTGAGATTTACGCCGATAACTATTTTGAATCGGATAGCATTCACTACAGAAGGAAGGAGGAATCCGATATGCGTATAGAAGCTTATACACAGGTACAGCAGATTTACAAAACACAGAAGACCAGCCGCAGTACATCCGTAGGAACAACGGGCTCCACAAAGGATCAACTGCAGATCAGCGATAGAGGTAGAGACATTCAGACCGCTAAGGCTGCGCTTGCGGCGACTCCCGATATTAGAGAAGATTTGACCGCATCTATTAAGGAGCGGGTACAGAGCGGGAACTACAGTGTGGACAACAGCAGTTTCGCTGCAAAGTTGTTAGAGAAGTATAACGCGCTGGTATAAGGAGGATAACCCCGTGGCAAGTTTGATGGAGAACCTGATAGATGTTTTTAACAGGGAATGCAGAGAATATGAGGGGTTGCTGGAAATATCCCAGCGCAAGACGCCGATCATTGTGAGCGGCAATTTGGAAAATTTAAAAAAAATCACGGATGAAGAGCAGGAAGTGGTAAACAGACTCAACAGTCTGGAACGCATGCGCACGGAAGTGACTGCGGATATTGCCACGGTACTGAACAAGGATGTTACCAAACTAACGCTGACGAATCTGATTGACATGCTGCAGGCACGGCCTGCAGAGCAGAACGCACTCGCACAGATTCATGACAGACTTCATAGAACTGTCCGGGAATTGCAGCGTGTCAATGAGCAGAACAGTGCGCTTTTGAGAGATGCGCTGGAGATGGTGGAATTTGAAATCACACTTCTTCAGGCCTCCAAGGCGGCGCCTGAGACTGCCAATTACAACAGGGGCGCATACACCGGGGACACCATGGGGGTGAACCGGGGATTTGACGCCAAACAATAGTCGGCAGTCAGGAGGAACACTTTATTATGTCGTTGATGAGCAGTTTATACATCGGAGCATCCGGATTACAAACCAGTCAAAATGCGCTGAACACCACAGCGCATAATCTTTCTAATGT
>CAZSAJ010000072.1:0-9511 GCA_964604835.1 uncultured Acetatifactor sp.
AAATAATCAGTCCGGCTATGTATGCTCCGGTAATGTCCGCCACGCCAAACAGACGTTCCGACAGGTATGCCATGAGCAGACAAAACACAAAGGCCGCAATCACATGCCTGCGGCGCATTTTATCCGCATTTGACATCCAATATTGATAAAGTTTATAAAACAGGAATCCGACCACAATGGCAAATACAAAAAATGCCACCACTTTTCCCAGAACGACTGCAATGTTGACCGAAGGATCTGTCACACTGGTAATGATTGTCAATGCAATGATTCCCAGAATGTCATCTATGATTGCCGCTCCAAGAATCGCATTGCCTGAATGCGTTTTCAATCTTCCAAGCTCTTTCAGCGTCTCTACTGTGATGCTGACGGAAGTGGCAGTCAGAATCACTCCTATAAATATGTTCTGCAGCAGAATACTGCACGATGCGTCTGACTGTATCACTTCCGGCTTATTAAAGAACCAGGCACACAAAAATCCTCCTGCAATCGGTACAATAACGCCACAAACTGCAATGACCAGAGAAGCTTTTCCACTCTTTTTTAACTCCTTGATATCCGTTTCCAGTCCGGCGCTGAACATCAGAACGATCACACCCAGTTCTGCCACGGTCTGCAAAAATTCTGTTTCCTCCATAACTCCAAACACCGCCGGTCCCAGCAAAAGCCCTGCCAGCAGCGCGCCAACCACCTGCGGCATACGCACCTTCGTTGTTGTAACACCCAATAATTTGGTAAATAATAAAATAATTGCCAAGTCAAGTAAAAATTTGTAGCTGTGCATCTGTCCTGTCTCCGGTTCTAGATTTTATTTATCAATATTAGCTGTAAAATAAATATAGGAAAAATAGCCCAATTCAGTTTAGCACTATTTTTCCTATATATCAACAAGATTTTTTACCGGTTTTTGCCCTTCTTTCCCAGAGCAGATCGGACAGGTCTACCGCACATCACGCCACCGCCTCACGGCGAACGTCACCGTGATCAGCGCGGTCCCTCCCGCAAGCTGCCACCACTTCTCCCGACAGCTTCCGTTCATATACATGGAAAAGAGGTTGAATACGCCGAGTTTGTCCTTCAGTCCGTAATTGGCCATATAGTACATCAGCGCAATCATATACCCCACCACGGTGTTATCTACGATTCCCGATCCGGCAAACCCCACAGCTCCCAGAAAGAACGCCGTGGCCACGGCGCAGAGCACATGCTGCAAGGACACCTGACTCTCCCGCGCGCGCATGAGTCCCACAAAGGCTGTATTTAAGACGATCAGCGTGAGTACGGAATAGAACACACGAATCAGACATACTTTCAGATAATCCGCCCTCTTGGCGCGGACCACATCCCGGATCACCGGATCCCGCTCCGGCCAGAACACCGGTGTCAACAGTGCCATCCCCGTCCAGCACAGCATAAACTCAATGGGCTGGGCCGCCGCCTGGGAACTCAGCGCAGTAATATTAAACAAAAGGAGCGTGAGTACGGATACCGCCACTGCCGCGGCCAGATGCATTCCAAAGTGATACTTTAGATTGACGGCTATGATTTTACCGTAATTATTGATTTGCTTTCCTTCCCTTCCTGCGGTCATTTCTTCTGCCAAGAATCAACACTCCCTTTCGTTTTCTGTCATACAGGAACATGGTGAGGCCCACGCACAATAGGGATAATGCGATATAAGCACATCGGTTCACCACAAAATTTCCAAACTGGCTCCGAAACACTTCCGTTCCGCTCAAACTGTTGTGCCGGATGACGAGCGTCCATTTGGTGATGCTGCCCGTGAGCCGGTTTGTGGAGATGCTCATAAACCACCACGCCGCCTGCAGAAAGATTACGACTAACGGCGAAACAAGTTCCGAGAGCAGCGCCCCAAGCGCCGAGACAATCAGTATCCCCGGAAACAGCCAGAGCGCCATCAATCCAAACGCCGACCCCCAATGAAAATTTTTATCCGGATAGAGTCCCACTACATTCCACATACCGTGGAGATAAGTCAAAAGCACCGGAATACTCATGCAGACCACCAGCGCAAGATACCGCGTTCCCACGATTTTCACGGAAGAGCAGCTTCTCACATAGACAAGCGGTTCCATATGAGCTCTCCTGTCCATCATCCACAGAGAGACGCACACGAACACCGGCAGCGCCGATAGCACAATGCCCAGATAATCACAGAAAAGTCTGGTATAAGCGGAAGCGATATTGGAGTCAGCCACAACTTCTTCGTACTCCGCAAGCGCCTCCTCATAATCCATAGGGATTCGGGAGAAATTACCCACCAGAAATTGCTCACTGTATTCGGATCCTCCCCCGATCAGCTTATCCGCCTCCTGCATCAGCTCTCGGAAATGCTCATATGTCAAGTCCTCGGGCATGTGGATCTCAGGCAGAACCGCCTCCCGGTACTCCCAGCGCTCCTCTCCGTTTTCGTCCAAAGATACCCGTATCCCCGCTTCCTCATATTCCGCAAAACCGTTCAGCTCCTCCGCCGATATACCGGTCAACTCTTCAATGATAGCGGCCATCCGCACGGTCTTATCCGCCGACAGCTTTACCTCTTTGTAAAACATGAAGGGATACGCGCCATAACTGCCCCTCAGATACTCCGACACCAGTCCCTGCGCCGCTGCGGGCATCAGGATCTCCGGCGCCTCCTTTACAACGGTGCCATAATTTCCACTCCCCTCTCTGGGCGGTATGAGCGGACCGTCCAACGCCTCCCCGAACTGACTTGTATACATGATGACCACCGTGATGACATACAGCCAGAATGTCAGAGAAAAAACAGTCTTTTTACACTCTTTTATAAATAACATATCAGTAACCCTGCCTCCTATCCTCCACTTCTATCCTAAACTTCTATCCTTCCGGAATGATTTTGATCCTGTCCGGTTTCCTGCCCTCATTCAGACAGGCTCCGCAAGTTCACACCCGCTGCGGTACAGACAGTACATATAGGCGTCCTCACAGTTTGGCTCTACGGCCTCCGCCCCCGGAAGATCGGGGCACGTGTCCGCAATCAGCCGCACACCGATTTGCTCCTGCTGTTTCAACATGCCTACCACAATATAATTTTCCTTGATCTTGGGCAGCAGCTCCTTGGGAATCTTCACTGCGAACACTCGGCCTCTCGCGCCGTCGATGAGCTCTGTCACAGTCCCCCGCCACAGAATCTCCCCTTGGTTCATGATGGCGATCCGCTCGCAGGTCGCCTCGATGTCCCCCACGATATGGGTGGACAAAATCACAATCCGCTCCTCCGCCACCTCGCACAAAAGATTTCTGAATCGAATCCGCTCCTCCGGGTCAAGCCCCGCCGTGGGTTCGTCCACGATCAGCACTTTGGGATCGTGCAGAAGCGCCTGCGCGATACCCAGTCTCCGCTTCATTCCTCCCGACAAACTCTTCACCTTGCTGCCCCTTTGCTCCGTCAGATTCACCCGCGCGATAAGCGGATCAATCCGCTCTCTTCTCCGGGCTTTCTCCATACCGGACAGCGTCCCCAGATAGTCGAGACATTCATACACGGTCATGCCCGGATACATGGAGAAATCCTGCGGCAGATATCCCGTGATCTCCCGGATCTGCGCCGCATTCTCGATGGGGATCCCGCACACACTGATGCTTCCCCCCTGTTTTCCGTGCAGCGTGGCCAGCGTCTTCATCAACGTGGTCTTGCCCGCCCCGTTTCTCCCCAACAGCCCGAACATCCCCTGCTCGATAGTGAGACTCACATCCTTCAGCGCATGCTTTTTTCCGTAGAATTTGTCCACATGACTGATCTCAATTTTGTTTAACGTTTCATTCGCCATTTGTCCCATCCTTTCCGTCCTCTCAAGATAGCTCTTTCCCCCGCCTCCTCCGCGGGACCGTGCGCCTTACATGCACACACCATACGCCTTGCGTGCGCCCACGGTGTGCCTTACGTCACACCGAAAAAATGGTGCGGTTTTCCACCGCACCATCATTCTATACAACAATTTTCAACTTTTTATCTATTTCAGCCTTTTATTTAAATTCCTACACCGGGGAAAATGTGGCCGTCACCTTGGCGCCCGCGCCGCCGTTCTCCAGCCGAAGCTCTCCTCTTCCTTTTTCGCACAGCATCTTACAGATATACAGCCCCAGACCGAAATGCTCCTGATCCGGCTCCGTGTTCTCCCTGTAAAAAGGCTCCGCCGCGCAGTTTAACGCCTCCGGCGTAAAGCCCCTGCCGTCATCCTCCACAACCAGCCGAAGCGTCCCGTCGCAGACCGTAACCTCTATATTGATCCAGCTTGCGGCATACCGCGCGGCATTGGACACCAGATTCTCATAAACCTCCAGCACCAGCTCCTCGTCGATTATCAAAACCTCCAGATCGGACTGTCCCCAGAACCAGATCTGGCGCTCTTTGGCCAACACTTTTCCGGCCTCCCGGCACCGCATTCTGAAATCCTCCCATGACACATAATGAGACTCCGGCACAATATCCTCCAATTTCTGGACCGCTCCCATCTTCTGGGTATAACGCACCAGTCTTGTGATCTGTCCCTCCATCATGTTGAGAATCTCCGCCTGCTTTGCCTCCGATATCTTTCCGT
This sequence comes from uncultured Acetatifactor sp., assembly GCA_964604835.1. Taxonomy (GTDB): domain Bacteria; phylum Bacillota; class Clostridia; order Lachnospirales; family Lachnospiraceae; genus Acetatifactor. The sequence continues at coordinate 4,587 of CAZSAJ010000072.1, forward strand.
CCGACGTATGCTTTGCCAACAGCTCCGTATACCCCTTCAAGACCGTGAGCGGTGTGCGCATATCGTGAGCAAAAGCCGCGTTCAGACGCTTTCGTCCCTCCATGACACTCCACATCCTCTGGCTGTTCTCATACAGCGCGGACCGCATATTTTCAAAAGAGCGGCACAACTGCCCCAGCTCGTTCTCCTTCACCGGCTCTATGGTAAAATCCAGACAATTCCCCGATATTTTTTCCGAGGCGTCCATCAGGATTCCGATGGGTTTCTCCAATTCTCTCTTATAAAAAAGTATCCCCATAGCCGCAATACACAACACCACCCACAGCGGTATCAGAATCACCTGTGCCCAGCTGACAATCTCGTATCCCACATGATACTTCCAATCCGCAAAAACGGTCTGTCTGCCGCCGACATAGGAATAGACGGGCATTCCCGCATCATCCACAAACATCTCATAGTGCGGAGATACGCCCTGCCTGTCCGCATACCGCTTCGTATACCACTCCTGCACATCGTTGCTGTAAAACCCGATCAGAAAACTCCCCGCAATCGCCAGTGCCATGGTCACCGGTATATAAGGAATCAGCGCCCATTTCAAGGAGTTTAATCTGCTATTGGATCTGCTATTGGATCTCTTATTGGATCTCTTATTGGATCTCTTATTTGCCCTCATGTCTTCTGATCCTTTATCCATTTATATCCGATTCCCCAGACTGTCCCCACATGATATTCCTCTCCCCACGTCTTCAGTTTTGCCCGGATACGGCGGATATGTTCCGCCACCACGCTGCTGTCTCCCTCCGCATCGTATCCCCAGAGTTTTTCATAGATCCGCTCTTTGTCAAACACCTGTCCGCAGTTTAAGGACAACAGTTCCAAAATCTCGAATTCCTTCTTGGTAAAGACCACCTCCGAGCCCTCCACGGAAGCGCTCTTGGCGGAATAATCCAGAACGAGCTTCCCCCAGAAACGAATGCTTCCCTCCGACGTGTTTCTGTGTTCCCTGCGCAGATGTGCCGCCACCCGCGCTCCCAGCTCATCGATGGAAAAAGGCTTGACAATATAATCGTCCCCTCCCGCCGCGAAACCTCTGATCTTGTCCGAATCCTCCACCTTCGCCGTGAGAAACAGAATCGGACAGGACACATGATCCCGGATCTTTTGACATACTACAAGTCCGTCCATCCGCGGCATATTGACGTCCAACAGAATCAAATCCGGTTTGATCCGAATCTTCTCAAGGGCCTCCTCCCCATCGCACGCGGTGTATGTCTCATAACCGCCAAGTTCAAAATAATCCTTCAACAGACTGACCACATCCGGCTCGTCGTCCACAATCAGTATCTTATACATGTCCGTCGCTCCCCTTCCCCGATGGCATCAGTATAATCCGCAATTTTCAAATTTTTATCAACTGTTCTGAATCAGGAGCACATAGCGTCCGTCCATATATTCAAATCCGTTTTGTTGATAATATGCGATGAGGGGACGATTCTCCGCAAGCAAAATCAGATACAGATAATTCCGATATTTTTCCTTGAGCCGATCGAGCAGTGCCCGCCCGACTCCCCGGCCCTGATAAGCGGGATTCACACACAGGTAATGGGCATAGGCCGTCAGCTCCCCGTCGTCTATGGCATTGACAAGTCCCACCAGCTTTTTCCCGTCCCATGCGGTGAAGACGGTCGGGCAGTTGTCCAGCGCCTTTTTCAGCCTCTCCGGATAATTGGCGGACAGCCAGTTCACCGATTCAAACAGCTCCCTCACATCATCCGTGGAGTATATTTTCTGTTCCGTATAATGCAGCTCCATTTTCCATTCCTCCTGTATCGCAAATCATATTTCCTCCTAGGGCAATAATACCTCAAAAGCTACGGATTCGCCGTCCTCACTTTTCGCCGTCACCCTGCCGCCGTGCTGTTTTACAATGGCCTTGACGATGGACAGGCCGATTCCGCTACCTCCGGTGCCGGAATTTCTGGAAGCGTCCGGTCTGTAAAAACGCTCGAAGAGTATGTCCAGTCTGCCGAGTGTAATCCCGCTCTCCTCCCCCACGGTGTTCCACACCACGATTCGCGCTCCCCTGCCCTTTTTGACGGCTTCCGCTCGCAGGCGGATCTCCCCCTGCGCGGAGGAATATTTCAGCGCATTATCCAGAAGCAGGGACAGCATCTGTCCAAGTTTCTCCGCATCCCCCATACAGTAAACCGCCTCACCGATCTCCAAAGACAGTCTTTTGCCCTGTGCCTGCGCCAGCGGCGCAAACACGTCCGCCGTCTCCTTTGCAATCTGCGACAGACAGCAGCGGGTCAATACGGTTTTTTCCTCCTCTTCCAGTTTGGAGAGCGTCACCATCTGCTCCGTGAGACTGCCCAATCGTTTGATCTGATTGCGGATACTGTCCGTCCACTGATTCCGCTGCCCCTCCAGTTCCAAGATATCCACATTGGCCAAGATGACCGCAAGAGGCGTCTTCAGTTCATGGCTCGCATCCGTGACAAACCGCTTCTGTTTCACATAGCTCTCCTCCACGGGAGCAAACACCCGCTGTGAGAAAATCATCACCAGAACAAATACCGCAAACATCCCCAGAAGAGACACACTGATACTGGTAAACAGCAGATTCCGAAGGCTGCTCAGCTCCCTGCCGCAGTCCACAAAAATCACCCGGCACTCTTCCGTTCCCTCTTTCTTCTGATTCAGAAAACGATAATCTCCCAAAAAGCCCGCCGTCCGTCCGCCTGCCCAGACTTCCTGCGCATACTGCATCGCCTCCCCGGTTTCCACCGCCGCGATGCGCCCGGTGTCCACCGAAATGACAGTTCCCCGCTCATCCATCTTTACCGAGAAAAAGCGCGTGTCATAGGGAGTCTCCAACGAAAGCCCCCGAAACATGTCGGACTCCCGGAAGATCCGCTGGCTGCGAGGCACCTTATCCGTCTTCCCCTGCTCCTCCGGAATCGGCTGTTTCTTCCCGGGATAGTTGTCCGGAAAATGTCCCTCGTTCTCCGCAAGCATGTTCAAAATTCTGTCCGCACGCTCCACCGTGCCGTGATAGCTGACCGCGTTCAGGCTGCCCACGATCACCGCAAGCACCGCGAACATGGAACACATCGCCACAATGATAAATTTCTTTCGAAGCTGTCGTATCATGCCCTCTCTCCCGTCGCCTTACTCCGGCTTGTCCGCCCTTATTTTCTCAAAAGCCACCGTCTGTTCCTTCATGGAAATCTTCCCGACCTTGTAACCGTATTCCGCCAGTTCTTTTTTGTAGGTCAGGAAAGAATGATCTATGGGCAGACCGGTGATCGCTTCTATTTCGCCATAGGTCAGCTTAAAAGATTCCCTGCCGTTTTCCTGTATGTATTTCCACAACGGGTCATATTTGCTCATGACGAAAACCTCCACTCTATTTTTGCTCCAGAAAATACCCTTGATTTCTGGAGGCCTTGATCTGTACATCCGCACCCACGGACGCCAGCTTCTTCCTGAGATAGGAGATATTCACCCACACCACGCCAGACTCCGTCTCGCTGTCATATCCCCACACGCGCTCCATAAACCGCTCCACCGACAAGACCTGTCCCGGATTGGCCATGAGCATCTCCAACATCTGAAACTCCTTGTTGCCCAGCCGCACCCTGCCCCCGGGTGCCTCCAGCTCGTAAGTGTTTCTGTCCAAGGTAAGATTGCCGCAGCGCAGCAGATTGTCCGCCTCAGGAGTCCGTTTTCTGGTCATGGCGCGAATCCGGGCTAACAGCTCTCTGCTGTCAAAGGGCTTGGGCAGATAATCGTCTGCGCCGCTGTCGAGTCCCTCCACCCTGTCATCCACGTCCGATCTGGCGGTGAGCAGCAGCACCGGCACACTGTTTCCGGCGCTGCGGATGCGCTTTAGTACCGTGAGCCCGTCCACTTTGGGCATCATGATATCCAAAACGGCACCGTCATATTCCTGCGCCTCCAGATAGTCCAACGCATCCTGACCGTTATAAACCACATCCACGGAATAATTGCCGTGCTTTAAAATCACGGCAAGGGCATCCGCAAGCTCCCTCTCATCCTCCGCCAGCAAAAGTCTCATTCCGTTTCCTCCTGTCCCTGTCGCACTCTTTTCACTCCTACAGCACTTTTTTGTCATTCCAAACGCCGCACTTGACAAACTCCCACGCTTCCCCTATAGTTAGTTTGTTACATAATCATCGCCAGGGGAGCACATCGCTGAGATTGAGGCATCGCCGCCATGCGGCCTGCTTCTAACCCTCACTACCTGACCCGGATAATACCGGCGTAGGGAGGCAATTCACACTCGATGTTGTCCCTCCTTGCCCAAATTTAAGGAGGACTTTTTTATGAACAACTTTTTTGCAGTTCCCACGGACGTGTGGGGAGACGACGCAGTGACGCTGACCGCCATCGGCATCTGTATCATTGTGGCCCTGATCTTGATTCTCATCGGAATCGCCCTTTTTGCTTACCAGCGCAAAGTTTCTGTCAAAACCACCACACAGCAGTTGGTATTCTCCGCCATCGCCATGGCCATCGCCATGGTGACTTCCATGATCAAACTTGTGGACATGCCCTTGGGCGGCTCCGTCACGCTGCTCAGCATGCTCTTTATCGTGCTGATCGGCTACTGGTACGGTCCCGTGGCAGGCATCACCACCGGCATGGCATACGGACTGTTGCAGTTTGTTCTGGAGCCGGTCTTTTACACCATTCCCCAGATGCTTACCGATTATCCCCTCGCCTTCGGCGCGCTGGGTCTGGCAGGCCTCTTCCACAACAAAAAGTTCGGCCTGCAGATCGGCTATGCGGTGGGTGTGTTCGGAAGATTTGTGTTCTCCTTCCTCTCCGGCTTCCTGTTCTTTGCCGCCTACGCCCCCGAGAATATGCACCCGGTTCTATACTCTCTGTGTTATAACGGC
>CAZSAJ010000073.1:0-9014 GCA_964604835.1 uncultured Acetatifactor sp.
ATCTGCCCATCTGTCGGGACGGCTATGTGGAGATTGAGGTGCCGGGGGAGTGCGCGGACGGACAGGACGGGGAGCACGGATCCGGCGTTTCCGTGAAGCGGATCGGCATCCATGAGATTCATATGGAGGAGGATGCGGGCAAACTGGTTCACGATGACTGGGAAGGCTGTTCGTATGTGGACTACAACCGTTCCGGTGTGCCGTTGATCGAGATCGTGTCCGAGCCGGATATGCGGAGCGCCGATGAGGTCATCGCCTATCTGGAAAAGCTTCGCACACTGATTCAGTATCTGGGAGCGTCCGACTGCAAGCTTCAGGAGGGATCCATGCGGGCGGACGTGAATCTGTCCGTGCGGGAAGTGGGAGCGGAGGCGTTTGGCACCCGGACGGAGATGAAGAATTTGAATTCTTTCCGTGCCATTGCCCGTGCCATCGAAGGGGAGCGGGCGCGCCAGATTGATCTGATTGAGTCGGGGGAAGCGGTGGTGCAGGAGACCAGACGGTGGGACGATGCGAAGGAGACTTCCTATGCCATGCGTTCCAAGGAGGATGCGCAGGACTATCGCTATTTCCCGGATCCGGATCTGGTGCCCGTCTCCGTGGACGAGGAATGGCTGGAGCGCATCCGCGCGTCTCTGCCGGAGTTTCGCGAGGAGAAGCGCAGGCGTTACCGGGAAAGTTATGACATCCCGGACTATGATATCGACATCATCACGGACTCCAAGCATCTGGCGGATCTCTTTGAGGCTACGGTGGCGCTGGGGGCGCAGCCCAAGAAAGTGTCCAACTGGCTGATGGTGGAGACTCTGCGGATTTTGAAGGAGCGGGAGCTGGACCCCGAGGATATTTCTTTTTCCCCGAAGCATCTGGCTGCGCTCATTGATCTGACAGATCGGAAAGTGATCAATTCCACAGTGGCCAAGGAAGTGTTCGAGGTGATGTTCTCCGAGGACGTGGATCCGGTGTCCTATGTGGAGGAGAAGGGATTGAAGACCGTGACCGACGAGGGGGCTCTCCGCGAGACCGTGGAGCGGGTGATCGCGGACAACCCCCAATCGGTGGAAGATTATCGCAACGGAAAAGAACGTGCAATCGGTTTTCTGGTAGGACAGACCATGAAGGCCATGCAGGGCAAAGCGGATCCCGCGGCGGTGAGCAGTCTGTTGAAGGAACTGCTCTAAGTGATTTCAGACATGCGGCGCGGGGACTATGGAGTCTCGTCCTCCGCAAACAGGAAGTCGATGAAAGAGAGTGTGTAGTCGAGATGGGAGGAGTTGGCGTAAATGCCGACGGCTATCCCATCTTCCGCATTTTTAAAGTAAAAAGCCTTGTTCAGTCGCTCGCTGTCCTCCACATACAGGGCGACGGGAATGGGATCTTTCATGTCATCGGGGTTTCTCGGATCGGGAAATGCAGAGTCTGCGGGGCCGTCCTGCACATCCAGATTGCCGTCCATCAGCGCGCCGTCCACATAATAGAAATAGGGACTGTACCGCTCTGCCTGCTCCGGGGTCAGCGCCTGACGCAGATCCATGAAGAGGGCGCTGTTGGCGAAATGTGCGAATTCATCTCCCCCGCCCATCATCACATTGATCTGTCCGGCGCCCGCATAGGTGCTCAGTTTCTGGGCGGCGATATAGGTGTCCTCGTCATAGGAATTGAGTCTGTAGTAGATTGCGGAGTCCAGAATGATATTATATTTGTTCAGATCAATGCCCGCGGCTTCGGCGTACGATTCCGTGAACCATTCATTCTCCTGATAGGCCGAACAGTTTAGCATGGCCGCGTAGAAAGCGTAATCTTTTTTGGTCACAACCTGATAGACCAGACCTCCCACGAAGCAAAGCGCCAGCACCGTGATTAAGAGCGGCATCCGGTAATAGTCTTTAAAATACTGATATTTCTGTTTGAAGGTTCCATGTTTAATCGCTTCCCGCTCCTCGCGGAATTCATCCATAACCGGCATATGACTACCTCTTTCTGCTGTAATATCTCAAATAATATAAATAATATAATGATTTTTGAAGCGTAAGTCAATGAAGCGGGCTGAAACAGAATCTAAAAAAAGCATAAAGAGCCGGGCACAGGAAATCATCGGGCCGTCTTGCAACTTTTGCGCAGATGTTATATCATAAATAAAAACAACGGAAGGAAAGGTTAAAGAGATGAGTGATACCTATGTGGAATGTCTGGTTGCGGCAAAACAGTCCGGTGCGGCGAAGGCGGTGACGGTGCTTCTGATTATCTTGACCGTGATTTTGGCGCTTGCGATGTTTCTGCTGCCCGCGGCATTGATTTTTGCGATCGCAACGGGAGGGGCGGCCTATTTTGTGAATCTGTATTCCAATGTGGAATATGAGTATCTGTATCTGGATAAGGAACTGACGGTGGACAAGATTCTGGCCCAGTCTAAGAGGAAGCGGGTGGCTTCCTACAGTCTGGAGCGCATGGAGGTTTTTGCGCCGGTGAATTCCCATCATCTGGACAATTACAGGAAGCGCAATGTGAAGACTGTGGATTACAGCATCGGACAGGTGCTTACGCCGGACGAGCGCTATGTGATGTATTATGAGGGGGATGCGAAGGTGATTTTAAGTCCTTCCGAGGAGCTGGTAAAGGTGCTGAAAACCGTCGCCCCCAGAAAAGTATTCGGCGAATAAATTCGGCTTGACAGTGACCGGAAACTTTGATACACTCATGTGAAATCATCAGATTCTATTCACTGATTTCACAAAAATACATATAGGAGGAGAGAAAATGGGACAGATTATTGGCGAAGGCATTACCTTTGATGATGTGCTGCTGGTGCCGGCTTATTCTCAGGTCATACCGAATCAGGTGGATCTGACCACTTGGCTGACCAAGAAGATCAAGCTGAACATTCCTATGATGAGCGCGGGGATGGACACTGTCACGGAGCATCGCATGGCGATCGCCATGGCAAGACAGGGCGGCATCGGTATCATTCACAAAAACATGTCTATCGAGGCACAGGCGGAAGAGGTGGACAAGGTAAAGCGTTCGGAGAACGGCGTTATCACGGATCCTTTTTCTCTCACCCCCGAACATACTCTGGCGGACGCAGACTCTCTGATGGCTAAGTTCCGCATCTCCGGTGTTCCTGTGACGGAAGGCCGTAAGCTGGTGGGCATCATCACCAATCGTGATCTGAAGTTCGAGACGGATTTCACCAAGAAAATCAAAGAGTCCATGACCAGCGAGGGACTGATCACCGCCCCCGAGGGCACCACGCTGGAGGAGGCCAAGAAGATTCTCGCCATGGCGAGGAAGGAAAAGCTTCCCATTGTGGACGAAGACTATAATCTAAAAGGACTTATCACCATTAAGGATATCGAGAAGACCGTGAAGTATCCTCTCGCCGCAAAGGATTCGCTGGGAAGACTTTTGTGCGGCGCGGGCGTGGGCATCACGGCGAATGTGTTAGAGCGCGTGGAAGCGTTGGTGGCGGCCAAGGTGGACGTGATCGTGCTTGATTCCGCTCACGGGCATTCCCAGAACGTGCTGAACTGCCTGAAGATGATCAAGGAAAAATACCCCGATCTGCAGGTGATTGCAGGAAATGTGGCCACGGGCGAGGCGACCCGGGCGCTGATCGAGAACGGTGCGGATGCCGTGAAAGTCGGCATCGGTCCCGGATCCATCTGTACAACCCGCGTGGTGGCAGGTATCGGCGTTCCGCAGATCTCCGCGATCATGGACTGTTACAGCGTGGCGAAAGAGTACGGTGTTCCCATCATTGCGGACGGCGGCATCAAGTATTCCGGCGACATTACCAAGGCCATTGCAGCAGGCGGCAATGTCTGCATGATGGGCAGCATGTTTGCAGGATGTGAGGAGAGCCCGGGGGACTATGAACTGTTTCAGGGCAGAAAGTACAAGGTGTATCGTGGCATGGGGTCCATCGCGGCCATGGAGAACGGTTCCAAAGACCGGTATTTTCAGACCAATGCCAAGAAGCTCGTGCCCGAGGGCGTGGAGGGACGTGTGGCTTACAAGGGCAGCGTGGAGGACACGGTGTTCCAGCTCATGGGAGGTCTCAGATCCGGCATGGGTTACTGCGGCGCAGCCGATATCGAGACTTTGAAAGAGAACGGCAGATTCGTGAAGATCTCCGCGGCTTCCTTGAAGGAGAGTCATCCCCATGACATCCACATCACCAAGGAGGCGCCCAACTATAGTGTGGATGAGTAGTTGCTACAATACGAATGTAATAAATATGTCAGAAATCCGAGAGAGTCCGCAGGGCTCTCTCTTCTTTTGGGATCCTTTGGATAAAAGTTGGGGATGTTATCAATTTTGTGAATCTTTCCACATTACGATTGTACAACCGGACAGAAATGTGTTAAAATATAACCAATAGCGTCTGAATTTTGTTTTGTCGGGGATTGCATGATTTGGAGGCATAGAGTGCAGAAGATATCATTACAGGAATTAATTAATCGGGAGGAATTGCAGCATCTGCAGAATGAATTGTGCAGGGTTGCGGGCGTGTATGCCTGTTGTGTCAATGACAGGAAAGAGAATCTGACCGAAATCTCCAACACCGGTTCCGGTGTGTTTGAGGGGCTGTCGCGGGACGAGGTAAACTCTCTGAAGGCGTCTCCTTATACGCAGAGAGCCATGGAGCGGGTGGAGCCGGGATCCTTGGAAGATGTGGCCGTGGAGCCTTTTCCGGGCGGGCGGGTAGCGGTGGTCACTGTTTCCGCGGAGGGTGAGTTCCTGTTCTATTGGCTGTTGTTTGACTGCTCCAATCGAGAAGAGGGGAAATTCGCACAAGTTCTGGATCTGGTGAGAGACGCCAGCCGGTTTTTCTATCAGCATAAACTGGACGGGCTTAAAGCCCGCATGGAAAGCAGAAGAAGTTTTTCAGTACAGCAGGAGATGAGCAGGGATCTGCGCCAGATAGAGGCGACGACCGGTATTGTGCAGCTATTGGACAGCGACGAGCAGTTGGAGGCCGTGCTGGACAAATGGCTGTGTACCGTAGGAGAACAGCTGCAGACGGAATCTGCGGAGATCTTCCGGTTAAACGGCGGCGAGCGAACCATGGATCTGCTGGGAGGATGGTGCAACAAAGGAGTCCTCTCCCCCTTTGACAGAACCGGCGGTCTGGACGCCTGTACGCTGTTTCAGACAGATAAGCCGCTGGTGTTCTCCACGGGTTCAATTCCCGGGGAACATATGTGGGAGGCCGATTATTACGGATGGTCCGCTATTATGGTATTTCCGATTGTGATACAGAAGCAGGAGGATATCATGGTATTCACGGCGGAATACCGGAACGGATATCATAACTGGACGTCTACTGAGATCAAGTTTGCATCGGATGCGGTAAAGCTTTTGCAGAGTATCCTGACCAGAAGGACCCAGAAAGATTCTCTGGCCGGTTCTCATGCGGCGCTGGAAGCCGTTTTGGAGAATGTGGGCTGTGCCGTCTATGTGGCGGACAGACAGACGGGCAGTATGCTTTTTGCCAATAGAAGACTGCGCAATACTTTTGCCGCGGAGCTGCAGGACGGTCGTTTTACCGAACTGGTGGAAGCGGAAGTGCAGAAGAGCCGGGAAGGCGGTATGGCGGAGATCTTCCATGAGGGCAGGGCACGCTGGTATGAGACGATCTACAAAGAAGTCTCTTGGGTGGACGGCAGAAAAGGTATGCTGTATTCCCTCTATGACATCACTGATCGGAAACTTTATCAGAGAAAGATCGAGCAGCAGGCCAGCACGGATTTTCTCACGGGACTTTACAACCGCATGTGTTGTGAGAGAGATCTGGCCAGACAGATCGACACCGCCAAGAAGCAGGGCGGGATCGGCGCGATCCTTTATCTGGACTTGGATGATTTTAAACATATCAACGATGGACTGGGACATCAGTACGGGGATGTGCTGCTCAAGGCGATCTCCCATTCCCTACAGCTTGTGGAAGGCCTTGCGGGCTGCTGTTACCGCATGGGGGGAGATGAGTTTGTGGTGGTGATCTCTCCCGAGGCCTATCGCAGGATCGACGGGATTCTGGAGGATGTCAGGGAGGTCTTCAGCAAGCCTTGGTATTTGAAGGACACGGATTATTACTGCACCGCCAGCATGGGGCTTGTCACTTTTCCGGATGTGGGGGATTCCGTGGCCGATCTGATTCAGAAGGCTGATCTTGCCATGTACGAAGCCAAGAAGAGCGGTAAGAACCGTTTGACCAGATACAGTGAGAGTATGCATTCCGAGGCGGGCAGGCGTCTCGATATGGAAAAGAATTTGCGGGATGCGGCGGCGGACGGATGCGAAGAATTTGAAGTTTATTTCCAGCCCATTATTGATATTCAGCAGGATGCGCCGGTGTGTGTGGGCGCGGAGGCGCTGCTTCGCTGGAACAGTTCCAGACAGGATTTTATGGCTCCGGCGGAATTTATTCCGTTGGCGGAGTATCTGGGGCTTATCAATCCCATCGGCAGTCATGTGCTTCTGAAGGCCTGTAGATATTGTAGAAGATGGAATGAAGGCGGTCATCCCGATTTTAGGGTGAGTGTGAATCTGTCCGTGGTACAGCTTCTACAGAACAATATTGTGGAGAGTGTGGAGGCGGCGCTTAAGGAGACCAGCCTCAGGCCGTCGAATCTGGTTCTTGAGGTGACGGAGAGTCTGGCGATCAATGACATGGAGCGCATGAAGGAGATTTTGAGGCGGATCCGGGAATTGGGGGTAAAGATCGCGCTGGATGATTTCGGCACGGGGTATTCTTCCCTCAATCATATCCGGGAGATTCCGCTGGATATTATCAAGGTAGATCAGAGTTTTGTGAAAGAGCTGGCGGAGGATGCGTATTCGCAGTCCTTTATCAAGATGGTGGCGGAGCTGGGGGAGACCATCGGCGTGAGCATCTGTGTGGAGGGCATTGAGGGGCCTGCCCAGTACAAAGTATTGCAGGGAATGAAAGTAAAATATGTGCAGGGATACTATTTTGACAGGCCGATGCCGCGGAGAGAGTTTGAGGAGAAGTATCTGAGATGAAGGAGGAAACGGTTATGTTATCATTGGAACAGGAGTTGAAGGAAAATGCATATCCCGGCAGGGGAATCGTTATCGGGCGTTCTCCGGACGGGAAATATGCGGTGACTGCGTATTTTATCATGGGCAGGAGCGTCAACAGCCGAAACCGTGTGTTTGTAACGGAAGGACAGGGAATTCGGACACAGGCCTATGACCCCTCCAAGCTGGAGGATCCGAGCCTGATCATCTATGCGCCGGTGCGTGTGCTGGGGCATGATACCATCGTGACAAACGGGGATCAGACCGACACCGTCTATGACGGTCTGCAGGCGGGGAAGACCTTTGAACAGTCCTTGAGGACACGGGAGTTTGAGCCCGACGGCCCCAATTATACACCTCGGATTTCCGGCGTTCTGCATGTGGAGAATGGCAGATTCGAGTACGCCATGTCGATCTTAAAGAGCAATCACGGAGATCCTTCGTGCTGCAACCGTTATACCTATACTTATGACAATCCAGCGGCAGGAGAGGGACGCTTTATCCACACCTATCTGCATGACGGGGATCCGCTGTGCAGTTTCTACGGAGAGCCGAAGGAAGTGGAGATGAGCGACGATATGGACGCTTTTACCAAGATGCTGTGGAGCAGCTTAAACGAGGAAAACAAGGTTTCCCTCTTCGTGCGCTATATCGACATTGCCACAGGAGAGTACCGCACCGAAATCATAAACAAAAATGTGTAGTAAGAAAAGGCTGTGACTATATCACACAAGGAGAAAAATCATGAATGAAATGGAACTAAAGTATGGATGCAACCCCAATCAGAAACCTTCCCGCATTTACATGGAGGACGGCAGCGAGCTTCCCGTGGAGGTGTTAAACGGCAAGCCCGGATATATCAATTTTCTGGATGCTTTTAACGGCTGGCAGCTTGTGAAGGAGCTGAAAGAGGCCACCGGACTTCCCGCGGCCACATCCTTCAAACATGTGTCTCCCGCCGGCGCGGCGGTAGGACTTCCTCTGGACGAGACGTTGGCCAGAATTTACTGGGTGGACGATCTGGGAGAACTGTCCCCGTTGGCATGTGCTTATGCCAGAGCCCGCGGAGCGGACAGAATGTCCTCTTTCGGAGATTTTATTGCTCTGTCCGATGTCTGTGATGCGGACACGGCAAAGCTGATCAAGCGGGAGGTGTCCGACGGAGTGATCGCCCCCGGCTACACGGACGAGGCGCTGGCGATTTTAAAGGAGAAGAAGAAGGGCGGCTATAATGTGATCAAGATAGACGCCTCCTATGTGCCCGCACCCGTGGAGCGGAAACAGGTCTATGGAATCACCTTTGAGCAGGGGAGAAACGAGCTGGATATCAATGGCGGCTTGCTCTCGAATATTGTCACCGACAACAAGGAGATACCCGAGTCCGCATTGATTGACATGAAGGTCGCACTGATCACATTGAAATATACTCAGTCCAATTCCGTATGCTATGTAAAGGGCGGTCAGGCCATCGGTATCGGCGCCGGGCAGCAGTCCCGCATCCACTGTACCAGACTGGCGGGACAGAAAGCGGACAATTGGTTTCTGCGTCAGTCCCCTCAAGTGCTGGGACTTCAGTTTGTGGACGGACTGGGCAGGGCCGACAGGGACAATGCCATTGATGTCTACATGGGCGACGAGTACATGGATGTATTGGCGGACGGTGCGTGGGAGAAGATCTTCAAGGTAAAGCCCGCGGTGTTTACCCGGGAGGAAAAGCGGGCATGGCTGGATAAGATGCAGGATGTGACCCTCGGTTCCGACGCGTTCTTCCCTTTTTCCGACAATATCGAGCGGGCGCATAAGAGCGGTGTCCGGTATATCGCCCAGCCCGGCGGTTCCGTGCGGGATGACGCGGTGATCGACTGCTGCAACAAATACGAGATGGTGATGGCATTCACCGGTATCAGACTGTTCCACCATTGAGAATAAAGAACGGGAAGATGGAAATAGAAATTAGGTAAATGCGAAAT
>CAZSAJ010000074.1:0-7628 GCA_964604835.1 uncultured Acetatifactor sp.
ATATTTTAAGGACAGATCGTCCATCTCGGTCTTAATCTTGCTGATACCCAGTCTCTGGGCAATGGGACAGTATATCTCCAGCGTCTCTTTGGCGATGCGCTTCTGACTCTCGGGCTTCTGGTAGCGCAGGGTACGCATATTGTGCAGGCGGTCTGCCAGCTTGATCAATATGACACGGATGTCTTTCGCCATGGCGAGAAACATTTTGCGTAGGTTTTCCGCCTGCAGTTCCAGCTTGACGTCCGGCTGATTCTCTCCCGACGAGAGAGGAATCTTCTCCAGCTTGGTAACGCCGTCCACCAGAAGCGCCACATCATGGCCGAACTCCCGCTCCAGATCCTCCTCCGTCATCACGGTGTCCTCCACCACGTCATGGAGCAGTCCCGCCACGATAGTCTCTTTGTCCAGTTCCAGATCCGCCAATATGATCGCCACATTCAAAGGATGAATGATGTAGGGTTCCCCCGATTTGCGGAGCTGATCCTTGTGGGCCTCGCTGGCGGTCTCGTAGGCCTTGGTAATCATGGAGTTGTCGTCGCTGGGGTGATATTTGCGCACATGACTGATAAGCCTCTGATACAGAGCCTCAGGGGTCATAAATTCTTCCGCTTTATTCAGTCTTCCATCCTCAAAAATAACTGCGCTCTTTTCTTCTGTCATAACGGCTCCCAGCTGACTGATTTCCTCCTGCAATTTGTGTGAAGCAATGTTTATTTACCCGGATAACAGATGGCCGAATCCAGACGATATCCGTTCAGTTTCTCACGGCCGTTCAGACCCGCAAGCTCCATCAGCACAACCACACCCACCACAACTCCGCCGAGTGATTCCACCAACTGGATCATGGCCTCGGTGGTTCCCCCGGTGGCGATCAAATCGTCCACGATCAAAACCTTCTGCCCGGGCGTGATACTGTCCTTGTGCATCTCGATCGTGGCCTGTCCGTACTCCAGATCATAGGACTTCTCCACCGTCTCACAGGGAAGTTTTCCCTTCTTTCGGATCAGCACAAACGGTTTTCTGTTATTATATGCGATGGGCGTTCCGAAGATAAATCCCCGGGACTCCGGCCCCACCACCACGTCATACTCCAGATCTTTTATCAGATCCTGCATGGTATCGATGGCCAGATGCAGTCCCTCCGCATCCTGCAGGACACTCGTCACATCGCGGAAAATAATTCCTTTCTCCGGAAAATCCGGAATACTTCTCACATATTCTTCCAGTTTTTTCATAAAATATACCTCTTCATAGATTTCTGCAAGCCGTTATCTGGCGGCGTCCAATTGTTTCCTCACCACATATTTGATAATTTCGCTTCTGGTGACAATGCCGATAAACACATTTCTGTCATCCACAACCGGCACAAAATTCTGCATCTGCGCCTGCCCCAGAAGCTGCTCCATATTCGTGTCGATACACACCGGCCTCACCTTGCCGTTTTGAATAATCTCCCGGAGCGTCATGTGCTCCACCTGCTTCATGGTCACGTTTTCAAGGTGCTCGTTATGTGCCAGAATATTCCAGAGAAAATCCCCCTCGCTGACCACCCCCACATAGCGGTCCTCCGCATCTATCACGGGCACCGCGGTGAATCCGCTGTGTTTCAGTCTCTCCAGTCCCTGCCGGAGGGTCATTTTGTCGCGCAGATAGGAGACCTCTGCCTTAGGCATTATGAAAGCTGCTATATTCACTGCACTACTCCTCTATGCTTTGTCATTTGCGTCTTGAAACTCCGTGCATCTTTGTGTGCATCCTTGCATGCATCCTGTGTATCCGTGCGGTGTGGCGGCGTTTATCTCTTACCGCAGCACTTCTTGTACTTCTTGCCGCTGCCGCAGGGACAGGGATCGTTGGGATACACCTTATCCCCCTTCACGATGGTGGTGGAAGATTTCTGTTCTTTATAAAGAGCCTTCCGGGTCTCCTCGTCGTAGATCTCCTTCCACTCCTCCAGACCGTAGAGCCAGTCCGCCTCGGCGGCCACCATGTTCTTATACAACTTCTCCTTGTCGAAGCCAAGCTGAACCGGTGTATCCTCCTCCATCTCCTCGATGGGATTGGGTTCCTTCAGGCTGTCGTTGATACCGTCCAAGAATCCGGTCATAGTCATAATGCTCACGCCGTACTTGTCCGCCAGCTCTTTTACCGTGCCGGACACCGTCTCGTCTGGATTTTTGAGAAGTTGTACGTAAATATCCTTCTCCTCCTGAAAATAGGCTGCCCATAGTTGCTGCAGCGTGTTCCTGTCTGTGGTTTCGTTGTATGCGACCGCGCGCCATTGTTCCAATAAAGCCATAGTCAATACCGTCCTTATTTTGTATTTTCAACAAAGTGATACAGGCTAAGTATATAACAGTTTTTGTCAAAAAACAATATTGTGATCTGAATTTGTCCGATTTCCTGCCGGATCTTAGCCGCCGCAATACGGATTTTGTTGTCAAACCTTGGGAAAAATGATATGATGAAAGACACAATACCAAGAACATAAACCGCCTACCGGCACGCCCTACGGGGACACCCTACAGGGCGGACAAAGGAGTTTCCATGCAAAACACAGAAAAACACCCTGCGGAAAACAAAAAGAATTCCAAAACCAAGATCACATCCAGACAGGTTGTCGCCATGACCGGCGTTGTCCTGTTGGTTCTTTTATATGTATTGACATTAATTCTTGCGGTGGCGGACAACTCGGCCTCCGGACAGTTTTTTGCCCTGAGTCTGTGCGGCACGCTCATCATCCCCATCATCATCTTTCTCTACAGTTGGATGTACGGCAGGATCACCGGCAGAGGAACCGTCGGAGACCCCGAACCTGTTGATTTTACATCCGACCGCCCCGCGGAATCCGACGAGACGGAATCCTAGGCGGGCATTCCGCTGTCCCGGCAAAGCTTTTCCAGTTCCTCTTTCGTCTGCTCCATGCTCTCGAAGACAATCCCATGGAATCCCTGTCTCACCGCGCCCTCCACATTTTCCGGCAGATCGTCCACAAACACGCACTCCTGCGCATTCAGACCATACCGCTTAAGAAGCAGCCGGTAGATCTCCGGGTCCGGCTTGATCAGCTTGTCTTTCCATGACAAAATTCCGCCGTCCATGTAAGGAATAAACGTCAGTGCATCGCTGCATTCCTCCTCCGCCTTCTTCGAGAAATTGGACAGGTAATAGACTTTGTATCCCTTCGCTTTCAATTCCTGCACCCAAGGAATTGCATAGTCCCTCGCGGTCACCATGCCGCGGATATCGTCATAGGCCTCGTGAAGTTCCCGTTCGATCTCCGGGTCATTCGCCACAAAGACCCGCATCAGCTCCTCCTCGGACCATGTTCCCCGGTCAAATTCTTTCCAGACAGGATTCTCCACGGAAGCCCGCCCGATTCTCCGAATCATTGCTTCGTCAAACCCCTTATCCCGCAGAAACTCCTTCCAACGAAAATCCGTCAGCACATTTCCGATATCAAAAACAATATTGCGAATCATATTTCCTCTCATTCCTCCGTCACTTCTTTCCAAAGCCTGCCCGCCGCCACGGACAACGGCATCTTGCCGGAACGCACCACGCAGATTTCCCGCTTGGGAACAATCTTATTAAAGCGCAGGGCGAACAAGACGCCCGACTCCAGATACTCCGCCGCAAAATCCCGCACCACACAACCCACGCCCAGACTCCGCAGGGCAAACTGCACGATCATATCGCTGGTGGCCAGTTCAAACTCCGGCTGCATGCGCACACCGTTTTGCAGAAGGAACTCGTCCATCCGGCTTCTGGTGCTGGTATTTTTCTCCAGACAGATCATGGGCAGATGCTCCAGCTCCTGCAGGTCCAGCGTCCTGTTCTTGTAGGCGATAAACCGCCTTCCCCCCACGAACACATCCTCAATCTCCCGCACGGACACGATCTCCAGTCCCTTTTGTTCCTCCAAAGGCGTACTCACCACGCCGAAATCAATTTTTCCTTCCTCCAGAAACAGTAACGTCTCCGGGGTAGGCGCATTGGTGACCGCGATCTTGATGTCCGGGTACTCCTCATGGAAGCGCTCCAGATAGGGGAGCAGAAAATACTGCAGGGTCATGTCGCTGGCGCCGATGCGGATCTCTCCGCCCTCCATGTTCTGAAGCCGCATCAGTTTCTCCAGCCCCAGCTCCATCTGCTCATAGCCTTTTTCCACATAAGAAAAAAGCAGTTGTCCCTCCCGCGTAAGCCGTACGCCCTTGGCCGCCCGACAGAAAAGATCGGCGCCAAGCTGTGATTCCAACTGCCTGATGGCCTGACTCACGGCCGGCTGCGAGACCGCAAGCTCCCTTGCGGCCCCCGTCACGCTCCCGGCCTTCGCCACATAATAAAACACTTTAAAATATTCCAGATTATCGATCATAGACTCCTGTCCGCCTTACTTTGCGAGCGGGCTCTCTCTGTAGATGATATCGCTTCTCCCGGGTCCGTTGCTCACCATGGTGATGGGATATCCGATCTGTTCCTCGATAAACTCCACATATCTGCGGCAGTTCTCGGGCAGATCTTCGTACTTCTTAATTCCGCGGATTTCACACTTCCAGCCGGGAAGGGTCTGCAATACGGGTTTTGCCTTCTCGAGTTTTGCCGTCACAGGAAATTCCTTGGTCACTTCTCCGTCGATCTCATACCCCACGCACACGGGAATCTCATCCAGATACCCCAGCACATCCAGCACCGTAAACGCCACATCCGTAGTCCCCTGCAGGCGGCAGCCGTACTTGGAGGCCACGCAGTCAAACCAGCCCATTCTTCTGGGCCGTCCGGTGGTGGCGCCGTACTCGCCGCCATCGCCGCCTCTGCGTCTGAGCTCCTCCGCCTCGTCCCCGAAGATCTCGGACACAAAAGCTCCTGCGCCCACCGCGGAGGAATAGGCCTTGCAGACCGTGACGATCTGCTTGATCTCATAGGGCGGCAGCCCCGCCCCGATAGCGCCGTAGGCCGCCAATGTGGAGGAGGATGTCACCATGGGATAGATACCGTGATCGGGATCTTTCAACGTTCCAAGCTGCCCCTCCAGCAGGATGGTTTTGCCTTCCTTGACCGCCCGGTCCAAAAAGGCGGACACATCGCACACATAGGGCGCGATCATCTCTCGATACGTCCGCAGCGTGTCCATGAGTTCGCTTGTGTCGATAGAAGGCTTGTGATAGAGATGCTCCAGAAGCACGTTCTTCATCTCACACACACGCTCCACCTTCTCGGTCAGCCTCTCCTCATCAAAAAGCTCGCTGACCTGAACCCCGATCTTGGCGTATTTGTCGGAATAAAAGGGCGCAATGCCGGACTTGGTGGAGCCGAAAGATTTGCCGCCTAACCGCTCCTCCTCATACTGATCAAATAAAATATGGTAAGGCATCACGATCTGCGCCCGGTCGGACACCAAAATATGTGGCATGGGCACGTTTCTGTCCGTGATGGACTTGATTTCGTCTATTAAAATGGGAATATTCAATGCCACACCGTTTCCGATGACGCTGGTGGTGTGATTGTAAAACACCCCCGAGGGCAGTGTGTGAAGCGCAAATTTCCCGTAATCGTTCACAATGGTATGCCCCGCGTTGGCGCCTCCCTGAAAGCGCACGATAATGTCCGCCTTCTCCGCCATCATATCCGTAATCTTGCCTTTTCCCTCGTCGCCCCAATTGGCGCCCACTACTGCCTTAACCATGGTCTCCTCCGTTTCCTGCCGTCTCGTGGGAACGGGCATTCTCCGAACACCGCCGCCCTGCGGGACAGACACCTGTCAATCCGTCTCAGCCGCCGCTGTATGACGGCATCACCGGACAGTTTTCCTGTACCTGTAATCCATCATAGCACACTTATCATTATAAGTAAAATCAATATCTATTATGCGTTGTATAAGTCGTACTTATGCCTTTTGGGCGGAAAGATTTCGAATCTATTTTCCAACCTCTGCACCCACAGCGCGATCCGTCACTCTCTTCCGTCCCAACAGTAGGTACAGAGTTTCTCCCTGCCAAGCCCCACGGCCTCGATCATATCGTCCAGTCTGTTGAACCGCAGGCTGGTGAAGTTGAGCTGCCTGCCGATGCGGCTCACCATGTCACCGTACTCCGGCGTATCCGGGTCCACATAGGCCTTTAAGTCAATGGTCCGATCTTCCTGCTCAATCTCCTTGAGCACTCTTCTGGTGATCAGATCCATCTCCGAGGAAGACCGGGAGAAATTCAAATACTTGCATCCGAACAAAAGGGGCGGACAGGCCGGTCTGATATGCACTTCCTTTGCGCCGCTCTGATACAAAAACTCCGTGGTCTCCCGAAGCTGTGTGCCGCGCACAATGGAATCGTCTATCAGAAGAAGACTCTTGTCCTGAATCAGATCGTGCACCGGAATCAGCTTCATCTTGGCAATCAGATTGCGCTGCGTCTGAATCGTGGGCATAAAAGAGCGGGGCCATGTAGGCGTATACTTGATAAACGGTCTGGAAAAAGGAATTCCTGACTGGTTCGCATAACCGATGGCATGCGCCGTACCGGAATCCGGCACCCCGGCCACGATATCAGGCTTCACATTGTCCCGCTGCGCCAGCAGCGCACCGCAGTTATAGCGCATCTGCTCCACGCTGATTCCCTCATAGAAAGAGGACGGATAACCGTAATATACCCACAGAAATGTGCAGATCTTCATATCTTTTCCGGGATTGACCAGCGTCTTTACGCCCTCCGGCGTCACCACCGCGATCTCACCGGGACCCAGCTCCCTCTCGTCCACATACCCCAGATTCAGATAAGCAAAACTCTCGAAAGAAACACAATAGGCGTCCGCCTTCCTGCCGATGATGACGGGGGTTCGTCCCATCCGGTCTCTGGCCGCGTAAATGCCCTTGGGGGTCATGATCAGCATGGTCATGGACCCTTCTATCAGCTCCTGCGCATATTGGATTCCCTCCACCAGATTCTCCCTCTGATTGACAATGGCGGCCACCAGCTCCGTTGCGTTGATGTCGCCGCCGCTCATCTCCAGAAAATGGGAATGGCTCTTGGCGAACAGCTCCTCCAGAATTTTCTCTGTGTTATTGACCTTTCCCACCGTGGCGATGGCATAGGTTCCGTGGTGTGACCGCACGATCAAGGGCTGCGGCTCATAGTCGGAAATACAGCCGATGCCCAGATGTCCCTTCATGGAATTCACGTCCTTGTCAAACTTGGTCCGAAAAGGAGCGTTCTCGATATTGTGAATAGCCCTGTCATAGCCCTTGGCGCTGTCATAGACAGCCATTCCCGCCCGGCGGGTTCCCAAGTGAGAATGATAATCCGTGCCGAAAAACAGATCGAACACACAATCTTCCTTGGCTGCAACTCCAAAAAATCCTCCCATATCCAAACCATACCTTTCCTGTCGTCCACAGCCTGACACATTGATCCGTTCGGCGCGTCAGGCCGCAGCTTCATCTATTTTCCGTCATGCTCCAAAATAGCCCAAATTACACGTTGATCTCCGCCTTCACCCCAAGCAGTTCCCGGTTCTCTTCCAGAATGGGGGCGACGACCTTGCCCAGAAACGCTTCCACCTGCTCCTTTGAGCGTCCCACATATCTGGAGGGCTCCATACATTTTTGCAGTTCCTCCAAAGTCATATTGAACGCG
>CAZSAJ010000075.1:0-6973 GCA_964604835.1 uncultured Acetatifactor sp.
GCAAAACTTCTGGGCGAGGGAAAGCTTGCTTCGGGCGAGAAGATGAATGTGGTGGTTCCCACCGGGAACTTCGGCAATATTCTGGCGGCTTTCTATGCCAAGAACATGGGGCTTCCCATCGGAAAGCTGATCTGTGCCTCCAATGACAATAAAGTGCTGTATGATTTCTTCAAAACGGGGATATATGACAGAAACAGGGAGTTTGTACTCACGTCTTCCCCGTCCATGGACATTCTGATTTCCAGCAATCTGGAGAGACTGATCTACCGCATCGCAGGAAATGACGCGGACAAGAACGGGGAGTTCATGGCGGCTTTGAGCGGTCAGGGGAAATATGAGATCACTGCGGATATGCGGGCGCAGCTCACTGATTTTTACGGCAATTATGCCAGCGAAGAGGAGACGGCGGAGGAGATCAAGCGCATCTATGAGAGCTGCGGCTATGTGCTTGACACGCACACCGCGGTGGCCTCCGCGGTCTATCAGAAATATGTGAAGGAGACGGGGGACACCGCGAAGACCGTGATTGCGTCAACGGCCAGTCCCTTCAAGTTCACCAGAAGCGTCATGAACGCCATCGATAAAAAATATGACGCCATGGGAGATTTCGAGCTGGTGGATGAACTCTCAGGGCTTGCCGGTGTGAAGGTGCCGGGAGCCATCGAGGAGATCCGCACCGCACCCGTGGTACATGACAGGCAGTGTGAGGTGGATGAAATGAAAAATGTGGTGCGGGAGTTTCTGGGCATGTAAACCGTCGCCATAGGAGAGAGCGGGAGCTTTGGAATCGATTGGTTCCGGAGCTCCTTTCGTACATTGGGATTGGAGAAAGCGCGGAAGGAGAGACGGAGTATGACAAACAAAGAGCTGCTGGCTCATGTGGATCACACGCAGTTAAAGGCTTATGCCACATGGGAGGATATCGTAAAATTGTGTGAGGAGGCGGTGAAGTACGGCACGGCCAGCGTATGTGTGCCGCCCTGTTATGTGAAAAGGATTCATGACGTCTATGGGGACAGGCTGAAGATCTGTACGGTGGTGGGTTTCCCTCTGGGCTACAGCGTCACGGCGGCCAAGGTAGCTGAGGTGGAGCAGGCACTTGCGGAGGGCTGCGACGAGATCGACATGGTGGTCAATATCAGCGACGTAAAAAACGGGCTGTTCGAGCAGGTGGAGGCGGAGATCCGCACTTTGAAAAAGGTTTGCGGAGCCCATATTCTGAAAGTGATTGTGGAGACCTGCTATCTCACCGAGGCGGAGAAAATTGCTCTGTGCAAGGCGGTCACCAAGGCGGGGGCGGATTATATCAAGACCTCCACGGGATTCGGCACGGGGGGCGCCACGAAGGAAGATGTGGAACTTTTTGTGGCGCATATTGGTCCGGAGGTAAAAATCAAGGCGGCGGGCGGCGTGTCCACAAGAGAGGATCTGGAGCTGTTCCTTGAGCTTGGCTGCGACAGGGTCGGGACTTCCAGAGCGGTGGCGCTGCTTGCGGGAACAGCACAGGAAGAGGGAGGATATTAGGAAAAAGAAAATGGTAAAAGTGATGGAGAAAGAAAACAAAACAATACAGGATAGACTAATGCTCCTGCGGGCCAAAATGCAGGAACATCACATGGATTATTACATGATGCCCACGGCGGATTTCCACAGTTCGGAATATGTGAGCGACTATTTTAAGGTGCGGGAATATTTCTGCAATTTCTCCGGGTCTAACGGCACACTTTTAGTGTGGCAGGAAGGCGCGGGACTCTGGACGGACGGGCGGTATTTTATTCAGGCGGAGCGGGAGCTCGCGGGAACCGGTGTGGAACTGTTCCGCATGCTGGAGGAGAGGGTGCCCTCCATAGAGGAGTTTCTGGCCGCGCAGATGCTGGATGGTCAGACCCTTGGGTTTGACGGACGTGTGGTCTCCGCCCGTGACGGAAAACGGTATGAGAAGAAATTTGCGGCAGCGGGAAAGAAGATCCGCATTGATTGTACGATGGATCTGGCGGAAGAGCTTTGGACGGATCGGCCGGAGTTCCCGGCGGGAGAGGTGAGAGTGCTGGCGGAGGAGCTTGCGGGACGCAGCGTGGAGGAGAAGCTGGCGGACGTCCGCGGGAAACTTGTGGAGGCAGGAGCGGAGAGCCTTCTGCTCACCAAGCTGGACGATCTGATGTGGCTGTTTAATATCCGGGGCTGTGATGTGGAATGCAATCCCGTGGCTATGTCCTACGGATTTATCACACAGACAAAAGCGGTGCTGTTTCTTCAGAAGAAGGCGCTGAACGGGGAAGTGTGTTCTTATCTGGATGCCTGCCGGGTGGAAGTGCGGGATTATGCGGAGATTGTGTCCTATCTGGAAGGGCTGGATGCAGGGCAGAAAATTCTGGCGGATCTGCGCTATTGCAGTTATGCGCTCTACAGAGCGTTAGCCGGAAAGCAGACTGTGGTGGAGGCCTGCAATCCCACGGAGGCGCTGAAAGCTGTCAAGAATCCTACAGAACTTGCCCATATGCGGGAGATTTATTTAAAGGACAGCGTGGCGTTGACAAAATTTATCTGTTGGCTGAAGACAACCGTCGGACAGGGGAACGAAACGATTACGGAGGTGGACGCCGCGGATAAACTGGAGGAATTCAGGCGGGAGATTCCGGAGTTTTTGGATCTATCCTTTCCTACCATAGCAGGCTACGGCTCCAATGCGGCCATGATGCATTATGAGGCCACACCGGACAACTGTGCGGTGTTGAAAGCGGAGGGACTATTTCTGGTGGATTCCGGCGGACAGTATCTGGGAGGGACCACGGATGTGACCCGGACCGTGGCGCTGGGAGTCGTTTCCGACGAGCAGAAGCGGCATTATACGGCGGTTGCCGCCGCCATGCTGCAGCTTTCTCACGCACGGTGGCTGTACGGCTGTACGGGGCGGAATCTGGATATTCTGGCGCGTCAGCCCATATGGGATCTGGGAATCGACTATCAATGCGGTACAGGGCATGGCGTGGGATATATTCTCAATGTGCATGAGGGCCCGCAGAACATGCGCTGGCGCTTTGCCAAAGGGCAGGAGGAAGCCGTGCTGGAGGCCGGTATGGACATCACCAATGAGCCGGGAGTCTATATCGCGGGAAGCCATGGTATCCGCATTGAGAATGTGATGGTGGCGGAAAATGATGTGAAGAACGAGTACGGACAGTTTATGCATTTCGAGACACTGACATGGGCGCCCATCGATTTCGACGCCATCGATGAGCGGTATCTGACGGACACCGCGAAGACCATGCTCTATGATTATCAGCGAGAGGTCTATGAGAAGGTTTCGCCCTATCTGAACGAGGAAGAGCGGGCGTGGCTTAGGAAGGAGACACGGGTAGAGAGCGCGGGAGTTTAGGAGGCGCCGCTGCCCATACAGTCAGGGAGTCGGGTAAGATTTATGGATTCGACGAACGGAATGTACAGATCACGAAAAAGCAACTGATCAGTGACGGCTGCCGATCAGTTGCTTTCGTGGGTGTTTTTTGTCCATCCGTATCTGGGAGCGTTTATATCATTGATATCATTGCGACCGCACATATTATGAGAACCAAAGTCGTTGCAATGACAATTGGCCAAATAAATCTTCCTGTCAATAGATTTCCATTCTTGCCCGCCGCCTTCATTTTCCCAATAGAATATAAGATACTCTCGCCAACCGAGCAAAATGTAAGGATAAAGCAAAACACTCTAATGATGATATAATACGATGGCACGTCTTCTCCAATGGATGTGGCATACACAAACAATAACGCCACGAGTGCGATGATACTATTTCGTTTCATCTTTATAATGATCTGTTCCCTTTCAAAATCTGTATATTCTGCAACTTTTTGTAATGTTTCCTTTTCTTCTACATGCATTGTCTCGCTTTTCCTTTCTCCATCAATCATTTCTTTTATATCTACATCATAGAAATCCGCAATTTCTATCAATATAGATAAGTCCGGCATGTTCACGCCGTTTTCCCATCGTGAAACACTTCTTCCTGTCACATTGAATTTTTCGGCTAATTGTTCCTGCGTGAGCCCCTTTTCTTTTCTAAGTTCCTTCAAAAAATTTCCAATTTTCTGTTGATTCATATGTTACCTCCTTGCAAATACGATAACAGATTTTCTGAACAATAGACATGACACAAAGCGAGAAATGCCATATTTATTATAAGCAGACATCTGATGTCCGGTATATAAAATCGCAAATCAGCAAACCACTCAGCGAATTTTAAATGATCAATTTCATTCGACAAGTGAAGAAAAATTGTAATGCCCAAAATGTAATACAAAAAATATAATGCCGGTTATATTGGCATAAAAAAGACTTCAACCCTGTTAAAATTTAAGTGTCGAATCTAAAACAATAAACAGGTTATGTATAGTTTAAAAGACAATGCCTTGGAAAGCAACAAGCACATGAAAAGTTTTATGGTCAATACATCCATTGATACAATGATAAGTGTATTAAAATGTCGTTTAGTGGGTTGAGGTCACTTATCTTTAGAAAGAGTTTGGATTTCGATGCTTAAGTTGGTATATAAGGACCAATATGTAACGTATCTGTGAAAAATTCTTGCAAAATTTTCGGCAACAGCTTATAATCTTTTCAAAGCATATTTCAAACCTTAGACAGGCAATCATAAATTTAGTTTGGTTGTCATGTATCTATATGGGGGTCCCCATTCAGGCGTTGTGAGCAGACAGCTCATTCCATCTATGCTTTTATTCCCGATATGATACAAAAGCATAGAGGCTGGATGCAGAAACATTTACAGATAAATGTATCTCCTCTGTGCGGTCACAAACACATGGAGGTACATAAAATGAGGGCAAAACGCAATTATAAAGACACGGTATTCCGTATGCTGTTTAGCGAGAAGGAAAATCTGCTGTCGTTGTACAATGCAGTCAGCGGCAGAACTTACACGGATCCTGAACAGCTTAAAATTGTGACGCTGGAGAATGCCATTTACATGGGCATGAAAAATGATATAGCGTATCTGATCCACTTTGAGCTGCATATGGTGGAGCATCAGTCTACCGTGAATCCGAACATGCCTTTTAGATTTTTGCAATATGTAACAGCGGAGTTTGGGAAACTTACTGTGGGAAAAGACATATACGGGAGTAGGAACATAAGCTTGCCGACGCCCCATTTTCTGGTGTTTTATAATGGGATAGAGAAGCAGCCGGAGTGTATCACACAAAAGCTTTCAGAGTTGTATGAAATATATACGGATAATCCGGAGCTAGAGCTGAAAGTTAAAATTCTGAATATAAACGGCGGTTGCAATGAGAAACTCAAGGATAACTGTGAAGCATTGCGGGGATACATGCATAGCCGATGGGATACTGAAAGATTTTCTTATGAAGAATAAGGAGGAGGTAAAAAGCATGAGTATTTTCGAATATGACGAGGAAGCTCATCTGCGATCCGAGCGGGAGATCTGGCGTGAGGAAGGAATCACACAAGGGATCACACAGGGAATTTGCCGGTCTATTATGGAATTGCTGGATGAACTGGGCGAGATACCGGATTCTTTGCGCATCCGTTTGGAAGCCGAGACAGATGCGGTGAGATTAAGCAGAATTCATAAGATGGCGGCAAGGGCATCGGGAATGCAGGAGTTCCTTGATACAATGCAGTTGGGAGGAGAATTGTAGAGCGCATGATTATGCGGTGAGGTAGCAATATGACGGACAGAGAAGATAAAATCAGCGCACTGGCGGAGCTGCTTTTACAGGATGTGGTATCCGAGCGGATATCGGTGGATGCGGTATATGAGTTGACGCGCGCCCTTGCGGAAACTGTGACTTGGCCTCAGAATGCCTCGCTGGACAGATTGGGACAATATCTGCATGCTCTGTGGCAATCCGGAGAACTGGAGGGCATGCCGTGGGAATTTTCGTTTCATGCGGGACGTCTGCTTTCTTTGGTCGATCTGCTCAAGATGTCCGTGGAGTTGAATGCGGATGAGGAACAACTGCAGACGGATGCCAGACGGTATTTGAACAGGCATCCGATCTTTACGGCGATTGCGGAGGAACCGGGCATCCGCCACGGGGATCTTGCGAAAAAGGTCAATCTGTCCGACTCGACGCTGTCACAGTTTATGAATCGGATCGAGAATAGGAATTATATCGGTTACCGCAAGAGCGGCAGAACGAAATACTATTTTCTGCAGGAGAACGGCAAAGTGTTGTTAGAAAAGATGGAGGAGTTGTTGAAAAAATAAAATCCCTATAAATTTTATGGCGTTTATTGACATTTCCACCAGTCTTTGAGATAATACAAGCGATGTGAAAGATTGAGAAGAAGATTTTTCACGATACAATATAAGGAAAGAGGTAAAAGAAAGATGGCAGAAATCAATTTGAGCAAGTATGGCATTACCGGTACCACGGAAATTGTGCACAATCCTTCTTTTGAGATGTTGTATGAAGAAGAGACCAAGCCTGAACTGGAAGGTTATGAGAAAGGTCAGGTAACCGAGCTTGGTGCGGTCAATGTAATGACGGGAATCTATACCGGACGTTCCCCTAAAGATAAGTACATTGTTGTGGACGATAATTCCAAGGATACGGTATGGTGGACCACCGATGCTTACAAGAATGACAATCATCCCATGACCGAGGACACTTGGGCGGCCGTAAAGGAGATTGCAAAGAAGGAGCTGTGCAACAAGAGACTGTTTGTTGTGGATGCGTTCTGCGGCGCCAACAAGGACACCCGCATGGCAGTTCGTTTTATCGTGGAGGTTGCATGGCAGGCTCACTTTATCAAGAATATGTTCATTCAGCCCACCGAGGAGGAGCTGAAGGACTTCGAGCCCGATTTTGTTGTATACAACGCTTCCAAGGCAAAGGTTGAGAATTACAAGGAGCTGGGCCTCAACTCCGAGACCTGTGTTGCTTTTAATATCACCAGCCGCGAGCAGGTTATCATCAACACATGGTACGGC
>CAZSAJ010000076.1:0-6931 GCA_964604835.1 uncultured Acetatifactor sp.
TCTGGGGCTTATGAAGGCGGTCGAAAAGTTCGACTACCAAAAGGGCTTTAAGTTTTCCACGTACGCCACTTGGTGGATTCGTCAGGCCATCACCCGTGCGATTGCGGATCAGGCCAGAACCATCCGAATCCCCGTGCATATGGTGGAGACCATCAACAAGCTGATCCGCGTGAGCAGACAGCTCCTGCAGGAGCTCGGCAGGGAGCCTTCGCCGGAGGAGATCGCGGAGGAGATGAGTATGCCTGTGGAGCGTGTGCGGGAGATCCTCAAGATCAGTCAGGAGCCGGTGTCTTTGGAGACTCCCATTGGCGAGGAGGAGGACAGTCATCTGGGCGACTTTATTCAGGATGACAATGTGCCCGTACCCGCGGATGCGGCGGCGTTCACGCTGTTAAAGGAACAGCTTGTGGAGGTGCTGGAGACGCTCACGGAGCGCGAGCAGAAGGTGCTCAGACTCCGGTTTGGTCTGGATGACGGGCGTGCCCGCACCTTGGAGGAAGTGGGAAAAGAGTTCAATGTGACCAGAGAGCGTATTCGTCAGATCGAGGCCAAAGCCCTCAGAAAACTGCGTCATCCCAGCCGGAGCAGGAAGTTGAAGGATTATCTGGACTGATGACGGAGCGTGGAAAGCGCGGGGGAAACATACAGCTCTCCCGCAGATTACAGACCTTGGCACAACTGGTGACACCCGGCAATACGGCGGCGGATGTGGGGTGCGACCACGGATTTTTGTCCGTCTACCTCATTGAGGCGGGCATCAGTCCCCATGTGATCGCCTCCGACGTGCGGGAGGGGCCGCTCCTTGCGGCAAGGACTCACATAGAGGAGCGTGGGCTGTCGGCATACATAGAGAGCAGACTCTCGGACGGACTGCGGGCATATCGGCCGGGGGAGGCGCAGACGCTGATTTGTGCAGGCATGGGAGGCCGTCTGATGCAGCGGATCCTCACGGAGAGCAGAGCGGTGACGGAGAGCTTTCGGGAGTTGATTCTGCAGCCACAGTCGGAGCTTAGACAGTTTCGGATCTTCCTGCGGGAGCAGGGATTTGCCGTGAAGGATGAGAATCTCTTGTGCGAGGGCGGCAAGTACTATTTCTTTTTCCGGGCGGTGCCGGGAAGTCCGGGATCCGCGCAGGGGGAAGCGAGCGAGGCGGACAGACTCGGCGACAAATACGGGCACGGGCTGCTGCAGGACAGGCATCCCGTGCTGCGGGAGTATCTGGAGCATTCGCTGGCGGCTCATGAGGCGGTGTGGGAGAAGCTGACCGCCCACAAGAGCGCGGAGGGCGGGAATGAGCGTCTGGAGCGGAGCCTGCGGGAGCAGGAAGCGGAGATTCAGGATCTGCGGGCGGCGTTGAAATATTATGATGAGCTATGATGAGTCCGCCGATTTTGCATGCAGATGAGCATATAGTGTGAAAGCGTAAATAAGAATGTAAATGGGGATGTAAACAGGAATACGAACGGAGAGAAGGGAAACGGATTATGGTTACAGTGACGATTGAGGGAGTACAGAGACAGGTTCCCAGAGGAACCACTTATGAGACGGTCGTGCGGGAGTTTCAGCCGAAGTATGACAATATGATCGCGGCGGTGGCTGCAAACGGGAGAATCAGAGAGCTTTTTAAGAAGATCAACCGGGACTGCGAGGTCACGCTCTTCACGTTCCGGGACGATGTGGGACATAAGACCTATGTGCGCACGGCGACCATGCTGTTCTTTAAGGCGGTGTTTGATGTGTTCGGCGTGGCGTGTGCGCAGAACTGCAGAGTGGAATTTACGGTGGGAAACGGCTCCTATGTGGATCCCGGGGAGGGCATCGCGTCCACCGCAGAGAATGCGGAGAAGATCAAAAAGCGCATGCGGGAGCTGGTGGCGGCACAGGCGCCTTTTCTAAAGCGCACTTGTCCGCTGGACGAGGCCATGGATCTGTTTAAGCGGCAGGACATGAAAGACAAGGAGAGACTCTTCCGTTATCGGATGAATTCGCAGGTGAATATCTATGAAATTGAAGGATATTATGACTACTATTACGGCTATATGCTTCCGAATGCGGGGTATGTACAGTATTTTGACGTGATCAGTTATGAGAGAGGGTTTATGCTGCTTCTGCCTACCAAAAAGAATCCTCTGGAAGTGGCGCCTTTCCGGGAACAGAAGAAGCTCTTTGCCACGCTGGAGGCCTCCGAGAGCTGGGGCAGCAAAATCGGCATCCAAAATGTGGGAGATTTAAACGACGAGATCTGCAAGGGTTCCATGAGCGACTTTATTCTCATGCATGAGGCGGAGCAGGAGCGGAAGATCGGCGAGATCGCCAGAGAGATTGTGAGCCGCAAGGGCGTGAAGTTTGTCATGATAGCAGGGCCTTCCTCCTCCGGCAAAACCAGTTTTTCGCACAGGCTGTCTATACAGCTTCGGACGCTGGGGAAGACCCCCCATCCCATCGCTCTGGACGACTATTTTGTGGACAGAGAGTTTACGCCGAGAGACGAGAACGGAGATTATAATTTCGAATGTCTGGAGGCGCTGGATACCAAGCAGTTTAATGACGATATGTGCCGGCTGTTGGCCGGGGAGCGGGTGGAGCTTCCCACCTTCAATTTCAAGATCGGCAAGAGGGAGTATCTGGGCAATTACAAGCAGCTTGGGCCCGACGACATTCTGGTGCTGGAGGGCATTCACGGCTTAAATGACAAGATGTCTTATGCGCTGCCCAAGGAGAGCAAATTCAAGATTTATATCAGTGCGCTGACCACCCTGAATATAGACGGGCACAATCGCATTCCCACCACGGACGGCAGACTGCTGCGGCGCATGGTGAGGGACGCCAGAACAAGGGGTTCCGATGCCCGCAGAACCATCCAGATGTGGCCTTCCGTGCGCAGGGGCGAGGAGGAGAATATCTTTCCTTTTCAGGAAGATGCGGACGTCATGTTCAATTCCGCGCTGATCTATGAGCTGGCGGTGCTGAAGCAGTTTGCGGAGCCGCTGCTCTTCCAGATTCCCAAGGAGGCGCCGGAGTATTATGAGGCGAAGCGGCTGTTGAAATTCTTGAGTTATTTCCTGAATGTCACCAGCGAGAGTCTCCCGAATAACTCTATTTGCAGGGAGTTTGTGGGAGGAAGCTGCTTCAGAGTATAGTGTGAAGAGATTTTCTAAGGCATCTGAAAGACGCTGCCTAAGAAAATCTAAAACTTCACACCGAAGAATGCCTTGAAAAGCAGGCATTCTTCATTCGGATTTGAGTCGCAGCAAAGCAGGAAATGTGGGGAATATGAAATCGGACAGATGGGAAAAAGCAGGTTTTAAATTGACGGTTCTGGCAAATTGGGTGGTGCGGCTTACAGGCTCTGCCATCCTTTTTGTATTGGTCTGGTATGCGCTGCGCTTCACCCAGTACATGGTGCCCATGCAGGGCTACGAATATCCTGTGGACACCAAGGATTCCATGCCGGCAAATGTCCTGTGTCTGGGGCTTGTGCTTGTGGTCTTTGCGGCGGGAACGGCATTGGAGGGACATCTGGGGGAGCGGTCCCGGAGGTGGTTGGAGAGAGCCGCCGCGGGAATCGCCATGCTCTGGCAGGGCGTGTGGGGATTTTTGTGGATTACGGCGGCGGACCGCTGTCCCAAAGGGGATCAGGAATCGGTGTTCAAGGCGGCGGCCGGGTATCTTGTGGGGGATTACCACTCGCTGGGCAAGCGGGGGTATTGCGAGATCTATCCCCATCAGCTCGGGCTTGCCTCTCTGGAGGAGCTGATTTTCAGAATCTTGGGAAGGGCGGACTATTATGCCATCCAACTGATCTTCGTGGGGATGATCGTGGGAACGGTCTATTGTATTTATGGGATGCTTCGGGAGCTCTCCGGGCGCATGACGGTGGTCGTATTGGGGACGCTTTTAGCCGGAAGCTGTACGGCGCCGATTTTCTACACCTGCTGGGTCTACGGGGAGGTGCCTTTTGTGTTCTTTGGGCTGCTTGCGGCGTGGATGCTCGCACGTTACGGGAAGAGGGGCGGTGCGGGTGCGCTGGTCGGTTTCGTGGCGGCGGTGACGTTCGCCATGCTGGTGCGCAAGAACGCTTTGATTCTGATTGTGGCCTTTTGTCTGGTGGGAGCGGTGAGGGCATTTGCGAGACGGGATAAGCGTCTGGTATGCGCCATGGTGCTTGCGGTGTTGATCCCCAACTTATGTTATAGTGCAATCTTTAAGATGTATGAGATCCGCTCCGGCTACGAGCACGCGGAGGGGCTGCCGTCCAACGGTTTTGTCCATATCGGACTGCAGGAGACGGAGGGGCGCTATGGCTGGGACTATCTGGATTCCAACAAGGTCTATTATGACAATGGCAGGAATACGGACCGCACAAGGGAGGCCTATGGGGAGATGATCGAGGAGCGGCTTGAGGAGATGCGCAGTCAGCCGGGGTATCTGGGGATGTTCTTCAAGGGGAAGATTCTGTCCCAGTGGAATGCGCCCCTGTATCAGTCCATGTATTTTAACTATGTCCATGAAGAGGTGCATTATGAGCGCGCGACCGCGTTTTTGGACAGGCTGAGCGGAGACTGGTTCGGCGGACTGTTGTGGGCGGCGGACAGACTGCAGTTTGTGATCTATTTCGGCATGTTGTTATATTTTCTCCTGAGAGTCAGGAAGGACAGCGATCCGCTGGAGCATCTGCTGGCGGTGACGATAATCGGCGGATTCTTGTTCAGTATTCTGTGGGAGGCCAAGACGCGCTATGTCTTCCCGTATTATATGATGATGTTCCCCATGGCGGCGCTTGGGTATCAGGAGCTGGTGGGGCGGCTGCGGCGGATGTATGGGGCGAAGAGGAAGGAGGAAACATGTCAGACACCATTTTTTACAAAGGAAAACTGAAAAGGGGCAAGGATCCCGTATCCGTATTTGAGAAAATCGGGAAAGGAATCGGGAAGAAGGGTCCCACCAAGAATTGGGTCTGCACGATGGATGAGGGCGGGCGGTCATTCCGCATTGATTTTCCTGACGGCGAAAGTGAGACCTTTGTGTTGGAATTCAATGAAAAGGGAGAGTTTAATCATTTCTGCAAGGTCTTTTTCCCATTGGAAGGGGAATTGTATGAGGATGGGAAGAGCGAATTCAAGGCGCTGCTGGATGCCCTCTATCGGGCAAAATCGCTGTTTGCTTCCATCGAGATCCGGGATGATTATGAATTGGCCGAAAGCTATTGGAAGGGCAAGGGAGTGAAAGTGGATTTCAGAAATCTGACGGCGGAAGAGGAGGCGCGGGTAAGGAGACTCTATGCGGAGGGCAATACCACCCACAAACAGCTTCTTCTGGCGATTATGGCGGAAGATATGGAACTGTCCGTTGACGAACTGCAAGACTATGTCAATATCGACATCAATGTCCATCGCCAAGACCGCTCCCGAATTCAGCAGACGGTGGGCACTTATCTGTACGAGACGGCAGAATATCAAAAAGAAGGAAGATTATGTGAGATTCCCGACAGTCAGTATTATGAAATAGGCAGCCCGGTCTTTTTGACCGAAGATGCTTTTGTCGAGGGGCTTTTGCGGGTGTTCTCTGACGGAGAACTAAACAGAACCTATAGCCCGAAGGACGCGCAGGTGCGCCGGTTGTTCATAGATATATTTACGCCGTTATTTATGAAAGAACAGGACCCTCTTGAAAAGTGCGTCTTGGCATACCGATATTTTGTCTCGGTATATGACTTTCTGGGTTTTCATTATGCGGGAAGAGCCAAGAATGTCAAGACGGTAACGGATCTGATTTTGGAGGAGTACGGGGAGGAGAAGGGCGGAATCTTCTTAACCTGCTATTGCACTTCACTGAGATATCATTGGAATCAGACAATGAGAGGAGATTTGCCTCCTCTGGTCAAAAAAAACATGCAGGAGCGATACGGGAGTGCGTTGGTGTCGGAGTATATGGAATTTGTAGGAAAATACGGGAAGAATATAAGGTTCGGACATGAGAGTGATTATAGGGCGTTTGCACAGTTCGGAATGAAGAGAGAAATAAAATATATTGACGATTCATTGATTGTATAGATGAATAACGGGTGTTATCACAATCTGTTTTTCTCGCCCCATTCACACATTCCGTCTAAAATCGGAATTAAAGATTTTCCGCGTTCCGTCAAGCTGTATTCTACCTTTGGCGGAATCTGCGGATATTCCTTTCTGTTGACTAGCTGATCCGCTTCCAATTCTTTCAGCGTAGAGCTCAACGTCTTATAGGAAATTCCATGAATGTACTTTTTCATTTCATTAAAACGGACAATGCCAAACTCCATTAAAGTATATAAAATAGTCATTTTGTATTTCCCGTTGATCAACGATAAGGTATAGCTGAAGCCTGTTGTCTCAAGGCATTCGTCTGTAATGCAGCGTTCGTCCATCTTTACACTCTCCTTTTGGTAAGTATATAACTTGAATGCAAGTATCGCACTTAAATGTGCGTACTTGCTTTTCTTTCCCTACTTGTTAAAATTATAGTATCAAATATAGGGATCGTCAATCCCACAGGATAGGAGAAAGAAGCTTATGAGTAAAAAAATTGTTGTGATTACGGGAAGTCCGCGAAAAGACGGAAACAGTTTTGCAATGACGGATGCGTTTATCAAAGCGGCGGAAGCAAAAGGCCATACCGTTACACGGTTTGACGCCGCACTGAAGAAAGTCGGCGGTTGTCGGGCCTGCGAGACCTGTTTCTCAACCGATAAGCCCTGTACCTTCGATGATGATTTCAATGTGATCGCACCGGCTATTTACGAAGCGGACGCCATTGTTTTTACCACCCCGGTTTACTGGTATTCCATTCCGGCGCAGATTAAGGGCGTGATCGACCGTATCTTTTCCTTTGTCGTGGGCGGTAAAGATATTGCAGGCAAAGAATGTGCGCTGATTACCTGTTGTGAGGAAGAAGA
>CAZSAJ010000077.1:0-6836 GCA_964604835.1 uncultured Acetatifactor sp.
ACAATTACCGTATGCCTTGGCGCTACGATGGTTATGCTTCTGGAACAATACCTTGAGGAGCTTTATCCGGAACGGCTTGATATCTCAAGGATTGCCGCACAGGTGATCAGCGGTGTGGGATTTTTGGGTGCGGGCTCTATCCTTGTGTCCGGACATCGGATCAAGGGGCTTACATCTGCTGCGAGCATCTGGACCTGTGCCTGTATAGGACTTGCGGCAGGGATTGGATTCATCGACGGTGCGGTGATATTAACCGGACTCTGGCTTGCAGGGGTACATTTTGTTCCGTACATAGAAAGCAGGGTTTACAAGCATTCAAAGTACATGACACTTTATATTGAAGCGGCAACCGGCAGAGAGATTACGCTGATTTCCCGGAAATTAAAGGAGGACAACTGTTTTATCGATATCTTTGTGGTGGATAAGCCAAAGGCAAAAGGACAGTACTTTCAGATTGTGACCACATTTAAGATACCGAAGGGCATCAATAGGGATGCCTATTTACACATGCTGCAGGAAATAGACGGTGTGGGAACGATCAATGAATTATAAGTCATGAAATCTGACGAATTATTGACAAAATATTTTTTAAGTGAAACATTTTCGCTAATTTTGCGTCATTTATATTCAGAAAGCTTTTTGAAAGGACAATCATTATGAAAAAAATCCTATTAGTCATCAGCATTCTGGGCCTCATGCTAACGTCATGCGGTAAGGTAACAGGCAATGACAGCGAAAGTGATTCTCTGCCTCAAGCGGCAGAGATCTTCCTGATTGCCCGCTATAAGAACTATGCATGGGGGTATCAGGATCAAGGAATTTTCATAGATACAAGCGGAGCAGTTTATGCGTTTGACTTTGGAATATTAAGCTATGGTATCAAATCTGATGACCAGTTGTTTTTTAAATTTGACATTATCCGTGATAACACGGAACCAATCATGACGATAGACAGCGACACGATTACGGAGCTGTATGCACTCGGCTCACAGATAGATCCGGAAAGCGAATTTCATTCAGAAGGTGCCGCAACGGATGCCGGCTCGCGCACGATTTCTTTTTGTGATCCCGATACAGGAAGTATGATCGTCTGTACGGAGGATGGGGATTTTCGTGGTGCGCTCAATGACAGCTTTGCCGGGCAGTTCGTAGAGCTTTTTTATAATAAAATGCAAGACGTCACAATCGAATACACGGCACCGCTTGTTTACACGGATCAGGACATACACCTGAATACTGTTGAACGTAATTCCGAAATGAGCGGAATGTACTTTCTTTCGAGTGATGAACAGCTGCGCATACTGGCCAGACAATGTGGTGTATCCATTGACGATATGCTCAATGATTACAAGGAACATGAACGGGACAGGTATGTCTATTTCGTCGAGCTGGACGCCGCTCCTGCGAATGCTGTCCTGCGCACAGATCATGGCTATAAACTCTCCCATACGGAGGGAGCAGGTTTTTGCAATGTTGTGGCTTTTCCCCGTTCCAGCGGAAATTTTAACTCTGACAGTATCCCGTGTGCCGATGGCGGTGAGTGGCAGCGCATCAAGGACGGAGATCTGAACTACGATCCCGACTTTATCAAAGGGGAAGCATACGGCTTCTCTGCAACGGCAATGCAAGAGGTTTGGAAGGACTTCAATATGACCGGCCTTATGGGGGTTTACATACCTGACTCGACAAAGTACGAAGAATTTATCAAAATCTGTGACAATCGCAATCTTGTGGAAAACGGCAGTATTCGCAGCGCATTGGAAGAAAAAGTTGTGCCTGATTTCAGTAAATATTCCCTTTGCGTCAAACTGGACAGACACAGCGGCAATACGAAATATGAGTGGCAGAGAACGGAAGTCGGAGATGGGGATATTGTAATGGGAAGCTCACTTCCTCTTAACCGGGACAACACAGAGGACGAATGTACGCTTGCTTATGTTCTGATCCCCAAGACCTATCTGTCTAGAGATTCGTACTTTGTGAGATGACTTAACAAAGCGAGTGATGAACAATAAAAGAAGTATTGCCGCACAAGTGATCAACGGATGGGAATGATAAATCAATCATACGCCGTTTTCCGAGTATAAATCGTTCTGGTGTATCGGATGTCTTCCCCGGCCGTTTCGCCGACGGTGATATCAAAATCACTTTTATCGAATTCGGGAAAAAACACATCGCCATCTTCGATTTCCGTATCAATTTCTGTAATATACATTTTGTCCACGATGGGAATCGCTTCCCGAAACAAACCATAGCCTCCGGCCACATACACATCCACGTCTCCGGCAGCCTCAAGCGCCTCTTGAAGCGTTCTTGCGGTTACCAGATTTTCACCGGAGTAGTTGGCGCCGGAGGAAACCACGATATTCAGTCTGTTCGGAAGAGGGTGCCCGATTTCCTCATAAGATTTCCGCCCCATAATGACGGCATTGCCGGTTGTCAATTCTCTGAACTGTTTCTGTTCGCCCTTGATTTTCCAAGGAATGTGACCGGTTTTCCCAATCACATTATTTTTCGAACGAGCGACAATTAATCCTATCATTTTTTTAGTCCTTTCATGGATTCCTTCTGTTTACAAAAATAATATAGCACAGAAAAGAGATTCCATAAAGAAACTTTCTATTTTTATTCTGCTTTTATTCTGATCTTTTATATCTTAATTTTTTTCAGTAATTTTGCCATGAGATCAAAGACAAGGAGAAATTTAAACTGAAATTTAAAGTTTATTTTAGGTTGACCTATTAGAATGTCTTTCAGAAGTTGAAATATTGGGCTGAAATAAGAAGCCGAAACAGGAGCAAAACAGGCATGAGCTATCAGAATATTTTCCAACGATATGAACTGAAATATCTCGTCACGAAAGAGCAGAAGGCGATGCTTCTCGCCGCCATGGAGCCGTACATGGTTTCGGACGAATACGGGCGAAGCAGCATCTGCAATCTCTATTTTGACACACCGGATTACACGCTGGTGCGACGTTCTCTGGAAGGCCCGGTGTATAAGGAAAAGCTGAGGCTGCGAAGTTACGGGCGCGCCGACCGGGAGAGCGGCGTCTTTCTGGAACTCAAGAAAAAGTATAAGGGAGTGGTCTATAAACGGCGCATCAATGCCTGTGAGCAGGAGGCAATGGAGTATTTAACCGCAGGAAAACCGCTGCGCAGGAAGGGGCAGATCGTGGAGGAGATCGACTATTTCAAGGGGATGTATCAGGGGCTGGCCCCTGCGGTGTATCTCTCCTATGAGCGGGAGGCCTTCTATGGGAGGCAGGACAGGGAGCTTCGAATCACTTTCGACGAATCGATCCTCTGGCG
Organism: uncultured Acetatifactor sp.; assembly: GCA_964604835.1. Lineage (GTDB taxonomy): Bacteria > Bacillota > Clostridia > Lachnospirales > Lachnospiraceae > Acetatifactor. Next base: position 3,312 of record CAZSAJ010000077.1, read on the forward strand.
GCAGCAGGAGCTGTCCCTGTGTGCCGGAATCTACGGCACGCCGATTCTGGATCCGCAGACCGCGCTGATGGAGGTCAAGATCGCTTCTGCCATGCCCCTCTGGCTGTGCGCACTGCTTGCGGAGAACGGTGTCTTTAAGACCAGTTTTTCCAAGTACGGAAGGGCCTATGAGCAGATCCGGGCCATGGAGGAAGAAGAGAAACTTACGGGAGGAAGAAAATATGCTTGACAATTTATTCAGAGGAGTATTCGACACATCTTCGCAGAGCGTGATCTCCGTGGGGAATTTCCTGCTCTGTATCTGCGTGTCTTTAGGCATTGGGGTGTTTCTGGCAGCCATGCACGGGCTGCGGAGCAGACACAGTCAGAGTTTTCTGGCAACGCTGGCGCTGCTGCCTGCGGTGGTGTGCGTGGTGATTATGATGGTGAACGGAAATGTGGGGGCGGGGGTGGCCGTGGCAGGAACCTTCAGTCTGGTGCGTTTTCGTTCGGCACCGGGCACGGCGAGAGAGATCAGTGCGATTTTCTTGGCCATGGGAGCGGGCCTGATCGCGGGGATGGGCTATCTGGCGTATGCGGTGTTGTTTTCGGTTATTTTAGGCGGGGTCAGCCTGTGCTATAATCTGCTTGGACAGCACAGAGAAGAGAGGGACAGATCCAAGGTGCTGCATATCACCATCCCGGAAAATCTGGATTACGGGGATGTGTTTGAGGAGGTTCTGGAGCAGTTTACGTCAAAATATGCGCTGTTGACGGTAAAGACGAGCAATATGGGAAGTCTGTTTAAGCTGACCTATCGTGTGGAACTCAAAAAGGATGCCAATGAGAAGGAGTTTATGGATAAGCTGCGCTGCAGAAACGGAAATCTGGAGATCATGCTTTCCAGAGGGGAGCAGTCGGCCTGTGAACTGTAGACCATTCGGAGGTTACAAAAGCGCGGATGCGGGAAAAGACCTGCGATGTTTGGGAGATCTGATCAGGGAAAGGATGAATGGCATATGAAGGGAAAAAGAACGGATCGGAGACAGTTTCATCAATATGGCAGAGCTGCCGGAAACAGGGGATTCCGGGTGCGGTGTGTGGTCATGGCAGCTTTACTGACGTTCGGGATGCTGGCGGCGGGCTGCGGCAATGCGGGGAGTGCAAACAGAGAGGAGAAGGATGCCACAAAAGCGGGAGCGGCTGCGAATGGAGCGGCAGTGTCTCAGAAGGCCGATACGGGCGATGTGACGATTCTGGACGTGACGGATCTGTTCAGCGGCAGGGATCTGGAGGTCGGATACGACGAGTCAGAGTGCGTGCAGATCACACTTTTGGGGGACACGGCTCAGGCGGATTCCGCATCTGTGGAGGTCGAGGGGAACGTGGTAACCGTCACGGACGAGGGGAGTTATCTGATCACCGGCAATCTGCAGGGCAGACTGGTTGTCAGCGCAGAGAAGACGGATAAGGTGCAGTTGGTGTTTGACGGCGCAAGTATTTCCTGTGCGGGCAGTGCGGCATTGTATGTGGACCGTGCGGATAAGGTGTTCGTGACAACTGTGGCGGGCAGTGAAAATCTGCTGGAGAGTACCGGGGAGTATGTGGCGATCGACGAACACAATATCGACGGAGCGGTTTATGCGAGAGAGGACATTACGTTTAACGGAGAAGGGCTTCTGCGCGTGAAATCCGAAGTGGGAAACGGGATCGTCTGCAAAGATGATTTGGTGATCGCAAGCGGCGCTTATGAGATCACGGCCGGGCATCATGGGCTGGAGGGCAAGGACAGCGTGCGTGTGGCAAACGGAGATCTGGTGGTGACTGCCAAGGATGACGGGGTCCACTCCGGGAATGACGAAGATGTTACGGTGGGGTATACCTATATCGGGGGCGGCAGTCTGACCATCGCCGCCGGAGATGACGGGATTCATTCCGACACGGAGCTTGTGATCGCAGGAGGGCGTATCGATGTGACGGAGAGCAATGAAGGCATTGAGGGCAGCAACGTGGAGATCACAGGGGGTGTGATCAGTGTACGTGCTAAAGATGACGGCATAAATGCGGCGGGAGAAGCGGGCACAACACATTCCATCATCATCTCCGGCGGAGACCTTACGGTGAATGCGGACGGAGATGGCATCGACTCCAACGGCAGCCTGTATGTAAAGGGCGGAACCCTTTTGGTCCATGGGCCGGCCAACAGCGGAAACGGCGCGCTGGACTATGACGGGGAGGCATCTATCACAGGCGGTACGGTGATTGCGCTGGGCGCCAGCGGGATGGCACAGAATTTCGGGCAGGGTTCCGAACAATGCTGCATCATGGTCAATCTGCAGAAGATGCAGGCGGCGGGCAGTGTGGTGGAGCTGAAAGATGCCTCGGGAAGCGTGCTGCTTAGCTGTACGGCGGAAAAATCATACAATTCCGCAGTGTTGAGCTGCGGGGACATCCGGGTAGGTGAGACCTATACGGTCTGCATGGGGGATGAGAGTACGCAGGTGGAGATGACGGAGACCATCTACGGGAACGGTATGGGGCCGGGAGGCCACGGTATGGGTGGATTCGGCGACAGACCGGGAAGGGACGGTATGGAAGAGAGACCGGGCGGCAGAGAGAAGTTTGGACAGGACGGCAAGAGGCCCAAGCTTCCGGAAGGACAGGACGGAGAACTGCCGCAGCCGCCGGAGAGACCGAATGGAGAATTGCCGCAGATGCCGGAGGGACCGAATGGAGAGCTGCCGCAAATGCCGGAAGGACAGGAGCGGAGAGAACTCTGAAGTCTTCATAATTCATTGTTCCCGATGGCATAGGGAATGCAGTCAGATGATAGAGGATAAAATGATAGAGGGTAAAATGGTTGGAAGGGCTCTGTATAATGCAGGGCTTTTCCGATTTTTTTGACCTTATTTTCCCGTTTCTTTTTCCGTATTTATCCATGCCTATCGTGATTTTTCTTGCTTATCCATGATTTTCCATGATGTTTGTTCAAATACTTGAAACGATTCGGGTGGACGCATATAATTATAACTGCTAACTATTTGGGAAGGGACGCATACCCGGAAGGGAAGAAAGGAAGGCGGTAACAAATGAAGCGGCTATTTTTACTGGAAGATGATTTGAGTCTGATCAACGGGCTTTCCTTTGCCGTAAAAAAGCAGGGATATGAGATCGTGATTGCCCGCACCACACTGGAAGCAGACGCATTATGGGCAGATGGAAAATATGATTTGATGATTTTGGACGTGTCGCTTCCCGACGGCTCCGGTTTTGATTTCTGCAAAAAGATACGCCAGACCTCAAAAGTACCTATCATGTTTCTTACCGCTGCTGATGAAGAGACAGATATTATCATGGGGCTTGACATTGGGGGCGACGATTATATTACAAAACCCTTCAAGCTGGCAGTGTTCCTTTCAAGAATCAACGCCCTGCTCCGCAGGAGTGAAAATTTCAGCGCCGCTGTCACAGAATTAAGTTCAGGCGGCATCACTATCCGACTTTTAAAAGGTGAGGTATATAAAAGAGGAGAGCCCGTTGAGCTGA
>CAZSAJ010000078.1:0-6459 GCA_964604835.1 uncultured Acetatifactor sp.
AATACACGTGCTGCATTAGCGGCGGCAGGATTAAATGCACCATATGTTTTATGTCCCCATTCTATGTCCGGACTGGAAGCATTATATTGGGCACAGAAATATCCGGATGAAGTGTCGGCAATTATTGGATTGGATATGTCTGTACCGCAATATTATGACGGCATGAGCATTAACATACCATTGATGCGTGTTGCAAGTGGGGCAGCGAATATTGGAGTGACTCGTTTCATACCCAGAATTGCAGAAAGTGATGCGATACAGTATGGTACACTATCCGACAGCGAAAAGAAAATTTATAGAGCGGTTTTTTATAGTCGTACAGCAACTGTTACAATGATTAACGAGAGTGAATCAGTGAAAGAAAATGCAAAATTAGTTGAAAGTAAAGGTGTTCCTCAACTTCCAATGCTGCTGTTCATTTCAAATGGTTCAGGAACCGGTTTTGATGAAGAAACATGGCGTAAGATACCAATAGAGTATATTTCTCAAGTGCATAACGGAAAGTATATGGAGTTAGATTGTCCACATTATATTCATGATTATGAGTATAATGCAATAAGCGAAAGTATGATTGAATTCTTATCGGAATGATGACGATATCAACGCGGTTATGCCTCCCGATATTACGATAGTGAGCAAATCTGCAGGAGCAAGAACGATTCCGGATATACTGTTAAAAAGGAATCCTTCGCCAAAACGATACAGATGTCCGTGTAACAGAATCAGTTCGCCGATATACATAAAAAGTGTCATCGCAGAAGCAATCAGCGAAGGAATCCAAATTGAAACAAATTTGCGTTTTTTTAAAAGAAACGAGCCTGCAAAGACTCCTGCCGTTACACCCAGAAGGACAAAGAACAAAGTCATCAAAATGGCCGACAGGGGGGACACCTGAATACTCCCATCTCTCCAGAAAGCCGTAAAGCAGGCCAGAATACAAAGTCCAAGAAATGCAAGTGAACAAACGGACTGCAAAATCAAAGATTTAAGGCGTTCCTTCCTGCCGGTCCTTATCAATTGACCGAAGCCATAGAAACAATTCAATATCGAAAGAATCAGAACGATGGAAATAATATAAAAATGCAACTTAAATGCCGGATTATATTCTCCCATCAAAATCTCGACTGCTGTTTCTGTTTTATATGTCGTCACCGGCTCGCCCCATCCTCCCGGCGGCGCCCAGCACATATACATTTGCCAATCTTCAAGCTTTGTGACGGTTTCAGCCGTTGTGACGACAACCTTTTTTTCAAACAGTAGCTCAAGGATAAAGAATGCTCCCGTTGCCGCAACCGAGCCGCCAACCTGCGCAAACCGATTGAATAGTTTTGCACATAAAGGCATTAAAAGAACACCCAGCAAAACGGCAAGGCAGATCGGGGTATACGGAATGATATATTTCGGATAGTTTTCCTTCATAACAGTTCCGTCAATAATCATATCGGTGATAACCCGCACCCCCATCCAAAGAGGATAACAGGAAGCAGCCAGAACGCCGATGCAAGAAAGCAAATAAAACTTGTTATAGTGTTTGTTTTTCATAGGCATTCTCCTCTTTGAGTATTGTTGTAGTCTACGCTATCGCAATAGTGTGGTTTTGTCAATATAAAATGCCGCTTGTGCGGCGGAAAGAGAGGAAATATGCAGATTTCAAGTCGATTTACACTGGCAATTCACATCTTTGCCTGTATAGACACATTCGGGAGTGAGTATAAAGTAACCAGTGATTTCCTTGCAGGCAGTACCAATGTGAATCCTGTTATTATTCGGAAAATTTTAGGCCAGCTAAAAGGTGCCGGCTTGATTGAAGTAGCCCGAGGAACCGGAGGCACTACCGTTGCAAAGCCGTTAAATGAGATCACTTTCTTAGATGTATACCATGCCGTGGAGTGTGTGGAAAACGGGGAACTGTTTCATTTTCATGAGAATCCAAGCACGAACTGCCCTGTGGGAAGAAATATTCATCACATTTTAGATGATAAGCTGTTTCGGGTACAGAGTGCGTTGGAGAAAGAACTTGCCTCAATTACATTGGCGGACTTAAAGCAGGATACGGAGAAATATCTGAGAGAAGAAAGCATCTAGAATTGATGAAAAATCAAGGCATTATGAGGATGATCCAAATGGCTTGATTTTTTAAAAAGCAAATTGTAACTATTGACATTACAACAAGAAAGTGGTATATTCCATACATAAGATGTAATAAAGATTGTTACATTAAATCCTAATCAAACTTCTATACAGGAAAGGATCGGTGTGGTAAGAAAATGACATTTCAGAAATTTTTGAGTGGTGTTCCGGCGAGAGACTATGTTTTCCAGAACACACCCTATGAGGAACAGATCCAAGAAGCGTCCAAAGCGATTAAGGAGGCGGAATATATCCTGATCGGAGCCGGAGCCGGGCTGTCGGAGGCGGCCGGACTGACCTATGGCGGTAAGCGTTTTACGGATCATTTCCCGGAATTCATCAGCAAATATGGTATGACGGATATGTATAGTGCGGGTTTTTATCCCTTTCCGAGCGAAGAGGCCAAATGGGGATATTGGTCAAAACACGTTTATATAAACCGCATTGAGCCGCCGGCGATGCCCTTGTATCAAAAGCTAAAGGAACTGGTGGAAGCGAAAAAGTATTTTGTCCTCACCACAAATGTGGATCACCAATTCCAGAAAGCGGATTTCGGGGAAGATCACATATTTGCCACACAGGGAGACTACGGATTGATTCAATGTATGCGGGGATGTCATCCCAAGACCTACGATGCCGTGGAGATGATGACACAGATGGAGCAGGCGAGAGAAGACTGCCTGATTCCCTCCCATATGGTTCCCAAATGCCCGGTCTGCGGGGGCCCTATGAATATGAACCTCAGAAGCGACCAATATTTTGTGGAGGACGAGGCATGGCATGAGGCGGAAAGCCGGTTTGGAGCTTTTCTCAATGCATGTCAGGATCAGAAAACAGTCTTGCTGGAGCTTGGCATCGGATTCAACACCCCCACGATCGTCCGCTTCCCATTCGAGAAACTGGCACGGGAGAGAGAAAACATGACATTGGTGCGCCTAAATCTGGACGAGGCCATTGTACCGGAGAGCCTTGGCAGGAGGGCAATCGGAATCTCTGCAGACATGGCCGACAGTGTCACAGACCTTCTGGATGCAGTGAAATCTCCTTCTTGAGGGGCATGATTCAATTCCCACAGTTTCCAGAAATAAAAATATTTCAGGTACAAAAGAAACATAGTTAATTGCCAAACTTCAACTTTGGAAAACCGAATTGTGCAGATTGTATATTCCATAAGCAGACCCTAGCGTAACCGTAAGCGATTTGATAAATCGCTTGTACTTAGACACCGTACTTTGGTGTCTTATGTACCGCTACGGTGAGGTGGGAGCGAAAGCGAGTCTGCGTTGGAATATACAATCTGCACAATGACACTTTGCAAACCTAAGAGTTTGGCAATTACCTAGGAATTTTAACAAGCTGAGAGGAGGAACCTTCATGAACAATTTTGCGACACAGGAAGCCAGACTGAATTACCTGCTGCGGAAGTTCCAAGAGGACTCCGCACAATATAAAGACTTGGATGTGGAAGACGACTATGACAACAAACGAATGGCGCTGCGCTCTCTGATGAATATCCGTATGCCGGGTGAGATGGCACAGGAAGTCATCAAAGTGCAGGATGAATTTCTGATGGCAGAGGCAAAGGAAAAAGGGATCGTCACACTGTCCGACATCAGGACGGTCAAAGAACAGTACGGCAGCAGACATCCCTTTGGAGATCGCCTTTCCGTCTGGCAGGGAGATATCACAAGGCTTGCTGTCGGAGCGATTGTGAATGCGGCGAACTCCCAGATGCTTGGCTGTTTTGTGCCTTGCCACAGGTGTATCGACAATGCGATTCACAGTGCGGCGGGAATCGAACTTCGGGAAGAATGCAGCCGCAAAATGAATCAGAGACGAATCCGATTCGGCCCCCGATATGAGGAACCGACCGGTCAGGCGATGTTGACAAAAGCGTATAATCTTCCGGCCGATTATGTGATCCACACGGTGGGACCGATTGTGGGATATCGGCTCACGGAGCAGCTCAGACAGGATCTGAGGAATTGTTATGAGAGCGTACTAAAATGCTGTATGGATCACAAGATTCGTTCCGTGGCATTCTGCTGCATCTCCACGGGGGAGTTCCATTTTCCCAATGATGAAGCTGCGAAGATTGCCGTGGAAACGGTCGCATCCGTGTTGCAGGATTATGGAAGCGAATTTGACCGGATTATCTTTAATGTCTTTAAAGATTTAGATCGGAAATATTACGAAGAACTACTGTAAAGGGCGTGTGACGCATGCCACCGGCATCGGCAAATGCCGGCGAAGAAACTTCTTGACTTTTGAATGAAAATCGAATATGATGAAAAAAATATAAATGCGATGAAGGAGACTCTTGTCAGGGAACATGACAGGAATACGGCGTCACCGACTGAGAGCGCCGTTTGTGGGAATGACACAGGGAACACTCCCGAGCAGATTGTCCGAACCGGAAGAAGGAGCGGGGGCTCTTTCGCCGCTAGGGGAATCCGTCCCACGCGTTAAGTGGAAAAGGTGGACGAACAAAGGGGTTTGTCAATGCGGGTGGTACCGCGGATCTTGAGAATGATCCGTCCCGGGATGTGTATGCATTCCGGGACTTTTTTTGTCCAAGGAATGAAGAGTTTCTAAGGCTGTGCAGAGACCGTGTGGTAGGATGCACGGCGGAAAGAGGAGGAGTGAGTATGTACAGAGATTTGACGATGAAGGAGATCGGAGAACAGCATATCGGGCAGACGCTGCAGATGGCAGGCTGGGTGGAGAATATCAGGGATCACGGAGGGGTGTCCTTTATCGATTTGCGGGATATGTACGGTGTGCTGCAGGTGGTCATTCGCCGGACCGAGCTTTTAAAGGGGATTTCCAGAGAGATGTGTATCTCCGTCACCGGTCCGGTGGAAAAGCGCGATGAGGAGACCTACAATCCCAAGATTCCCACCGGCACCATTGAGCTGGAGGCGAGGAATATCGAAGTGTTGGGCAGGGTGTACCGTCAGCTTCCCTTTGAGGTGATGACTTCCAAGGAGACCAGAGAGGAAGTCCGGCTGATCTACCGCTATCTGGATCTGCGAAACGCCAAGGTGAGAGACAATATTATCTTCCGGGCGCAGGTCATCGCTTTCCTGCGTCAGAAGATGACGGAGCTGGGATTTCTGGAGATTCAGACGCCGATTCTCTGCGCATCCTCCCCGGAGGGCGCAAGGGATTATATCGTGCCCTCCAGAAAATATAAAGGAAAGTTTTATGCGCTGCCGCAGGCGCCCCAGCAGTATAAACAGCTTCTGATGGTATCTGGGTTTGACAAATATTTTCAGATCGCACCCTGCTTTCGTGACGAGGATGCCAGAGCGGACCGCTCTCCCGGAGAGTTCTATCAGCTGGACTTCGAGATGAGCTTTGCCACGCAGGAGGACGTGTTCCGGGTGGGTGAGGAAGTGCTCTCTGCAACTTTCGAGAAATTTGCGCCCGAAGGGTACGAGGTGACAAAAGCGCCCTATCCTATCATCAGTTACAGACAGGCGATGCTGGAGTTCGGCACCGACAAGCCGGATCTGCGTAATCCGCTGCGCATCATAGATGTGACGGAGTTTTTCGGGAAATGCACTTTCAAACCCTTTTTGGGGAGAACCGTCCGCGCCATCAAGGTACATGCGGATATGTCCAAGGGCTTCCATGAGAAGCTGCTCAAATTTGCCACGGATATGGGAATGGGCGGACTCGGCTATCTGGAAGTGGCACAAGATCTGTCCTACAAGGGGCCCATCGACAAATTTATCCCGGAGGAGCTGAAAGGCACGCTTCGAGAGCTGGCCGGTCTTGCCGCGGGGGACACCATCTTCTTTATCGCCGACAAGGAGGAGCGGGCCAACTATTACGCGGGGCAGCTTCGGAACGAGCTGGGCGACAAGCTGGGACTAACGGAGAAACAGGCTTATCGTTTCTGTTATGTCAATGATTTCCCGATGTTTGAGCGGGATTCCGACACCAGACAGATCGGATTTACCCACAATCCCTTCTCCATGCCGCAGGGCGGTCTGGAGGCGCTTGAGACCAAGGATCCGCTGGATGTTCTGGCCTACCAGTACGACATTGTGTGCAACGGTGTGGAGCTCTCCTCCGGCGCGGTGCGCAATCATGATATGAATATTATGGAGAAAGCCTTTGAGATTGCCGGCTATGACAAGAAAACGCTGCAGAATAAATTCGGCGCCCTGTATCAGGCGTTCCAGTTCGGAGCGCCCCCTCATGCGGGTATGGCGCCGGGGGTGGACAGAATGCTGATGCTCCTTCGGAACGAGGAGAATATCCGGGAGGTGATCGCCTTCCCCATGAGCGGTTCCGCGCAGGATCTGATGTGCGGTGCGC
>CAZSAJ010000079.1:0-5791 GCA_964604835.1 uncultured Acetatifactor sp.
TCGTAACGAAACTGAAAGATCTGTCTGCATATACAGTAATGACTACAGGGATGATAACGTCACCCTTGTCCGCTGTCTTTGCGTTGAACTGCTTGGTAAATTCAACGATGTTCACGCCGTGCTGACCCAGTGCGGGGCCGACGGGCGGAGCCGGTGTAGCCTTGCCGGCAGGAATCTGTAACTTAATGTATCCTTCTACTTTCTTTGCCATTGTGGCACCTCCTATAATGTGGTAATCTGGCGCGGAAAACCCGTGAACGATCGGGCCTTATCCCCGAACAAACATCACCATCTTCCGCTCCCACGCGGAATGTCTGCGGCAAACCGCCAAACACATTCCTTTTTCTACATCTATATTTACCGGCGAACCGGAAAATATCAATTCGAACTAACCAAAGAACCCTTAAAGCTTGCGCACCTCCGCAAAGCTGATCTCCACAGGGGTCTCCCTGCCGAACAACTCCACATTGATGGTCGCGGTCTGCTTTCCGAAGTCCAGTTTCTGAACCACTCCCACGGTGTCCTTCCAGACCCCGGCCACCACCGCGATGCTGTCTCCTTCCACAAAATCTATGGAAACATTCTCGGTCTTGATGCCCAGAGGCTTCATCTCCGCCTCCGTGAGAGGCACCGGCTTGCTTCCCGGTCCCACGAATCCCGTGACGCCGCGGGTGTTGCGCACGACATACCAAGTGTCGTCATTCATCTCCATATTCAGGAGCACATATCCGGGAAACATCTTCTTAGGAACTGTCTTCTTGGCGCCGTTCTTAATCTCCACCACATCCTGCATGGGCACTCTGACCTCAAGAATCTGTTCTGCAAGATGAGGGTTGTTCTCAATGGTCTTCTCAATATTGGCTTTGACCTTATTTTCATATCCGGAATAGGTATGAACCACATACCACATTGCCTCTGCCATACAATCGCCCTCGCTCCTATAAAGTTGTCAGGAAGTTCACGCCATACTGGAATGCATAATCCAATATTGCAATCACAACTCCCACTACGATAGAAATCACAACCACTGCCACGGATTGTTTGAAGGTTGACTGTCTGTCCGGCCATGAAATTTTCTTGAACTCAGACTTCACGCCCTGAAAGAAACTGGGGCGGGACTGCTTTTCTGCGGAATCTCCCATTTTTAGCCTCCACTCGATTTACATTACTTGGTTTCTGAAAAAATACTTCGTTTCTGAAGAAACATTATTTTGTTTCTTTGTGTACCGTATGCGTCTTGCAGAATCTACAATACTTCTTGGTCTCCATCCTGTCAGGATGCGTCTTCTTATCCTTGGTCGTATTGTAATTGCGCTGCTTGCACTCCGTACATGCCAATGTAATCTTTGTACGCATATCTCTACCTCCACATGTTTTTATGCATAAAAAAAAGACCTAAATCTTATCTCGCTTGACTACTATATCACAGAAATCTTCGCCCGTCAACTGATTTTTCCCGTTTCCGGGATTTTTTGCAAAATCTATAGACATTATCCCAAGAAGATAGATGCTTGACAGCTCCCTGCAAATTCCCTACAATAATTGTCAGTGAAAAAGTGATGACGGCGCAGAGTAGAATTTCGGCGACAGGGAGGGGATTTTGTGCAGTTAGATTCATCGTTTTACCAAGAGGAAATTCGCAGCGGATTTTTGGTATCCGCAAAAATGAAAAGGATCTGGGCAGTCGAACTTGGGATTTTGGAAAAGTTTGATCAAGTGTGCAGAAAACATAATTTAACTTATTTTGTTTTTTATGGAACCCTCTTGGGCGCGGTACGTCATCAGGGATTTATCCCATGGGATAATGATGTTGATGTGATGATGTTTAGAGATGATTACGAGAAGTTTCAGACGATTGCATCACAGGAATTTCTGGATCCCTATTTTCATCAGACATCTTATAATGATAACGAAATCCGGATGCATTCTAAGATAAGAGACAGCAGGACAACGGCGGTCGAGTCTTTGGATGTCGATTTGAATCAGGGTATTTACATTGATATTTTTCCTTTTGACGATGTGCCGGATGGAGAAAACCCGGCGTTGGATCATGTCTGTAGGATTCAGGCCACGCTTTGGTATACGATTGTCGCTCCGCAGATGGTGTATGAATATCTTCAGCAGGGGAAAACTTTGGCATTAAGCCGAGATATCCTTTTGGATTTGTTGAATATGGATATCAGGCAGCGGTTCAAACAACTTGAGTTATTCAACCTTTCGCATTTTGGGCAATCTAAAGCAGTCAACTTTCTTTTTCGTGCGATTAGTTCAGACAAATCTCGTCCATATAAAAGAGAGTGGTTCCAAAAAGTAGAGTATCTTCCTTTTGAGTCATTGATGGTTCCTGTCCCTGCCGCATATGATGAGATACTCACCTACCTGTACGGAGATTACCATCAATTTGTGATGGGAACATCCGCTCATGAGAATCTGATTCAAGATCCTGATATTTCGTACAAAGAATTTATGCTGAAAGCGGATCCTGAACAGCTAAGGGCTATGTTACAGATCCGGTAGAAAGATTTAAGACGGAAAAATGAGCGCAAAAATGCCCAAATATTTTTGCAAATACTCTTGTTTCTTCTTTATAAATATGCTACACTATATACACGAATTATGATAAACTAATATATCGTAATCGTAAAAAATATTTTATGAATCTATGCGGAAGTGATATCTGTTCAGCAAGGAAGATGAACAATATCTGAGGCGTTTTTCTGAAAAGGAGTTCGGAAATTTCGCTCGAAAAAATTTTAAGATAAATTTACAAAAACTTCTTAAGTTTTTTCCAAATGCTTCCGATATACTGTTAAAGATTACGTTTCGCCATGCCCAATATCATGGAAGAAAGGAGGCGCGGCAATGAGTATGGTTCTCAATACCGTCTACAATAATTATCTGTCAACCTACACGCCCAAGAGTGTGACGCGGTATGACACGCATAAAAAGTCTGAGCTTCGCGACATATACAATTCCATTGTCAAATTAAATAAAGACGCCCCTTGGTATCTTCCCACCACAAGCAAGACGATACAGAATTACGCGGTTAGTCTGAAAGAAAATGCCCGCGGGCTTTACACGACAATTGCACAGCTCGGCGGTCTGGAGCAAAACGGTCTTCTGAGCAGGAAGAGTGCTTTTTCTTCCAACGATGAGCTTGTGTCCGCTTCTTTCATCGGCGAAGAGGCTGTGGAAGACGGTTCTTTTGAGCATACGCTGGAAGTTCGCTCTCTGGCATGTTCGCAGGAGAACATGGGACTGTTTCTGGAAAACACCCCCACATCGCTTCCTCCGGACACCTACTCTTTTGACGTTTCCGTCAACGATATGAACTATGAGTTCCAGTTTACCGTAGGAGAGAACGAGACCAATCGGGATATCCAGTCCCGACTGGCGCGTCTGGTGAACAATTCCGGCATCGGGATCCGGGCTTCCCTGATCGAATCCGACGGGCGGACGGCTCTGCGGATGACCTCGGAATCTACCGGTCTGGCCTTGGGCAAATCCGATATTTTCCATATCTCCGATGACCACACCAGCAAAACCAGCGGCACGGTGGACTATTTCGGTTTGGATTATGTCAGCCGTAATCCTGCCAATGCTCGTTTTGTGCTAAACGGCGAGGAGCGCATTGCCCCTTCCAATCATTTCACATTGGGTAAAGTATTTGATATAGAATTTAAAGGCGTCACGGCTCCGGACGAACCGGTTAAGATTGGCTTAAAAGCCGACTCCGACTCCCTCACGGACAATGTGACACGGCTTGTGGGCGGATATAACGACTTTATCAAAGCGGCTTCCACCTATCTGGAATACCAGTCCAAGAGCAATAATCTGGTCAAAGAGATGAAGGGAATCGCCTCCCTCTACACCAATTCCATGGAGGCCATGGGATTGAATATGGCTGCGGACGGCACCTTGGAGATTCAGTCCGATCTCCTACATGAGACAGTGAATCAGTCCGAGGATATCACGGAGACGTTCTCCTACCTAAGGGATTTCTCCAACTTGCTCCTCAGAAAGAGCAACCAAATCTCCTTAAATCCCATGGATTATGTGGATAAGACCATGGTGGCCTACAAAAATCCGGGACACAATTTCGTGAGTCCCTACAATACCAGCGCCTACAGCGGTATGATGTTTAACAGCTACTGTTAATAGGAATATTAAAAAGCTCCTCACCGGAAACCCACCGGAGAGGAGCTTTTTTAGCATTCCTTTGCACTTCATTCACTTCTGTCCGAGTTCCTCCCGAACCATCCCGAGAACAGCTTCTATCACCTTGTCCATGTCATAATAGCGGTACTGTCCCAGCCTGCCGCCGAAGAGCACCCCGCTTTCCCGCTCCGCCAGCTCCCGATACCTTGCAAAAAGAGAATCGTTGCGCTCGTCATTGATAGGATAATAGGGCTCGTCCCCCCGCTTCCACTCCGCCGGGTACTCTCTGGTGATGACCGTTCCCTGACCTGTGCCGAATGTGAAATGCTTGTGTTCGATGATCCGGGTATAAGGCACCTCGGCCTCCGTGTAGTTCACCACGGCATTCCCCTGATAATTGTCGCAGTCTGTGAGCGTCTCCTCCTCGAATCGAAGCGAACGCCACTCCAGCGCTCCCAGTTCATAGTCAAAATAAGCGTCTATCATACCGGTGTAGAGCACCCTGTCGAACTCCATTCTCTCCGCAGCTTCCGAATCCGCCTGTATTTCCGGGTTTTCCGAGGCACTCACGAGTTTCCCCATACGCCCCGGCACACTCACATGTCCCGTCCGCACAAATTCCTCATAGGAAATTCCCAGCCGCACGGGCGTACCCTCCAGAAGTTTCTCAATGACAGCCGTATAACCGTCCTTGGGAATCCCCTGATAGGGATCCGTGAAATAATTGTTGTCATAGGTAAAGCGCACGGGCAGACGCTTGATAATAAAGGCGGGGAGTTCTCTGCAGCTCTTGCCCCACTGCTTCTCCGTGTAGCCTTTGACCAGCTTCTCATAGACGTCCCGTCCCACTAAAGACAGCGCCTGTTCCTCCAGATTCCGCGGCTGCTCTACCCGGCAGTCCGCCCGCTGCCTCTCAATGATCTCCTGTGCTTCCTTGGGAGTACGGATATTCCACATTCTGCTGAATGTGTTCATGTTGAAGGGCAGATTGTAAATTTCATCCCGATATACTGCCACCGGCGAATTGATATAGTGATTGAACTTCGCAAACCGGTTTACATACTCCCAGATCTCATCATTGGAAGTATGAAAAATATGGGCGCCATACTTATGTACCTGAATGCCGCTCTGCTCTTCAGTATAAATATTGCCGCCCACATGCTCTCTTTTGTCAATACACAGGCAACGCTTCCCCGCCTGTCTCATTTCATGGGCGAACACGGCTCCAAAGAGCCCTGCCCCCACGATCAGATAGTCATATTTCATCATTGCTCCCCCAACTGCGCCCTATTTGGAAGCTTTACTCTTTCTGCCGCCTTTTGCCTTGTATTTGTCAAGCTGCGCAAAATCTTCCATCATTTCCAGCACTTTGTCCCGGCCGTCCTGATTCAGGCTCAGATAATTCTGCATAACGCGATTCTCCAGAAGCAGCGCCCCCAGAGACGCATCCCTCTCCAGAGAAGAAAAGTCCACGGGATTCAGACTCAGTTTCTCACAAATTCTGATGACGGTTCCGTATGCCATGCCGTCGATACCGCGATCCAATGCGGTCACCAATGTGGAATAGGGAATATTCATCTCCATGGAAAACTGACGGACACTACGAAACTGCGTCAAAATCTCTTTCTTTAAA
>CAZSAJ010000080.1:0-5574 GCA_964604835.1 uncultured Acetatifactor sp.
AATGCGACGGCCGCGATGCGCGCGCCGTACTCCGTCAGCGAGTCATACGCTCTCAGTCCCCGCAGTCCCTCCAATTCCTCCTCGATCATCGCGCCGTACATGTACGGTCCGTCGGGACACTCGCACAGCCGGACGGCCTCCGAGAGCTTTTCGATGCAGCCGTCCAACATATCATCCACATAGCGTTTTAGATAATCTCCCACGTCTCCGGACAACAGCTCTTCCACCGTCTCCGCCTCATAATCCCGTTTTCTGCCCTCCAGCCACTCCTGCGGAAAGGGACAGCTCGCCGCATGATGGGAGAGACTTAAGATATCGTTCTCCAGCACGCTCTCCCGTCCCCCCGGACAGAAAAACTCCACACAATGCAGAAACTCTTCACTGCCCTCCGCATAGGCCTTCTCCAGAAGCTCTCCCAGCACCTCCTGCTCCAACAGCTTGATCTCATTTTCATCCGCCACGCGGAAAGCGGGATCCAGACCGATCTCCTGAAAGTGATTGCGGATCAGAAACAGACAAAAGCTGTCGATAGTGGTGATCTGCGCATTGTATAGAAGCGTCGCCTGTCTCTGGATATGCTCCGACTCCGGGTGCTCCCGCAGCTTCGCGGCAATCCCCGCGGCAATGCGCTCCCGCATCTCCGCCGCCGCCGCGTTGGTAAAGGTCACGATCAAAAGTCTGTCGATATCCACCGGATGCGCCTCGTCACAGACCATGCGCACGATGCGTTCCGTCAACACGGCCGTCTTGCCGCTGCCCGCCGCCGCGGATACCAGAATATTCCGATTATGAAGTTGTATCACCTTCTCCTGTTCCGCCGTGAACGCTATGGGCATAGTTCCTCACATTCCGCCGCACACATGGCAGCTATTTCCTCATCTGTTCCAAGACCGTCTCTTTATCCATATCCTCCAGTCTGCGCTTGGCATATCCCGGGATGGCGCCGTCAAAACCGCAGACTTTTTGGTAAGCACAATATGTGCAGGCTTCCTCCGTCCCCTTCTCATAGGGATTCACGCTGATGCACCCGTCCATCATCTGTCTTCCGATTTCCTGAATCTTGCGTCCCACATAATCCGACACAAGCCGCAGCTCCTGCCCGCTCATGACACTTGATCGAGCGCTAAAGCTCCCGTCCTTTCTGCGCTCCACGGGAATCACATCGGATTTATCACCCATATCCTGATCCAGACGCCTCACGATCTCCGGGTCCGCATTGACCACACCGTTCATCTTCAGCCGCTCCGCTATCCGGGCGTCCAGCTCTTCCTCCGAGAGCTCCTGCCCGGTCTCCACCGTGGGGTCATCCACATGATAATACAGAAGCGCCGCCGGCACGATCTCTTTGTCCGGATGCTTTCTCCCCTCCGTCTCCATCGCCGCATTCATGTAGACGACCAACTGAAGCTGCAATCCGTAGTACATCGCCACCAGATCGAACTGCCGCTTCCCCGATTTATAATCGATGACTTTCACATACACATGCTCATCGTCCTCGGCCGTGTCAATTCTGTCAATGCGCCCCTGCAAATACATCCGCTCGTCCTCGGACAGCGTCACCCGGACACTCTCCAGATCCTGTACCGACCGGAAGGACAGCTCGTATTCCTCCGGCCGGAAACTCCCCTTCTTGAGCTGATGCTGCAGCGTGAGCACCGTCCGGGCAAGAATCCTGCCCATGCGTGTGATGGCATACTCGCTGCGGGCGCTGCTGTAGAGTACCGTGTCCCCGTACACCGCCGCATAAGCCTCCAACGACTCCCGTACCGCCCGCTCTCCGAACTCCCTCGGAAAATCAAACCATGTGTAGCCCTGCTCCGTCAGCTTTGCGCCAAAACTCTCCAGCACCGCATGATACACATTTCCCATATCCACATTCTCGAACCCGAATTCCTCCCGCTCCTTAAGCGCCAGACCGTACTGTAGGAAATGCCGGTAGGCACATGCCGCAAAAGTCTCCAGTCTGGTCACACTGTTCTGCAGACTGCGCCCATACAAGAGACGCGCCACCGTCCGGGACAGAGCGCTGTCCCGATACCCGGCAAATGCGGCTTTCGTAAGTCTCTCTCTGTCCCCTCGGACCACCTCATCCCCATAGACCTGATAGACCGTGAAAAAGTTCCGGGACATATCCGCAGAGTCCGCGCTGCCCTCCACATATTCCCGAAGCTGCCTCGCCAGAAATTCCCTTCCCTGCACCGGATTGACGATCTGCTCCGTCACAGGTCTGTTCTGGGGACATTCCACCGCAAGCCCCGGAAAGAGCTCCTGCACCGTCTCGATCAGATAGGCCGGCCGGATGCTCTTGCCGCTGCTATTCACTCTGGCATAGGACAGATACAATCTCTCGGAAGGTTTCGTCATATTCAGATACAGATACAAACGCTGGATATACATCTGCTGTCTGGGGGAAGGCGCAAGCTCCAGCTCCGACTCCCGCAGAAATTCCCTGTCCATATCGGAGAGAATGCCGCCCTTGGAGGCATTCCTCGGAATATTTCCGTCATTTACCCCCAGAAAAAACAAAACCTTCACCTGCCGCAGCCTTGTGCGCTCGATATCTCCCACCGTGACGCGGTCCACATTCTGGGGAATGGTTCCCACCTCGATCTCCGCAAAACCCGACTCCAGAATATCCCGGAATTCTTCTATGGTGACGCTCTCCTGCCCCAGTAATCCGTGTACCTGTTCCAGAAGTTCCATCACCAGCCGATAGATCTGGGCGTACTCTCTGGCGCGGACAGGATCCTGCATTTCTTCAAATTGTCTCTCATATTCCACCAGCTTCTGCTGCACCCGGTTGGCCACCAGAAACTCATACAGCCTGTCCACATACTCCGCCGCCGCAGCTCTGCCGCTCATATGCAGCATCTCCACCTGATCCATCAACTGCTGCCGCAGGGCATTCAGACGCTCCAGCGCCTCCTCATCCTCCCCCGTCCGCACGGCCTTATGGGTAAAAAGTCTGCTCCACTGTCTGTATCCCCGGATCCCCGTCCGAATGCAGTAATTTTCCAGCTCGTCAATGTCCTCCTGCTCCATGTCCGCCAGACCGCTCCGCAGATAGTGGAACACCGCCCGATAAGAAAAATCCTGTTCAAAGAGTTCCAACGCACTCTTGATATACTCGATCATGGGATTTAACACAATCCCCCCGGTGCGATCCAGAAAGCAGGGAATCCCCATGCGAGCAAACTCGGCCTCCACATGGGGCGCATAGCTCTCCAAGTCCCCAATGACAATCGCAATATCCCGATAGGCCGTCCCCTCCTCGCGAATCAGCCTGCATATCTCCAATCCGGTCTGATGCACTTCCTCTCTGGGAGAGCCGGCCTCAAACAAGCGTATCTCCCGCTGGACCTGCCCGTAGACCTCATGAGGATAACGGAACAGATTCCGTTCCAGATGACCCAGCGCCGGCGCTTTGGCGAAACGATGCCGTTCATTGACCCGCCGGAAAAACTCTCTGCCAAGCCCCTCCTGCGTCCATCCCCCCTGCGTCCTCGCCAAAAAGACATCCTTATCCCGTGGCACACCGATATCCTGCGCCAGCCGCTCCAGAGCGGCCACCGTCTTCTTGCTCAAATGAAAGAGCCGCTGTTCTCCGTCAGGCACATAGGGATTCTCCCCCTCCCCCAGCGTCACCGTCACAATCACCTCGCCGCACAGACGCATCAGCTCCTGAATCAGCCGGTTCTGAATGGGCGTAAAACCCGTAAAACCGTCGAACACCACCACACTGCCCGGCAGAAGCCGGGATTTCTCCAGAGAGCGCGCCAACACGTCCAGCTTCTCCTCTGTGGTGATGAAATTCCCCTGAACATACTCCGTAAACCCTTTATAAAGCACTTCCAGATCTTTGAGCTTCTGTACCAAAGCCCCCCGCCCCGCGGCAAAGTCAATCAGTTTGGACACATCCCCCGTTCCGATGCCGTACTGCATAAACTCCGAGATGGCGCTTTTCACCTCATGAATATAGCCCTGACGATTCAGGAATCCCCCCAGCGCAGGCAGCTCCTCCCGAAGCCCTGCCGCCACGCGCTGCAACACCAGACTCTTGCCCGTATCGTCCAGCACGGGCACCTGCTCCCATCCCACCTCTTCCAGAATGCGATGCCCCAGACGCCCGAAACTCAGCACATCAATGTTTAAGATGCCTCCCCGCTCCGACAAAGTCACCAGATCCTTCTGGGTCTGCATGGTAAACTGATCCGGCACAATGACGAAAAAATTCTGGCGCGGACAATCCTTCGCCCGCTCCAGTATCTCCTCATAAAGTTGTCGGCTTTTGCCCACTCCCGACGGGCCGAAGTAAAAGCGTAGACTCATTTTTCTCCCATCCGTCCGCTTCACAAGAGGGTGCATACCCCCTCTTTGGACACTCGAAAAAACTTATTCTACTTCATCCATCTCTAATTCTATGCCCGGCAATTCCTTACTTTTTATCATTCTCACCGATGAGGACATTTTCAATGTCACCTTTTTGGTCTGGTTTGTCCGAACAAAAATAGTGCAGTCTTCTCCGGCAGAGATGTTTTTTAACTCTATTTGATACTTACCGCTTTCCTGATAGGTACTGCTCGAGATCGTTTCTCCATCCAAACGCTCAATTTCCACGGAAACGCTCCCTGTATTGATCTGTAGGTCTACATTCAAGACAACACTGGGATAATCTTCATCAAAATGAATGGCTTTTTCCATTTCTGAATCCTTGGGAGCCGATGTGTTGAATTGAAAAGTAAACCTTGAACCTTCCATTCCGCATCCTGCCAACAACAAAATACTAATGGCCCATAATACGATTACCTGATTATACAATCTTTTTTTCATACGCTTTCTCCTTGTATCATATATCCTTTACCCCGCATATCACAAAAGATCCAGCTCCACGGGACAATGGTCCGACCCCATGATCTGCGAATGGATCTTCGCATCCGCAAGCCGCTCCCGCAGACTGTCGGAGGCCACAAAATAGTCGATACGCCACCCCACATTCTTGGCTCTGGCATTAGCCATATAGGACCACCAAGAATAGGCATCCGTCACATCCGGATAAAAGTGGCGGAACGTGTCGATAAACCCGCTCTCCAGAACCTTCGTGAAACACGCCCTCTCCTCATCGGTAAAACCTGCATTTTTGTGATTGGTCTTGGGGTTTTTCAGATCAATCTCCTGATGGGCCACATTCAGATCCCCGCAGAAAATCACGCC
The DNA here is from genome assembly GCA_964604835.1 of uncultured Acetatifactor sp. GTDB lineage: Bacteria > Bacillota > Clostridia > Lachnospirales > Lachnospiraceae > Acetatifactor. The sequence goes on from CAZSAJ010000080.1 coordinate 5,212, forward strand.
CTTTTTCTCGGAAAGGCCCTTCACATACTGCAAGAACGCCGCCTCCCACTCCATGCGGTAGGCCAGTCTCGTCAGCTCCCGCTGGGAATTGGGCGTATACACCGTGACCACATAAAAATCCTCGTACTCCGCCGTGATGACACGTCCCTCGTGGTCATGCTCCTCCACACCGATACCGTAAGTCACCTGAAGCGGCTCTTTCTTCGTGAAGAGCGCCGTGCCGGAATAACCTTTTTTCTCCGCGTAGTTCCAGTACTGCCGGTATCCCGGTAGCTCCAGATCATGCTGCCCCGCCTGCAGCTTCGTCTCCTGCAGACAGAAGATATCCGCGTCCGCCTCCGTGAAGAAATCCATAAACCCCTT
>CAZSAJ010000081.1:0-5540 GCA_964604835.1 uncultured Acetatifactor sp.
TATATCCGGAGCGGAAAATGGAAGAAGTGGAGCCGCCCAGAGAGCTCGCCCATGTGCTGTCTCAGGAGACGGACGGGCAGATCAGTCTGGTGGTTCCCGAATGGGAAAAGGTGGAAAAGCAGATCACCGGTCAGATGGACATCGGAGATGTATTGGCCGAGTGGGAGCGCATGAAGAAGGAAAACGAAGAGAAGCGCAAGGAAGAAGTGCGCCAGCATGTACTTCAACAGACCGGAAATATGTTTGCGGATTTTGATGAGGCGGTAAAGAACGGACTGTTGGAGCAATTGGAGAAAGGTTCGGGTCAGCCGGAGTCTGCGCAGACAGAGCTGGACGGACAGGAGGAGCCTGCGGAGATAACGCAGGATGAGATCCGGGAGGCCGAGACAGAGTATGATGAGACGGCTGCGGCGGATTCCGATAGCGATCCAGATAATGATTTGGATAGCATAGAGCAGGCGGAAGAGGAGAGCGGGGAGACGCCGGAAGTTCTGGAGGAAACCTTTGAGGAGGAATCGGAAGAAGAGCCGCAGGAAGTGACGTCAGGGGCTTACGCCGAAGAATCGGAGGAAGAAGAGCTTCATACACAGGAGCTTCAGGCACAGGAGAAAGCGGCGGAACCGGAGGACGGGGAGACTGCCGCAGAAGAATCCACTGCAGAGGAATCTCCCGCAGAAGAAGAGCATACCGAAAAGGGCAAGGTCCGTTCCATGACCAGAGAGGAGCGGGAGCTCTACGGTCCTTATATTCAGAGCAGATCCACCAAAGAACAGATTGTGAAGGCCGTGGACAATATCAGTCTCGCCGCCTACACGGGAAATGTGATCATCACCGGAGAGGCGGGTATGGATACCATTTCCCTCGCCAAGAATATCATTCGCGAAGTGCAGGCTACCGACAGTAATTTCTCCGGAAAAGTTGCCAAGATTTCGGGGAAAGGCCTAAACGGTAAAAATGTGGAAGACACATTGAATCAGCTTCAGAACGGAGCACTGATCATTCAGAACGCCTGCGATATGGAGGAGCATACGGTTCAGGATCTGTATAAGACTCTGCAGAAAGAAAGTCTGGGGATTGTGGTTCTGATACAGGATGAGACCCGGGTAATGAACCGTTTTCTGAAGAAACATGAAATGATTTTGGATGTATTTACCGCCAGAGTGGATGTGGAGGCGCTCAGCAACGATCTGTTGGTGGCCTACGGCAAGAAATACGCCAAAGAGCAGGAGTATTCCATTGATGAGCTGGGTGTTCTGGCATTGCATAACCGCATTGAGCAGCGACAGACCATCGACCATGCCGTGACCACATCGGAAGTGAAAGAGATCGTGGACGGGGCGATCCGCCATGCCAATCGAAAAACACCAAGACATTTCTTTGACATTCTGCTGGCAAAGAGGTATGATGAAGAGGACATGATCGTGGTGACGGAAAAGGATTTTGCATGACATAAAAAGACACAAAAACAGGGGGAACGGAGGGCGAAATGAGAGAGAAAGTTTTCATTTCCGAGGCGGATCAATTTTTGTTTGCGCAGGGAACACATTATGATATCTACAAGAAGCTGGGTGCGCACTTGTCCGAGGAGGACGGTGAGGAGGGCGTATTCTTTGCGGTATGGGCTCCGAATGCCGCGGATGTCCATGTGATCGGTTCTTTTAACGGCTGGGATGAGGATGCCCATCAGATGGTGAAACTGGGCGAGGGCGGTATCTGGAGTCTCTTTGTGCCCGGTGTGGGCGCCGGTGAGATGTATAAGTTTTTGATCACGGCACAGGACGGCAGAAAGCTTTACAAGGCGGATCCTTTTGCCAATTATGCGGAGTATCGACCGGGAACCGCCTCCATTATCACGGATCTGGAGGGATTTGCGTGGAAAGACGGCAAGTGGATGGCCGAGCGTGACAAGCAGGATATGAATAAGAAACCCATGGCGATCTACGAGTGCCACATCGGTTCTTTTATGAAGCATCCGAACAACGGCACGGAGGAAGGTTTCTATAACTATAAGGAATTTGCAAAGCGCATTGTGGAGTATGTGAAGGAGATGAAGTACACCCATGTGGAACTCATGGGGATTGCGGAGCATCCCTTTGACGGCTCTTGGGGGTATCAGGTGACGGGATATTATGCGCCCACTTCCCGATACGGCACACCCAAAGACTTTATGTATCTGGTGAATGAGCTGCACAAGGCCGGGGTAGGAGTGATTCTGGACTGGGTGCCCGCGCACTTTGCCACGGACGCTCACGGTCTGGGCGAGTTTGACGGATCGTGCATCTTTGAGCATCCCGATCCCAGAAGAGGCGAGCATCCCGACTGGGGCACAAAGATTTTTAATTACGGCAAGAATGAGGTCAAAGGTTTCCTGATTGCCAATGTATTGTACTGGCTGAAGGAATTTCATGTGGACGGTATCCGTGTGGACGCCGTGGCGTCTATGCTTTATCTGGATTATGGCAAGCAGGACGGCCAATGGCTGCCCAACGAATTCGGCGGAAACAAGAATCTGGAGGCTATTGAATTTTTCAAACACTTGAATTCCGTCATCCGCGGAACCTATCCCGGATTTCTGACCATAGCGGAGGAGTCCACCGCATGGCCCAATGTCAGCGGTGAGATCGGCACGGACAGTCTGGGCTTCTCCTTTAAATGGAATATGGGCTGGATGCATGATTTTTGTGAATATATGAAGCTGGATGGCATCTATCGCAAGGGCAATCATTACGCCATGACCTTCGCCATGAGCTACAATGAGAGCGAGAACTATATCCTGCCGCTGTCTCATGACGAGGTAGTCCATTTAAAATGTTCCATGGTGAACAAAATGCCCGGCTATCCCGTGGATAAATATGCCAATCTCAGAGTGGGCTATGCCTACATGTTCGGTCACTGCGGCAAGAAACTTCTGTTCATGGGTCAGGACTTTGGACAGGAGAGGGAATGGAGCGAAGCCAGAGAGCTCGACTGGTTCCTGTTGGGGGAGAAGAACAATCAGGGTATGCATGAGTGGGTGAAGGAACTGCTCCTGATGTACCGTAAATACCCTGCGCTGTACGAATTCGACAACTGCTGGGACGGTTTCGAGTGGATGAATGCGGACGATGCGGACAGAAGCACCTATTCCTTTGTGCGCAAATCCTCCAAAGGTAAGAACAGCCTGCTCTTTGTGCTGAATATGACGCCCGTGAAATGGGAGAACTATCAGGTGCCCGTACCCCGGAAGAAAAAATACAAGCTGATACTCAACAGTGACGAAGAGCGGTTTGGCGGCTGGGGAAACGAGATCCCCGCGGAGATCAGTGCCACGGCCGAGCCCTGTCACTACCACGACTATTCCATCAGTTTCGACCTGCCTCCCTATACTGCGGCAGTGTTTGTATTCTGACAAAACAGGAGGTATATGAGAATGAAATTTCATTTAAGCGTAGACAAGTGGAATTTGGTATCGGAAAAAGGTTTGCCCGAAGACGGAGAATGGTGCTTCCTTGTGTGGAAAACGGAAGACGGAGAATTGGAATGGTGCGTTGGGGGCTATAGCGAAAGCGAGGAGCAATTCTACATTAATTTTGGTGAGGGAGGTGCGGTTATTGATGCAAAGGATGTGATTGCGTGGGCTGTGTTCTTTGGTGATGAAACATTTACGGTGCAATAAGCAGACGTGTATTGGCGCCGGAAACAGCAGATAGAGCGCATCAATTGGTGGAACCGTGCAATAAGCACCCTTAAAAATACAGTATATGTATTTTAAGGGTGCTTTTGATTCCATGTGCGCTAAAGCGCACGAAATTGTGGTATAAGGAACAGAAGATGCAGGATAAAGGAACAAAATTGAGGGAAAATTTCATAAAAAAGTTCCGGTATATTATGCTTGCCATGATTATGGCAGGAATCTTTCTGACGGCCTGTGGCGGCAGAGGAGAGGAAGAAGCGGAGCAGGAAAGCCGGACGGAAGAACAGGATGAACTTCAGACCGAAACGCAGCCGGATATCCAAGACGAATTCCAAACGGTGGCCCAGTCTGAACAAGAAGTCAAAATGAATCATGACAACTGGGCGCAGGCATATCTTTCGGTGATAGATGAACTACGAGAGGACTGGAACTTGGACGGACTGGATTTCAGTTTGAGTTATGTGGATGATGATGATATTCCTGAATTAGTATTTGGTCATAACGAATATTGGGTTTCTGTATACACATGGCAGGACGGGCAGGTTTATACCGTAATGGATGCGTGGCCATACGGCCTATGGGGGAGGTTTTATAGTTATGTACCATTTCAAAACAGCATAAAGTCGTACGTCTATGATTTCGACTATGACGATGATGGGGTTATCGAAAGGGGTTATGATGAGTTTTATCAGATGGCAGAAACTACTTATGAATTAGAATATCTTTACGAATTGATCGCGGAAGATATCATCAAATATGCAGATGAAGCAAGCGGGAGGGAAGCAAGCACTAAGTATTATGTGGAACAGGACAGGACAAAGCGGGAGATTACAGAGGAAGAGTACAATGCATATTTTGCGCGAGAGGAAGAGGATATAGAGCTGAAAGGGGATTTCACAGCAGATGAGATCATAAATGAACTGGTAAAGGTAAGTCAGCAGCTTTCAAAGGATGAAGGAGACACGGAAAAGATACTGCCGGGCATCACATGGGATGATTATCATAGCGGAAGTTACGAGACATGGCTGCATTTTTCTTTCAGCGACGGTACGCAGATTGACAAAGAACTGCAATATTCTCCAAGTACAGTAGAAAAAGTTGAGTTTGTAGATATTACCGGCGATGGGACGGATGAAGTTCTTGTTTACAGGTATTTTGTAAATACAGCAACGGAATATAACTTAATACATTTCTTTCGGATAGAAGAGAATGGTGTGACAGAGATATCGCCCGAGTCAGAACTTGAGGAACTGGCGGATAATGTATGGAATGTAATAGATGCCGATTTTTCAGAGAAGGAATATGATATGCCTGTACTTATGATGGAGTCTTATGTGAAAGAGAATATGTTGGCGTATCCGAATAAAAGAGTTTTGGTCGGATATCAAGGCGACGGATGGCAGATATTAGAGTGGTTCGACTGCCCGAAACCCGATTTTGAGTAAAGTATCAAAAGTGAATGAAGCCGTGTACTTGATAAGTTGCTCAAAAGAAAATCAAAATGACTAAATGTTGAATCATATATACTGCGATTTGTAGTTTGGTGCATATTGTGTCGTGGATAAACAGGTAACCGTGACTTCTGCATATTTGTTAGTGTATTTGGCTCTTGAATCCTGCTTCCAGATATGCTATATTATAGACATAAAAAGGGAAAGCCATAGAAGCGGCTACCCTCAACAGTGTTAAACTAACGTTTTACGTCAGCCGTCACTATTGCAGTAGTGGCGGCTATCGTTTTCCCTTGAAAATCGTATAACACAATCCTACAAGGGCAACAATGAATATACAAAACTGAATCAAATCAGAATATGTAATCATTGGCAACGCCCTCCTTTCTTTCGTCTGGAGGGTTAGCCCCTCCGAT
>CAZSAJ010000082.1:0-5510 GCA_964604835.1 uncultured Acetatifactor sp.
CCAGCGTTCCGAGCTCGGTGCCGTACAGAACAGACTGGAGCACACCATCAGCAATCTGGATAACATTGTTGAGAACACCACCAGCGCAGAGTCCGCTATCCGTGATACCGATATGGCTACTGAGATGGTTAGATACTCCAACAACAACATCCTTGCTCAGGCAGGTCAGGCTATGTTGGCTCAGGCTAATCAGGCAAATCAGGGAGTTATGTCCTTGCTTCAGTAAAGTAAAAATGAAAAAGGCAGACGAATGTCTGCCTTTTTTTAGTTCGCCCGGCATGGGCGAACTCTAACACTTCTCCCGAGCGGGGTGCAGCAGGAGGATCGGTCATGGATGGAAAGCATTTGGGACGCTTGACGGTATATCACTTGGACGAGGATGACTTCGACAGCGCAGAATACATGAATCAATGTCTGGTACGGACAAGGACGGACTATATTGCATATGTACGGGGGAATGCGGTGGCGGACGAAGAGCTGCTTGAAAGACTTCCGCAGGAGAGTGAGCCTTTTGTTCTGGTCTATTGCCGCGAGGGACAGACCGGACGGTTGGATTATGCGGATATATTCGCCCTGATCGATATGTCGATTGAGGCGATGGTTTTTGCAAGGACGTCGGTTCGGGATTGCGGAGCATTTCATCCGGGACTGCCTGCGCTTACCGGTTTTGAGTTCCTGTGTCGGTTGATGAGAGAGACGGACTGCTGTGTGGCGGCAGAGCTGCCGGAAGATACGGATGAGGTGGGCGGAATAGGACAGGATTGTGGAGGCAGGACATCCGCAGAGGCTGCGGCAATGGCCTATACCTGTGCCTATATCCTGCGTTTGCATGTGCCGGATCTGCGGGAGCAGGCGGCTTCTGTCTATCAGATTCTTGCTGATAAAATGGTGCGGATGGGAATCGCCGATGCTTTTTCGGCCGCAATGCAGTTTCTCATGTCCGATGAGGAGGCCTTTGAGCGCCTTGCCAGACAGACGGCTCCCTTTGTGATTCTGCGGGGAGATGATACCTGTGGGGGCGTCTTACAGAATTTTGCGGATGACTTATATGATGCGCTGGCGGATCACGGACAGGCTGTGATCCTGATGGGCGATGGCTTCGCACAGCACGACAAGCTACAAAACATGATCTGCAAGGGGGTTGTGGGATTTCAGAGCAAAGCGCTGGAAATCGACTTTTTCCGTAACGTCCGCGGACCGAAGTTCCAGTTTTGGTTTGATAATCCCCTTCGCTTTGAAAAAGTGCTTCGGGAGCTGCCGGAGGAGTACTATATTCTGTGTCAGGACGGAGGATATGCGGCGCTGATCAGAGAATATTATCAGACGCCCAACGCGATACAATTTCCGCCCGGCGGCAGGACGCCGAAGGGACAGCAGGATTTGCGGACGCTTAGGGGACAGGAGGAGCGCCCTTATGATATTGCCTTTGTGGGGAATTGGTTTGAAGACCCCTGCGATACGCTGGCGGGCTTGGAGAGAGAGTTGTATGACCATATGCTCATGCATCCTGACAGAACGTTTGAACAAGGAATTATGGAGCTTCTTCGCGAGAAAGGCAGAGAGCCGGACAAAGAGGAGTTCATAGAAATAAACAGATCGATGAAACCGGCCTGCAGAGCGGTGATCGGTCATTACAGAAATGCCGTGGTCTCTGCGATTTTGGAGGCGGGTTTCACGTTGGATGTCTATGGGGAGAGCTGGAACGGTTATGAGGGCGTCGGCAAAGAGAATCTGAGAATCCATCCTGCGGTTACGGTGGAGGAGTCTCTGCGGGAGCTTTCCAAGGCCAAAATCGGACTGAATATTATGAGCTGGCACAAGGCGGGAATGACAGAGCGGATCGCCAATATCATGCTCTCCGGTGCGGTCTGCCTCACGGAGGAGACAAAATATCTGCGGGAACACATGCAGGACGGGGAGGAGATTGTCTGTTTCCGATTGGACAGGCTTACGGAGCTGCCCGTGATACTGGGAGATTTGCTGGAGCATCCGGGGAAGCGGGAGCAGCTTGCAAAGAAGGCGTATCGCAAAGCGGTGGCGGAATACACTTGGGAGCGGCGCGCGCAGGAATTGATCGCGTTGTCCGAGCAGGCGACGGAAAATGCGCTGACGGTCTTTGTGGCAACCCATGTGAAATGTAATCCGCCGGCAGATTCCGTCTATGTGCCCCTTCATGTGGGAAGACAGGGCAAAGCGGATCTGGGATATCTGGGGGACGATACGGGGGAGAATATTTCCGAACTGAATTTTCTCTATGGGGAACTCACGGGATTGTTCTGGATCTGGCAGAATGTCCGCGATCTGGACTATGTGGGATTGTGCCATTACAGAAGGTATTTTATCAATGAACAAAAGCAGGCCATGAAGAAACGCGAGTATGTAAAGCTCTTGGAGGAGTATGACGCCATCGTGCCCAAACATGCGCAGTGCGAGGGGAGTTATTATGAACATTACGGCGCAAGCCATAACTGCAGGGATCTGGACGCGGTGGGACGCGCGCTCAAGCGTCTCTATCCCGACTATGCGGCGGCATATGATCAGGCCATGGAAGGAACGATATATTATTGGGGAAATCTGGTTGTGACAAGCCTTCCCATTCTGCGGTCTTATGCGGAATGGCTGTTTAATATTTTCGTGGAGGCGTCGGAGGAGATCGATGTCAGCGGCTATGACGATTATCACAGACGTGTGTACGGATTTCTCTCGGAGCAGATGTTTTATGTGTTTGCGCTGGCAAACGGACTGAACTGCTGTGAGACGGCGGTGGGAGTCTCGGAGGAAAAGGCGGAGACGAGAGCGCTCAGGGAGAGGCTTGAAGGTTTGATAGGAGAACAGAAAGTGCGGGAGGCCAGAGAACTTCTGGCCGCACAGTTGAAGCTTCGGCCGGATCTGCTGCTGTCGGGGTCGGACGTGACCGGCGAACTGCAGGATCTTTATCGGAGACTGATGGGTTAAGACCGGATAGGGACGGATCATATGGGAAAAAAGAGACTGGTATTGTTTCAGGGGGAGCTGGATACCCTCAATTTGTTCAGCGACAAGCTCAAGCGGGGATTTCTGGATTTGGGCTATGAGATTTTTGATTTTGACCTGCGCCAGAGCGCCAGAAGTTTAGGATTGCTGTATGAATATATGCAGGCGGGGCCGATCACGGCGATGATCGCCTTTAACAGTCCGTTTTTTGGCATGACGACGCCTTCCGGAGAGAACATGTGGGAAGTGCTGGGGATTCCCTGTGTGAATATTCTGGTGGATCATCCCTATTGGTATCACAACATTCTGATGCGGATGCCGGCCACCGGAATCCTGCTGTGCATCGATCGCAATCATATGAATTATGTGAATCGCTTTTATCCTCATATTCCGTCCAACGGATTTTTGCCTCACGGCGGGACGGTGGCGGCTTCCGGACCCAAGCGCATATCCGAGCGGGGCATTGAGGTATTGTATGCGGGGAGTCTTCTGGTGGATTACATACCGCAGAAGCCTGATTTTGCCGGCTGGGACTTTCCGGCGGAAGAGATATGTGACCGGAGTATCGCGCGGCTCCTCGCCTGCCCGGAGGAAACCGTTGAGACGGTGATTGAACAGGAACTTTGTGGGGCGGGTATTTTCCTGCCCGATGAAGAATTGAGGAGGTTTCTCACTTCCTGTGCCTATGTGGAGAGAGTCGTGAGCTCCCATTTTAGAGAGCGGATCCTTGCCGCCATAGCCAAAGCGGGAATTGCTTTGGAACTCTACGGTGACGGGTGGACGAACTGCGACTGGATCGGGCTTCCCAATGTCCATTACGGAGGCAGGGTCTCTCCGGAGGAGATACTGGCCATGATGGGGGACAGCAAGATCGTGCTAAATACGCTGCCGTGGTTTCGGGACGGCAGTCATGAGCGGGTGTTCAATGCGATGCTGTCCGGCGCCGTGGCGGTATCGGAAACAACACAATATCTGGAGGAAGCGCTGCCGTCGGATGCGTGGGTGTCATTTGACCTGTCTCCCGAGAGTCTGGAAGGGCTTGCGCAGCGTATTCTTGCGTTGCTTGCGGATGAGAGCAGATTACAGGGAATCGCTTCCGCCGGGTATGAAGCGGCCCTTTCCGCCCATACATGGGAAAGCAGGGCACAGGAACTGCACAGAGATTTGTTGACCTATTTATAGTGGAGGAGTAGAGAATGGTACATGTGGGCGTTTTCGGCAATTCAAAATGGAGCCGGCTGATGAAAGACATTCTGGAGGCAGAATATTCGGACATGCTCGTGCAGGACGGCGGTGAGACGGTGACTGTGGATGTGTTCGTCGTCCTCGGACAGCCGCAGGACGATGGCGAGATCTCCGTCGCCGAATTCGGGAGAAGATATACCGCCGGAGAATTGGCGGCCATTGTGATTCCCAAGGAATACTATATGCAGCAGAATGAGTTGGTTCTTGCCCTGCTTCGCGCGGGAGTGGACGTGCAGGATATCTATGACGGAATCCGTCTGGATGATCGGATCAGAAACCGGCCGGAGGCCGTGGCCTGTCTGATCACGCCCATGTTGCAGGATCCCTATCTGCCCTATCTGGAGTTCCATGTGGCGGATCATTGTAATCTGAACTGCAAATACTGTACCCACTACTCGCCTCTGGTGCCGCAGCCGGTCTATACGGAGTACGAAGGATTTGCCGCGGATCTTAGGCAACTGAAAAAATATATTGCGGATATCGGCGTCATCCGGATTCTCGGGGGCGAGCCGCTGTTGAATCCCGAGCTCGGCAGATTCATTGAACTTGCAAGACAGTTATATCCCGCCAGCATTGTCACGGTGGTGACAAACGGTCTGCTGATTGAGCGCATGGATCCTTCCCTGATAGAAATCATGCGGCGGAACATGGCGTTTTTCCACATTTCCTTTTATCCGCCCCTTCAGGACCGGGTTCAGGAGATTCAGAAATTCTTGTATGAGCGGCAGATTCCGTATACCATAACGCCGATGATCACGGAGTTTAACAGGACGCAGACATTGACGCCACAGTCGGACGAAGACTTTTTCTATCGCTGTTTTCAGGCTTCCTGCACCTGTCTGCACGGAGGAAAGGTCGCGCCCTGCTATGCGCCCTTTACCACGAAATATTTTAACGAGGCTTTCGGGCAGGAATTGCCCGCGGAGGAGGGAATCGATTTGTATGACGACGAACTGACCGCAGCCGTGTTGAAGGCCGAATTGCTGATTCCCATGCGGCGCTGTCAGTACTGTGTGGCCGGAGAAGCCTGTCCGTGGGAGATTCTTGGGAAGCACAGCGAGTTGGGAGATTGGGTAGAGATTTAAAACAAATTTTAAAAAAATTAAAAAAAGCTCTAAAGTTTTGAGAAAGCCATCCGATATATTAATCAGGTAAAACAAAAACAAGTTTATCAAATCCGCAGGATCAAGCAAAAATCTAAAAAGTGGAAAAGATAGACTAATATAGACCTCAGGACGAGGTGCAATTTCAAGGAGGAAAATACTATGGTAGTAAAACACAATCTCACCGCT
>CAZSAJ010000083.1:0-5414 GCA_964604835.1 uncultured Acetatifactor sp.
CCTTTGGCGTGTAAATTTTATCAACCAGAAAATCTGTCCGTTTATTTTCACCTTTCACATAAAAGCAGCCGCAGAAAATCCCGCCCGGCTTCAGGACACGGAAAATCTCACCGTATGCCGCTTCCTTGTCAGGGAAAGCATGAAAACCGTTCAGTGACAGTACCAGATCAAAGCTCTCGTCTTCAAAGGGTAGCTTCCCCACGTCCCCCTGCATAAAACTGAGATTCTTAAGACCACGTTTCTCTGCCTGCCGTTTTGCCCGTTCCATCATATCCGGAGAATAGTCAAGACAGGTGATATCCGCATCCGGCATCGTCTCATACACCGGCATGCTTAAGATTCCTGTTCCCACAGGCACTTCCAGCATTTTGCCGCTGAAGTTCTTCGGGATACCGGACAATGCCAATTCCAAGTAATGGTCATTCTTTCTCTTGTCCATGTTCCACACCAGCTTGCACACTGCTTTCCCCGGCAAAGTGGAGCAAGTGATCATCCCGTCATAGAAGGTCGTATCTCCTCCAAGACTTTTATAAGCGTTTTTAATTTCTTCGTGTCTGTTCATTTTCTCTTCCTCCCATTTTTCGATTTAAGCTATTTAGATATTTCGCCGCGATTCCTATCTTTCGCTTCCCACATCTTCGGATGACAGACTCGTCCGCCGGAACAATAAACGGTATCCATAATGCCGCGAACGATCCCTTCTATGCCTGTTGTAATCTCAACCATAAAATTCTTTTCAATTTTAATTAGTTTTAACTAACCCATAGTTCTAATAAATGCGGTCACTTTTTGTTAGTAACCGCTAACTCAATTTTAAGTATATCTCTTTGCCTTTGCTGTTGTCAATAGACGCAAAGAAAAATCAGCCCAATAAAAAACCCCGGGTGGTGGAAGCACCCGGGGCCCGTCTCCCTGTGCGTCATGGCACACAAGAGACGATCAAACAAGGGAACGATAATAGCTTTTTCAGACCGGCTTACTCCACATCCTGCAGAGCGGCAAATCCCTCCTCGCCGGTGCGGACCTTCACAACCTGATCCACATTGTATACGAAAATCTTGCCGTCACCGATATGCCCGGTATAGAGCGTTCTCTTGACGGTCTCGATCACATCCTCCACGGGAATCTTGCAGACTACCACCTCGATCTTTACCTTGGGCAGCAGCGTCGCATCCAGCTCCACGCCACGGTATTTCTCGCCGGCGCCCTTCTGAATACCGCAGCCCATCACCTGTGTCATGGTCATACCGGTCACGCCCAGATCGTTCAGCGCTTTTCTCAGCTTCTCGTATCGGGACAGCTTGGTGACAATGACCACCTTGTGAATACCGCTTGCGGAAACCACGGGAGCCGCCGCAACGGGTACCGCCACATTCTTCTGCACCTCGGAGGCCTCCGCATACTCGGATACGCCCAGATCCGTGTTCTCGTTGGCTTCCATGGTCATGGTGTTGGAGATATCCATCAGACTGAATCCGGCATATGCGGAAGGCAGACCGTGCTCCGTGGCATCCAGACCGATAATCTCCTCCTCCTCGGTCACACGCAGACCCACCAAAGCCTTGATGACAAGAAACGTGATAGTGATAGTCACCGCCGTCCATGCCGCCACCGCCGCAAAACCAACGAGCTGCAGACCGAGCTGTTTCAAACCGCCTCCGTAGAACAGACCCTCCGCCGCAATCTGATTGGCGCCTCCCGACACACCTCTGGCAAACGCAGGCGCCGTATCCGTGGCAAACAATCCCACCGCAATCGTGCCCCAGATACCGTTCAGACAATGTACTGCCACCGCACCCACGGGATCGTCAATATGTAGTTTGTGATCCAGAAACCATACGCCGAATACCACCAGCAGACCCGCCACCGCACCGATGACAATAGAGCCAAGTGCATCCGTCACATCGCAGGAAGCGGTGATTGCCACCAATCCTGCCAGCGATGCGTTCAGACACATGGACACATCGGGTTTGCCGTATTTTACCCAAGTAAACACCATACACACTACAGTGGCAATGGCAGGTGCGATGGTGGTGGTCACAAAGATCGAACCTAACTCCTCGATGCTGACAGCGGCCGCGCCGTTAAATCCGTACCAGCCCAGCCACAGAATGAACACGCCCAGCGCACCCACGGGAAGATTGTGCCCGGGAAAAGCATTGACCTTCGTCACTTTTCCGTTCTTGTCCTTTACGAACTTACCGATGCGGGGACCCAGCAATTTGGCGCCGATCAACGCCGAGATGCCGCCTACCATATGGATCGCCGTGGAGCCCGCGAAATCGTGGAATCCCATCTGTGCCAGAAAACCGCCGCCCCAGATCCAGTGTGCCTCGATCGGATAGATCAGCGCGGAAATCACACCGGAATAAATACAGTAGGACAGGAATTTCGTTCTCTCGGCCATCGCCCCGGAGACGATGGTCGCAGTGGTGGCACAGAACACCAGATTGAACACAAAGTTCGACCAGTCGAAACTCTCATAGGCGGTGAAAATATCAAATCCGGGTTTTCCGATCAACCCTGCCAGATCCTCTCCCAGCAGCAGACCGAAGCCGATGAGGATAAACACCACCGTGCCGATACAGAAGTCCATCAGATTCTTCATCAAAATGTTGCCGGCGTTCTTGGCTCTGGTGAACCCTGTCTCCACCATGGCGAATCCTGCCTGCATCCAGAACACCAATGCGGCGCCGATCAGAAACCATACGCCAAATACCATACTCGATACTTCTTCCATAATTTTCTCCTCCTCCGATAAAAATAGGCGATGCAGAGAGACACTTTCACAAATGCCCCTTTGCACCGCCGTATACAAGCCTGCATCGAGCGGCAGACGCTCTTCCCGCAAGGCGCTCCGCCACACAAAAAAGGCGCTTCGGGAATTTCCCAAAGCACCTTTGCCTGTTGTATTGGAGTATAGCACCCTGTTCTTCGGATGTCAACCCATTTTTTTGCATAAGAAAATTTTCACATAAGAAAATCTTTAATTTAGAAAAGCTTCAATTAAGAAAAGCTTTATCGGGAAACTTATTTATTTAATAATTTTGTTGACCGGGAAACAATCCTGTGCTAATATTGTTTCCAAGTAAACAAAGGAGATTGATATGGATTTATTAAATTTGTTTAAAGAATACGGCGATAAGCAGGAAATGTTATCAAAACTCAGAGAAGACCAGTCTCTTCGGGGATACAATAATTCCGAACTTCATATCATTGCTGCTATTGGTGACTTGGAGCGGCCGAATGTCACCTCCCTTGCAGAGTATATGAGTATGACAAGAGGCGGTATCTGCAAGAACATAAAGAAACTGATGGAATCAGGCCTTATATCATCCTATCAGAGGGATGGCAATGCAAAGAACATATATTACCGTCTGACAAATACAGGGAAAGTTATATATGAAAAACATGCAGAAGCTCATAAAGCATGGCTTGCACGGGACATGGCCTTTATAAAAGGTTTTTCGGATGAGCAGCTGGATCAGGTTACGGATTTTATGAATCAATATATTAAACATATCAATCATTGTATTGAGGAGAGTGAAAATAGTGGCGAGAGTAAATAGTAAAGAAATCTTTGAAACCCTGCCCGTACCAAAGGCGGTGAAGGAAATGGCTTTACCGACCATATTCAGCCAGATCATTGTCCTGATCTACAATATGGCGGACACCTTTTATCTTGGAAGGACAAATAATCCATACATGGTGGCGGGTGCTTCCCTGATTCTGCCGGTGTTCAATATCTGCCTGTCCCTTGCAGGACTGACCGGCGTCGGCGGAGGGGCACTGATATCACGGCTTCTGGGTGAGGAACGGGAAGATGAGGCAAAGAAAGTGTCCTCACTTTGCTTTTACTTATCCATTGCCGTAACCGCTGTATTTTCCATAGTGATGTTTGCATTCATGAAACCGATCCTTGAACTGCTTGGAGCCAGTGACAATACATATCATTATGCAAAACAGTATGCTTTCTGTGTGATCGTACTTGGCGGAATACCGACCGTGCTTTCCAATGTGATGTCCAATCTGCTTAGAAGTGTCGGCATGTCAAAAGAGGCGGGCTTTGGCATCACGATGGGAGGAATTATCAATATGGCGCTTGATCCGCTGTTCATGTTTGTACTTCTCCCAAAGGGAAGCGAGGTATTGGGAGTCGGGATCGCTACACTGATTTCAAACTGCATTGCATGCGGTTATTTCTTTTGTGTCATATACAGGATCAGAAACCAATCGGCTGTCAATTTCAGCATCAGACATGGCTTGCCTGACAGAAGGAGTATAGGCTCCATATTTAATGTCGGTATCCCTTCGGCGATTGCAACTCTGCTGTTTGATATAGACTATGTGGTCATTGACAAACTAATGACATCCTACAATGACATTGCGCTTGCTGCCATTGGCATTGTGCTGAAAGCGGAAAGACTGCCGCTTAATGTCGGTATCGGTATCTGTCAGGGAATGATGCCGCTGGTTGCATATAACTATTCTGCGAAGAATCATGAAAGAATGAATCATATCATAAAATTCTCCATCAAGGTGGGAATCATCGTCAGCATAATCAGTATTGCGCTATACGAAATTCTTGCAGGAAGCATTATGCGGATATTTATACCGGAGCAGCAGACAGTACTGCTGGGTACCGATTTTTTGAGAATCAGATGCCTTGCGACGCCGCTGATGTTTATGAGCTTTTTCACGGTATATGTGTTCCAGGGCTTTGGTGAAGGAAATAAATCGCTGTTTCTCGGTGTGATGCGGTGGGCAGTATTTAACATTCCGATGCTGTTTTTACTAAACCATCTCATTGGAATGTATGGTATTGTCTGGTCGCAGGTGTGTGCGGATATCCTGACAGTGTTGCTGTCATTTTATGTATACCGCAGATATACACATACGGGATTACAGATTATTTCCAAAGAAAAGGAGGGGTTGATGTGAAAAAACGGATATGTATGGCAGCATATCAGAAGAAGCCCCCTATGATGGTATTTTCCCGGAGCATAAACCTTATGGAACAGGCATTGGAGCTATGTCTGGGCGGATGGTCTGGGCACACAATTCGGATTCCGTATTCTGGGCTGGGAGCTTGTTTTGAATAATATCGATAAATGCCCGCATTGGTTCAGACGGCTGCTTTGCATATACAATTCCATAATATGTTTTATATTCCCACTCCATAGGGATTGTAACTATGGACGGGTGAACATCTTTCCAAATATCCAATGTTTCCATGATGCACCCTGTTTGCTCACATTCATTAAATACATTCGTGTCATAGAAATGCGATACATCGAAAATGTTAATATTAGGGTGTTTTGTCTCGATTTCATCACGCAATCTGTTCAGTTCAGGAGAATCGCCACGTTTTAAAAGCATAAGAGTTTCTCCGTCCAAATCATTCCATTGCAGTT
>CAZSAJ010000084.1:0-5314 GCA_964604835.1 uncultured Acetatifactor sp.
AGGCTTCTCCTGGAATTCTGTAATCCTGTCATCCTCGTCCGCCACCATCAGGCCAAAACGGGAAGCCTCGTCCCAAGGAACCTCCATCACCGCCACGGAAAACTCCGCGCCCTTCTCCTTGTGGAATTTGAGGAAATCACTGTAGTCCTGCTTGCAGATCTGGTCTCCCGAGAGGATGATCACATACTCCGGCTGGTATCTCTCTATGAAAGAGATGTTCTGATAAATCGCGTTTGCCGTTCCCTTATACCAGTCCGATCCCTTGGCCGACTGATAGGGAGGCAGCACATGTACGCCGCCGTGCAGTCTGTCCAGATCCCAAGGCTGTCCGTTGCCGATATACTCATTCAGCACCAAGGGCTGATACTGCGTCAGAATGCCCACCGTATCGATGCCGGAGTTCACACAGTTTGACAAGGGAAAGTCGATAATTCGATATTTCCCGCCGAAAGGAACCGCGGGTTTTGCCAGTTTCTGGGTCAGCGCATAGAGTCTGGAACCCTGACCGCCGGCAAGAAGCATTGCCATCATTTCTTTTGCCATATTATATGCCCCCTTATTTAATTTCTTTATTCAAATTATACTACATTCTCTGGAAATTTCCACCTTTTTTGTGCATTTTTATTAAAAACTTTTACTAAAACTTTTTTATTAAAAAACATGTGAAAATATTCCTCCAAACGCTCCAATATTCAAAATACAATAAAACGGGAAGAAGCAGGCCGGCTCTCCGCCCTCTCGTTCTTCCCGTTTCTTCTATGAGCTCTGTATGGCTCCCGCCAAAATCCGCAGGTTTACTTCGCCAAAAGCATCATGATATCATTGGTTCTCGCCACAAATTTGGTCATGGCCTGACTGTCCAGAGGCGCCTGCTGCAGCTTGGCCAGATCATAGAGCTGCTCACAGATCATCTCCGTATTCTCCCCCTCCTCATGTGCCACCACGTACTGCACCAGAGGATGATTGGCATTGAGGATCAGCGTCTCGCCCTCGCCGCCCATACCGCCCAGATCCATGCCGGGCATAGAGTACATCTTCATCATATCCCGCATACGTCTGCTCTCCTCCGACAGGGTGAGCACGGAGGAGATCTTTTTGTTCTTAAGCTTCTCCACCTTCACGGCAATCTTGTCGTTCTTCAGCGCCTTCTTCATGATCCTGCCTACGGTCTGAGCCTGCTCCTCCAGCTCCTCCCGCACCTTCTTGGAAGTCTTCGCCTTCAGCGCATCCGTCACATCGGAATCGATCCGCATAAACTTCACGCCTTCGTTCTTGTTCTCAAGCTGGGAGATGAAAGGCTGGTCGATATTGTGGGTCAGTATCACCGCATCCATCTTGGCGGCCTTGAACATATTGATATACTGGCTCTGCTGACGCTCGTCGGTGACATAGTAGACGATCTTCTCCCGCTTCTCCTCTTCGGCATCTTCCGCCTCGGAATCCGGCTCTTCGGTCACGATCTGCGCCTCCACCTTCTCGCCGTTTTCGTCCACGGCATGGCCCTCGCTCTCCTCCGTGTCCGTGGGCTTCACCTCCAGACACTCCGGCAGGGTCAGATACTTGCCGTCCAGATTCTTGAAGAGAATATAGTCGTTCATCTTCTCGCAGAACTTGTCATCTTTCAGGCAGCCGAACTTGATAAAGGGACTGATGTCATCCCAGTATTTATCGTACTCCTCCTTCTGGGTCTTACACATGCCGGAAAGCTTGTCGGCCACACGCTTGGTGATATACTCCGCGATCTTTTTCACGAAGCCGTCATTCTGCAGAGCGCTTCTGGACACATTTAACGGCAGGTCGGGACAATCGATCACACCCTTTAAGAGCATCAGAAACTCCGGAATGACCTCTTTGATATTATCCGCAATAAACACCTGATTATTATACAATTTAATCGTGCCCTCGATGGACTCATACTCCATATTGATCTTGGGGAAGTACAAAATCCCCTTCAGATTAAACGGATAGTCCATATTTAAGTGGATCCAGAACAAAGGCTCCTTGTAATCCTGAAAAACTTTGCGGTAGAACTCCAGATACTCCTCTTTGGTACAATCGTTGGGATGCTTGGTCCAGAGCGGCACCGTCTCGTTTAACAGCTCCGGGCGCTTTTGTATTTTGTATTTCTTCTCCTCGGGAGCCGCCTGCGTCCCCTCGTTCCCGTCTGCGCTGTCCGCCTGATCCGCCGTGCTTTCCTTCTTCTCCGGAAGAATCTCCTCGAGAACAATATCGTCCTCCCGCTTCTCGGATTCTTTCACGATCTGCGTCTCTTTCGTGTCCGCCTTCTCCAGATAAATCTCAGTCGGCATGAAAGAACAGTATTTTTTGATGACTTCCCGCGCTCTGTATTCATTGCAGAACTCAAGACAGTCCTCGTTTAAAAACAGGGTGATGGCGGTACCCACTTCCGTCCGCTCCCCGTCTTCCATGGAGAACTCCGTTCCGCCGTCGCACTCCCAGTGTACGGCCTTGGCGCCCTCCCTGTAAGAGAGCGTGTCGATATGCACTTCGTCCGCCACCATAAACGCGGAATAAAATCCCAGACCAAAATGTCCGATGATCTGGTCCGCATTGCTCTTGTCCTTGTATTTCTCGATGAAATCAGCGGCGCCGGAGAACGCGATCTGATTGATATACTCCTCCACCTCGTCCGCCGTCATGCCCAGACCGTTGTCCCGAAACGTCAATGTCTTCTTCTCCGGGTCAACCACCACATCCACCCGCGCCTTGTAACCGTCGGGAAGAGAATACTCCCCCATCATATCCAGTTTCTTCAGCTTCGTGATGGCGTCACAGCCGTTGGAGATCAGCTCCCGATAGAAAATATCGTGGTCCGAATACAGCCACTTCTTGATAATCGGAAAAATATTTTCGCTGTTAATTGATAAACTGCCACTCTTTGCTGCCATACAAGCCACATCCTTTTCTTCATTTTCTTTTTCATTCTTATGACGAAAACCCTGCCTGACACAAAATGCGTCCATCCTGCTTCGTCCAACTGAAAAGTATTTTAAAACAGCTAAAAATAAAAGTCAACAGCAAATTAGCACTCAGCAAGTGTGAGTGCTAATAATTCTTTGGAAATACTTATATCCAGCGGATTTACAGAATTCTAAAATTTTTCTAAACGGCTCTGTTCCGTCCTCCTCTACCTCTTTTCCAGCTTTGTGTAATTCCAATCGGGATACAACATATATTCATCCTCATAGGCTACCCCGGCATAGATGCGATACTTTTGCATGTCCGGCAGGAATCCCACATACAGCTTGTCCCCATTGTGTAATTTGGTCTCGAAATCCTCCCCCAAATCCTGCTCCATGCGCTTTAAAAGCTCGCTTTCATCCTTGTGTATCAGCCCCAATTCGTACACATGCCATGCGTGGACATCTCCGATCGTGTATAGATAGTTACTATTAACAATCCACTCACACTCCTGCCGCAGCTGCTCAATCCGCTCATAATCCGCCGCCATCGCTTCTTCTTTTTTCACCTTTTGGCTGTATATGACATAAATCGCAATCCCAACCACAATCACTAAAAACACTAACCTTTTTTTCATTCGCGATTCTCTCCTTTGCTATCTTTTGTTGATTTTGTACCCGCCTTTACTCCGCTTCCTTTGCAAAATATTTTTCATAAACTTCAAAAAAATTGTCCGTGGCCACGTTCTCATCATGAATTAATTCCAAGTCGTCCCAAAGCTTTTGATTCAAATTCCGCGCCAGCGTCTCCACAAAAGCGTCATATTCCTGCCCGAACGCCTCCCTGCAGCGCTGCTCCACGATCTTTACCTTGTTGGCATCCGTCTCGTCTCTGTCAAAGGTGTTGATGCATTTGATAATATGGTAGCCGCTCTCGCTCTCCACCACCGGACTGACCTCGTTCGTCTCCAAGAGAAACGCAGCCTCCTCGAAACGTTTATCCATCTCCCCTTTTCCGAATGAATAGGTAATATTGGTGTCTTCGCTGTAGCGGGAAGCAAGCTCCGTAAACTCATACTCTCCCGACACCGCCATCTCCCGGATCTCGCATGCTTTGGCATAGGTCGCCTCCCTTGCCGTCCCGGAATACTCCACCCGCTTGCCGGCGCCGTCCATGGTATAGGTGCGCAGCAGAATATGCTGCACGATGATGGTGCGCGCCTCGTCGTCGCTGATCTCCGGGTTGATATCTTCGATGAGATAAGCATAGACTTTCTCCGCCATGGCATATTCCGTATAAAGCCCCTGTATAGTCTCCTGAGAGACCCCCATCTTTTCAATCTCCGTCTCGTTTAAGGAGGCATAATAGGCCTCCGCCGCACGCTGTACCAGCGCGCTCTCCTCCTCGTCCAGCGCCACGCCCTTCTCAAGTGCCAGAAGATACATGGTCTTCACCTGCGCGATTCTGGCTAACACCGTCTCCTTCACATTCTCCTCCAGTGTCACGCCGTCCAGCTCCGTGTTCCAGATCTCCTCCCCATAGATGCTCTCATACTGATTCTGAATGGTGGTCAGATATACCATGATCTCGCCCACTCTGCAGCTCTCATCCTCGATGCGGAACACCTCGTCTCTGGCAAATCCCGTGGTGAATACCACCCGGGTGCCGTCTCCCTTGCCGCAGGATGCCAACAACAATATGACAGCCAACAGACATCCCACCGTTCCTGCTTTTCTCTTCCTCATACGCTCCGTCTCTCCGAACCTCCCCGGTTCCCCAAACCTGCCCGGCTCCCGTGACAGGTAAAATAGATCACCTGATATCGCTTTGCGATGTCCTGCAGGAATTCCCACGCCGCCTCCATGCGCTCCTCATCCAGATTCACAAAGGAATCGTCCAGAATCAGAAAAGGCCTCTCTCCCTCATACATCGCATCCGTCAGTGCCACCCGCAGCACAATATGGATCAAATCCTGATTGCCCAGACTGAAAGCTTTCGTCTCCCGCAGCTCTCCCATAGCCCGCCTGCTCACATGAATCTGAGCATCCATGCGGAAATCTTCCCCGGACTCCCCCGCGATCAGCTCATATCCGCGCCGGAATGACTCATACATGGGACCGATATACTTGGCGGACAAATGATCCTTGGCCTTCTTCAGATACTCGCCCGTGATGCCCAGATTGGTAAAATAGGCATAATCCTTGTCATATGCCGCCTCCAGACCGCTCAGTCTCTCCCGCACATCCGCCAGCTCCTCCAGCTCCTGCTGCCTCTCGTCCAACTGACCTTGATAGGCGCGCGCCTGCTCCCAGAGAGCCGCCGTCTGTCCGTCCAATTCCTCCATGCGCGCCTGCAGCTCCTCCGGCGACTCCGCCACGGGCCGCACAGGCTC
>CAZSAJ010000085.1:0-2620 GCA_964604835.1 uncultured Acetatifactor sp.
TTGGCGCGGTGTCGGATCAGATCGAGATTCTGGGAAAGCTGTCCGTCATTTTTGCAGGTCTTCCGGTACTCTTTGCGGTGATCGAGCAGATTCAGGGGCTTACCATCAATTAAAGATTGATTCAATGCGTTACGGCGCGCGAATGGAGATCGGGATGAATCTGGAGGAAATTTGGGCAAATTATAATCTGGACGAGCTGCAGGCGGGGATGGACGCCTTGTTTCCGCAGTATGACATTTCCCTGTCCGCCCTGTTGCAGAAGATTCTGCAGGGGGACGTCATAGGGGCGCTGGCGGATTTTATGCAGGAGTGCATCGCCGGGCTGGCCGGTTCCACCATAGGGATGAAAAATGTCTTTGTGTGGCTGTTGGTGCTGGGGGTGGTGTCGGCTTTGATGAGCCATTTTGTGGAGGTGTTCGACAAACATCAGGTGGCGGATCTGAGCTTTTATTTTATGTATCTGCTCATGTCGGCGGTGTTGCTGCGGTGCTTTCTGCAGGCCGCGCAGACGGCCGCGGATACCATGGAAAACATCGTGCTGTTCATAAGGCTTCTGATGCCTACCTACCTGCTTGCGGTGGGAGTCGCCACGGGAAGCGTCACGGTGGCCGGCTACTATCAGCTCCTTCTGTTGCTGATTTATGGGGTTGAGGAACTGTTGGTGGGGGTGGTGATGCCGCTCGTCTATTGCCATTGCATGCTGTCGGTGATCAACGGCATCTGGATCGAGGAAAAGCTGACGCTGTTTGTGGAGTTTCTGGAGAAGCTGATCGGATGGATTCTGAAAGCGGCGTTTGGATGTGTGACGGGCATCAGTATTTTTCAGTCTGTGCTGACGCCGGTTCTGGACTCCGTGCGGGCCGGGGCATTGCAGAAAGCGATCTCCGCTATACCGGGCATCGGCAACACGGCGGACGGTGTCATAGAGCTGGTGGTGGGTTCCGCGGTGGTCATCAAGAACAGTGTGGGGGTGATTCTGCTCCTGCTTTTGTTACTCTTGTGCGCGGCGCCGCTCTTTCAGATCTTTCTGACGGCGCTTCTTCTGAAGGCGGCGGCCGCTTTTATGGGCATCGTGAGCGACAAGCGCATCACCGCCTGTGTCAGCCGCACGGGGGATTCTGGGATGCTGCTGCTCAAGGTCACGGGAACGGCAATGCTTCTGTTTCTTGTCACCATTGCCATCGTCACCGTCACAACCAACAGGGGGTTCTAAGATGCATGCATATTTGATTCAATATATCTGTAAAATCGGTATATTTGTGATCTGTGCGCAGGTGCTGATTCATTTCAGACCCAACGGATCCTACGAAAAATATCTGAAGATGCTGATGAGCGCCATGATTCTGCTGCAGATGTTCCTCCCCATAAGCAATCTGTTCACGGGAGACGGGGAAAAGAGTCTGGCGGCGCGGGTTGCATGGTTTCAGAGTCAGATGGAACAGAGCATGGATCAGGTCATGGAGGATCACGCGGCGGGAGAGCGCATTTTGGAGCAGATGACCCTGCAGGAGGTGCAGAGCCGGATCACGGCGATGGAGGTACAGGAGACGGATGCCGCCGGACTCCCGGCCGAGACGGAACCTGAGTCCTCCGCAGGCGGCGCGGGGCAGAATGATGGAATCGAAATTGGAATAGAAATCGGGATCGACAGGATCCCCCAAATAAAGATTCAGACACAAAACGGTGAGGAGGGAGGCTCGGAAGATGACGGATGAGCGGGAAAATGTCTTGTCGGACGGTATGACAGGCGGTGAGACAGACGATGTGAAAAACGGCGAAGGGAAGGTCTCCTCCAAAGTCTTTCGATGGGAGGAACTTCGCAGAAAATGGTTTCGCAGGGACAATCTGATCATCATCATTCTGGCAGGAATCCTGCTGTTTATCATTGCTCTGCCCACGAAGAAGGAGGAAGATACCGGCGGAAGCATTTTTGCAAATCCCGCTTCAAAATTGGATTCACCCAGTGCCTTTGCCCCTGAAGCCGCGGAGAGCGCAGAGCAAAACAATGTCTTAAACGCCGGTAACAAGGATGCTTTGACGGACTATGCGGAGGCGCAGGAGAAAAAGCTGGCAGAGCTTCTCTCCGCCATCGACGGGGTGGGGAAGGTGGAGGTGATGCTCACCTTTTTGTCCTCCGAGGAGCTTGTGGTGGAAAAGGATGCGCCCACCGTGCGCTCCAATACCATTGAAAAAGACAGTGAGGGCGGAAGCCGCACGGTGACACAGTTTGAGATGGGGGACAGCACGGTCTACCGGAGCAGTTCCGGAACGAGCGAGCCCTATGTGGTAAAGACCTTAAATCCGCGGGTGGAAGGGGTTTTGGTGGTGGCGGAAGGCGCGGGTGACGACGCCGTAAGCAGCAGCATCGCACAGATCGCACAGGCGCTCTTTGGCGTGGAAGCGCACAAGGTGGTGGTTATGCCCATGGAAAGCGGGGCGGGAAGCGTCACAGTCAGAAGCGGCGCCACGGGGAGCGCCGGAAATGTCACAGTCCGAGGCGGTGGCTCGGGGGGAGCGGGAAACTGAGCGGGGACATTCATATCTGACGGCCGGGGCTCATACAATGAAATGGAAGAAGACTTTCCAGAATAAAGAAAAAGAGGGAGAGCGTTGTGAAAAA
>CAZSAJ010000085.1:2720-5221 GCA_964604835.1 uncultured Acetatifactor sp.
GAAATGGAAGAAGACTTTCCAGAATAAAGAAAAAGAGGGAGAGCGTTGTGAAAAACTTAGTCAAAAAAAACCAGCTTATGATTACCGCACTTGCTGTCATGATCGCCATAGCGGGTTATCTGCAGTTTGCGGGGACCAATCTTGAGGAAGAATATCTGACGGTGGACGACGGGGATGTGGTGAATCCTGTGGACTCATCGGGAGTCATCACGGAAAATTACACTGCGGGCAGCTTGAATAACAGCGTCGATCTGGACGGACTGCTTGATCTGTCGGAGGCGGATCTTCTGGCGGCAGGTCTCACGGAGATCGAGAGTCTGGATTCCGACGGGGATCTTCTCACGCAGGATTATCTGGCGGAGGGGATGCAGGTGGCGGAGGTCACGCCCGAGGAGGGAGAGATTCCCGGGGAGGCCGTATTCACTTCCACCACAGGGATCGCAGTCTTATCCGATGCCAAGCTGTTGAAGGAACAGACGAGAGCCAAGAATAAAGAGACCCTGATGCAGATCATCGGAAGCGACGGGCTCACCGACGAGCAGAAGCAGGATGCGGTGGACAGCATGGTTGAGATGACCGTCATCGCCGAGAAAGAGTCCGCGGCGGAGATTCTGCTGGAGGCCAAGGGCTTTACCGATGTGGTGGTGAGCATCGCGGACAATATGGTGGACGTGGTGGTGAACGCCGTGGAACTCTCCGATGTGCAGCGCGCCCAGATCGAGGATATCGTGAAGAGAAAAACGGGTATCTCGGGGGAAAATATTGTAATTAGCACTGTTGTGGAGTAGTCTTTTGTGGTATGATATAGAAGACGGAAGATAAGAAATAAGCCTGAATACATACCACGCGCAAGCGTGTCACGCCGGAAAGGAATGAGATACTATGAGGAGAGTGTTTTTGATCGTGCTTGACAGTTTCGGAATCGGGGAGATGCCGGATGCCCCAGAATATGGGGATGTGGGGGTCAACACCCTATACAGCGTCTCGGGAAGCCCGTATTTTCATATGCCGAACATGCAAAAGATGGGGCTTTTTCAGATAGAGGGCGTACAGGTGGCAGCGCAGGCGCAGGGGGCGGATCAAAGTGCCGAAGCGCTGCACACTGCCACTGTCGCCCGCATGAGGGAGGCGTCCAAAGGGAAGGATACCACCATCGGACATTGGGAGATTGCGGGAGTGTATTCGCCCAAGCCGCTGCCCACTTATCCGGAAGGGTTTCCGGAGGAGGTGCTCGCCCCCTTTCGGGAGCGGACGGGGCGGGGCGTGCTGTGCAACAGACCCTACTCGGGGACACAGGTGATCGCCGATTTCGGGGAGGAACATATGCGGACGGGAGATCTGATCGTCTACACCTCCGCGGACAGTGTGTTTCAGATTGCGGCCCATGAGAAAATCGTCCCCATCGAGACATTGTATGAATATTGTGAGACAGCCCGGGCAATCCTTGTGGGGAAGCACGGCGTGGGACGTGTGATCGCCCGGCCCTTTGAGGGGGAGAAGGGGCATTTCGTCCGCACGGCCCGCAGGCATGATTTTTCCATAGAGCCGCCCGCCGTCACCATGCTGGATCAGTTGAAGGCGGCGGGGAAGGACGTGATCGCCATGGGCAAGATCAGAGATATTTTTGCGGGACAGGGAATCACCGAGTCTGTGAGCACGGCGGGTAACGCCGAGGGAATACGGCGGATTCTGGAATATCTGGATCGGGATTTTGAGGGATTATGCTTTGTGAATCTGGTAGATTACGACATGCTGTACGGACACCGCAGGGATGTGGACGGCTATGCCAAGGCTTTGACGGAATTTGACGCGGCGCTGCCGGAGATTCTGGGGAAGATGCGCCCGGAGGACGTGCTGATGATTACGGCGGATCACGGGTGTGACCCGGCCTACACCGCCACGACGGACCACACCAGAGAGTACACGCCCTTTGTCATGTACGGGGAGGGGACGGAACCGGGAAGTCCCGGGAGAAATCTCGGCACAAGAAAAACATTTGCCGACATAGGGGCCACTGTGTTACAATATTTTGGAATTGCGCCGGAATTTGCCGGCGAGAGTATGCTGTGAGCGGCAGCGTGATATGCTGTGGACAGTAAGCAGGAGGATATTGTTTTGGGCAATTATACAGAAGAAATTAACCGGCGCCGCACTTTTGCCATTATCTCGCACCCTGATGCGGGCAAGACCACACTCACCGAGAAGTTTCTGCTCTACGGAGGAGCCATCAATCTGGCGGGGAGCGTGAAGGGGAAAGCGACGGCACGGCACGCGGTCTCCGACTGGATGGAGATCGAGAAGGAGAGGGGTATTTCCGTCACCTCCTCGGTGCTTCAGTTTGAGTACGACGGGTATTGTATCAATATTCTGGATACGCCGGGGCATCAGGATTTCTCGGAGGACACTTACCGGACGTTGATGGCGGCGGACTCCGCGGTCATGGTCATCGACGCATCCAAGGGTGTGGAGGCCCAGACCAGAAAGCTGTTCAAGGTCTGCGG
>CAZSAJ010000086.1:0-1466 GCA_964604835.1 uncultured Acetatifactor sp.
GAGTGCGGTCTCTGCGGTACGGCGGCGGTGATCTCCCCTGTGGGCAAGATCGTGGATCACGGCAAAGAGATCTGCATGCCCAGCGGTATGAACGAGATGGGCCCTGTGACGAAGAAACTCTATGAGACGCTGACAGGCATTCAGATGGGCCGCATCGAGGCGCCCGCAGGCTGGATCCATGTGATCCAATAGTTCGGGATCTGAGAAAACATTTTGCAAACGCCTACGTCATAAAATATACATACAATAAAAAGCAGGTAATTGCGAAACTCTTATAAAACAGAAAGTGGGCAAGATGAACAGACAACGTTTCGAAATCCGATTTGTTCATCCTGACCACTTTCGTCCCTTATTCTAATCATTTCGCAAGCTTGTCCCACGGAATGTTCTTTGGAATATGATACGAAACACGCACAATCCTACAAATTTGAATGGTGAAACATCCTTTCTGAGAACAGGATCTGGTCAGCAGAGACAAATAAGGGCAGCCCTGCCACTGCATCCGGCGCCCGTTTTGTCTCTGCTGACCGGATCCGTCACTCGCACCAGTATTTAACAGTCACCCCAAACATAGTGCTATAAAGCAATAAAGGAGGAACAACATGAAAGTCTTGATAATTAACGGCAGTCCCCGCAGAGGCGGAAACACATCCATTGCATTGCAGGAGATGGTGAAGATTTTTGACGCGGAGGGCGTGGAGACGGAGATTTTGCAGATCGGCAATCAGGACATCCGCGGCTGTATCGCCTGCAACAGATGTTCTCAAACCGGAAAATGTGTGTTTGACGATATGGTAAACGAGGCGGCGCCCAAATTGGAGGCCTGCGACGGTCTGGTGGTGGCCAGTCCGGTCTACTATGCTTCGGCAAACGCGACGTTGGTGGCATTCCTCACCAGATTGTTCTACAGCACCCATTTTGACAAGACCATGAAGGTGGGAGCGAGCGTGGTCTGCGCCAGAAGAGGTGGTCTGTCCGCAACTTTTGACGAGCTGAATAAGTTTTTCACCATAAACGGAATGCCCGTGGCCTCAAGCCAGTATTGGAACAGTATTCACGGCAGAGAAGCGGGCGAGGCTGCGCAGGATGCGGAGGGACTGCAGACCATGCGGACGTTGGCGAGAAACATGGTATTTTTGATGCGGAGCATCGCCCTTGGCAGGGATGCGTACGGCCTGCCGGAGAGAGAACCGTTTGAGAGGACCAATTTTATCCACTAGGCGGAGCTGTCTGGAAAGCGAAAGGACGGAGTGACCGTAAAAGGGGCCTTATAAGTGTGGGGGTGCGAGCATGAGAGTGATACACTGTGCGGATGTCCATCTGGATTCCAGACTGTCCGCAAATCTGGACGAACGCAGGGCAAAGCTTAGAAAAGAAGAGATTCTGCATACGTTTCTGCGGATGACGGACTATGCCGCACAAAACGATGTGGCGGCCATTCTGATCGCGGGGGATCTGTTTGACAC
>CAZSAJ010000086.1:1566-4752 GCA_964604835.1 uncultured Acetatifactor sp.
ATGCCGCACAAAACGATGTGGCGGCCATTCTGATCGCGGGGGATCTGTTTGACACGGGGCGGGTGCGGGCGAGCGTGCGGAATGCGGTGGAGGACGCCGTCCGTAAGCACCCGGATATCGATTTCTATCTTTTGCGGGGCAATCACGACGCGGCGGGGTTTCTGGACGCTCTGGAGGAAGTGCCCGGGAATCTGAAGCTTTTTGGCGCGGAGTGGACAAGTTATGTGCTCAACCCGGAGGGAGCGGGCAATATTGTGCTCACGGGGGCGGAACTGACGCGGGAGAACGCGGGGACGCTCTATGGCAGTCTGGTACTTTCGTATGACAAATTCAATCTGGTGACACTGCACGGGCAGCAGAATCATTACACGAGCAAAAACAGGGCGGAGGTGATCGCTCTGGGAGAACTGAAAAATAAAGGAATCGATTATCTGGCACTGGGACATGTACACGCATACCATATGGAAGCCTTGGACAAGCGCGGCAGATGGTGTTACAGCGGATGTCTGGAGGGCAGGGGGTTCGACGAGTGCGGCGAGCACGGCTTTGTGCTGCTTGATATCGACGAGGAGAGCCTGCGCTGCAAGGCGGAACTGATTCCTTTTGCCGAGCGAAGGCTGTATGCACCGGAAGTGGATGTGACCGGATGCATGACTTCCGCACAGATGGCCGACCGGGTGCGGGAGGCACTCTCGGAGTCCGGATTCTCCCCGAAGGATCTGGTGAAGGTGGTGCTGAAGGGTTGTGTGGATGTGACCTGCGAGAAAAATGTGGATTTTATCTTGAAAGGGCTGGAAGACCGGTTCTTTTTTGCGAAGGTGTATGACGAGACAAAGCTGACGGTGGACTTCGACAGCTTTCTGTCGGATCTGTCCCTGAAGGGGGAGTTTGTGCGGCAGGTGCGGGAGGCCGAAGATCTGGACGAGGAGACCAAATCCATTGTGATCCGCTATGGACTGCAGGCATTGGCCGGGGAGGACATCGAATAGATGCGGTTGGTGAGATGTCATATTGACAATTTTGGAAAATTTTCCGATTATGAAGTGAATTTTACAGAGAATCCCTGTGTCTTTCAAGAGCCGAACGGCTGGGGCAAGAGTACCCTTGCTGCTTTTATCAAGGTGATGTTCTACGGTTTTGCCAATGAAAAGAAGCGCGGGGATGCGCTGGAGCGGGAACGGGTGCGTTATAAGCCTTGGCAGGGGGGAAGCTATGGCGGTGAACTGGAATTTGAGGCGGGAGGGAAGCGCTATCTGCTGAACCGGACGTTCGGCGCCAAAGAGTCGGCGGATACGTTTCTGCTCTATGATGCCGCAACCAATCTGATCAGCGGCGATTTTACCGCCAATATCGGCGAGGAGCTGTTCCAGATCAATCAGGAGTCCTTTCTGCGCACGGTGTATATTGCCCAGAATGACTGCTATACGGCGGCCACGGACAGTATCAGCGCAAAGATCGGGAATCTGTCGGAGTGTCTGGACGATATGAGCAATTATGAGAAGGCGCAGCAGGCGATCAAGGATCTGTGGAACAGTCTGACGCCCGCCAAAAGGACAGGCACACGTTCCTTAAAGCGGCAGAAGGAAGAGATTGCGGAGTTAAGAGAGGAACTGCGGCGGACGGAGGCGGTGGAACAGTCCGTGTCGGATCTGGAGGCGAAGCTGGAGGAATGTCTGGCAAAGCGGGAGGAGCGGATCGCCGAGCGCAAAGCGGCGCAGCATGCGTGGGAGGCGGCGACCGCGCAAAAGGCGGTGGAGGCCAGACGAACCCACTATGAGAGCATTCTCAATCAATATGAAGAAAAAAGACGGGGCGTGGAGGAAGCATTGGCTTCTCTGGGCGGGAATGTGCCGGACCATGAGACGTTGCAGCGGATGCAGAGCGTGCGGGATCAGATGATGAAGCAGGAGTCGGAGGCGGCAGCATGTGCTCTGGAAGAGGCGGAGCGCGAAAAGCTGTCCCGGCTGCGCGTCCGGTTTCGGGAAGGAGCGCCCGACGAGGAGACATTGAGGCGGGGAGAGGCGCTTTTGGACGATCTGGAAGAGCTGCGTGCGCAGTCTGCGGAGCATCGACTCTCCGGCGAGGAGCGGCTGGAATACAAGACGCTGTGCGGCCGTTTTAAAGGATGGGAGGACTGTACGGAAGAGGAGTCCCTCGAACTTATGGGCAGATTGGAGGAGGGCGTAGCACGCCTGAATCTGTATATCGAGAAGGAGAGCGGACTTGGAACCAAGAAGGCTGCGCTTTGTTCCATGAGAATGTTGGAACAAAGCGTGGAGGAGCGGCGCGGCAGCACCTCCGGGGACGACTTGGGGAAAAGCGGTTTGCACTGTGGTGTTGCAGGAGCCGTGTCGGCGGTATTGGCGTTGATTTGTCTGGTTGTGGGCGCCGTTTTCTTGGGACTTGGGAAGGTTCTGGCAGGCATTGTGCCGCTGGGCGCGGGAATGATACTGACGGTGGCGGCGATCGGTTTTTGCCTGCGCCGCAGGAGGACGCCCGGCCAAGAGAAACTCCCCGGGCAGGATGAGCGAGAGGAAAGCGAAGGAACGGCTGCGCTGGAGCGGGAGATTGCCAGAGACGAGAGCCAGATGCGGGAGGCACAACGGTATGCGGCGGACTGCCTGAATGCGTTCGGCATGGATCTTTCGGACTTTGGAGGAGATGTCAGACAGGCGCGGGATGCGCTGTATGGGCTGCGGCATGACTGGCAGCGGCTGAGGCGGCTGCGTGCCAGAGAGGCGGACTATCTGCAAAAGGACTATGAGGGCAGAATGCAGGATGCCCGGGAGGAGGTTCTTGAGATTCTTCGGCCGTATTGCACGGAGAGCCGTCT
The DNA here is from genome assembly GCA_964604835.1 of uncultured Acetatifactor sp. GTDB lineage: Bacteria > Bacillota > Clostridia > Lachnospirales > Lachnospiraceae > Acetatifactor. The sequence continues at coordinate 4,400 of CAZSAJ010000086.1, forward strand.
TCGGGAGGAGAAACCGGCGGAGCTCTATGCGGAGCTTTGCAGAGACAGGAGGCGGTTTGAGGAGCTTGAGACCAGATCCGGCAAATGGGAGAATGCCGGGGAAAAGGCCGCCGCACGGCGGGCGGAGCTCGCGGATTTCCTGCGGGAATACGGACAGAGCGAAGAGCGGGACCCGGACGTAGGGCTTAGGAAGATCTCTCAGAGTCTGACCGCCTATGAGAAGGAGCGGCAGGAACTGGACAGACTAAAGAAGGAGCGGCAGGACTTTGAAGTCTCCTATGATATCGGTATGTTGAAGGAGCCTGTGCGGCCCGTGGCGGAGTCGCCGGAGGAGCTGCAGGCGCGCATGGAGG
>CAZSAJ010000087.1:0-4242 GCA_964604835.1 uncultured Acetatifactor sp.
CACAAAATATCCCCACAGTCAAACCCGCATTGAGTTTGTCCCGCCGAAACCGGCCGAGATATGTTTTATGAAAATGAAATTTATTCCCGTCCATATGCCCTCTCACTCCCACCGCTCTCTGCCCCTGCTGTCATAGTTGCGGCAGCCTCTGCATGACCCGCCATGTCTCACCGCCGCCTGTCAGAATCTGAAATACAAAAACGGATTGTAGGATGCCTCCACCACATATGCGACGGACAACACAAACAATGCCGCAGGGAACAAATGCTCCCCGAACTCATACAATGCCCTCGCATATCCGGCTCGGCTGTTTTGCAGTCTCGCGATGATGCCCGCGACAAGCGGCGTGGACGCTGCCGCGGCGAGAAGCAGCAGGACCAGATTCTCCCGGCCCAGCCAAAGCGCCTGCCCGTCCCAGAAAGGCTGTCCACCCACGCCGAACATGGCGCCCAGATACCGCCCCACAGCCCCCGCGGACTCCAGTTCAAAGAGCACCCATCCCAAAAGCACCACCGCCAGACAGTACACATGCCCGAAGAATCCGGGCATTTCCGCCAGTATTTTCCCCAGAAACAACTTCTCCATCGTCAGAAACAGGGCAAACCACAGTCCCCACAGAAGGAAATTCCACCCCGCACCGTGCCAGATGCCCGTGAGCATCCACACGATCAGGATATTCAAGAGCTGTCTGGGCATCCCCCTGCGGTTGCCCCCCAGCGGAATGTACACATATTCCCGAAACCACCCGCTCAAAGAGATATGCCATCTGCGCCAGAATTCCGTGACCGACCGGGAGATATAGGGATAATTAAAATTCTCTGGAAAGACAAAACCCATGACCGCCCCCAGACCGATGGCCATGTCGGAATAACCGGAGAAATCAAAATAGATCTGCAGCGCAAAGGCCACAATTCCCAGCCATGCGGTAAGCACGCTGATCTCCCCGTAGTCCTGACTCTTCACCAGATTCCACAACAGACCGATATTGTTGGCCAGAAGCACCTTCTTCGCCAATCCGATGACAAACCGCTTGATTCCGGTTGCGATCTGACCAATATCGGGAAGACGATCGTGAAGACGCTCCTCCACCTGACGATATTTGACGATAGGCCCTGCGATCAACTGCGGGAACATGGTCACAAACACCGCGAAATCCAACAGACTATCCTGCACTTTGGCTTCTCCCCGATAGACATCGATGGTATAGGACATAGTCTGAAAGGTATAAAACGAAATGCCGATGGGCAGTCCCAGACGCAGAAGCGGAAGAGAAGTCCCCGCCCACAGATTGACAGTCCCGATCAGGAAATCCGCATATTTGAAAAATCCCAGCAGCGCCAAATTGATTGCCAGAGAAGACACCAGCAGGCCCTTCGCCGCCCGCGTCCCCCTTCTCGCTCCGATTAGTCGGCCGTGAACATAATCCGACACCGTAGAGAAGAGCATCAACACCACATAGACCGGCTCTCCCCAGGCATAAAAAATCAGGCTCCCCAAAAAGAGAACCAGATTTTTCACCCTGCCCGGCGCCAGAAAGTAGCAGCACATAAAGAGCGGCAGAAAACGAAACAGAAATAGAATACTGCTGAATACCATGGATTTCCTCCGGGATCCGTTTTACTGATTGGCGCTGTCTAAGCTGTTTTTGATTGCATCGATGGCCCGCTGGTTGATCGACTGACAATGAGCGATCACAGCCTCGTCTCCTCCCTCTTCGGCATCCGTCGTATCGCCGCCGAGCAGCACAAAGCAGACATAATCGTCTATGCGCTCCACTCTGCTGGCCAGCACTCTTCCCACATTCATCGGATATTGTGTGCCGTTTTCCACCAGATTCTTGTGATAGGCCTGCAGAGCCTCCTCCACCGCATCCGCCTGACCCTCCGCCGCTTTCACAATGAGCAGCGTGTCCACGTGAGCGCTCATCAAAGGCATCTCACCCATGTAATCCTCATACAGATCCGGGGAGAGACCGTAGGTCATTTCCAGATACTCTGTAGGCATCTGCATATTGGGCCAGTAATTATCACCCAACTCCTCCACAACGGCCTGCCTAAACGCCGTCATCTCGTCGCTCCATCCCTCTTCGATGTCGTCCGACCATTCTCCGGTTTCACTGCTCCCCTGTGCGGCGGAACCATCCTGCGCCCCCGACTGCTCCGATGTGCCGGACTGCGTGGAGGAATCCTCCCTCCTGCTGCCGCAGGCACAACATCCAAATGCCAGTGCGGCAATACACAGATACAACGCCCATTTTTTTCTATTTTTCATGCTTAACTTCACACCCATCATCTTACCTCCTATGACCCGCAGGCTTCCGATGTCCGGTCCTCCTGCGCAGGCATAAATTTCCTGTTTATGTTTACGGATATTGTTCCACATAAAATATGATTTGATACCCTTATTTTGGAGTTTTGAATTCGTTTTCTTCCCAAAGCCTTTGCCAAGTTCCCTTAAGCCGATACTTGTTTGTATGGGTGTAGACCGTCTCGCCGTCAGGCGTCCAAATGGTGTGACGGGTCAGATTGCCCAGCGCATCATAGCTCTTATCTTCCCGATGTTTCACGACCCCGTCTTCCTTAAAAGAATCGATATGCACGCAATTGCCATATTGGTCATATTGATACTCACACCATTCCTCCAGACTTCCATCCGTTTTATGATTCAATTCCTTTGTGGCATGTCCGGCTTCATTGTATTCATACCAAAAGTATATGTTTTCGTCCTTATTATAGCGAATATCCTTCCTCATGACTCCGTTTTCGTCATATTCTCTCTCCCACCGGCTCCTCAAACTGCTGTCACGGTCAAAGTACGCAAACAGGACCAGATGTCCCGCTTTGTCATACTCGCTTTCCCTCCGGTATTTCACACCCTCGTCATCATAATAAATTTCCTTTGAATTGCTCCGGTCTGTGCCATAGCTGTTTTCTATCAGGCAGGAAATCTTTCCCTCCTCATTATATACCACACTTTTGACCTCTCTCCCCTGTGCATCGTATTCGTATTCACGCCAGTGGGCGATACTTTTCTCACCGCTGTAAAGAAAATATCTCATCAGACTTCCGGCTTCATTGTATTTCCACTCTGCCCAGTCGCTAATCCGTCCGGCTCCTTCATAACGCACCCACTTGATCTCATGCCCGGCTTCGTCATACTCATACTCCACCCAGTCCAAAATCTTCTCGTCTCGACCATAATCCACATACTTAATCGTATGTCCGGCCTCGTCACGCTCATACTCCTCACGGTAACCAATCTCCCCATCTTCATCATAGCTTGTGTGCTTTGTTGTATTTCCGGCGCTGTCATACTCGTACTCCTCGTGATAACGGTCGATTTCATCACCCTCACGGAATTCAAACTTTCTCACCTCTCTTGCCAGATTCCCTGTGGCATCGTATTCATACTCACACCAATTGACCAAATCGCCATCCTCATTGTAACAGTACTCTCTGGTTTTCGTCCGATTGCCGTTCTCGTCATACTCATGCTCTTGATACATTTCCCTCTTCTCCCCGCGGCGGGCATACCAGAGCATCTTTTGATCCTGATCGTATCCGTACTCCTCCCAATACGTTATTTCCCCTTTGTCATAACAGACAGATTTTACCGGATTCCCCTTCGGGTCATACTCCCTTTCCCATCCGCTAAGGATTTGTCCTTTCCGGGAATAGTACAGATTTTTGGTCTCGTTTCCAAGGTCATCATACTCGTACCGGTAGCTCATCTCCTGCAGAAATTGCCTGCCCTTATATCTCGCCACCTTTACCAATACCAGATTCTCCCTAAGATAACCCAGCCTGTCCGCCAGCCGGGCATCTTCGGTGACGTCCGCACCGTCCCGCAGCGTCTCCGCCGCCATCGCATACTCGCCCCGCATCATATAAAGATCCGCCTCGCGACCATAGGCCTTCGCCGGTCTCTCTCCGACCCCCGCTGTCTCTCCGGCAACTGCCGCAAGTTCCTCAGGAAGGGGAATTCCCGGCAATTCTCCGTCCGTCTTCTCCAATGTTTTGTCATCGTGGAGAAAGTAGACATCCTCATTCGTAAGGATCCAGTTCTCGTCCTCGCTGTACAGAATATCCGGATAGTCCGCATCCAGAACTGCGCTGCTGTAATGGTTCTGCTGCCTGTGAATCCAGATAAAATGTTCGCAGAAATAATAATTGATGACCGTGTTCCCTGTCTCCCCGTAAAAACAGAGCTCATACCGCAGCAGACGGCCGGACCTGTCCGTAT
>CAZSAJ010000088.1:0-4025 GCA_964604835.1 uncultured Acetatifactor sp.
TGGGCATCCGCTATGACAGACCCTACAGGAAGAGCGCCCGTATCGTGGGCGATACCATGGGTAAATATCATCCCCACGGCGACAGTTCCATCTACGAGGCGCTGGTGGTGATGACGCAGGATTTTAAAAAAGGCCTGCCGCTGGTGGACGGTCACGGGAATTTCGGCAATATCGAGGGCGACGGCGCCGCCGCCATGCGTTATACGGAGGCAAGGCTGCAGAAAATTACGCAGGAGGCGTTTCTGGCGGATTTGGACAAGGATGTGGTGGATTTTGTCCCGAACTTCGACGAGACGGAAAAGGAGCCTTCCGTGCTGCCCGTGCGGATCCCCAATCTGTTGATTAACGGTTCCGAGGGCATCGCCGTGGGAATGACCACCAATATTCCCCCGCACAATCTGGGGGAGGTGATCGACGCCGTCAAAGCCTATATGATGAATGAGACGATCACAGACAGGGAGCTGATGCGCTATCTGAAGGGACCGGATTTCCCCACCGGCGGGATCGTCATCAACAAGGACGAGCTGCCCGAGATTTATGAGACCGGTGTGGGAAAGATCAAGGTCCGGGGCAAGGTGGAGTATGAGCATGTAAAGGGAGGGAAGACCAATGTGGTCATCACGGAGATTCCCTATCCCATGATCGGCGCGAACATCTCTAAGTTCCTCTCCGATGTGGCGGCACTCTCCGAGACCAAGAAGACGCAGGATATCGTGGATATCTCCAATCAGTCTTCCAAGGACGGCATCCGGATCGTCATCGAACTCAGAAAAGATGCGGATGTGGATAATTTCGTGAATATGCTCTATAAGAAAACCCGTCTGGAGGATACCTTCGGGGTCAACATGCTGGCGATTGCGGACGGCAGACCGGAGACCATGAGTCTGCGGCAGATTATCAAGGCCAACGTGGATTTTCAGTACGAGATAGCGACCCGCAAATATACCAACCTGCTGGCCAAGGAGATGGAGCGCAAGGAGATTCAGGAGGGCTTGATCAAGGCCTGCAATGTGATCGACCTGATCATCGAGATCTTGCGAGGATCAAGAGACCGCAATATGGCCAAAGCATGTCTGGTGGAGGGACAGGTGGACGGCATCAAATTCAAGTCCAGAGAGTCTAAGATCATGGCGGCGCAGCTCTCCTTCACAGAGAAACAGGCCAATGCCATTCTGGAGATGCGCCTATATAAGTTGATCGGGCTGGAACTGGAGGCGTTGATCAACGAGCACGAGGAGACCATGGCGAACATTTACCGCTATGAGGATATTCTGGAGCGCAGGGATTCCATGGCTCAGGTCATTATCAACGAATTGGACGGTTATAAGCGGGAGTACGGCCGTCCCCGCAGAACCGTGATTGAGAACGGAATAGAAGCGGTTTATAAAGAGAAAGAACTGGAGGAGATGGAGGTTATGTTCCTCATGGACCGCTTCGGCTATGCCAAGACGGTCGATACCGCGACTTATGAACGCAACAAAGAGGCGGCGGATGCGGAGAACAAATACGTTTTCCCCTGTAAAAATACCGGCAGGATCTGTCTCTTTACGGATGCGGGACAGATGCACACCGTCAAAGTACAGGATCTGCCCTTTGGAAAATTCCGTGACAAGGGCGTTCCCATCGACAATGTGAGCAATTACAGCACGGAGCGGGAACAGCTTGTCTGTGTGACCAGCCAGTCCGAACTGAATTTGAAACAGGTGCTGTTTGTCACTGCACAGTCCATGATGAAGCTTGTGGACGGAGGGGAATTTGACGTGACAAAGCGCACGGTGGCAGCCACCAAGTTAAATGAGGGCGACACGCTTTTAAGCGTCACCACCCTCTATGACCAAAAACATATCGTGCTGCAGTCCAAGGGAGGATATTTCCTGCGGTTTTCCGTGGAGGAGATTCCGGAGAAGAAGAAAGGCGCCGTGGGCGTGCGCGGAATGAAGCTTGGGGATAAGGACAGTCTGGAGGCCGTATACTACACCCGGGGCACGGAGGAGACAGGCATCGAGTACAAGTCGAAAACCCTGCTGTTAAACAGTATCAAATTGGGCAAACGGGACGGCAAAGGCGTGAAAATCCGCGCATAATGCCGCCAAGAAGAGATCGGAGAGAATCGTATGAGAGTGATTGCCGGCACGGCCCGGAGTCTTCCCTTGAAAACACCGGAGGGAACGGACACCCGGCCCACCACGGATCGTATCAAGGAGACTTTGTTTAATATGTTGCAGCCCTATGTTCCGGGCAGCGTGTTTGTGGATCTGTTCGCCGGAAGCGGCGGAATTGGTATCGAGGCCATAAGCCGGGGCGCAAGAAAGGCTTATTTTGTGGAGAATGCACCCAGAGCGGTCTCCTGTATTGAACAAAATCTGGCATTTACGAAATTTGCGGATCGTGGTATAGTTATAAAGCAGGATGTATTGGCGGCCCTCTCCGGCATCCGTGAGAGTATGGCGGATATTATTTATATGGATCCGCCCTATCATCAGGAGCAGGAGCGGCGCGTGCTGTCCGCGCTTGGCGGGATGCCTTTTGTGACGCAGGAGACGCTGATCGTGGTGGAGGCGGATCTGCACACGTCTTTTGACTGGGTGCAGGACTTAGGATATGAGATTATAAAAGAGAAAAAATATAAGACGAATAAACATCTTTTCCTGCGCCGGTCAGGGAACTGACGAAACGGATGGCAGATGGAAGATGTGGAGCGGAGGCTGACATGAAGAGAGCTGTTTATCCCGGAAGTTTCGATCCCATGACGTATGGACATCTGGATATTATCAAACGTGCCGCGGAGACTTTCGATGAGCTGACGGTCAGTGTACTCAATAATAAAGTAAAGACCCCGTTGTTTTCTGTGGAAGAACGTGTTAAGATATTAAAAGAGGCGACGAAGGATATCCCCAACGTGAAGGTGGACAGTTTCAGCGGTCTTTTGATTAACTATGCGGCGGAGAACGACTTTCATATCTCCGTGCGCGGACTGCGCGCGATCACGGATTTCGAGTATGAGCTGCAGATTGCCCAGACAAACAGTAAGCTTTCCAAGGGGAATCTCGATACGATCTTTCTCACGGCCCGGCTGGAGTATGCCTACCTAAGTTCCTCCAGCGTGAAGGAGATCGCCTGTTTTGGCGGGGATATCAGCGAATGTGTTCCTGATTTTGTGGCGAAGATGATATATGAAAAATATGACAGGAATGATAAAGGAGAGTCCAATGAGTAGCAGAATTGAACAGCTCATCGATGAGATAGAAGAGTATATCGAAAATTGTAAGCCCAAATTCATGTCCAACACAGATATTATTGTGAATAAGGAGGAGATCGACGAACTCCTCCGCGAGCTGCGCATGAAGACTCCCGATGAGATCAAGCGCTATCAGAAGATCATCAGCAACAAAGAGGCCATTCTGCAGGATGCCAGAGAGAAGGCGGAGGCCCTGATCAATGAGGCTACCGTACATACCAACGAACTGATCAATGAGCATGAGATCATGCAGCAGGCCTATGCGCAGGCCAATGAGGTGGTTACCATGGCCACCGCGCAGGCGCAGGAAATTCTGGACAATGCCACCATGGAAGCCAATGCCATGCGCACCGCCGCCATGCAGTACATGGATGACATGCTGGCGCATCTGGAGAATGTGATTACAGCCTCCACACAGTCGGCCACCAGCAATTATGAGAGCCTCATCGGTTCCTTGAGTCAATACCGGGACATCATCCAGTCCAACAGGCAGGAATTACACCCGGTGGAGGATCTGGAGGCCGTAATTTTGAACGATTCGGAGGATGGACCGGATATCATTTCCTGATTTCCATGAAATCTATTTCATAAAAACCAGTTTTCTGCCACGAAAGCTGGTTTTTGCGATTGTATGCAGGAGTATAATTATCTATGAAACTGTTTGAGAAAAAAATTGTACTTATGATCTTAACCGCGATTCTGATTCTGGGGACATTTCTGCCGGAACTGAGCGTCCGGGCGGCCGAGAGAGTACAGCCGGTGGGAGATAAGATTGTCATTGTGATCG
>CAZSAJ010000089.1:0-3257 GCA_964604835.1 uncultured Acetatifactor sp.
TCTTTATTCATGGTAGGTGCAGAATGAGGCGGAGCATAACAATATTCGGTGGGAGGAGGATAAGAAATGGAAAAGGGAAAATTTGGAATCAAAATGTGTTTTTATACGGCGTTGGCATTTGTGCTGGCGTATCTGGGATATTCCACAATATTGTTTCTGATCGCCGGCGTGGTAATCTTTGTGGAGAAAGATGAGTGGGCCGGGCGACAGGTGATTCAAGCAATCGGTTTGTGCTTTTTGGGAACGATTGTGCGTACAATTCTTAGTATCTTTGATCCGATTGCCCGGATTCCTATGTTGGGGACAATGTGGAATGTCGGAACCAGCATGATCAATTCTGTGGTAAGTATTGTGGTACTTGTCTTCTGTTTGGTCGGGCTGTTAAACAATCTGAAGGGCAAGGAAGCCAATATCATCGGTCTCTCTAAGCTTTCTGACTGGGCCTATGGAATCGTCAAGCCGGGTAAAGATGCCGGGAGCAAGGCAGAGTAAAGCATAGGAGCGGAACTGAGTAAAGCATACCTTGACATGAATTTTGAAGTTGGCTATACTAGTGATATGGCGGTGTGGAAACATCGCATACTTTGATATATGAGGACTGGAGAAAGACTATGGTAGAGCATATATTGGGGAATTATCTGGTGGATACCGGCAAGATTACAAAAGAACAGCTCGACGCCGTTCTGGAGAAGCAGGATTCGGTGCGTATCAAGCTGGGGTTGATTGCGGTGTCGGAAGGGTTGATGACCGTGGAGCAGGCGGAGGAGGTCAATCTGCTTCAGGCAGCGCTGGATCAACGGTTTGGCGATATTGCGATACAGGAAGGCTATCTCACGGAAGATCAGGTGGAAAAGCTTCTGCAAAAACAGGGAAATGCTTATCTGGTATTCATTCAGAACCTCTTGGACGAAGATCTGGTAACGGTGGAAGAGCTGGAATGGCTGCAGGATGATTTCAGACGGATTAACAACTACAGCAATACAGATTTTGATGATATTAAAAGTGATGAGATTGAGAGAATTCTTCCGTTTCTTTTGCCGAAGGAGGCGATGACCTATCGGCCCTTGATCGAGACGGTGATTCGCACCATGATCCGTCTGGTTGACAGACAGATTTATGTGGGGAAAGCGGTTATGGGAGAGGCATTTCCTACAGAGGACCTTGTGCTTCAGAAGATGGAGGGAACTAAAGGCATTGTGGACTGTTTCACCGAGAGAAACGGTGCGCTTTTGAAAGCAAGCAGCATTTTTGGGCAGGAGGCCTTTCGCGCATTGGATATGTATGCGTTGGATGCCGCCGGAGAGTTGTTAAATTGTGCGAACGGAATATATGTATCGGAATTGAGCAGACAGGGACGTTTTCTGGAGCTGATGCCCCCCGAGTATTCCGGGATAGACAATGTTTCGGATATCTGCAGGATTCCTATTTTTATCGGGAATGTGGGATTGTATTTTGTAGTTGGAAAGATCAGATAGGGGGATAGCAGATATGATGAGCATTATGATTGTAGACGATTCTTTGACATCCAGAAAGGTGCTGCGCGAGATTCTGGAACGCAATGGCTACACCGTAGTGTGTGAGGCGGCAAACGGCGAGGAAGGCTACCTGAAGTACAAGGAACTGGAGCCGGATGTTGTGACCATGGATATTACAATGCCGGTCATGGACGGTATCGAATGCTTAAGTCTGATTAAGAAGGAGAACCCCAAGGCAAGGGTATTGATGATCACTGCGGCGGGACAGAAGGAGAAGATGATCGAGTCTATCAAACGCGGCGCGGAAGAGTTCATTATGAAGCCCTTTAACGAAGCCGAGATTCTGGGAGCTTTGGAGCGTACCCGTTTTTAAGGGGATCATGAACAAGAGATGATCTATCATAAGGCTATCATATAAGGCTAGCATAAAAAATCAAAAACGGATTCCTGTTATTTCAGGAATCCGTTTACTATTTGTGTTTCCGCCTCCGCTTCCGTGAGTCCCAGCGTCATGAGTTTGATGATCTGGTCGCCGGCGATTTTGCCGATGGCGGCTTCGTGAATCAATGCCGCATCCAGATGGTTGGCGGTAATCTCCGGAACGGCGCTGATTTTGGCATTGTCCATGATGATGGCGTCGCATTCGGAGTGGCCCGCGCAGCGGTTGTTGCCGTTGATCTTTGCCAGAAAGAGCTGCCGGGAATCATCTTTGGCCACGGCTCTGGAGATCAGATTGGCACTGGAGTCCGCTCCGTCCAGATCCACACAGAAAGAGGATTCCGCATACTGGCTGCCATGTGTCATAAGGCGCTCGGTGATGACCAGTTTGGCTCCGTCTTTCAATGTGGCCTTGGTGGAGCGCTTGGTGGAGTCCACTCCCCGGATCTGTACGGTTTCCATTTCCATAAAGCTGTTTTCACCCAACTCCACGATGGTCTGTGGATTCATGATGCGTTCGCCGCTTCCTTCGCCGCTTCCGTAGTGTTTTTCCACATATTTTACATGGCTGTTTTGTCCGATATAGAAGGCGTGAATGCCGTCATGGCGGCTTTCACTATCTCCGCTGTTGTGGATGCCGCATCCGGCAATGATGGTCACATCACAGTCGTCCCCCACATGGAAATCATTGTAGACCATCTCGGTGAGTCCGCTTTGGCTGAGTACCACGGGGATGTGTACGCTTTCCTTCCGGGTGCCGGATCGAATCAGAATGTCGATCCCTTGTTTGTCCTCTTTGGTCACAATGTCAATGTTGGCGGTGGTGTTTCGCCCTATGCTCTCGCCGTTTGCACGGATATTGTAGGCTCCCGCCGGAATCTCGTGGAGACCGGCCACCTGCTCCAGCAATGTCTTCTGAATCTCGTCCATAATGATATCCCCTGCCTCTCAAATCTTATTTTCCCGCCGCATTCGCGGCATTTTCAACACAATGCGTTCATAGACGGAGTAAAAAATTTTAGTATTCACAATGACGGGCGGTCATTCTTGGTAAAATTTGCAGCTCGGAGAAATGTTCCCCGAGTCGATCTCCGTGCCGGATAAGAGTTCGGGGAGAATCTCGGCTTTCGTGCCTCTGGCCTTTACGGCGCCGTTTGCGATGACCACGATCTCGTCGGCGATGTTCAGAATCCGCTCTTGATGGGAGATGATGATCAGAGAGTTGTCGCTGGTCTCATTAAGCTCCTCGAATACCTTGATCAGATTGTTAAAACTCCACAGGTCGATGCCCGCTTCGGGTTCGTCGAAGACGGAGAGGGGCGTGTTGCGGGCGATGATGGTGGC
>CAZSAJ010000090.1:0-3164 GCA_964604835.1 uncultured Acetatifactor sp.
GGCCTGAGTGCCGGAATAGTCAAATTCGCAGGCCTGACCGATAATGATGAGGCCCGAAACAATAATCAATACTTTATGGATATCCGTTCTCTGTGGCATGTTGCGACCTCCTTAGTTGCTTATCACTCTCCTGCCTATGTACCACAGGCATGTTGTTCATTTTTGTTCATTCTACCATAACTTGTGCCATTTGACAAATACTACCGACTAATCTTTTCCGCTTGCACATGCGGATGCTCCTCCTGATTCGCCGGGAAGATATCCGCCACCTCATTCAGCGTGATATAGGCTTTGCCATCCACCTCGTGAACCAGATTCTTCATCTTGCCTACCTGAAAACGATTGACCACAAAATAAACCATGGTTTTGTCGGAATCGGAATAATATCCCTTGGCCCGGATGGTCGTGATTCCGTTCTCGAACGCCTCCGAGAGCACCCTGCAGACTTCCTCCGGCTTCGTGGTGATAATAAAGGCACCCTTCGCCCTGTCAAAGCCTTCCACAAAGAAATCCACGGTCTTGGATGCCGCCGCATAGGCCACGATAGAGTACAGCGGAAGAATCCAGCTTCCGATCACGCAGCCGCAGATCACATATAAGATCACGTTATAGACCATGACGAAGCTTCCGATGCTGAGTCCCAGCCGCTTTGCGAACATCACCGCTATGATGTCGATCCCGTCCATGGCGCCGCCGAATCGCACCGCCATACCGCTCCCGCAGCCGGATATGATCCCGCCGAACAGGGCGCACAGGAACAGATCCGATCCCGCAAGAGGCGACACCAGACTCACATCCACGGGCAGCACATCCGTGATAATCCATGCCACCAACGCATAGACGAATACCGCATAAATGGCATAGATCGTAAACAAAATCCCCTCTCGTTTCAGCCCGAACAGAAAGATGGGGATATTGAGTAAGATCAGTACCACAGACAGACTGATCCAAGCTGGCGTCACCTGCGAGATCAGCATGGATGTGCCGGAGATGCCGCTATCGTACAGCTTCACCGGTGCCATGAACATGATGACCCCAAACGCGTTGATTACGCCCGCCAGCGTCAGCCAGAATAAGTTTGACCATCTTAATAACTTTACAACTTTTAGGAACCGCTCCATCCGAATCCTCCAATCCTTTTTTATTGTTTATCTGCTTCTATCCGCTCGCACCTGCCGCCTCGGCCGCGCAGTCTGCCCGAAACCGCTGCATAATCCGCAGCAGCAGCCAAGTTCCGTAAAAGGCCAGAATCATCTCCGCCACACAGCCCGCATAAGTGATGCCCGATGCCCCGAACAGACCGTTCAGCACAATGATCGCCGGTATCTCCAGCACGATCTTGCGAAGGATTGCAAAATAGAGCGTCTTTTTGCCCATTCCGATGCCCTGCAGCACGCCCACCACCAGAAAATCCGCCAGCATAAACGGCATACCCGCGCTGAATCCCCGCAGAAACAATCTGCCGAAGTCCACAATTTCCGTATTTTTCATAAATATCATAATCAGATACCCGGCACCTGCCCAATATCCCAGTGCAATCATCACCATCGCCGGGAGCAGAATCTTGGCCACATACCGGACGGCGGCCTCCATACGATCAGGATTTTTGCTGCTGTAGGAATAACTCACCAGCGGCATCACCCCCTGCGTGCCCCCCAGAGCAATCTGCATGGGAAGCATATGGATCTTCTGGGCAATTCCCAGCGCGGCCACCGCCGAAGCCCCGTAGTCCGCCACAAAATTATTCTGCACGGTCATGCCGGTGACGTTCAGAAGATTCTGCACCGAGGCGGGTATTCCCACGCCGCAGACACCCAGCACAATCTCTTTGCGCAGGGAGAAGTAACGGGGATTCAGACTGATATAAGTCTTTCCTTTTTTCACTCTCAGCAGAATCAGAAAATAGACACATGCCACACAGTTGGAGAGACAGGTCGCCATACCGGCTCCCGCCGCTCCCATATTCAGTCCCCATGGAAGAATAAAGATCGGATCCAGAACAATATTCAACAGACATCCGCTCATGGTGCCGATGCTGGCATGAAGAGCCGCTCCCTCCGAGCGGACAAGATATCCCATGACCACATTGAGAATGGCGGGGACCGCCCCCAAAACGATGGCCCACCGCATATATCCCGCGGTGGCGTCCCAAGTATCAAGATCCGCACCCAGCAGTTTCAGCAGCGGGGAAAAGAAAATCAGACAAGTAAGCGCCAGCAGAAGTCCGCTGCACACCGATCCGTAAAATCCAAAAGAAGCGCTTCTTCGCACCGTGTCATAATCTTTGCGTCCAAGCGCACGGCTCATCATACTGGAAGAGCCGATTCCGAAGAGATTGTTCACCGCATTAAATGAGAGGAGCACCGGAGCGGACAAAGCCACGGCGGCATTTTGCACGGGATTGTCCAGAAGCCCCACGAAATAGGTGTCCGCAATGCTGTAGAGCACCATGACCAGCGATCCGAGAATGGTGGGAACCATCAGTTTCCTCACCGCCGTGGGAATCGGAACCCTCTCGAAAATATCACTCCGCACTTCCGCCATATCAAAGCCTGCCTTTCCTATTCCGTCTCTATTTTTATGGAATCTCCGCCTTTCTCAGAAGGCTGACTGCTTTGTCTCCAAGCTCCTTATGACTGATGCACTCTACGTACATCCGCAAGTTCATCATAATGTCCTGTAATATCTTCACCTGCTTCAACAGCGGCAACCGCTCCGCTCCTGTAGACGACTTTAAGCAAGATAGGGGTAATGATTGTTGTAATCACCACCATAATCACCACCGGTCCCACAAAAGCGCTTCCCAGCAGTCCCAATGCAGTTCCTTTACTTGCCACTATGAGGGCAACCTCTCCTCTGGACACCATTCCGACTCCAATCCGCTTGCACTGGTGTGTCTGATATCCGCACAGTTTTGCGCCCAGACCGCACCCGATAACCTTCGTCAGAATCGCCACAATAACAAGTACCAGAGTAAACAGAATAATAGCGGGCGTCATTTTCGGAATTGTAACGGAAAGCCCTATTTTTGCAAAGAAAACAGGAGACAGAAAAAGAAAAGATACGACATCAAATTTTCCCAGCAGATATTCGGACGTCCCTGTATTAGAAATAATCAGTCCGGCTATGTATGCTCCGGTAATGTCCGCCACGCCAAACAGACG
>CAZSAJ010000091.1:0-3087 GCA_964604835.1 uncultured Acetatifactor sp.
CGATCCAGACGGCCTGCGAGGGAGAATATGTTGTTATCATACAGTTTTTGAAGGGGAGGGGTCTGGCTGAGTCGGAGTTTGTGAAGCGTCTTGAGCCGGAGATCAAGATCTTCCGGTTTGAGAAGTCTGCGGAGGATTTTTCTCATCTGTCCGATGAGCATAAGACGGAGGAGAGCCGGAATATCAGAAACGGCCTTAATTTTGCCAAGAAGATATTAAATACGGGGGAATGTGCCCTGCTCATATTGGACGAGGTGCTGGGACTCATCGACAATGGTATCATCACCGTGGAGGAATTGAAAAATTTGCTTTCCGGGAAACCGGAAGAGATGGACATTATCATGACTGGCATAACGCTGAATGATGAGGTCTGTTTACTGGCGGATCAGGTGACGAAGGTGGAGACCATGCATTTCAAAATCTGGGAATAAGAATAATATGAGGTATTGAATTTGGAGAGGTTTGCCGAAATAGTTGGTGAGCCTCTTTTTTATTCGATTTAAAATTTATGGATTTGTCATAATTTTTCTTGTATAATAAACATATACTGCGAGATTTTTAAAAGGTATGCCTGTGGGAAAGGAATTTTAAAGGAGTAAATGCAATGATTATTAAACATAATCTAACCAGCATGGGAGCTTTCTATCAATCAAAGATTACCGCTGTCCATAAAGCCAGGACATCCGAACATCTCGCCAGCGGTTATCGAATCAATCGAGCGGCGGACGATGCAGCCGGGCTTTCAATCTCACAGAAAATGCGTGCGCAGATCCGCGGCTTAACTAAGGCAAATGAGAATATAATGGACGGCATCGGTTTTGTGCAGATTGGTGAAGGCGGAATGCAGGAGGTACACGACATTCTCCACCGTATGAATGAGCTTTCTGTCAAGGCGGCAAATGGCACCAATACGCTGGTGGATCGCGCCGCGATCCAATCCGAGATTGACGCCCTCTTTGAGGAGATTAACAGAATCGCGTACAGCACCTCTTTCAACGAGCATTATATGCTTTGTGCAGGCGGTATCAGTGGAAAGGGAGGTGCCGGCACGGGATCCGTGATAGATGCTGCTACCGCTAATGCGGTCTCGAAACGCGCTACTTATGGCGGTTCCGGAAATGATAGTATGGGCAGCGCCATCTATCACTCCGATGGAACCATTGTCTTCTGCGGAGGTACGGCCAGCAGTGATAAGGATCTGAATGGCATTGGTTCGGCAACAGGAACAGGAAAAGGCTGGGTCACCAAGGTCGGGACGGACGGCGAGGTTCTTTGGACTACAAAGACGAACGAGGATGCGGGCTTTGGTTCCATCACCGCTACGGCGGACGGCGGATACCTGGCAGTAGGAGGCAGCAATGGCAACCCTTTTTTGACCAAGCTGGATGCGTATGGAAATATTACATGGACGTATCGATTTCAATGCTCCGGCACAGATAACAACACCAATAACGCGTATCTCATGCAGGATGGTAGCGGAAATGTTTTTCTCTCCATCCAGTCATTTGACGGGAACGGTATCAAGGACGGGAACGGCAATCCTTTAGGAGGAAATGCCTTGGGCGGTCGGGACACAATCATGCTGGTGATTGACCCTACAGTCAATCCGAATGTAAATTATGATGCTTTTGAGAAAAAAGCATATCGGGTCGGCGGCGTCAGCAATGAACAAATTTCCAAGCTTTATTCTACATCAGATGGCGGGTACATCGGTGGAAATTATTCTACTTCGTCGAATATCCAGCAAAGCAACAACGATGGCAGTGTTACCAATCTGCCGAAACAAACTATCGGAACCGGTCATCACCATGCCTACATTGTAAAGTTTGATAAGAACGGGGATGCCGAAAAGGTATTGCTGTTTGGGGATAATGGCGTAGGCGACGACGGAGAAAACATCAGTCAGATTATAGAAACCTCTGCCGGAGAGTATATCGTAGTCGGATCAGCTGCGATTACGGATACTGTGGGGTCAGCCTCGCCTTCCAAAGATGAGAGCCGCGGTAAGAATGTCTGGGTCATGAAGCTGGACAAAAACCTGACCCCCATTTGGAGCAGATCATATGGAAGCAGTGCAGACGATAGTGGCAGTTGTGTTGTTGAAACAGAAAACGGCTATGTCATTGCCGGAAGGGTAGGCACAATTGATGGAGATGTAACCGAGAAGCCCGGGTATTCCGGGAGCAGCGCATGGGTATTTATGGTTGACAAGGACTCCGGTGATATTATTTGGGAGGAAGTGCATGGCGGAACCGGGAGCGACGGTTTCAACTTCATCTTTGAATGCTCAGATGGTGATATTCTGCTTGGCGGCAGCAGCAGCTCCGATGACGAGGATCTCACCGGCAAAAACAAAGGAAACACCGATGCATGGTTTCTCAAGCTGGATGGGCAGACGGGAGAAAACGTAAATGCTTCAGGTGGCGGAACAGGCGGACTCTCATCAGCCAACGAAGTTTTTATCTATCTGCGGGTGGGCCCATTCTGCGGGAACCGCTTCCGAATCGACTATGCCGATATGCGAACTTCCGCACTCTTTGGCAAAGGAACGGCTTTGAATGTGATGAGCCAGGACGGTGCGGGAACGGCAATCTCATTGTGTAAACAGGCTATCGAATATGTTTCTATGCAGAGAAACCGTTATGGCGGTTATCAAAATGCGCTCGAGCATCTGTATAATGCCAATGCCAATACAGGTGAGAACGTATCTGCAGCTGAAAGCAGGCTTGCCGATGCCGACATAGCAGATGAGATGGTGGCTTTTTCGTGCAGTCAAATTCTTGAGCAGATGAATTTTTCTGTCATGTCTCAGGCAAATATGGCAAATCAGACCGTGTTGCAGCTATTACAATAATGAATCTGGGTCGGCGAGAAAACGAGAAGATGGAGACTTGACAGAACGATATGCGGATGCTAAGATAAATTTAATAAGTAGTAATGGAGTTGATAGAGGTTGCGTTTTCTATCAGTAGGGACATGGATGTGGCAGGCACAGAGGAAGTGTCCGGAAAGGAGAAGACGCCGAAAGGGGAACGGTCTGTACGTTTTTTCTTGGGCATGCAGTTAAGAGCTGTATGACTGTCATCG
>CAZSAJ010000092.1:0-2977 GCA_964604835.1 uncultured Acetatifactor sp.
CCACGATCTTGCCCACAGGGGAGATCACCGCCGCCGTACCGCAGAGACCGCACTCCGCGAAATCCTGCACCTCTTCCAGCAGAACTTCACGCTCCTCCACTTCGAGTCCCAGAACCTCCTTGGCCACATATACCAGAGAGCGGCGGGTGATGGAGGGCAGAATGCTGCCGGATTTCGGCGTCACCACTTTGCCGTCTTTGGTCACAAAGAGGAAATTGGCGCCGCCCGTCTCCTCCACCTTGCTGCGGGTGCCGGGATCCAGATACATATTCTCGTCAAATCCCGCCTTGTGAGCGGTCATGATGGCATGCAGACTCATAGCGTAGTTCAGTCCTGCCTTGATATGGCCGGTTCCGTGGGGCGCCGCGCGGTCAAAATCGCTGACACAGATGGTCAGGGGCTTTACTCCCCCCTTAAAATAGGGACCCACCGGCGTACAGAAAATGCGGAACTGATACTCGTCCGCGGGTTTCACACCGATGACCGGATTGGTTCCGAACATATAAGGACGCAGATACAATGTCGCGCCGCTCCCGTAGGGAGGCACATACGCCGCATTGGCGGCAACCACCTTTGTCACGGCCTCCACAAAACGCTCCTTGGGAAACACGGGCATCTCCAGTCTTGCCGCGGAATCCATCATCCGCTCCGCGTTTAAATCAGGGCGGAAGGTCACAATATGTCCATCCTCGGTGGTATACGCCTTCAAGCCCTCAAATACGGTCTGCGCATACTGCAATACCCCCGCACACTCGCTGAGCACCACATTGGCATCCTCCACAAGCGCGCCCTCGTCCCAAGCGCCGTCCTTAAAGTTGGACACATATCTCTTATCCGTCTGAACATAGCCAAATCCGAGATTCCCCCAGTCAATGTTCTTTTTTTCCATTGGTTCTTCCTTCTTTCCTGATGTTTTATTTTTCTTATTATCGTACTTTTCCCGCCAAAAGTCAATAACATCACCAATCATAACTGCTCAATTTCGGCCCGTCGCACCAAAATCCCCCGGCACCGTCATAATGTGCGCAAAACCGGAAGTTATCCTTCTCCCACGGCACCGCGCCCTCGACATACAGAGATGCGAGCTCCCCCACAAAAAACGGCGTCACCTGATCCTCCAAGGCGAGAGCCAAAGCCACGTCACAGTATACCTCGCCGGACTCTCCGAAGGAAAACTGGGTGATGTCCCCCAGCGCAAGTCCCCGAATCCCCATGCCCTCATAAGCCGTACCCGAGAGATCGTGTTCCTCGCTGTCCTCCCCCGCTTCAATCCGCAGCACACCGTTCTCATAGGTCAAAGACACCTCTTCGCCAAACTGTCGCACCTCCTCATGGGGCATGGTATAGAGTGTGTCGAAGGACTCCTCCACCGAGTCAAAGACCGAGAAATCCGTAATCGCCACTCCCGTGCCGGACATCACATAACAGATCATACCGATCTCCTGCGTCCCGTCCCCGTCGTAATCGTATGCGGCAAACTCCGGCATAACTGCCCTCGGCGTCAGAAAGCCTTTGGAAAAGATGCGGCGCTGCCCCTGATATTCCAATATGATCGTCTCTCCGTCATAGATCTCTCCATAGATCCTCGCGGGCACCTCCGGCAGCTCCCCCAAGAGAATCAATGTCCGCTGCCACCAGTCCACATTGACATCTATTTGATCCGGTGTTTTGGCATTGGCAAAGTCCTCCTCCGTGAGCGTATCATACCACGCGGCCGCCTCCTGCCGTCTCTGTTCCTGCCGCTCGGCCCAATATGCTTCCCAGTCCGTGGAGGATTCCTCCGAAGACTTCTCTACGGAGGCGTCCATATTCCCCGGAGTCGTCTCCTCCGACACGGTCTCCTGACCATTCGCTTCGGCATTCTGCTCTACATCCGGCTGCTCATTTTTCGGAGCGCAGCCTGCAAGCAGCCCCGCCGCAAGCACACTTAAGAAAAAGAGCCGGAACTGTTTTCCTCCCGTTAAACGCTTCATGATTCATGCCTCCCCAATGACAGCAGACTCTTCAAACTTTTCTTGACGTGATATCTCATGAGCGCCCCTTTTGTGAAACGCTCCCTCATCCCCTCCTCGACGGTATACATACAGGGATTGCAGGTGCCGCAAGGTTTTCCGTGGATCGGGTGATAGCAAAACCACGTCATGTTCATGATCTGCTCATAGCCGTTTGACAGATAATATTCTTTCATGTCTGTCTTTTTCCATTCGATCAGCGGAAAACGATAGTTCTCAAACAATGTGATTAGCAGCGGATCCGATGCGTCACAGTCTAGAATCCAATACTCCCCCGTCTTCTCATCGCTCATTTTTTTGAGTTTGCCGTACTTGTTGATCAAAAGCACCGCCTTATCATCCTCGTGAACGGAAAGTTCAATTCCCCGATGCTCCATGGCGTATGTCCCCAGCCAGTCATACTGGGTGCCAAAATAATCTCTCTCGAGAAGCGTTTCGTAGGCTGCATCCACAGCGGCATTTTCTCTGCGCTCCTCCACGGACACATAAATCAGTTCTCCGAAGACGCATTTGGTACTGCCATGATTCTTTAAAACCGCCGTAATCTCTTCGATCGCTTTCAGTTCATTTGCTTCCGACTGGCGATTGTCCGACAAATAATATGGTTGAATGAATACCTCGCAGCGCGAAAGCTGCACGACCCGAAAAGTCGAATCAAATCCGCCTGTCCAGAAAATCTCTACCATCGGGAGCTGTCCCTGCAACCTGTCGCCCATCCTATTTCCCCCATTCTATTTCTTAATCTATCTTTTAATCTCCCTCTTTAACATCCGATATACGCAGGCTGCAAAACACAGGCTTGCTGCCATCGGTATAATACCATGTCACGCTGCCATCAGTCAGTATGGGCTGGCAGTCTGACAACGCCCCTTTCATGCTGTGGATTCCGGTGGTCGGATTGCCCAAGCCGTCCAAAAGAACGGATTTTACCTTCTCGCCCTCCGTCCACAGAAGCAGGAACTCAT
>CAZSAJ010000093.1:0-2968 GCA_964604835.1 uncultured Acetatifactor sp.
TTCTCATTCCTGTCAAGGGCATTCATCCGCTCCATCTCATCCTCTGTCAGTTCAAAATCAAACAATTCCGTATTTTCCTGAATATGGTCCGGGTTACTGGAACCCGGTATGACTACCACACCCTTTTGCAGATTCCAGCGCAGGATTACCTGCGCCGATGATTTTCCATGTGCCTCGGCAATTGCGCAAATCACTTCATTGCCCAGCAGTTGTGCCGTATACCCCCGCCCGCCAAGGGGATACCAGCCCTGTACCACAATACCCAGATCCTGAATGTACGGGATGACATCATTCTCCTGATAATAGGGATGGATCTCATTTTGCACCAGCGCAGGGGTAATGTTTACCTGCGGCAGAAATTCCTCCAATTCCTCGATATACCAGTTGGACAGACCTAAAGAACGGATTTTGCCGTCTGCCACGGCTTTTTCCATGGCAAGGTATGCCTTCACATCCCCCTCGCCCGGATGGTGGAGCAGCATCATGTCGATATATTCAATATCCAGCTTGTCAAGCGCCTCCTCGATAGCCGCTTCCGGATCGGCAAACTGATTGGGATAAAGCTTGGTGATCACAAAGATTTCCTCCCTCGGAATACCGGAGTTTCTGACAGCCTCACCCACACTTTCTTCATTATGGTACATATAGGCTGTGTCAATGAGGCGGACGCCTCTGTCCAATGCTGCCGTAACCGATTCCACGCAGACCTCACCCGTCAGACTGTAAGTACCGATCCCATATATGGGCATTTCATACCCACTGTTCAACATGACTGTTCTTGTCTCAAAATTAAAAGGATTTCCGTCTTCCACCGCTTTGCTCCCCTCCGACTCTGTGTGTCCGTTATCCTCTGTTTTTGCGCTGTCTTCTGCCGGGGCTGATTCCGCACTTTCAGGCAGTCCGCCTGATATTGGCTCCCGTCCCTCTGCCTGACCACATCCTGACATGCTCAAAACCAGAACACAGACCAGCGCCATACAATATAATTTTCTCATATCAGATCTTCCTTTCTATTGAATCAGAAACCGGAAGCAGAAACCGTTTTCATTATCTTTGCGGGGACACCGCCTACAACCGCCATGTCCGGAACATCACATGTCACAACGGCTCCGGCCGCAACAACAGCCCAATCACCGATGATCACTCCGGGCAAAATTGTGGCGTTGGATCCTATCCACACATGGTTTCCGATTTTAATCGGTGCATAGTGATTTTTACGGTTCTTTATCGGATCAAGATCATGGTTAATCGTTGCCAGCACCACATTATGGCCGATCAGCGTGCCGTCTCCTATCGTGATGCCGCCCTGATCCTGAAAATGACATCCTGAATTGATAAATACCTCTTTTCCAATGCTGATGTTCTTTCCGAAATCCGTGTAAAAAGGAGGGAACAGGCGGAAGGTATCGTCCACGCTTTTCCCTGTCAGCCTCCCCATAATTTCCCTGATTTCCACCGGGGTATGATATTGATAGTTCAGCTCCATGCCAATCCGTATTGCCTCCTGACAGAGTGAGTCAAAAAGTTCCCTCCACTCGGGATTGCACGCGGCTTCCCCTTCCTCTCCCTGAAACTCTTTCAGGATATCTTCTAAATCCATACCGTCCATTCCTTTCCATAACCTTTTTCCATTCTACTACAATATAATTAATATTTTACTGATTCCTCATCTGGCTTCATTATAAACCACAGAAACTCACATATCAAATACATATATAGAATACATTTCCATACTTGAAAGGTATCAAAATACTTAGTATAATGAATTCATACAATGACATCACACCCACAAAGGAGGATTCCCCTATGGATATCAGGGTACTGCAATATTTTCTGGCGGTGGCAAGGGAAGAAAGTATTACAAAGGCCGCAGAGGCACTCCGCATGACCCAGCCGCCCCTTTCCAGACAGTTAAAAGATTTGGAAGAAGAATTGGGAAAACAACTTTTCATCCGCGGAAACAAGAAGGTCACTTTGACCGAAGACGGAATGCTGCTGCGTAAGCGGGCGGAGGAATTAGTAGACTTGATGGAAAAGACAAAAGCGGAACTGACTTCTTCCAACGAAAACGTAAACGGAGAAATCTATATCGGCTGCGGAGAGACGGAAGGCATTTCTTTTCTTGCACAGGCTGCCCGGAACATACAAAAAAAGCACCCTCTCATTCATTACCATATTTATAGCGGCGATGCGGAACGGGTCATGGAAAAACTGGATAAAGGATTAATTGATTTTGGCCTTTTGGTGGGACTGGCCGATATGAGCAAATATGATTACATCAGACTTCCACAGAAAGACATATGGGGAGTCCTGATGCCAAAAGACAGTCCGCTGGCAGAAAAAGAGGTCATTGAGGCCGAGGATCTATGGGACAAACCGCTGATTCTATCACACCAGACTTCCATTAACAGCGAGATGTTCTCATGGTTAAAAACAGACATCTCCAAACTCAATGTGGTTGCCACCTATGATCTGGTCTACAATGCGGCGCAATTTGTAAAGAAGGGATTCGGATATGTCATTGCTCTCGACAAACTGATCAATACCACCGGTGACAGCAACCTCTGCTTCAGACCGCTTTACCCTGCTCTGGATGCGGATCTGTACATTGTCTGGAAAAAATATCAGGTTCTTTCAAGAGCCTCTAATACATTTCTCGGACAATTGCAAAAAGAATTAGAGATCTACATAAACGAAGTCGATCAACGTCCTGACTAACATTGTCCGTCCTCCGGATCATCCTCCGTCCAGACCTCCTTCGCCATACGGAAAGCCGCCCACGCTTTCGGCCAGCCTGCGTAAAAAGCCGCATGGGTCAAAATCTCCGCGATTTCTTCCTTCGTGATCCCGTTATTCTTAGCGCTCATCAAATGAAACTGAAACGAGGAATCCACTAATCCCTGAGCCATTAAGGATACCACCGTCACAAGGGATCTGTCCCTTAAAGAAAGTTTTTCCTCCCTGCTCC
>CAZSAJ010000094.1:0-2868 GCA_964604835.1 uncultured Acetatifactor sp.
CCTACCCCATCTACGGTGTACAGTTTCATCCGGAGTCGATCATGACCCCGGAGGGTGCAAAGATGCTGAGAAATTTTATTGAATCATAAAGGAGGAGAATCATGATCAAGGAAGCAATCGTTAAAATCGTGAACAAGGAGGATCTTACCTACGACGAGGCTTACGCCGTGATGAATGAGATCATGAGCGGGGAGACTTCCCCTACCCAGAACGCAGCTTTTCTGGCAGCTTTGTCCGCCAAGAGCGCAAAGGCGGAGACCACGGATGAGATCGCAGGCTGCGCGGCGGCCATGCGCGATCATGCACTGCGTCTTGAGACAGATCTGGATATCTTTGAGATCGTGGGAACCGGAGGAGACAATGCCCACAGCTTCAATATTTCCACGACCTCGGCGCTGGTGTGTGCGGCGGGTGGTATGAAGGTGGCTAAGCACGGCAACCGCGCAGCTTCTTCCAAGTGCGGCACGGCGGACTGCCTGGAGGCGCTTGGCGTCAACATCGAGCAGAGCCCCGAGCTTTGTGAGAAGCTTTTGCGGGAGGTGGGGATGTGCTTCTTCTTCGCGCAGAAATATCATGCTTCCATGAAGTATGTGGGAGCGATCCGCAAGGAACTCGGTTTCCGCACGGTGTTTAACATTCTCGGTCCGCTGACGAACCCCGGCAGCCCCAAGATGCAGCTCCTTGGCGTGTACGACGAGTATCTGGTGGAGCCTCTGGCACAGGTGCTGATCAATCTGGGCGTGGAGCGCGGTATGGTGGTATACGGAACGGATAAGCTGGATGAGATTTCCATGAGCGCCCCTACCACGGTATGCGAATTTAAGGACGGCTGGTTCAAGACTTACACGATCTGCCCGGAGGACTTCGGATTTGAGCGGTGTACGAAGGCCAATCTGGAGGGTGGTACACCGGAGGAAAATGCTAAAATAACACGTGATATATTAAATGGAGAAAAGGGACATAAGAGAAACGCCGTCCTGATGAATGCGGGTGCGGCTCTCTATATCGCCGGCAAGGCGGAGAGCATGAAAGATGGGGTTAAACTGGCGGCGGAGATCATTGATTCGGGCAAGGCGGCGAAGACACTGGAGCAGTTCATTGCTCTGAGCAATCAATAAAATTAATTAAAACAAGATTTAATGGGGAGAAAGCTGGAAAGGGACTATGGCAAATATTTTAGAGCAGTTAGCGGAGCATGCAGTCTGGCGCACGGAGGAGAGAAAGAAAGAAATCCCGTTGGCAGAAATAAAAAAACAAGCGCTATTTTTACCAAAAGGAGACTTTGCGTTTGAGAAGGCTTTGCAGAAGCAGGGGATTTCTTTTATCTGTGAATGCAAGAAGGCATCCCCGTCTAAGGGACTGATCGCACCGGACTTTCCCTATCTGGAGATCGCGAGACAGTATGAGGATGCGGGAGCGGATGCCATCTCAGTGCTGACGGAGCCGAAGTGGTTTCTGGGGAGCGACGCTTATCTGCGGGAGATCGCGGAGACGGTGTCCATCCCCTGCCTGCGCAAGGATTTTACAGTGGATGAGTACATGATCTATGAAGCAAAACTGCTCGGCGCGTCGGCGGTGCTGCTGATCTGCGCTATCTTAAGCGAGACGCAGATCAAGGAGTATCTGGCAATCTGCGACGAGCTGGGATTGTCTGCATTGGTGGAGGCGCACGACGAAGCGGAGGCGGATACGGCGATCCGGGCCGGAGCGCGGGTGATTGGTGTCAACAACCGTAATCTGAAGGATTTTTCGGTGGACACGGAGAACAGCCGCAGGCTCAGGGAGAGAATACCGGAGCATGTTTTGTTTGTATCTGAGAGCGGCGTCAGCGGGCCGGAGGATGTGAGGCGCCTGACCGAGATCGGTGCGGACGCGGTTCTGATCGGGGAGGCGCTGATGCGGGCGGAAAATAAGAAACAAATGTTATGCAATTTGCGCAATGTGCAATAGGTTGACATAACTATATTGACTATATAAGTCAAAGTGAAGTTAAGAGACGGTGAAAAACCATGAAACAAAATAAAATCAAGATTAAACTGTGTGGATTACGTCGTCCAAACGACATTGAAGCGGCAAATGAGCTGCATCCTGATTACATTGGTTTTGTCTTCGCAAAAAAAAGCAAGCGTTATGTTTCACCGGAACAGGCGGCGTCTTTGAAAAAGCTGCTGCACCCCGATATTTTGGCGGTGGGGGTTTTCGTCAATGAGCGGGTGGAGACGGTGGCTGACCTTCTCTCCTCCGGAGTGATCGATATCGCCCAGCTCCACGGCGGAGAAGACGAAGCTTATATGGAAGCCCTGCGGCGGCTGACAGACCGTCCTCTGATCAAGGCATTTTCCGTAAGAGGTGAAGAAGATATCCGAAGCGCCTGTACGAGTACGGCGGAACTGGTGCTCTTAGACGCGGGGGAGGGCGGCACGGGAACCGCCTTTGACAGAGAATTGCTGCAGAATATGAACCGCCCTTATCTGCTGGCCGGCGGTCTGGACGCGTCCACAGTGGGAGAGGCGGTGAAGCGATGGCGCCCCTACGGGGTGGATGTGAGTTCCGGAATCGAGACAGATGGGTTTAAGGACGCTGAGAAGATGCGGGCTTTTGTAAGGTGCGTGAGAGAATTAAAATAGCAAGTGGTATTTATTGCACGATTATGACAGAACGGAGGTAAGAAGACGACTATGACAAATCAAAACGGGCGTTTTGGAATTCACGGCGGCCAGTACATTCCGGAGACGCTGATGAATGCGGTGATCGAACTGGAGGAGGCTTACAATCACTATAAAGATGATCCCGCCTTTAACGCGGAACTGACTGCATTGTTTAATGATTATGCCGGCAGACCGTCCCGTCTCTATTATGCAGAGAAAA
>CAZSAJ010000095.1:0-2709 GCA_964604835.1 uncultured Acetatifactor sp.
CGCGTGTTCACGAGGGCACCCATATGATGGTGATGAAAGAGGGAGATTACAAAAGGATCACCCGCGAAACACTTGAAGAAATGAAAAGCAGAGTCAAAAACCCTTCGCTTGTCATTATGTTCCATTGTGTCGCGCGAACGATCCTTTTTGAGGAAAATGGTTATATCGATGAGTACGAAAAGTTGTTGGTTCATGCGTTCCCCAATTTCATCGGTCTCGCCTGCCTTGGCGAGCAGTTTGAAACGAAAAACTTCAATCACACCATGATGCTTTTGATTTTTGAGTGAGCATTCTTAACTGCCCATGCCAATGCTCCGGCACCATCCCAAGGGCAATGCCCTCCGACATTCAGGCCATACCGCCCGACTGGGTGTACAAGGATTTTCCCAGTGCATCGAGGGTAACCTCCACCGCAGGCATTGTGTCTCCTATGATTCTGCACTGCATGTTATATTCCTCTTTTGAAATTATTTTCACTCTCATAATTACTCTTTTGTTTTAAATCACCCAAACCGGTACAATATAATTATCCCTGTCAATCGCGCTCAATCCCGGCTTCATGCAGATAACCGCTCCCCTGGAACGCGGTGTAGAAGATTTATCCAGCAAACCAAATACCTTGATCAGTTCTGTCCCCGGATTCGCCGTCTTTTTAATCTCGATCGGATTGAGCACACCATCATGTTCTAATACAAGGTCAATCTCCTTCGCATCCTTATCCCGGTAATAATACAGATAGGGTTCCTTTCCGGAATTTAAATAGGTCTTCATGATCTCGGCAACCACATAGTTTTCTAAAATAGCGCCATTCATCGCCCCGCTCTCCAGAGTTTCCGCACTGCTCCACTTGGTCAGATAACAGACAAGTCCTGTGTCATAAAAATATAACTTCGGTGTTTTTACGAGACGTTTTAACAGGTTGTTGGAATATGGGTGAATATAAAATATGATTCCCAATGTCTCCAGCATTCCCAGCCAATTCTTCGCCTGAACCTGATTGATATCCGCATCTCTTGCAATCTCTGCAACATTCTGCATCTGACCACATCTTGCAGCCACAGCTGTAATAAAGCGCAAGAATTTCAAAGAATCAATCGCATCGGATAATTCCCTGATATCCCTTGTATCTGCCTCTTCTCTGCTTTCTTTTCTTGCCGAAAGCGCCTCCATATCAATGACAAAGGGTTCCATCGCCCCACCACAAATTTCCGCCTGGGATAGTGATGTTAAAGAAAGTACCGCCACTCTTCCGGCAAGAGATTCCTGTACGCCTCTCATCAGCTTAAACACCTGAGAACCGGTAAGCCAAAATGCTCCCGGATCATGGTTTTTGTCTACATGTATTTTGATATAAGTAAACAGTTCCGTAGCATACTGTACCTCATCAATAAGTACCAGCGGCTTATGAAGCTGTAAAAACAATTCCGGATCCGTCTTTGCAATAGCTCTCTCATTCAGATTTTCGGCTATTATTAACTCTTATTATATTTTAGCCGAAACAAAGCAAAAAAATCAAGCCCCTCTCATCTCCTCTTCCCCACCACCACAAACCGCCCGTCATTCACATGGTAGGCACAGGTGGAAAGAGTCAAAAAAGTGTCTCCAAACTCTGCGGTCACGCCTGTATCATACAGGGAAAGGGCTTTTATATTTTCATAGAATTCGTTAAATTCCTCTTCCGTCTCCGCCTCGTAAAACTGATAATATTTAAATTCCTCCGCACCCTCGTCATAGATCTGTGAAGGAAACGCCGCCACGATCTCATAGGTGCGCTCCTCATAAAGGGTGTCAAAGGAAATCAGGGAATGTTCCCTGTAAAATTCCTCCTGCTTATATAAATCCAGATCGCCGAACATGGAGCCGTCCTTCATATTATGTCCATAGACGACAAAATTGGTGCCATCCTCCAGATCGGCCCTGCCCCTTACATACAGGCAGCCGTACTTGCTCTCCTCCCCGTAAAAGTCATGGTGCAGATAATATTCGTCATCCTCGCACTGCATCACCGGATAATTGATCCTCGTGTCCTCTATGGAAAGCCAGCCTGCCACATCCCCATTCTCTCTGTATAAATCCGTGTATTTTTTCAAGATAGGATAACCGCCTTCTTCTCCCGGTATTCCACTGCCGGTCTGTACGCTATCCCCCTTGATCGGTGTCTCGTTCTCTGTCTCCTGTGCTTCATCGTTCTGCGTTTCGCTGCCCTCTGCCGCCGGCTCGCCCTGCTCTCCGTTTTCCGAAGAATCGTCCTCCTCCATAGTCTGCACCATATCCCGCAAAGCTTCCTGCTCCGCCTTATTCTGTGCAGATAAATAGTATGCCTGTCCAAGCTTAAACAGGCATACTACCATGACGACAAGACATATCGCTCTTATATATCTGAGAATTTTCTTATTCCTCATAAATCTCTTTCCATTCCACGACATCTTTTACCGATATGATCTCACCTGCCGCCTTCCGGCGCAAACAGCTTCCGTTTTCTCTCGATCATCTCGTCGATTCTCTCCATATACTGCGTCACATCCTTGACATTTTCACACCGCTCGATCCTGCCGTCCGGGAAAACACCTTTGGTGATGGAGCCTGCACCCAGCGCCACGATGGTCTGCTTCTCCTCGTTGATGAGAATATTATAGATGCCATACTTATCCCGTTTGGAATAGCCCACATTTTCAAAGTTGCCGGACATATTCTTCTGCCGGTACAGAT
>CAZSAJ010000096.1:0-2457 GCA_964604835.1 uncultured Acetatifactor sp.
TCCGTCACGCGGATCTCTTCCATATAATGTGCACGGATATGATCCAGCGCCTGTGTAATATGTCCCAGACCGTTTTTCTGAACATGTTGCCTCTCCGGGTCCGGTATGACTTCCTGGCGCGCGATCACGATCACCATGGAAAGCAAAAGCCCGCGCAGCACCTCTACGGAATAGCTCTTGCGATTCCGGCACTCGTTCATGACTGCCCGCACCAATCCCTCCAGCTCCTCATTCTGCCCGGCCTCATAACACGCGGCATGATGGTTGATCCGCTCCAGCAATTTGTTTACAAACATACTGTCCTTCGGGTACGCCGCATTCAGGATCGCTTCCGGATCCAGGAAGAGATATTCCCAATAATTCAGGTTATTCATGCGGCTGTTCGTCACATGAGGACAATTCATCGGAATCACCGTAAGCGCACCCGAGGAGTAAGTCACTGTCTCCTCATCCAGCACCATGTTCCCTGTCCCTTCTATACAAAAACCAATCTCCAGAAGATTGTGAAAATGCAGAGCATAACCATTGATGTCATCCCCGTACACCCGCCGCCAGCTCTCTCCAAGAAGCGCCAGCACCTGCTCTCCCTCGGGAACCTCATAGTAGCGGAATTCAATTTCCTGTTTCTTTTTTGACGCCATATACACCCTACCATTCTTTCATTTGATCCAGAAGCTTTTCTTTTCTGCTCTTATGCTCTTCCCGATACCCTGTAATATCCTGAAGCTTGTCATCAAAATAGCTGTCTATCCAGGCAATGGCATTGAAAGAGGCCGCTTCCCACTCAACGGACGGATAGATCTGCATATTCTCATCATTGACCCTGCACTCTTCCCCCTCCGGCAGTAACTCCTCAAAGCTTGCCGTCATATATCTTACCCTGTTTCTGATATTTTTTTCGCCGTCGCAGTATCCCACAAACTCTGCCTGCATATGCTCGCTCTGCGTAATCCCCGCACATACCTCCATCTGCAGGCTGCCCGTCTTGTCGTACCTGGAAAGGTCTATCACATAGTCATAAGAATACAACCAGACGATCTCCCCATCCTTCGACAGATAGTGTTCAAACTCCAGATTCTGTACTGCGCTTCCATACTCCGCTTTCACATAGTCAGAGACTGCCTTCTCCCAGGCATCATAATCCCCGGTTCCGTCCAATGCCTTCTCTTTCTCCCGGATCAGACAGGCAACTTCCCAGCCTTCTCCCCCGCCAAACATGACAAAATTCGCACCAGAATCCGCCTCAGACCGCAAGCCTACAGTGCAGCCCCGCGGTGTATCAAACTGATAGGTAATTCCTGATTTGATTCCTATGGGACCACTCTGCTTTTCCAGATAGATAGGCCGCACCGTCCGCAAAACCTGCCCGGGCAGGATCAGATCCGGATTCGGGATCAGTTCCCGGTTCGCTTCATACAGATCCACATAAAGTCTGCCGTCTCCCCACAGTCGCTCGGCTATCTTCCACAGGGAATCACCGTCAGCCACTTCACACTCCTCTTCCTGCGCCGGCTGCAGCACATAGGCCTCCCCTGACGCAGGCTTTTCATAACTCAGAATAAAATCTTCCGCCGCCTGCACGCGAAACGACGGGATTGTGATAAGCGCCAACGTCACTGCAATTGCCCCTATTGTCTTTCTTTCCAATAACCCCATACACTTCCTCCAGATCCCAGCCAACGGTTTTCGCGTTTTGTGCACCGCGACACCTCCCCGGTACTCTCCGATCTATCATATCTGTCCCAGAATACAGACTCCGTCCGATAGGGCTCCAGTTCCTGCGCCGTAAACTCCGCATAATAGGTACTGTTGGAAGGAGCGTCAACGGTAATCGCCGCCACCTTGGGATTCAAGGAAAACCCGACTATAAAATTCCCTTTCTCTGTCACACAGAAAAACGGATCGATGCTGTAAAGTTCCTCCACCTCTTCGTCCGAGCCGTTGAGCCAGCCGGCAAAGATATCCGCATCCTCCGATGTGATCCGCTCTTCTTCCGCTTCTTCATTAAATCTGTCCACCCATAAAGTAACGAAAGCTTCATCAAGACGTAACACATCTCCCAGCGCATAGCTTTCTCCGGTCAGAAGATCCACCGTCATGGCACGCTGTGTGATAAATACATACCAGATCGGATTGATCGGCGCATAAATTTCCCTGTAATTGACACACAAAAGATACTGACTGCGATACATCACATCACACTGCACATCGCTGGCAAAAATATGATATTCCTCCTGCAGAGCCTTCACCTCGTCATTGGGCATCAAATGCCAGTAATTGACCCGATCCATGGCCGCATCATAGAGTTTCTCATTGATCAGTTCCAGTTGCCCGATCTCCGTCTCCGGCGCTGCCGCCAGCGTGGGGTATTCCACCGTGAGGACATCCCAGTAGGGGTATTGATCCGAGTATTCCACATAATACTGCTGTGTCTCCACCGTATAGTCATAGTATCCT
>CAZSAJ010000097.1:0-2319 GCA_964604835.1 uncultured Acetatifactor sp.
AGGTGATCGCCTTCCCCATGAGCGGTTCCGCGCAGGATCTGATGTGCGGTGCGCCCAGCGAAGTGACCGAGCAGCAGCTTCGGGAAGTGCATATCAAAGTGCGTGATTAAAGGAACAACAATAGGTAGGAAGATTACAGGTCCGTCAGGACGGACAGGAGGATGTTATGGCCAATGTGATAGATGACGACGCCATTGAATATGTGGGCATTCTGGCCAAGCTGGAACTCTCCGGCGAGGAGCGGGAGCGTGCCAAAAAGGACATGGCGGATATGCTGGATTATATTGACAAACTGGGAGAGCTGGACACCTCCGGCGTGGAGCCCATGTCCCATGTTTTTCCGGTGCGGAATGTGTTCCGCGAGGATGTGGTGACAAACGGGAATGACAGGGAACAGACGCTTGCCAATGCCCCCGAGGAAAAGGACGGCATGTTCGTGGTGCCCCAGACATTTGAAGGATGAGAATCTGATGCCGTTTGTGCGGCGGAATGTGAGGAAATATGGATATCTTGAAGCTTACAGCCACAGAGCTGTCGGAGAAGATCAGACAGGGTGAATGCAGCGTGACGGAGGCGGTGGAGGCCGTTCTGACGCAGATTGCGGAGCAGGAAGAGAAGCTGCATTGTTACGTCACATTGAGAGAGCGCGAGGAGGTGTTAAAGCAGGCTGCCCGGGTGCAGGAGCGGATCGACGCGGGAGAGCTTGCGGGACCTTTGGCGGGAGTGCCTTTTGCCGTCAAGGACAATCTGTGTACCAAGGGGGTGACGACCACCTGCTCCTCCAAAATTCTGGAGAATTTTGTGCCCACTTTCAGCGCAGAAGCGGTGAGAAGACTGGAGGAGGCGGGCGCGGTGATCATCGGCAAGACCAATATGGACGAGTTTGCCATGGGAAGTACCACGGAAACCTCCTACTACGGTGTGACCAGAAATCCCCGCAACACGGCACATGTGCCGGGCGGTTCCTCGGGCGGTTCCGCAGCTGCGGTGGCGTCCGGCGAATGCTTTGCGGCGCTGGGCTCCGACACGGGTGGTTCCATTCGCCAGCCGGCGTCCTACTGCGGTGTGGTGGGCATGAAGCCCACCTACGGAACGGTGTCCCGATACGGTTTGATCGCTTATGGCTCCTCTCTGGATCAGATCGGACCTCTGACGAAGGATGTGCGGGACTGTGCCGCCGTTCTGGAGGCCATATCCGCTCATGACCCGAAGGATTCCACCTCTTTAAGACGGGAGGACACGGATTTTATGGCGGCGCTTGAGGAGGATGTCAAGGGAATGCGCATCGGCATACCGAGAGACTATTTCGGCGAGGGTCTGGACCCGCAGGTGAAGGAGGCGGTGCTCGCCGCCGCGGAAGTGTTTCGGGAGAAAGGCGCCGTTGTGGAGGAGTTTGACTTAAGTCTGGTGGAGTATGCGATTCCTACTTATTATACGATTGCCGCCGCGGAAGCCAGCTCCAATCTGGAGCGTTTTGACGGCATCAAGTACGGTTACCGTGCGCCGGAAGCGGAGGAGCTGCATTCCATGTACAAAAAGACTCGCTCTCAGGGGTTTGGAGCCGAGGTCAAGCGGCGTATTATGCTGGGTTCCTTTGTGCTCAGCTCCGGTTATTACGATGCCTATTATCTGAAGGCTCTGCGGGTGAAGGCGCTGATCAAGAAGGCTTTTGACGAAGCGTTTGCCCGGTATGACGTGATTCTGGGACCCGTGGCGCCCACCACGGCGCCCAAGCTCGGAGAGAGTCTTGCGGATCCCATCAAGATGTACCTGAGTGATATTTACACCATATCCGTGAATCTGGCGGGACTGCCCGGCATCAGCGTTCCCTGCGGGGAGGATGCCGAGGGACTGCCCATCGGGCTGCAGTTGATCGGCGACTGCTTTAAGGAAAAGACATTGCTTCGGGCGGCCTACACCTATGAGCGGAGCGTCCGTTGAGCGGGCGCATGTCAGTGCAGCGCCTAGTGTGAAAAGAAATTCTAACCGCTCACAGCATAGGCTGTGAGCGGAGAATGGAGATTAGTATGGAAAAACAGTATGAGACAGTCATCGGTCTGGAGGTTCATGTGGAGCTTGCCACCAAGACCAAAATATTTTGCGGCTGTTCCACCGCTTTCGGAGGCGCGCCCAACACCCACACCTGTCCCGTCTGCACGGGAATGCCCGGATCTCTGCCGGTGTTAAACAGACAGGTGGTGGAGTATGCGGTGGGCGTGGGACTTGCCACCAACTGTACCATCACGCGGTATTGTAAATTTGACAGGAAGAATTATTTTTATCCCGACAATCCCCAGAACTATCAGATTTCTCAGCTCT
>CAZSAJ010000098.1:0-2163 GCA_964604835.1 uncultured Acetatifactor sp.
GTCTCCCCGTAAAAACAGAGCTCATACCGCAGCAGACGGCCGGACCTGTCCGTATATTCCACCAACAGCGCGCCATTGTCACTGTCAGCAGGATAATCTCTCTCTTCAATGATCACCGCAGGCTCGGCCTCTTCTATCACATTACTTGTATATAATCCGACAAAATCACTTAGGTACTCGTCGATCTCCTGCGAGACATCCACACCGCCAATCTTCGCTCCCGTACTGCCCGCCCCCGCACATGCGGACAGTACGATGCAGATGCCGCACAGGAGAAAACCGTATTTCCATAATTTTGCTCTCTTCAAGGGACACCCTCCTCCCTCATCCAAAACATATTTTTCTGTTGTATGCACCGGATAGCCATAGATAACTATATTATAAACAGTCTCGGCCGGGGATTCAAGAAGAGGACATCACGGAAACGATTCTGTCATTCCTACAAAATAGACTTTAACTTTTCCGTCTCGATTTCGATCACTTTCTTATCGAGTCTTTGAAACAACACTTCCACTTCCGGGAGCGGATAACCGGCGGAAACGGATTGTCGCTCCCATCTGCCGTTTAAATTCAGCCATTTGCACACTCTCTCCGATGAAAATGGCAGAAACGGAGACAGTAACACCGCCAGATTGGCAATAATCTGGACACATTGATAGAGTGTGTTGTCACATGCCGTCGGATCGGTGGTTCTGGTGGTCCAAGGCTGGTTTGCATCAAAGAATTTGTTTGCATTTCTCACGAAGTCAAAGATTTCTCCCAGCGCATCTTTGAAACTCCCCTTCTCAATCTGTCCGCCGACAGAGACAAACAATTCTTCTATTTGTCCGCTTATCGTCGGATGATCCGTCCCCTTGGGTACGACTCCGTCACGATATTTGACAATAAACGCCAGCGAGCGGTTCACAAAGTTCCCGTATGCCCCCAGCAGTTCTCCGTTATGACTGTGGACATATTCTCTCCACGAAAAGTCTGCGTCTTTCTTCTCCGGGCCGTTTGCCAAGAAAAAGTAACGAATGGAATCCGCTTCATAATGTTCCAACAAGTCCTTGACCCAAATCGCATAATTTTGACTGGTGGATATTTTTCTTCCTTCCAAGGTCAGATACTCGCTTGATACTATTCTGTCCGGCAAATGCCAATTCCCGCCGTTCGCAAGCAAAAGCGATGGCAGAATAATCGTATGAAAAGGAATATTATCTTTTCCGTGCACATAATAATGTTTCGCCTCTTTGCCCCATAGCTCACGAAAATCCGTCCCCCTCGCTTCGGCGGCCTCCTTGCTTGCGGACAAATAACCCAACACATTTTCGGCCCAGATATAAATGGTCTTGTTTGCATAACCGTCTCGCGGAACCTTGATTCCCCACTCTAAGTCCCTTGTCAACGCACGGTCTCTCAAGCCGTCGTCCAGATACCTGTTGGTAAATGCGATGGCGTTTTTCCGCCATTCGGGGTGGGTATCCACCAATTTTTTCAGTTGATCCTGCAATGCGGTAATCGCTATATATAAATGTGTGGAATTCTTAAAACTGACCGGCTTTCCGCATACCGCACAGATCGGTTCCACAAGATTCTCCGGTTCCAGCACCGTACCGCAGGCATCACATTGATCGCCTCTGGCATCCGTACCGCATTTCGGACATTTTCCCAGCACAAAACGGTCAGCCAGAAAGGTATCACAGGCTTCACAATATGCCTGAGGAACTTCCTTCTCGTAAACATATCTGCTCTCATATAATTTTCGGTGAAATTCCGTCACAAATTCTTTGTGTGCATCAGACGACGTCTTTGTATACACATCATAACTAAAACCCAGCTTTGCGAAACATTCCACAAATTCCTCATGATAAAAATCACTGACTTCCTGCGGCGTTCTGCCTTCCTGTCTGGCTCGAATCGCCACAGGCGTTCCGTGACAGTCGCTTCCCGACACAAAATATACATTATCTCCAATAGCCCTGTGATATCTGGCCAACACATCTCCGGGCAATAATCCCGCAATATGGCCGATATGCAGGGAACCGTTGGCGTATGGCCATGCCCCGCCGATTAAAATATTTCTCATCTCACATACCTCATTTCTTGAATTTATTGTGATAACATCGCTTTTCGTGACCTTTTGGTCATTTTAATTTTTTCAATAAAAAAGCCCTCCTCTCT
>CAZSAJ010000099.1:0-2147 GCA_964604835.1 uncultured Acetatifactor sp.
TCATCTCCATTTGCCCGCCAAACCAGAATCGGACAATTCCGGTTTAATATCCGCCGCTGATTCCCAGCAAAATGCGGCTCTCCCGCAGTGCGTGGGCGGAATCATAATCATATTCTATAGTCTGTATGTTTACATGCGGATATCGCTCATGAAGCTTCTTCATAATGCCCCGTTCACACACATGGCTGACGAGACAGCCAAAAGGATGTACGATCAGAATGCTCTCATATCCCTTTTCCACCAGATCCGTCACTTCTGCGGCAATCAGCCAGCCGTCTCCCGTGTTGCAGCCCCTATTAATAATTGGTTCAGCCATTTCTTTCATTTTTGCAAAATCCGCATCCGGCTGAAAGCGAGATTGTTCCGCAATGCTCCGGTTGATATCCTGCTGCACCCGACTCAGATAACGGATCACGGCTTCATACGCCTTCTGCACGGCACGGCCCGCTCCGCAGAGTTTCTGATTTTCCAGTTCGCTGTCTACTATGTAGATGGCATAGTTTATAAAACCGCCCATGCGGTACGCACAGTCCTGCTCCGTAAGAAACTCTTCCAGATGCTCATTTCCAATCGGAGAAAACTTGATATAAATCTCCCCGGTGATCCCAACACGCCGAATCTTTCTGTCCTTTACCGGAATCCCCGCAAAATCACGGACAATCTCACAATATTGCTCTTTTCGTCTCCTGCCGGAGATATGTTTCCCGGCCTTAATATCCTCACACAATTTCCAGTTCCAACGCTCCCAGCACTGCTTTGCCTCTCCCTTGGTACACTCATAGGGACGCACTTGCTGGTAAAGCGTCATAAGCAGATCCCCAAAGCAGACGGCGGCAATGGCGCCAAACAACAGCTTCGGCGTGATAGTAAATCCTGCGTGCTTTTCTTTCCCGAATGCATTGAGAGAGATGACCGGGATCTGACTGTACCCGGCCTTTTTCAGACTTTCTATGATGGCATTGTAAATATTACCGGCACGGCATGCCCCGCCGGTCTGTGGCTCCATAAAGGCAATCTGATCCAGTTGAAACCGTCCGGATCGAATCGCCGCCAATACTTGTCCCAGAATCAGCACTGTGGGGAAACAATAATCGCTGCTGATGTAGGGCAGGGAATATCCCGGCAGATTCTTCTCCTCGGGAAGTATCTCCAGATGATAGCCGCCGGCCGCAAAGGCCGCCTGCAAGAGCGCATTGTGGTAGTGCAGCATGTCCGGCAGCAATATGGTATGCGTGGCTTTCATCGCCTTTGTAAACTCCGCTGTATGCGCTCGCTTCACAGAATGTCTCCTTCCGCCAATATTTCTAACATCTCATCTTGTGTACATAGCTCTGTTGGTTCAATGCATTTAGAGGTGTCAATCAGTTTATTGAGACATTCCCTATACTCTGTCTCCGTCATCAGACTGCCTTCCCAAAAATGATCATAATCCGCATCCCCTTTTTCAGCATCATAGTTCTCGGAAATCCACCCTGTTCCGATTTCAGAAAACTCTCCCCTTTCCAACTTATAGACATTACAAGGATAGAATCCCCTATTACCCCAATCACTATAGAACAATCCGCCATATTCCAGATACTGTATTCCGCCTCTCTCACGATTCATGGCTCTTACCTTCCCGTCATAAAAAGAAACCATGAATGCTCCGCCTGCCATGGACCCTGTATGTATATAAAGTTCAGGAATATCATCTTCATCCACATAAATCAAGGAATAATCCGACGAATTTTCCGACGTCCATATCGTACTCTCAGGTTTATTTATAAAGTCAATGTAGGCTTCCTGCCACGTCGCAAAATCCTTTAACCGTCTGTCCGTCCATTCCAACTCATTTTCCGTCTGTTTTGCGATCTGCTCCTCTCTGTACTGAACATACTGCTCCATGTCTATCTCATCCCAGCCGATCCATCCTCTAAAATAATCTTCTTCGTCCATGATCCCGTTCTTATTCATGTCAGACCAATAAAACTCCCCATCGCTTTCTGTACCGCCATCAGCGTTTATCTGAGTATATTTAATCCCTTCATACCCGTATCCATAATTATAATATCGC
This sequence comes from uncultured Acetatifactor sp., assembly GCA_964604835.1. Lineage (GTDB taxonomy): Bacteria > Bacillota > Clostridia > Lachnospirales > Lachnospiraceae > Acetatifactor. The sequence goes on from CAZSAJ010000099.1 coordinate 2,054, forward strand.
AGAATCCCGCATGCTTCATCCGTAACAACCGGCTCACAGCCCCACCGGCCCTCAAAAAGGATCTGCGGCGTTCCATCCACTGCCTTTATCGCAT
>CAZSAJ010000100.1:0-2000 GCA_964604835.1 uncultured Acetatifactor sp.
GGCAATTCATTCTAAAAATTTCCCATTTTAGGACTTGACTTTTAATAGTTAGTCTGCCACTGCCGCTGCATCTGTTCTCTGCCACGCTGCAGCCTCATTTTTACCGCTCCCTCCGTAATGCCCAGAATGTCTGCAATCTCCCGTATCTGATACCCTTCCACATAATGCAGATAAATGACCATTTTCTGCTTGACCGGCAGTTCCAGAAGTTCCTGCAGGGTTCTCTTATGTTCCGGCGCCGCAAGACTGTTCTCCAGCTCCTCGATCGAAACCTTCGGATGCCTGATTCTGAACCGTATCATATCACGGCAGATATTGGTGGCCACCCGGATCAACCATGCTTTCTCATGCTCCTCATCACGAAAATCCGGGGCTTTTTCCAAATACCGGCAAAACGTATCCTGCATGGCGTCCTGAACATCCTGTTCGTTACACAGTATGACAATGCATATTTTATAGAGCATATCGCTGTATTTTATGACTGCTCCTCTTATGTCTCTCTCTATGCTCATGTGATGCCTTTCACCTCCTTCTAATCAAAACACGTATGAAGAACGGAAAAAGTAACATATCTCCATTATTTTTTCGAAAAAATTTTTAAAATATTTCACTTTTGATACTTTGCCCGAACGGGCTCCCTGATGATACAGATGCAGGCTCTACAACAATCTGTAAAGCCTGCAAAAGAATTACAACTCTCAAATTGTCCGTGCACTGTCTCTCAATACGGATTCGCACACAAAATCTTTTGTAGCCTCCGCAGAGATGATTACACAGAAATGATTACACATTAAACCGAAACAGAATTACATCTCCGTCTTTCACCACATAATCCTTGCCTTCCATGCCCACAAGACCCTTCTCCCGTGCGGCGGACAATGACCCCTGCTCCAGCAGATCTTTGTAGTTTACCACCTCGGCCTTGATAAAGCCCCGCTCGAAATCCGAGTGGATTTTCCCCGCCGCCTGAGGTGCTTTGGTGCCGATCTTAATCGTCCACGCGCGGGTCTCGTCCTCCCCCGCGGTCAGAAAACTCATCAACCCAAGCAGGCGGTAGCTCGCCGCAATCAGCTTGTCCAGACCGGACTGGGCAATTCCCAGATCTTCCAAGAACATGGCCTTCTCGTCATCGTCCAGCTCCGCGATCTCCTGTTCGATCTGCGCGCAGATGACAAACACCTCGCTCTGCTCCCCCGCGGCAAATTCGCGCACGGCCGCCACCATGGCGTTGCCCGCGCCGTCATCCGCCAGATCTTCCTCCGCCACGTTTGCGGCATAGATCACGGGCTTTCCCGTCAACAGATTGTAGGACCTCATCAACTCTATCTCATCCTCGTCCTCTAACTCCATGCTCTTTGCCATTTTGCCGCTCTCCAGATGCTCTTTGATCCGTGCGAGCAAAGCCTCTTCCTTGGCTAATGTCTTGTCCATGCGGGCCGCCTTCGCCACCTTGGAGATTCTTCTCTCCAAGATCTCCAAATCCGAGAAAATCAACTCCAGATTGATGGTCTCGATGTCCCGCAGAGGATTGACGCTGCCGTCCACATGCACCACATTGGCGTCCTCAAAGCAGCGCACCACATGCACGATGGCATCCACCTCACGGATGTTAGAGAGAAACTGATTGCCCAGTCCCTCCCCCTTGGAGGCTCCCTTCACCAGACCGGCAATATCCACAAACTCTATCACCGCAGGCGTCACTTTCTTGGAGTGATACATGTCTCCCAAAAGCTTTAGTCTCTCGTCCGGCACCGCCACCACCCCCACATTGGGATCGATGGTACAGAACGGATAGTTGGCGGATTCCGCACCCGCCTTGGTCAGCGAATTGAATAATGTGCTTTTTCCCACGTTGGGGAGTCCGACGATTCCTAGTTTCATTTTATCTTAATCTCCTTTAGTTTTTTCTTTATTTTACAGGGTTTTCGCCTTTCATGGTTTTGGCTACGTACCAATTTACGTACCAATTTTTCTAAACTACCTTGAGAGACGCCGCAATT